>JAIXWM010000014.1 GCA_027491255.1 Rubrivivax sp. | reverse complement strand
GGCGTCTACGACGACCAGGCCGACGTGGCGCGCCAGCACGGCTTGACGCGCGCGCGGCTGACGCAGCTGATGAACCTGCTGCTGCTCGCCCCCGACATCCAGGAGGAGATCCTGGCCCTCGAGGTTCCCGCCGGCCGGCAGCCGCTCAGCGAGCGCGCCCTGCGCCGGCTCACGGAGAGCCTGCTCTGGGCGGACCAGCGGGTGATGTGGCGGGCGCTGCGGACGGGCACGTAGAGGCGCCGCGGGAGCCGTTCGGCGCCGACCGTACCGGCATCGTCTCGGGTCAGAACCCACCAAAACCGACGGACGCCGATTGACCATCGGGGCGGGCCGCTGTTAACCTCCCGCTGCTCGTACGCTCAGGCGTGGTGCGTCCAGCATCCGTCCGACCACCCGGGAGAAGCGTCTCGATGGATGACCGTTGGCTGTCGGTAGAGGAAATCGCGGAGTACCTCGGCGTCAGCAAAGACGCTGTGTACTCGTGGGTCTCCACCAAGGGCATGCCTGGCCATCGGGTCGGCCGCTTCTGGAAGTTCAAGCGGGACGAGATCGACGCGTGGGTGCGGGCTGGTGGGGCGTCGGTGGAGGCCGACGGGCGGGGTAGTTCATGATGACCGAATTATCCCAGCGCCCACGGTCAAAGAAGCCAAAGCCGAAGGAGGAGCGGCCGCTGGTCGAGCATGTCGAACTGCCTCATTCGTTGACGGACCGTACGGCTTCCCTTTCCGAAGACCTGGATGCGGGCGTGAACTCGCTTCGCCGAGGCAACGAGGGCATCTACCGAGGTGACATCATCGCCGGCGCGCTCCTGCTTCCAGAGACGCGGCTGTTGGCAGATTTGATGCTGCGCGGAGTAAGCGCGGATGATTGGCGTACTGCTGTGTGGCCCGACAACGTTCTGAGGGCGCGACAGCGCAAGCGTGCCGTTCGTGTGGCCAGCCTCATCCGGTCGCGCCTCGAGACCGTGACGCCCGACGTGCTTGAGCTCATTCGCGATGGGTCCGGGGTTGTCGCTGTTCAGGCAACACTCGCAGCCGCGGTGAAGCAGAGCCGCCTACTCGGCGACTTCATGCGATTGGTCGTCGCCGAGCAATATCGCCGCTTCGAGCCTCGGCTGACGAAGAAGACTTGGGACGACTACGTCGACGAGTGCCACGAGCGCGACGCACATATGCCGATTTGGAACCAGGCCACTCGCGATCGACTGCGCTCCTCGGTGTTTCAGACGCTCGCCCAAGCAGGGTACGTGCAGGACACGAGATCGCTCCGCCTGCAGGCCGTGCACGTCGCGGAGCGCGTCGCGGCAAGCCTTCGCGCGAGCAATGACATCTACGTGCTCCAATGCCTGGAGGTTTCGCCATGAGCGGAGCGCTGCACCAACGCCTCGACAAGATTCTCCCCCGAGTCACCTCCAACGACTTCTTGAGTGGAAGCGGCATCGGTAACGAGATTGCTTTCTACATCTTCGACTACGCGCCAGAAGAGGAGCTTCAGGTGCGAGAACATCTGCCGGTTCTCCTCGACCACATTCGGAAGCAGCGGCCGGACCTTCGGGTCCAGCACGTAAACCTTTTCGATTTGGTGATTGAGTACCTGCAAAGCAGGCGTCTCCTCGACAAGGCGCTGACCATGCAGCGGGAGAAGGGTGACGAGGCTCTACGCAACGCACTGAAGGCACCGCTTCACGAATCGAAGTTAAGTGCGGTATTCCAGGAAGTCGTTCGGCCGCACGAGCAGGATCTGGTGCTGGTGTCTGGAGTCGGCAGCATTTGGCCTTTGCTGCGCTCGCACACGCTCCTGAGCAACCTCCACCCGGTGATGGGGCAGACGCCGCTCGTGATGTTTTACCCCGGGCGATATGACGGCCAGTCGCTTCGGCTGTTCGGGAAGCTCAAGAACGCGAACTACTACCGGGCTTTCAAGCTCATTCCGTGAGCGGGGGCGGAACACAATGAAGATCGAACAACTGTTTGAACGCGACATCTTTCGGCCCATCAATGGCGTCGTGAAGGCAGACCAGCTGGACGCGTCTTCCGTCTGGCAAGAGCTCGACGAGTTCGTCGTCACGAAGGAGCTCGACCAACACCTTCGCAAGTTCGTTTCATGGTTTCTCGACTCGTCCGAGCAGTCACGGAGCGAACAATCTGGCGCGAAGATGGGCGTGTGGATTTCCGGGTTCTTCGGCTCCGGCAAGTCGCACTTCCTCAAGGTGCTCTCGTACCTCCTGAACAATCAGCCCCACGCGCTCGGCGAGCAAACCAAACGCGCTGTGGAGTTCTTCGAGAGCAAGGTCAGCGATGCTTTGCTTTTCGCCGACATCAGGCGTGCCGTTGCGAATGACACCGATGTGGTACTTTTCAATATCGACAGCAAGGCCGATCATCGCATCAGTCGTGACCTGATCCTTCGGGTGTTCTTGAAGGTGCTCAACGAGCTTCAGGGATACTCCGGCGATCACGCTCACATCGCGCACCTCGAGCGCTACCTCGAGGGCCGCTCGCTCCTAGCGGCGTTTCATGACTCCTACCGGAAGCACACGGGCCTGGAATGGGTCGCTGAACGTGACGCATACCAGTTCAACCGCGACGAGGTCGTGAAGGCACTCTCTGAGACGCTCGGCCAAAGTCAGGCCGCTGCCGAGAAGTGGATTGATGGGGCGGAAGACAACTTCTCGCTCACAGTGGAAAATTTCGCAAAGTGGGTGAAGGCATACCTGGACGCCAAGGGGCCCAGCCACCGTCTCGTGTTTCTCGTGGACGAGGTCGGCCAGTTTATCGGCACGGACTCCCACTTGATGCTCAACCTGCAAACGATAACCGAGGAACTCGGAACCATTTGCCAGCGCCGGGCCTGGGTCATCGTCACGTCGCAGGAGGACATGGACACCGTGCTTGGCGACATGACCAAGACGAAACGACAGGACTTCTCAAAGATTCAAGGACGATTCTTCCCGCCACTCTCGCTATCGAGTGCCAACGTCGACGAGGTCATCCAGTCGCGGCTCCTTGCCAAGCGAACCGACGTCAACGCCGAACTTGAAGGCGTGTTCAGAAGCAAGGGAGACATTCTCAAGAACCAGCTGACGTTCACGAACACGGGGATGACCTTCCGCAAGGTCAACTCCGCGGAGGAATTCGCGCGGAATTATCCGTTTGTCCCCTATCAGTTTCAGCTTCTCCAAAAGATCTTCGAGGCGATTCGCAAGGCCGGCGCGACCGGCGCACACCTCGCGCGTGGTGAGCGATCGATGCTCGACGCTTTCCAGTCTGCGGCCAAGACGGTATCAGCCTGCGAAGTCGGAGTGCTCGTTCCACTTTACGAATTCTACCCCTCTATCGAGAGTTTCCTCGATACAGCGGTCAAGAAGACGATCGACCAGGCTCGGAGCAACCCGGCCCTTACGTCGAATGACGTGAAGCTGCTTCAGGTCCTTTTTCTCATTCGATACGTCGACGAGATGAAGGGGAACGTCGACAACCTTGTGACGCTCTGTCTGGACCAGATCGATGGAGACCGCCTCGCCTTGAGGCGGGCCATCGAAGAGGGTCTCGGGCGTCTCGAGAAGGAAACGCTGATCAGCCGCAACGGCGACACGTACCTCTTCCTCACCAACGAAGAGCGTGACATCAACAAGGAAATCAAATCGGTCGATCTGTCCAGCAGCGACGAGTCGGCCCTCCTCGGTGAAATTCTTTTCGAAGACGTTCTGAAAGGCCAGCGCAAGCATCGCTTCTCCGGGAACCGAGTCGACTTCGAGATCAACCGGAGATGCGATGCCTTTCCGGTTGGGAGCCAGAAAGACGGCGCACTCCTGTTCGTGGTCTACACCCCACTCGGTGACGACTATGAGCTTCATGATAACGCTCGTTGTCTTCTGGAAAGCACTCAGGATGGCGGAGTCCTGATCTTCCGGCTCGGAAACGACGAGGGACTCGGGCGTGAGTTGCGCACCTGCATCCAGACGACAAAGTACCTCGGTCGTAAGAACGACGGCACACTCGCTGAATCAACTCGCCGGATTCTTCGCGAATGCGCAGAGGCGAACCGCCTTCGGCGGGAGCGGCTGACCGTTCAGCTCGATCGCATGCTGACCGAGGCGTCGGTCTACGCTGCAGGTCAGCCTTTGAAGCTGAAGTCAACGAAGGCTACCGAAATGGTCGCTGAGTCTATGGAGTACCTGATCGAGAACACGTTCTCGAAGATGGGCCTCCTGAAACGACTAACGGCGGAGGCCGATCGCCCGAGGGAAATCCAGGCAGTGCTCCGAAGCAACGACGTTGCCAAGGAGCAACTCCTCTTCGACAAGGGCGAGAACAATCCGGACGCCCTGAAGGATGTCCGAGACTACCTGTCCCTAGCCGCCACAGCCAACCGGCAAGTCGTACTGCACGACATGCTGGAGAAGCGCTACGCGGTGCGGCCTTACGGGTGGCCGGATGACGAGGTCCTCCTTCTGTTGGCCAGGTTGGTCGTGCTCGGGGACGTGAGCATGACGATGGACGCAGCACCACTCCCGATCGAGAAGATCTACGAGGCCATCAGCGCGCCAGCGAAGCGGCGC
>JAIXWM010000127.1 GCA_027491255.1 Rubrivivax sp. | reverse complement strand
GAATGAACATGCACGCGATGTTGCACCAAAAAAGGGGATTTGGATCGGAAGTCTTATAATATTATGGCACTACATTATGGATCTGCGAGTGGGGTTCAATCCAGACAAGGGCTTACGGCTGGCCAAAGACAGATAAGGGGGAAAAGTTGACAAAGTCGGGTTAGCATCGAACAGACGTCCTGACTGGAGAATTTGCGTGCGCTCATTCATGATTCGCTGGAGCCTGATCGGCTCCGCTGCCGTCGCCCTGTCCGCCTGCGGCCCTGACGGGGTGCCGGTGACCATCTCCGGCTTTGCCGCCACTGGCGCGGCCATGGCCAACGCCAACGTGACCGCCAAGTGCGTCTCGGGTCCCCAACTCACCGGAACGACCGACGCCAACGGCCTGTTCGTGCTGACGCTGAACAACCAGACCGCCCCCTGCATCGTCCGGGTCACTTCGGGCGGCGTCACGCTGCACAGCTTTGCCGACAGTTCCGGCCGCCTGAACGTCACGCCGCTGACGGAACTCAGCGTCGGCAAGGCCCTGGGCGCGGACCCGGCCACGGTGTTCGCGAGCTTCGACGGCACCAAGGCGTCGACCATCGCCAATGGGCTGGCTGCGGCCAAGGCCTCGATCAAGACCCAGGTCGAAGCGCTGACGGGCGCGTCGATCGCGGGCGACCTGTTCACGTCGACCTTCAGGGTGGGCGATCCTGATGACCTGGTGCTCGACTCGCTCAATAACAAGCTTGCGGCGATCGGGAGGCCGCTTTCCGAACTCGTCGCCGCGGCCGCCGCGAACAAGCCGCTTGCGCCCCGTGTCAAGGTTTTCGGCGACAGCCTTTCCGACAGCGGCACCTTCGGCCTGAAATTCACCGTCCAGGGGGTGTCACCTACCGGCGCTGGCTCGGCTGACATCTGGGTCGACCTGGTGGCAAAGCAACTGCAGACGGCACGCCTGTGCCCCTATTTTTCCTTCACGGGATCGACTCCTGCAACCCGGGGTGAGTGCACCAACTACGCCGTCGGTGGCGGGCGGGTCAACTACAGCTCGAACCCGGCCGACCCACGCTCCATTCCGTTGCAGCTGAAGACCGCTGCCGGGATCCATGGCAGCTACACCGCAGACGATGTGCTGCTGGTCGTCGGTGGTGGCAACGATGCGGCCGATCTTGCGGGCGCCTATCTTGCGGCCGGAACCAATCCGCAGGCTTTTCAGGCGCTGCTGGCCAGTGTGCTGGGGCAGCAGGCGACTGGGGTGTTCCTTGCCGGCGGAGCCGATGGGGCCATGCTCGCCACGCTGAGCTACATGGAAAACGTGGCGGTCAATCTCGCCAACGCCATCCGTGAACATGCGCTCAGCAAGGGCGCGAGCCGGGTCGTCCTGATGAACATGCCCGATATCGCGCTGACCCCGCGATTCGGTGCGGTGCTGTTCGGCGTCACTCAGCAGGCCGGTGTGCAGCAGGCCGCCAACGTCAAGGACCTGATCCAGACCTGGGTCAACACCTTCAACCAGAAGCTCGCCTCGGAGTTCGCGAACAACGCCAATGTGGCTGTGCTTGACTTCAACACCACCTTCCGCGCGCAGGTGGCCAGCCCGGTGACCTTTGGCTTCACGAACGGGACCGACACCGCCTGCCCGGCCACCGGCACCGACTCTTCCGGCCTGCCCACATACACCTTCCCCACCTGCACGGCGGCGGAGCTGTCTGCGATGTCGGGCAAGCCGTCGGTCAACTGGTGGCAGACCTACCTGTTCTCCGATGGCTTCCATCCGACGCCGTTGGCCCACTCCAAGGCCGCTGACCTGGCCCTGCAACTGATCCAGCAGCGCGGCTGGAACTGATCTCTCGGCCTGCGGCAAGGGAGCGGCCGAAAGAAAACGACGCAGCGCGCGGCGCTGTCGGCGGGGCCCCTGAAACGCGATGGCGTTGGGCTGGCCAGGGGCGTGTCGTCCTCTCGAGCGCAGCCACGCCTCATTCTGGGGCGGACGCCCAGTCAGGTCTGGGCTGCGGCGCACCAAGTGGGGCCACGAGGGACATGCCCGCTTCCTTTAGGTCGGCTTGAAGCCAGTGGCGATGCGGTGATGACGGGAGCACCCGCGGTCCGCGGGTGCTGAGCGCTGCCCTGGCACACGGTTTGCTCCTGAGGGGTTCCACCCTTACATGGAGCCGCCCATGCCCCGCCCGTCCCGCCCCTTGTCCCGTAAGGCCGCCCGCCTGCTGGCCGGCGCCACCGCCGCATTGGCGACGCTGTCCAGCGCCCAGGCGCAGGAAAAGTTCACCTACCTCACCAACTGGTTTGCCCAGGCCGAGCACGGCGGCTACTACCAGGCGCTGGCCACCGGCCTTTACAAGCGCGAGGGCCTGGACGTCACCATCCGCATGGGCGGGCCCCAGGTCAACGGCATGCAGCTGCTGGCGGCAGGGCAGGTGGACTGCTTCATGGGCTACGACGTGCAGACCATGAAGGCGTGGGAGAACGGCATCAACGCCGTCACGGTCGCCGCCTCGTTCCAGAAAGACCCGCAGGTGCTGATCGGCCACCCGGGCGTGGTCAACAAGATGGAGGACCTCAAGGGCAAGACCATCCTGATCTCCAGCGCCGCCAACACCTCGTACTGGCCCTGGCTGAAGGGGGCCTACGGTCTGCAGGACTCGCAGGTGCGCCCCTACACCTTCAACATCCAGCCCTTCATCGCCGACAAGAACATCGTGCAGCAGGGATATCTTTCGAGCGAGCCCTACGCGATCGAGAAGGAGGCGAAGTTCAAGCCCAACGTCTTCCTCCTGGCCGACCATGGCTGGCCTCCGTATGCCACCACCATCGTCTGCATGGAGAAGACCGTGCGCGAGCGCCCGAAGGCCGTGGCCGCCTTCGTGAAGGCGACGATGGAGGGCTGGAAGAGCTACCTGAAGGGCGACCCGGCCGCGGCCAACGCGCTGATCAAGCGTGACAACCCCAACATGACCGACGACAAGATCGCGGTCGGCATCCGCCTGCTCAACGAGCAGGGCATCGTCTTCGGGGGCGATGTGGCCAAGTTGGGTGTGGGCATCGTCACCGACGAGCGGATGAAGAAGACCTACGACCTGATGGTGGCGATGAAGCTGCTCGACCCGGCCAAGGTGGACCTGAAGAAGACCTACACGACGCAGTTCGTGAAGGACCTCAAGGTCATGCCCTGACCGCGCCCCGGACTCGCCCCGACCCCAACTGACCCTGCACCGCTGCGCCGCATGAACGAAACCCCCGCTGTCGAGGTCCTCTCGGTCGAGAAGACCTACCCCAACGGCACACGCGCCCTCATGCCCGTCGATCTGACGGTGCGCGAGGGCGAGTTCGTGACCCTGCTCGGCCCCTCGGGCTGCGGCAAGAGCACGCTGCTGAAGATGGTGGCCGGGCTGCTCGAGCCCAGCGACGGCCGGCTGCTGCTGTGGCGGCGCCCCGTCGGCGAGGTGGAGTCCACCGGCCACCACCTCAGCTTCGTCTTCCAGGAGGCGACGCTGATGCCCTGGGCCAGCGTGATGAGCAATGTGCGCCTGCCGCTGGACCTGGCCGGCGTGCCTCGCGCGCAGGCCGAGTCACGCGTGCGCGCGGCGCTGCAGCTCGTGGGTCTGGGCCGCTTCGAGACCCACCTGCCGCGCGAGCTCTCGGGCGGCATGCAGATGCGGGTGTCGATCGCGCGCGGGCTGGTGACCGAGCCGACCTTGCTGCTGATGGACGAGCCCTTCGGCGCGCTCGACGAGATCACGCGCAACCGGCTCGACAGCGAGCTGCTCGAGCTCTGGCGATCGCAGAAGCTGACGGTGATCTTCGTCACGCACTCCATCCACGAGGCGGTCTTTCTTTCCAACCGTGTCGTCGTGATGGCGGCGCGGCCGGGGCGCATCGTCGACCAGGTGCTCATCGACGAGCCCTACCCGCGCGGCCCCGATTTCCGGGTCTCGATGGCCTTCAGCCAGTACGCCAAGCGCCTGCAGGACAGCCTGCTGGCCGCCAGTGCCGCCGGCACCGAGGAGGCGCTGGCATGAAGGCGCTGAACCGTCCGCAGACCCAGCGCGTGGTCGTGCCGCTGCTCGTGGCCGTGGTGATCCTGGCGCTGTGGCAGGGCCTGGTGGTCGCCTTCAAGGTGCCGCATTTCATCGTGCCGGCGCCCTCGCACGTGGCGCAGGTGCTGGTCACCGACGCGGGCTTGCTGTTCGGGGCTCTCTACAACACGCTGAAGATCACGCTGCTGTCCTTTGCTGCAGCCGTCGTGCTGGGCGTGCTGGTGGCCTTCGCCTTCGTGCAGAGTCGGCTCGTGGAGGTGGCCTTCTTCCCCTATGCGGTGCTGCTGCAGGTGACGCCCGTGGTCGCGATCGCGCCGCTGATCATCATCTGGGTCAAGGACCCGACAGCCTCGCTCGTGATCTGCGCCACGCTCGTGGCGCTGTTCCCGATCATCGCCAACACCACACTCGGCTTGCGCAGCGTGAATCCCGGCCTGCTGAGCTACTTCAAGCTCAACCGCGCGAGCCGGCTGCAGGTGCTGGGAAGGCTGCGTGTGCCTTCGGCGCTGCCCTACTTCTTCGGCGGTCTGCGCATCAGTTCGGGCCTGGCGCTGATCGGCGCCGTGGTGGCCGAGTTCGTCGCCGGTACCGGCGGCACCGGAACCGGGCTGGCCTACCAGATACTGCAGGCCGGCTACCAGCTCAACATCCCGCGCATGTTTGCCGCGCTGCTGCTCATCACCGTCACCGGCGTGCTGCTGTTCGCACTGATGTCGCTGCTGTCCAAGCGCCTGCTCGGCAAATGGCACGACAGCGAGACTTCCCAGGAATGACACCACCCCCCGCCAACCTTCTCGTCCGCGGCGCGCAGGCGCTGTGGACCGGCCTGCCCGGAGCGGCTGCGCGCGCCGACGGCAGTGATCTGCGCATCCGCGACGGCCGCATCGCCGCCATCGGTCAGCTCGCGCCCGAGCCCGGCGAGCGCGTGCTCGACGCGAGTGGCTGCGTGGTCCAGCCGGGCTGGGTCAACACCCACCACCACCTGTTCCAGAGCCTGCTCAAGGGCATCCCGGCGGGCATCGACCAGGCCCTCGTGCCCTGGCTCGCCGCCGTGCCGGTGGCCTACCGGCGCCACTTCGACCACGAGGAGGCGCTGCGCCTGGCCGCGCGGGTGGGGCTGGTCGAGATGCTGCTGTCGGGCTGCACCACAGTGGCCGACCACCAGTACCACTACTGGCCCGGCATGCCCTTCGACGCCACGGCCGCCGTCTTCCACGAGGCCGACCGCCTGGGCCTGCGCCTGGTGCTGTGCCGCGGCGGCCAGACGCAGGCGCGGGCGATGACGGACGCGAACGCGCCGCCGCAGGTGGCGCCCGAGACGCTCGATGGCTTCATGACCGCGGTCGAGCGCGACGTCCGCCGCTTCCACGACCCTTCGCCGCAGGCCATGCGCCGCGTGGCGAGCGCGATCACGACGCCGAACTGGAGCTGCCGGCGCGAGGAGCTCGAGCCGCTGGCGGCGCAGGCGCGCGCGCTCGGCATCCGCCTGCACAGCCACCTGAGCGAGACCCACGACTACGTGCGCTGGGCGCGCGAGGTGCACGGCTGCACGCCGATGCAGTTCGTCGCCGAGCACGGCTGGGTCGGGCCCGACGTCTGGTACGCGCACATGGTGCACATGGACGACACCGATCTGGCGCTGTGCGCGCAGACGGGCACCGGCATCGCGCACTGCCCGCAGAGCAACGCCCGGCTGGGCTCGGGCATCGCGCGCGTGCCCGAAGCGCTGTCCCTGGGCATCCCGGTGGGCCTGGGCGTGGACGGCGCGGCCTCGAACGAGGCCGCCGACATGGCCAGCGAAGCCCACGCCTGCTGGCTGCTGCACCGCGCCGACCCGCGCAGCGGCCCGCGGCCCGACCCGCGCGCGCCGGCCGGCCGCGTCGAGCAGCCCGGCGGCCACGCCGCGGCGCTGCGCGTGGCCGACGTGATGCAACTCGGCACCGCCGGCGGCGCGCGCGTGCTCGGGCTCGACGGGGTGGGCACGCTGCAGGTCGGCCAGGCGGCCGATCTCGTCGTGCAAGACCTGGACCAGCCGCGCCACTTCGGCCTGCACGACCCGGGCGTCGCGCCGGTGGCCAGCGGCGGCGCCCCGAGCCTGCGCGCCGTGCTGGTGCAGGGCCGCACCGTCGTCGAGCACGACACCATCCCCGGTCTGGACCTGGCGCAGTTGCGCCGCGAGGCCCAGGACTTCGTCCGGCGCCTGCTGGCGTCCGCCTGATCCTTCTGCCTGATGCCTGCCGGACGGGCACCCCCGCTTCTTCAGATCGCCCCCCCGATGAACGCACCCACCTTCGCCGACCCCGACTTCGACCCCTCGCGCGTGCGCGAGCGCACCGCCGCCGTGGCCGCCGCATTGCCGGGCGTGGAGTGGATCACCGACAAGCGCGTCGAGCGCCTGAGCCAGGACTTCTACTGGTTCAGCCCCGTGCTCAAGCGCCAGCTCGAGGGCTTGCGCGCCGACGCGGTGGTTCGCCCGCGCACCGAGGACGAGGTGCGTGCCGTCGTCGGCGCCTGCGCGCGCGAGCGCCTGCCGATCACCGTGCGCGGCAGCGGCACCGGCAACTACGGCCAGTGCATGCCGCTGCACGGCGGCGTGATCCTCGACCTGTCGGCCTACAACCGGCTGCTGTGGGTGAAGCCGGGGGTGGCGCGCGCCCAGGCCGGCATCCGCATGATCGAGATGGACCGCCAGATGCAGGCCGCCGCCGGCGAGCCGGGTCCCACGCCGGGCAGCACGCTCGGCGCCTGGGAACTGCGCTGCGTGCCCAGCACTTTCCGCAGCGCCACACTGGGCGGGCTGTACGGCGGCGGTTTCGGCGGGGTGGGCTCGATCAACTTCGGTCCGCTGGCCTCCACCGGCAACGTGCACGGCGTGCGCGCACTGACCATCGAGCCCGAGCCCCGCGCGGTGGAGTTGCGCGCGCCCGAGGCGCTGCTGCTGCACCACGTCTACGGCACCAACGGCCTGGTGCTCGAGCTCGAGGTGGGCACCGCGCCGGCCCACCCCTGGCTCGAGGCCATCGTCTGCTTCGAGCACTATGAGGCCGCGCTGGAGTTCGGCAGCGCGCTCGCCGCGGCGCCGGGCATCGTGAAGAAGAGCGTCACGCTGCTGGCCGACCCCATCCCCGGTCTGCTGATGCAGGCCTCGCCGCCGCTGGCCGGCACGATGACGCCGGGCAGTCATGCCGTCTTCGTGCTCGTGGCCGAGTTCTCGGAGCACGGTCTGCAGCAGCTGGCGGCCGACTTCGGTGGCACGGTGACGCTGCGCAAGACCGCCGCCGAGGTGCGCGCGAGCAACCGCACCATCGTCGAGTACACCTGGAACCACACCACGCTGCACGCGCTGAAGGTCGACAAGGGCCTGACCTACATCCAGAGCGGCTTCGACCCCAAGCGCTACGTGCAGCAGGCCAAGGACCTGCGGCGCCTGCTCGGCGACGAGGTGCTGGTGCACCTGGAGTTCATCCGCACCAAGGAAGGCCCGATGAACTGCTCGGGCCTGCAGCTGATCCGCTACACCACCGACGAGCGGCTGAACGAGATCATGCAGATCCATCGCGACCACGGCGTCTTCATCGCCAACCCGCACGTCTACATCGTCGAGGACGGCAAGCAAGGCCAGGTCAACCCCGACATCGTCGCCACCAAGCTGCGCTTCGACCCGCTGGGCCTGCTGAACCCGGGCAAGCTGCGCGGCTGGGGCCAGCGCGAGCAGATCATGGCTGACGCGGCGGTCGGCAAGGTGAGGCTGGCGACGTTGCCGAGGTTCTAGCGCGCTCCGCCGGAGAAGATACGCGTTCCGACGCCGCCGGCCAGCACCGTGCCCCGGGCGGGGCGCCCCGCGCGATCATGCTGCCCTGATCTCGTCCAGCAGCTCAGGACGGCGGTCCAGGACCCGGAGCAACTTGACCAGGGCCAGCGGCGGCTTGGTCTTCCCGTTCTCGTAGCGGGAGAAGGCGTTGACCCCCCCACCGAAGATGTCCGCCGCCTGCCGCTGGTCGAGCCCCAGCTTTCTGCGCACCCGGGCGATGTAGGCGGGGTCGACATAGGCGGCATTCACCTGCCGCTGGAAGGCGCCCACGAGCTCGCTGTAGCGGTCGCCGTGTTCACGGTCCAGCAACACCTCGCCGCAGGCTGGGCAGAAATCGCCCGTCACCTCCGGCAGCACAGTCTGCTCACCCTTGTAGACATAGGGCACGTCCCGGGTGTCGTGGATCAGCTCAGCCTCTCCGCAGTTCGGGCACTTCACGGTCACAACTCCTTGAAGGAAACGATCAGGACATCGTCGATCACCGTCAGCTTCAGATAGATCTCAGTGCCACCGGTAGTCCTGACTCGGTAGACGTCCTGCCAGATCCGATGGTCTGCATGGGTGGTCATGCTCTTGTGGAAGTTGTCAGCGGTCAGCGACATGACAACCTCGCACAAGCCCGACAGATTGTTGATGCCGAGTGCCCGTGCCCCCGCGAAGGCGCTGGCCGTGGCGCGGACCTCACCGCGCTCCACCATTGCCTTCACCACCGGGAGCTTGCAATGAGGGGTGCCCTTTTCCACCGGATCATTATAACCAAGTTGGTTAATTCATCACCAACCCCATGTCTCCAAGGTTGAGGACCCCAGGCGGGGACAGGTCCACCTCGGCCAGGCGCGCTCCAGAGGAGATCGTCAAGGCATCTCGTCGCCCGGTGGCGCAGGTGCATCCGGCACCTGGCTCAGGTAGTGCGTGAAATCGCTGCGCCGGCCCTGAGCCGCTTCAGCCTTCAGGTAGTCGAGCGTCATCACCGAGGCCATCTTCTCGGCGGCGGCGCTGGCGATGAACTGGTTGACGGAGATGGCGTCGCGTTGCGCCAGTTCCTTGATCTTCTGGTGCACGGAATTCGGCAGCCGAATGGTCAATGCGGTCATGCGGGGCTCCTCAGGTGGTTCAGGAAGTCGGCCGGCGAGATGGCCCGTACGCTCAGTTCTTCGACGCGCCGAAAGTCCTTGACGTTGTGGGTGACGATGAATTTGCAGCCCGAAGCAACTGCGCACTCGAGCAGCATGTCGTCGTCCGGGTCGCGCAGGAACGGCCGCCATAGGTAGTGCACGTCCTGCAGGTGCGCGATGGAAGCGAGATAGCGCAGGAACGCCAGCGCGTCTTCTGCGGTCACGCCAGTGGGCAGGTGCTCCGGCCGCGTCAGGACCGCCTGCCATTCGGTGTAGACCGCCACGGTCAGCGCAATTTCGAAGGCCGGCGTGGGCAGCATCGACACGATTCGGAAACTCGCACCCTGGCGCGATCGGGATGCCGCCACGAGAACCGATGTGTCGAGTACGACCCGCATGGTATCGCCAGTGTAACTAGAAAACGCGGCAAGATGTCGTGTCGAGTGGGGAAACGTCCAGCCGGCACGCCTGTTGCATCATTCGTGCGTGCCCCGCGGTGCGCGCCTTGCTGCGCGCCGCGGCCCCAGGCCGCACCGTCGTCCCGAACCCGCCATGCTCGTCACCCGCCAACCCGTCTTCCGCAAGTTCTGGCACGCCGTCGTTCCGCTGACGGTGCTGAAGGACGGCCAGCCCCACCCCTTCACGCTGCTGGGCGAGCGCATCGTGCTCTTTCTCGACGGCGAGGGGCGGCCCGCGGCGCTGAGCGACCGCTGCTGCCACCGCACGGCGCGTCTGTCCAAGGGGCGCTGCGTGGGCGGCGCGCTCGAATGCGGCTACCACGGCTGGACCTACGACCGCGGCGGGCGCGTGATCCGCATCCCGCAGTACGGCCCCGAGCGCGCCATCCCGCCCGACTACCGCACGCCAGCCTGGCGCTGCGAGGCGCGCTACGGCTACGCCTGGGTCGCGCTGGTCGCGCCGGGCGAGGAGCCGCTCGCGCCCATTCCCGACGTGCCCGAGTACGGCGCCCCGGGCTGGCGCACGATCTTCCAGTTCCACGAGACCTGGGCCACCAGCCCGGTGCGCGCGCTCGAGAACAGCTTCGACAACGCGCACTTCAGCTTCGTGCACCGCGCCACCTTCGGCGTGGCCGCGCAGCCCAAGCCCAGCCGCTACGAATTGGTCGAGCGCGACGACGGCTTCTACGCCGAGACCGTGATCGACGCCGCCAACCCGCCGGCCTTCCACCGCGTCAGCGGCACGAGCGAGCCGATCACGCAGCGCCACATGCGCAACGCCTACTTCCTGCCGTTCTCGCGCCGGCTCGACATCGAATACCCCAGCGGCGTGCGCCACGTCATCATCAATTGCTTCACGCCCATCGACGACGGCCACATCCAGCTGTGCCAGTGGCTCTACCGCAATGACACCGAGGACGACTGCCCGGCGCAGCTGCTGATCGACTTCGACCACGTGATCACGCGCGAGGACAAGGACATCCTCGAGTCCACCGACCCCGACGCCGTCGTCGACCTGCGCCGCCGCGGCATCGAGCATTCGATGGACAGCGACCGCCCGGGCATCCTGATCCGGCGGCAGCTGATGGAGCTGCTCGCGCGGCACGGCGAGGCAGAGGTGCACGGCTGAGGGTGCTCGCTGCGCGGTGTCCGTGATGCGTCGGCAGCGCCTGCGGTGCCAAGCCCGCGCGCGAACCTGTTGCCGGGGGCGTTGATCTTTCTTCTGTCCCCCCGCGGAAAGAGGGGTGGACGCCAGCGAGCCGGCAGGATGGGCTTGCGCTATCGTCTCGCCCGCCCCGGCCATCCCGGCGCCGGGCCTGTGGGAAGGTAGCGAAGTCATGGATCTGCAATTGACCGACAAGGTCGTCGTCGTCACCGGTGGCAGCAAGGGCATCGGGCTGGCCTGCGCCGAGGGCTTTCTGGCCGAGGGCGCGCGTGTGGCCATCGTGTCGCGCGACGCAGGCAACCTCGGGCGCGCACGTGCGCAACTCGAGCGTGGGCTGGGCGAGCCCGCCGCGGGCGCGCCGCCGCGGCTGCTGACGGTGCGCGCCGAGATGGCCGACCCGCAGGCCGTGCAGGCCATGCTGGCCGAGGTCGAGTCTGCGCTCGGCCCCGTCGACGTGCTCGTCACCGCCGCTGGCGCAGCCCGGCGCACGCCCCCCGACGAGCTCGACCCCGCCGCGTGGCGCGCGGCGATGGAGGCCAAGTACTTCAGCTACGTGTTCGTGATCGACGCCGCCGTCAAGCGCATGGCTGCGCGCGGCACCGGCGCCATCGTCAACGTCATCGGTGCCGGCGGCAAGGTCGCGAGTCCGGTGCACATGCCCGGCGGCGCCGCCAACGCCGCGCTGATGCTCGTGACCGCGGGCATGGCCAACGCCTATGCCGGCCGCGGCGTGCGCGTGAACGCCATCAACCCCGGCCTGACGCTGACCGAGCGCCTGCGCGAAGGCATGGTCGCCGACGCCCGCATGCAAGGCATCGCCCCCGAGGAGGCGCTGACCCGCGCCACGGCGAAGCTGCCGCTGGGCCGCCTCGCCCGGCCCGATGAAATCGCCAACGCCGTCGTGTTCCTTGCCTCGGCCAAGGCGAGCTACATCACCGGTGCCATCGTGTCGATGGACGGGGCGGTGAATCCGATCGTGGTGTGACGGGCCTCGGCGGGGCGTTGGCAGTTGCCATGGCGCGCTGCCGCCCCCTTCGCAACGCGGAGGATTTCGGCTCCAATGCGGCGATCGCTTTTCCGTGCCGCCCATGCCCCGCCTGCCCGCCCTGCTGCTCAACTTCGCCCACGCGCTGGACCATCTGTTCCTGTTGATCTTCGCCACCGCGGTGGGCGCGATCGCGGTGGATTTCGGGGTTGCGCGCTGGGAGGACCTGATGCCTTACACGGCGGGGGCTTTCCTGATGTTCGGGCTGGGGTCGATCCCGGCCGGGCGGCTGGGTGACTTGTGGGGTCGGCGGCGCATGATGATCGTGTTCTTCCACGGCATGGGGCTGTCGGCGATCGCGGTGGCGCTGGCCCAGGGGCCTTGGCAGATGGCCGTGGCGCTCACGGTGCTGGGCGCCTTCTCGGCCATCTACCACCCGGTGGGCATCCCGATGCTGGTGCAGCGTTCGGCCACGCCGGGGCGGTCGATCGGCATCAATGGCCTGGCCGGCAACCTCGGCATCGCTGCGGCGGCGCTGACCACCGGCTTCCTGGTGCAGCACTTCGGCTGGCGCGCTGCCTTCGTGGTGCCGGGGGTGGTGTCGATCGTGCTGGGTTTCGTGTTCGCGCGCGTCGCGCCGGCCGAGGCTGCGGCCCCGGCGCGCAAGCCCGCGTCGGCGGTGCGGCAACTGCCGCCCCATCTGGCCGTGCGCGTCTTCATCGTCATGGTGGCCAGCGCCACCACCGGCAGCCTGCTGTTCAATCTGACGACCAATGGCAACGCGCAGTTGCTGGCCGAGCGCATGGACGGCATCGTTGCCGACCCGGCGCGCCTGGGGGTGTTGCTGGCGACTGTCTACGCGGTGGCGTCGGTGGCCCAGCTGATCGTCGGGCGGGCCGTCGACCGCGTCGCGCTCAAGCCGCTGTACCTCGCCATACTGGCCGCGCAGGTGCTGCTGTTCGCTGCCGCCTCGCAGGCCAGCGGCTGGCTCTGGTACGCCCTTGCCATCGGCTGCATGGTCTGCGTCTTCGGCGCCATCCCTTTCCAGGACCTGATGGTCGTGCGCTACGTCGACGACTCGATGCGCTCGCGCGTGGCCGGCACGCGCATCGCGATCTCGTTCACGCTCAGTTCCGCCGCCGTGCTGCTGCTCGGCCCGGCAGTCAAGGCCGCCGGGTTCTCCGTGCTGCTGCTGGCGCTGGCAGGGGTGGCTCTGCTGGGCGTGCTGATCGCAGCCTGGCTGCCGGGCCAGCGGCAGTTGCAGGCTGCCATGACCTGACGGATTCGGCTACGTTGCCGCCCCCAGCGGCAACGGCAATGAGCCGCGGCATGGGCGGGATCTGTTCCGCGCCGGTTGCCCCCGGCGACCGGCGACCGGCTCAGCCTCTCAGCGCTTGCTGCTCTTGGCGTCGTACTTCTTGTTGCTGCGCGCAAACTGGCGGAAGAGCCAGAAGGCGAAGACGATGATCCAGGCCAGGAAGAGCAGTTGATGGACTTTCATGGGGCGACTCCTGCGGTGTGGTGGGGTGCGGGGGAAGACGCATGGGCGGGGCGGGGCTCGACGAGCGCACGCATGACGACCAGCGTGAGCGCGAGCAGGGCGATCTCGATCGCGTAGATGGCAGCATAGCCGGTGGCCGGATGTGCGAGTGCGGCACCGAGGTAACCCTGATCGGCCAGCACGCCTATCGCGTCGCGGCCGACGCCGCCGAGCGCGACCGCCACGCCGGCCGCCGTGGCCTGTGCCGCGCCCCAGGCACCGAGCGCGAGCCCGACCTGGTCGCGCGGCGCGCGGTTCATCGTGAGCGTCAGCGTGCCGTGGCCGAACAGGCCGCCGCCGAAGCCCACGAGCACCACGCCGGTGACGAACAGCGGCACCGACAGGGTTGCCGCCGCGGTGATGACGGCGGCGAAGGCCGGCAGACCGACCGCCGCACCCGCCATGGCCATGCGGGCCGGGTCGGCGCCACGGCCGAGGATGCGGGCCGCGAGCGCGAAGCCGACCAGCCCGCCGGCGGCCAGCGCCGCGGTGAGCCAGGTCGTCTGGCCGACCGTCATGGCCAGCACCTGGCCACCGTAGGGCTCCAGCAGGACGTCCTGCATCGCGAAGGCCATCGTGCCCACGGCGATGGCGGCGAGCCGGCGGCGCGCGCCCGGGGTCGCGCTGTAGCGGGCCCAGGCGGCACCGAAATCGGGCTCGGGCTCATGGGCACGCCGCTTCAGGCTGTGGCCGGGGATCATGGCCTCCTGCTTCCACATCGCCACGGTGTTGAGCACGAGCGTGGCCAGCGCGCAGGCCTGGATGACCTGGATCAGGCGGGCCGGGCTGAAGTCAGCGAGGAACCAGCCGAAGGCCAGGGCACTGCCGATCGTGCCCAGCAGCAGCATCACGTACATCAGCCCGACGATCTTGGGATGGGACTCGACCGGGGCGAGGTCGGTGGCGAGCGCGAGGCCGGCGGTCTGGGCCGTGTGCAGGCCGGCGCCGACGAGCAGGAAGGCCAGCGCCGCGCCACCCTGGCCGATCCAGGCCGGCCACTGCAGGGCGTTGCCGCCGCCCGACAGCACGAGCAATGCAAACGGCATGATGGCCAGGCCCCCGAACTGAACGACGGTGCCCAGCCAGATGAAGGGCACACGCTTCCAGCCGAGCGCGGAGCGGTGGGTGTCGGAGCGGAAGCCGATCAGCGCGCGCAGCGGCGCGTACAGGACGGGCAGCGACACCATGACCGCCACGAGGGCTGCAGGCACATGCAGCTCGACGATCATGACGCGATTCAGCGCGCCCACCAGGAGCGCGAGTGCCATCCCCACCGAGACCTGGAACAGCGACAGGCGCAGCAGGCGCGTCAGCGGCAGGTCGGCCGAGGCGACGTCGGCAAAGGGCAGGAAGCGCGGTCCCAGGCGTGCCCAATGCGTGACGATGCGGCGGGTGATCAGGACCATGGACGATTCGTCTGGTCTGTCGGGTCCAGGCGGTGCGCCGAGCCTGCGGGGGCTGTGGGCAGCAAGGCCGGAGACGGTGTTCGATGGCGCCCGCGCCGCAGGTGGCCAGAAGGCCGGGCTGATGGCGAGACGGGCTCGCCCCAGCCCGGCACCCCGGCGTGGGCCGCGGGTGCGGGCGCGCCGTCCGTCAGCGCTTGACGGTCTCGGCCGAGGCCACCACCAGTGTCGGTGGGGCTGCGGCCGCCTTCTGCGTCGACTCCTCCACCGCGGCGGTCGCGGCAGGCGAGGCGCCATTGAGGAACTTCTTGACCCAGGTGGTGTTGGTCAGCAGGGCCACGTGGACCGAGAACGACCCCACCGCCACGGCGCCGAGGAACAGGGGAATGCCGACCGTGGGGCGCACGACCAGCCAGAGCTTTCCGTAGATCATGTCTTGGACTCCTCGATCACTTCAGCCAGGGCGAGTAGATATAGGCGAACAGGTGCGCCAGCGCGGCGATGAAGCCGAAGATCTGGGTGCCCTGGATCAGGTGCCTATGGATTTCTTCCGATTGTTCCTCGGTGAGGCCCGTGGGCCACACCTTGTCGGAACCGCTGTCTGCGTTTGCCATGCGAACCTCCTGTGGGGAGAGTGAAATCGTGCAGAACCTGCACGCGGGTGCGAACGCCGGTCACAGACACGACCGGCGAACGTAATGATGACCTTACATTTAAAAATGTCAACCCGCATTGACACATTTCGTCTGGAATCGAGCAATCTCAAGCGGGGTCATGGCCGCCGTGGCATGCGCCAGGGCAGCAGGGCCTGCACCCAGGAACTGCCGAAGCGTGTCGCGGAGAGGGTCTCGTGCATGGCGTCGACCGACTCGCCGCCAAGACGCGTACGCACGAGCGAGCGGGCGTAGAAGGGCGTGTCCTCCAGGGTGCGCAGCGCAGTCGCAGGCGGACCGCCGGCGGGTGCGGCCTCGGCGCGCACCGTGCGGGCGATGCCCCAGCCGGTGCGGCGCAGGCTGTGGCGCGCCGGCAACGCCAAGGGCTCGGCGGAACCGTCCGGTCTGAAGCGGGCACCGATCACGCGGTCCGCTCGACCGCCGCACTGGCGCACGTCATAGACGACCGCGGTGCTGCCGTCGGCCAGCGGCGCGCGCAGCCAGTCCCAACTGGTGAACGGCTCGGTGATGGGCTCGTCGCCTTCGTTGCTGTCGAGATAGCCGTGGCCGCTCCAGCGCAGCGCCGGGTGGTCGAAGGCCACCTCGACGCGGGCGCAAGGGGCGATCGGACCCCAGCGATGGCGCCCGGCGTCGTCGAGCGCGGCCACATAGGAACACAGGCCCTCGGGGCGCACCCGGACCGTGCCGCGCACGCGCCGCGGCAGGGGGTTGGCGACCTCGTCCAGCGTGATCGTCAACGAGTCGTCGTGCCAGCGCAGCCCGCTCGGGCCGACGGTGAAGTGGTCGACGCCGCGATCGACATGGCGCTTGGCGCGCTCGGTCATGGTCCAGCGTGCCGCGCCGGGGCTGTACAGCGCCACGTTGACAGCGCAGTGGTCCTCGGCGTCGGCGCGACCGCGCCGCCAGGCGCGGCGGTAGTAGGGGGAGAACACGCTGCCGACGAAGGCGATCAGTGTCAGGGCGTGGAGGCCGTCGTCGCTGACCGCATCGACATACCACCAGAGATAAGCACCCGGCGCGACGGGTGCGTCGAAGCGAGGTCGGCCATCAGCGTGGCGGCCGCCAGCCGGCCCGACATGGCTGCCATCGGCACGCCCGGCCCCGGGTGCACGCTGCCCCCAGCCAGGTACAGCCCCGGCAGCCTCGACGCGCTGGGCGAGCGCTTGAACAGCGCCATCCAGCCGTGTGTCGCCGGCCCATAGAGCGCCCCGCCCGTGCCCGGGAAGAGGCGGTGGAAGTCCGCCGGGGTGCGCCGCACCGCTGCCCCCGGTGCCGCCAGGTCCAGCGCCAGGCCGCAGTCGCGCAGCAGCGCCATGCAACGGGATTGACATGCCTCGGTCTCCGGGTCCTCAAAACTGCGGGTGTCGCCGTCGGCCGGCGCGTTGACGAGCGCGAGCAGGCGTTCGGGCCCGCCGGGGTCGCTGGCGTCGTCGAGCCGGTCCTGGGCGCAGACGTAGACGGTGCCGCGCTGCGGCAGGCGCCGGCGGCGGAAGATGTCGTCGAACTCGCTGGCGTAGTCGGCGTCGAAGAAGACGTTGTGGCGCACGAGCGGGAAGCCTGTGGCGCGCACGCGCAGCGCCCAGGTCATCGCCGACAGCGAGCGCCCGCCGGCCGGCGTCGAGGCTGGCGCCTGCGCGCGAGCGGCGCCCAGCAGCGGGCCGAGCGCGCTGACGTCGCCATTGAAGACCACGGAGTCCGCGGCCAGGCGTTCGCCGTCATCGAGCCGGATGCCGCGAACGCGGCCCTGCGCGTGCTCGATCGCTGCGCACCGCGTGCTCCAGCGCAGGCGTGCGCCGCGTTGCTGCAGCAGCGTCGCCAGCGCCTGCGCCAGGGCGGCCATGCCGCCCTGGACGGCCCACACGCCGGCCTGCTCGACATGGGCCACCAGCATCAGCGTGGCCGGTGCCAGGCCAGGCGCCGCGCCGCAGTAGGTGGCATAGCGGCCGAAGAGCTGTTGCAGGCGCGGGTCGGTGAAGCGGCGCGCCAACGTGGCGCTCAGCGTGGCCAGCGGCCCGAGCCCGGCCAGCGTGGCCAGGCCGCGCGGACCCAGGTCGGCGACCATTTGCGCAAAGCTGGGCCGGCTGGAGCGGATGTGCGGTCCCTCGAGCTGCCGGTAGACCCGCTGTGCCTCGTCGCAGAAGGCGAGGTAGCGCCGGCCTTCGGCGGGTGAGGCGAAGGCGGCGATGGCCTCGGCCGAGCGGGTGCGGTCGGCGTGCAGGTCCAGGCGCGAGCCGTCGGTGCGCCAGGCGTGACGCGCCAGCACCGACAGCGGCTGCAGCGGCGGCAGGGCTTCCTCGGCGCTCGTGCCCAGTTCGTCGAGCAGTTCGTCGAGGACCCAGCGCATCGTGAAGACGGTCGGACCGGCGTCCACCGGCTGCCCGTCCACAGGCACCGGGCGCATCTTGCCGCCGGGCCGGTCGGCCTTGTCGACGACGGTCACGTCCATGCCTTGACCGACCAGGCGCAGGGCAGCGCACAGCCCGCCGATGCCGGCCCCCACGACGACGACGCGGTGCTCAGCCAAGGGTGCTCCCGGTGTCGAAGTTGCGCCCGTGCCAGCGCCCGCGCAGGGCGAGCGGGCGAAAGCGCACGAACATCCATTCGCTGAAGTACTCACCCCCCCAGGAGGCGCGGATCGCACGCTGGTGCGCGCCGCGGCGCGCGTAGGCGTCCATGGCCTGCGTGCTGTCCCAGAGACTGAAGGTGGCCTGGCGAAGCAGCGGGGCCTCGCCCAGGCCGACGGCCAGACGGCAACCCGGCGCGGCGGCGAGTTCGGCCTCGGCCGGGGGGGAGTGGCGCCAGAACTCGCGCATGCGTGAGGGCTTGATGGCGGCCCTTGTCAGCGCCGCCACGGGCCCCTGCGGCGGCGGCTCGGCCGAGGCCGCCATCGCCTGACCGCCCCAGCTGCCCCGGCTGGAGGTGGCCTGCAGCGTCAGGCTGAAGTGCTCGACGGCACGCTCGCGGTAGGCCTGCGCGGCCGCGGAGCGCAGCGCGAAGTCTTCAGCCGTGTCAGCGGTGTCGAAGGCGGCAAAGACGCCCTGGCAGTCCAGGCCCGGCTCGAGCCCGAATCCGCCGTTTCGCCCACTGCCCAGCACGCGCGCGAAGCGCATCCCCGGCACGGTGCCCACCGCGCGCGCTCCACGGGCCAGGCGCCACAGCGCCCAGGGCAGGGCGTCGGCCCGCAGGCGCGACATCAGCAGCACGGCATGGCCGGGCGGACACGGGTGCTGCGACGCCGGCGGGTCATGCAAGGCCTGGCCGCGGCGGTTGCCTGCAGGAGCCGTGTGCTCGCCGCCCGGTTCGGTCCCGGCTCGCCAGGACAACGCTTGAGGGCGGTTCATGATGACTTGCAGGTGGGGGCGGCAGGCTGGCACCCACCTGCAGGCAGGGCTACTTCGACTTGACCACGGCGCCGGGCTTGGCCGCCGCCGCTGCCACCGCAGCCGATGCGCCGGCCTCGGCGGCTGCCGCGGCCGGCTGCGCCGCCACGCCCTTGAGCCCGGGGTAGAGCTGTGCCATCTGCATGCCGCCCAGCGGCTTGTTCACGCCCTGATGGCAGGTTGCGCAGTACACCTTGGCGACGTCGCCCGTGGGCCCGAGCCGGGGTCCGGGAAAGGCCGACGTCAGGGGCGTCACATAGTCGTTGTTGG
The DNA here is from genome assembly GCA_027491255.1 of Rubrivivax sp. Lineage (GTDB taxonomy): Bacteria > Pseudomonadota > Gammaproteobacteria > Burkholderiales > Burkholderiaceae_C > Rubrivivax. The sequence goes on along the minus strand of JAIXWM010000127.1, from coordinate 56,919 downwards.
CCTCCCGCACCATGCGGATGCCATGCCAGGCCGTCGCCTTCTTCGGCACCCACTGAGAGAAAGCCTGGGTGTTGTGGCAGAAGGTGCAGTTCTGGCCCAGCGACTGGCTGAAGTGCATCATCAGCGAGTAGGTCTGCTCGGCGGTCTGGATCGGTGCCCGCTCGGTGCCTTTCTGCGGCAGGGGCTGCGCGGTGTAGACGCGGATGTTCTCCTTGCCGCTCAGGTAGTGGGTGAAGGGGTCGTAGGGCAGCGAGGTCCAGGCCACGCCGCCGATGGCCTTGTTCTGCCCGAAGTCGTTGCCCAGCATGGGCTGGGTGTTCTGCTTGGGTTCCTTGGCCTTGAACCACACCTGCGCCGGCACGGCCTGCCCCCGGTGGCAGGTGTAGCAGGTCACACCCGTCTGCGCCACGTGCTGCGTCCAGTTGGCGTTGATGTTGCGCGTCATCTCGATCATGCGCCGCGCCACCACCTTGGTGTACTTCGAGTCCTCGGCCAGGTTGGCAGGGTTGTGGCAATAGGCGCAGCCTTCGTTCGGCGCGATCCACTGCGTGATCGCGTTCATGTGGCGCACGAAGTCGGCCACCGGCAGGTCGCCCAGCACCTTGACGTTCTGGTAGATGTCCTTGGCCTTCGGACCCGGGCCGTCGGGGATGGCCGGGGCGTCAGCCGGTACCGGCGGCAGCGCTGCCTGCTGGGCTGCGGCGGTGCGTGGGTTCACGGTGTGCTGCATCGCCGTGCCGCGAAAGCCCTGCTGCGTGGTCTGCACGGGCGGGCGTTCGCAGCCCGCCAGCAGCAGCGCCGCGGCTGCGCCCATCAGCGCGAGCGGGCGACGGAGTGTGCTCAGGGTGAGGCGGCTCATGGCTTGACTCCCTGGAGGGTGGCCGGGTCGACCACGGTGCCGAGGACGGCGGGGTAAGAAGGAGCGACACCGTGCTTGACGGCCCAGAGGTACCAGTTGTCGACGACCGTGCCGCTCAGCAGGATGCCGATGCCGCCGGCCAGCGGGCACAGCACCGCGAACCACCAGGCCCAGCGGTGGATGGATTCCATGGTCGCGTTCCAGCCCATGGTCCAGCGCCAGAACAGCGCGGCGCGCTCGCTCGCCGTGCCGCGGTCGATGATCTGGTCGATCTCGCGGTCGCCGCCGTAGCGCGTGACGGCCAGGATGGTCGCGCCGTGCATCGCGAACAGCAGCGTCGAGCCGTAGAGGAAGACGATGGACAGCGCGTGGAAGGGGTTGTAGAACAGGTTGCCGTAGCGCAGCGAGAACGCTGCCGTCCAGTCCAGGTGCGGGAAGATGCCGTAGGGCACGCCCTCGCTCCAGCTGCCCATCAGCAGCGGCCGGAACAGGCCCAGCACCAGGAACAGCCAGATCGCCGCGGCGAAGGCCCAGGCGATGTGCGTGCCCATGCCGAGCTGGCGCGCGCGCCGGTAGGTGCGCAGCCACCACGACAGCACCGACACCAGCAGCAGCCCCGAGGCGAACATCCACCACCCACCCTCGTTCATCGGCGGGAAGTGCAGTCCATATTTGGGCGACGGAGGCTCCAGCGCCAGCCAGGGCAGCTGGCGGATGAACTCGATGGGGTCCCAGCCCACCGAGGCGAGCATGTAGAAGCCCATGATGTTGATCGACAGCGTGCCGGTCACGATGGAGATCAGCCCGAGCGTGCCCAGGTAGAACGGGCCGATCTGGGCATTGCCCAGGCGCCCGAACAGGTGGACGAGGAAGGGCTTGATGTCACGGGCGCTGTTCTGCGGTCCGAGTTCGACGCCTTCGTGCGTGGGGCCGACGGCCTGCACGCGGGTGAAGAGGTTCTGGTATTGCATGGTGTTTCTCTCTGTCCGCTAGGCGTCACTTCCAGATCGGCAGCTGCAGCCACCAGTTCCACCACTCGGGCCAGCCGCGGGTCCAGAACGGACCGCTGATGACGATGCACAGCGCGCTGAAGAAGCCCGCGGCCAGCGCCAGGAACAAGCCCAGGCGGTGGATGCCCAGCGTCCCGACGGAATAGCCGATCAGGTCACGGAAGAAGGTGTCTTCGTGGTCGGGCGTCTTGACCGTCTCGCCCTTGGGCGGGTTGGTCGCCGACAGCACGAGCGCGCCGTGCAGCGACAGGGCAAACGTGGTCGCGAAGAAGAAGCTCACCGCGATCATGTGCGCCGGGTTGTAGTGGAAGTGCAGGTACTGGTAGCCGATGTTGCTGACCCAGTCCAGGTGACTCCAGATGCCGTAGGGGAAGCCGTGGCCCCAGGCACCCAGCAGGACGGGGCGGATGACCACCAGCGTCGCGTAGGCGAAGATCGCCACGCCGAAGGCCACCGGCACGTGGTAGCCCATGCCGAGCTTGCGGCAGATCTCCACCTCGCGCAGCGCCCAGCTGCCGAAGGCGCCGAGGGCGCAGACGGTGACGATCTGCCAGATGCCGCCTTCCTTCAGCGGTGCCAGGCCCAGGCCGTATTTCAGGTCGGGCGGGGCGACGTTGATCCTCCAAGGGTTCCACACACCCTGCAACGAGGCGTCGTACAGGATCAGGGCGGTGCCCAGGAAGCTGAAGAAAACGGTGGCGACGCCGAAGAAACCCACGTAGAAGGGCCCGACCCAGAAGTCGAACAGGTCGCCGCCGATGAGGGTCCCGCCGCGGACCCGGTATTTGCGCTCGAAACTCAGCATGGCCATGACGTGAGTCCTCCGCCGAACGAGCCTTCGGACCTGCGCCGCTGCGCCTGGGGACCGGGGGCTCTGGATTCATTGATGCAGGCGAGGTGGCGGGCCCAAGGCCAGCCGCCTGCCTGCAAGGGGAACAGGCTCGGGTGCGAGCCTGCGCCGCCTACTTCTTCTCGGCCGCGGCTGCCTTGGCAGCCTGAGCCTTGGTGGCTGCGGCGTTCGGGCCGTCGAGCCAGTTGTAGGTCGGCGTGCTGAGCAGGATGAGATGGATCATCGCTGCCAGCGCGAAGAGGAAAACCCCCTGAGCGACCATCGCGCGAAGCGGGTCGTAGAGCTTCCAGATTCTCCACATATGCATTACTCCTATTGAAGGTGCGACATGAAGGTGTAGACCGCAGCCTTGACGCCTCCGGTCAGCGACTTCACACCCTCCGCACCCGGCAACCAGGTGCGCCACTGCGCCCCGAGCAACTGCCCGACGACCGCGATCGCCGAGAAGAGCACGAAACTCAGTGTGAAGATGGTGATGAAAGACACCGATTTCGTCTCCACCGCGTGGCGCGGGGAGCTGCGTTGGACGTCGGCCATGGCCTGCTCCTTCTCGTTATCTCGTCAACTCAGAACCAGGGCCGCCAGATCCAGACCAGCAGGTGTGCGACCACGGCCACAGCCGCGAATCCCACGAACCCCTGGGTCCAGTACCGGTGGAACTCCTGGGCCTCGTCGTCAGTCAGGCCCGAGATCGAGCCCTTGCGGTCAGCCATGTGAACCACTCCTTTCATCGGCCTCTCGGCCGTGTTTGCGCGAAGCCTGCGCAATGAGGCAGCCGTAACCGTGCGTCACGACATCCTGTTCGGCGCGGCGCATGGCGCCGGCCGTTGAAACCGGTCGCGTTGCCGACGCAGCCTGCGTCCGCCCGCGTCCTCCGCTCCCCTTGTCGTGGCTTTTCCGACCCCTCGTGACGTTCTTCATGCCGCCACTCCTGTGCGCCAGGCGGCATGTGCGGCGTCGACGCGCGCGCGCGTGACGCTGTCTTCGCCTGCGCGCCGGGCTTCGCCTTCGGCACGGTCGCGCAGTCGTTTGGCCGCCGATATCTGCACCAGCACCGGCTCGGCCTGCACCAGGCGGGCGAGCAGGTCCTGCGCCTCGGCCTCCCAGGGCAGGGTCTCGCTGACCTGCCGGGCGGGCGTGGATTCGATGCGGTCTAGATCGGTGGCCAGCGGCAGGATGTGGAACAACGCGTCGAACAGCGCGTTGCAGAACTCCTGCACGATGTAGGTCGCGCCGGCGTAGCCCATGAAGGGTGTGCCGGTGGCGCGGCGGATGATGGCCCCCGGGAACGACGCCGGGATGTAGGCCGGCTTCGGCCCGTGCCCGGCCGACTTCTCGGCCAGGTACATGCGTTCGTTGTAGGAGCCGAACAGCACCAGCGGCGTCTTCTCGTGCACGAGGCGCCGCACCTCGGCGTTGTCGGTCTTGGCCCCGGGTTTGCGCGACACCGCGAAGTTGCAGGGCAGGCCGAGCTCGTCCTCGAGGAAGTGGCGCAGCCCGCGCGCGTAGGTCTCGCTGGCGACGACACCGAAGTTGGCGGTGCCGAAGAAGTCCTGCGTGACCGAGCGCCACAGGTCCCACACCGGCTTGATCGTGGTGTGCTTCTCGCGCTCGATGAAGGGCTCGGGGTCCAGGTGCAGCAGCCGGCCGAGCTCGCGCAGGAAGGCGGTGGTGCTGTGCAGGCCGATCGGGGCCTGCAGGTAGGGTCGCTCCAGCGCTTCGCACAGCATGCGACCGAACTCTCGGTACATGCAGATGTTGACGTCGGCCTCGACCAGGCGTGCGACGTCGGCGAGATGGCTTCCCAGCGGGAACACCATGTTGACCTCGGCGCCGATGCCCTGGACGAGGCGGCGGATCTCGGCCAGGTCGCTGGGCATGTTGAAGGTGCCGTAGGCCGGGCCGATGATGTTCACGCGCGGCTTCTCGCCGGCCGGGCGCTGCGCGAAGGGGGTGCGCTCGGGGACCTTGCGCAGGCCGTATTCGCTCCACAGCCAGTAGATCGCGCGGTTGGCACACTGCCACTGGTCTTCGTCGATGGTGCGCGGCAGGAAGCGCTGGATCGTCGTGCCCTCGGGCGTGACGCCACCGCCGATCATCTCGGCGATGGAGCCGGTGACGACGACGCTGGGCAGGTCGGGGTCGAGCACGGCGTGCGCGCGCTTCATGCTGCCTTCGGTGCCCTCGCGCCCGAGCTGCTCCTCGGCCAGGCCGGTGACGACGATAGGCAGCTCGTGCGGCGGCAGCGCATCGGTGTAGTGCAACACGCTGGTCACCGGCAGGTTCTCGCACCCCACCGGCCCGTCGATCACCACCTGCAGGCCCTTGATCGCGGTGAACACATACACCGCCCCCCAGTAGCCGCCGGCGCGGTCGTGGTCGAGGACTAGCATCAGAGGGCCCCTTCCAAAATGCAGGGCTGCGCAGCACGGGCTGATGCCGGCGGGCAACCCCCTCCGCTCATGTCCTCCGGACCGGGCCTTGCCCGGTCCTCCCCCTTTACTTCGCTGCGGGGGTTGCCCGCCGTCATCAGCCTGCGGCGATGACGGGCGAGCCTGCAGGCATACACGGAGGCCTGGAGATGGGTTGAGGGTGTCGCTGTGGAAGCTCCAAAAGAGCTGGCAGGCCGCGGGGAGTGGGTGCCCCCCGCAGCGAAGTAAAGGGGGAGGGCTCGGCCTTCAGGCCGAGACCGGAGGACATGAGCGGAGGGGGGCACCCGCTCCCCGCGGCTCGCGAGCAGCGGGCCTGTGCAAACCAGTCGGACACGCGCCTGCCGCCCTCGGCTCGCGAAGCGCAGGCCCGAATCCATGACCCCTGCAGCCACCCCTCTCACACCATTTCCTCCGCCTTGCGCTTCTTCATCAGCTTGATGACCTGACGCCGCGTCTCGGCGCGGAATTCCGGGCGCATCACCGGCTGCTTCTCCCAGACGCCGGCACGGTCGCCGTCGCCGGTGTTGCCGAAGAACTCGCGCATCGTGTCGAAGCGGGCCTTGTTGCCGATGGCGGCGTTGATCACCTGGGCCAGCGAGCCTGCGCCGGCTGGGCCCATCAGCGGGCGGGCCGAGATCAGGTTGGTGAAGTACAGCGCCGGGATCGTGGCTTGCTTGGCCGCCTGCACCACAGGGGTCGTGCCGATCGCCAGGTCCGGCTTGAACTCGCGGATCGCGGCGATGTCCTGCTCGAGCGAGGCCCGGTACTGCACCTGCACGCCGCGCGCGGTGAGCCACTCCAGGTCGGGCGCCGACCAGGGCGTCTTCGGGCAGGCGCTGCCCACGTAGGGCACCTCGGCACCGCTCTCGATCAGCAGGCGGGCCACCAGCAGTTCCGAGCCCTCGTAGCCGCTGACCGTCACCCGGCCCTTGATCGGTGTGCGCGCGAGCGCGCCACGGATCGCCGGCAGCCACTTGTTCTTGGCTGCGTCGATGCGCGCCTGTGCCACGTTGCAGGCTTGTCCGACGGCCTGCAGCCAGGCCTCGGTGCCGTCATGGCCCACCGGGGCCGAGGCCACGATCGGGCGGCCGGCGGCCGTGAACTCGCGCACGCTCGCGGTGTAGAAGGGGTGGATCGCTGCCACGGCCGCGCAGTCCAGCGCGGCATACAGTTCGCGCCACTCGCGCGTGGGCACCACCGGCCCGGCGGCCAGCCCCATCGGCTCGAGCATCATCCCGATGCCCACCGGGTCGGCGGGGAACATCTCTCCCACCAAGGTGACCGTGGGCCTGTCGGCCACGCCGGCGCGTGGTCGGCTCACCGGGCCGGCCTCGGCCTCGGCGCGCGCAAACTTCAGCATCGCCCCGGCCAGCACGTCCTTGGCCTCGGCGTGCGTGGGCACACCGAAGCCCGGGACGTCGATGCCGATGATGCGCACGCCGTTGATCTCGCGCGGCAGCAACTGCAGCGGCACGCCGCTGGCGGTGGGCACGCACAGGTTGATGATGATCAGGGCGTCGAGCTTCTCGGGGTCGGCCTTGGCGTAGACAGCGTCGCGGATGTCCTCGAACAGCTTGCCGGTGACCAGCGTCTCGCTGTTGAAGGGCACGTAGCCGACGCTGCGGCGCGCGCCGTAGAAGTGCGAAGTGAAGGTCAGGCCGTAGACGCAGCAGGCCGAGCCCGACAGGATGGTGTCGGTGCGGCGCATGCGCAGCCCCACGCGCAACGAACCGAAGGCCGGGCACATGCTCTGCGGCTGGTCGTGCGGGCCTGCGCCCTCCGGCAAGGGGTAGTCCTGGGCGTACTGCGCCAGCGTGTCGCTCTTGCCGGCGGCCTGCGCCGCGGCCAGCATCTGCTCGCGTCCGCTGTGGCAGCCCAGGCCGTCACCCTGCAGGGCGTCCGGGCGCGGCACGTCGGGGGTCGTCGGGGTGCTCATGCGCGGCCCGGGCTCAGGCGTCGTCGTAGACGACTTCGAGCGACGGCTTGACCGACTCGTCGCGGCCGACCATGTCGAAGATCGTCGCCGGCTCGAGCACCACGTTACGGCCGACGGTGTCGCTGGAGAACAGGCCCAGCAGCTGGTCCTGCGTCTGCGGCTTCGGGCGCACCGGAGGCGCCTCGGCGACGTTGGTGGCGAGCTGCTCGAACAGCGCGCTCCACTGGCCGCCAGGCTTGCCGATGATCTCGTACGACGCGCTCTTGCGCCGGATGTCCTCGTGCGCCGGGATCGCGGCCAGCACCGGGATGCCGGCATTCGCCGCGAAGGCATGGGCCTCGCCGGTGCCGTCGTCCTTGTTGATCACCATGCCGGCCACGCCGACATTGCCGCCAAGCTTGCGGAAGTACTCCACCGCCGAGCAGACATTGTTGGCCACGTACAGGCTCTGCAGGTCGTTGCTGCCGACGACGATGACCTTCTGGCACATGTCGCGCGCGATCGGCAGGCCGAAGCCGCCGCAGACCACATCGCCCAGGAAGTCCAGCAGCACGTAGTCAAAGCCCCATTCGTGGAAGCCGAGCTTCTCGAGCGTCTCGAAGCCGTGGATGATTCCGCGCCCGCCGCAGCCGCGGCCGACCTCGGGGCCGCCGAGCTCCATCGCGAAGACGCCGTCACGCTTGAAGCAGACGTCACCGATGGCCACGCTCTCGCCGGCGAGCTTCTTCTTCGAGCTCGTCTCGATGATGGTCGGGCAGGCCTTGCCGCCGAACAGCAGGCTCGTGGTGTCGCTCTTCGGGTCGCAGCCGATCAGCAGCACCTTCTTGCCCTGCTGGGCCATCATGTAGCTGAGGTTGGCGAGCGTGAAGCTCTTGCCGATGCCGCCCTTGCCGTAGATCGCGATGATCTGGGTCGTCTTCGTCGCCGGCGACGTCGACACCGGGTCAGGCTCGATCGCGGCTTCCTGCTTCAGGCGCTCGTCGCGCATGAACATCACCGGGGACGTGGGGGCGTTCATCAGTGCAGTCTCCAGTCGAGGATCATCTTCAGGCACCCGGCGTCGCCGAAGGCCGTGCGGTAGGCGGTGTCGGCATGCGCCGGCACGTCGTGATGGGTGATCAGGCCGTCCAGCGACAGGCGGCCGCTCTCGGCCAATTCCCTGACGGCCAGCAGGTCGGGGCGCTTCCACTCGGCGGCGCAGCGGATCTGCGCCTCGCGCATGAAGGCCGGCGCGAACATGAAGTTCAGCGGCTCGGTGTAGAAGCCGGCGAGCACGATCTCGCCGCCCGGGGCCAGGCGCATCACAAGCTGGTCCAGGATCTGCGAGTCGCCGCTGACGTCGTAGATGGCGCGGTAGTCGCGCCGCGGGTCGTCCTGCGGCATCACGACGGCGTAGTCCTCGGCGCCCTGCCGGCGCAGCGGGTTGATCTCCCACACGGTGGGCGGCGGGAAGCCGGCGACGACGACCATGCGTGCGAGCAGGCGACCGAGCACACCGTGACCGACGATCAGGTCGGGCGGGACGATCGGGGTGCGCTTGCCGGCGTCGGCCACGGCGTGGTAGGCCGTCGCCGCCAGCGCGAGCAGCACCGACTTCTCGCCCAGCGCGTCGGACACCGGTGTCAGCCGCGAGCCGGCCGACACGATGCGCGACGCCGCGCCGCCGAACAGCCCGCGCACCGGTCCGTAGCACTTGGCGCCAGGCACGAACACACGTTCACCCGTCTTCAGGCCCGAGGCCGGCCCGGCCTCGACCACACGGCCGACGGACTCGTAGCCGGGCACCAGCGGGTAGCCCATGCCCGGGAAGCTGGGCATGCGGCCGTTCCACAGCAGCTTTTCGGTGCCGGTGCTGATGCCGCTGTACTCGATGTCGACCACGGCGTCGGCCTCGCCCGGCGGCTCGAGATCGAGCCGGCTCAACACGAGGCGCTCCGGGGCTTCGAGGACGATCGCTTGGGTGTGCATGGGCGGGAAGTGATGGGAGGCGACAGGTTCGACCGGTGTCATTCTGAAGCGACTTTGACAAATGTCAAGTCGAATTGACACTCCAATCGCTTTCCAGAACCATGCATGGCCGTGGCGCTCAGCGTGGTTTGCGCGCCACAACGATGCCGGCCTGCAGCGGCAGTCGCGTGCGCACATTGCGCGCGGCTTCGAAACCCGCAGCCGTCAACAGCCGGCGCATGTCCTCGGCCGAGCGCGGCTGGCCGCGGCCCATGGCCAGCAGGTAGAAGCCGAAGTACGCATCGCCCATCGCGTGTGCTCCCGGCGTCTGCGCCATCGGCTCGGCCACGAGCACGGTGCCCCCCGGCGGCAGCGCCGCGTGCGCCGCGCGCAGGATGGCCAGCGCGTGCGCGTCGTCGTGGTCGAACAGCACGCGCACGAGCGTCACGAGGTCGGCGCCGCGGGGCAGCGCGTCGTCGAAGAAGCTGCCACCCTGGGCCTGGACCCGTTGCGCGAGGCCCAGGCCTGCCAGACGCTGGCGCGCCAGTGCGGCCACCTGGGGCAGGTCGAACAGCGTCAGTTCCAGGCGCGGGCAGCGCTGCGCGAGCGCGGCGACGAAGCGGCCTTCGCCCCCCCCAACGTCGAGCACGCGGTGGTGGCGGCCGAAATCCCAGGCGTCCAGGACCTCGTCGATGACCATGGGCTGCGAGGCGGTCATCAGCGCCGAGTACTCGGCCACGCGCTCGGGCGGCATGGCCCCTGCCGGGTAGGCGGCGTAGGGCCAGTAGGCCGACATGGTCGAGCCGGCGCCCTCGTCGCGCAGCAGCGCGACCGGGTCGCGCAGGTCGGCGTAGAGGGCGGCATGGTGCTCGACCATGGCTTTCAGGGCTGCGTTGCCCACGATCGGCCCGCCCAGCGGGCCCAGGCCCCAGCATCCGTTGCTGCGCGGCTCCAGCAGCCGCACCGCGACCGCGGCGTCCAGCAGGCGGCGCATCGCGCGTTCGGGCAATGCGCAGTGGCGCGCCAGGTCGGCTGCCGGCAGCGGCCCGCGGGCGGCGAGCAGTTCGAACAGGTCGAGGCGCACGCAGGCGGCCAGCACCTGGGTGTAGACGAATCCGGCGACGAGGTCGAAGAGTTCGGCGGCGCGGCGGCGCGCCAGCGCCCGGGTCAGCCAGAAGCCGGCGGCGCGACGCTGGAAACGGTGGCTGGCCACCATCCGGTCGCGCCAGGCGGCCCAGCGGTCGCGCCAGGTCCGGTGCGCAGCGCCGTCGCCCAGGGACGGGCCCGGGGCCAGCGGCAAGCGGTCGGCCGATCCGGTGCTCAAGCTGCAGCTCGCAGGGGGGCGGCCATCTGCGCCGGCACCAGGCGCTCGGCCTCGCTGCGCACCAGGGCCCGCAGCATCGGCGCGCCCGGACAGTCGGGCACGGCGTCCACCGCCTGGCGCACCAGCATGTCGAAATGCCGCATCGCCGCCGGCAGCCCGCGCTCGCGCGCGATGCTCGGGCGGCCGAGCGCGGCGTCGCGTCCGGTGGGTTTGCCCAGATGCTGGGCGTCGGCGAGCACGTCGCGCAGGTCGTCGGCCGACTGGTAGGCCTCGCCCAGCCAGCACCCGAGCCCGCGCCATGCCTCGGCGTTGCCGCCAGCCGCCTGCGCGCCGGCCACGGTGGCGGCTTCGAACAGCGAGCCGGTCTTCTCGCGGTGGTACTGCTGCAGCGAGACCTGCGGTTCGCACTCCCAGGCCTGGCCGGCCACGATGCCGCCGGGCATGCCCACCGATCCGGCCACCGTGGCCAGCACGGCGGCCAGCCGCCCCGGGACGGCCGCGCCGGCCCGCGCCAGCACCTGGAAGGGCAGCACGATCAACGCGTCCCCGGCCAGCACCGCCAGGCGCTCTCCAAAGGCGCTGTGCACCGAGGCCTGGCCGCGGCGGGTGGTCGCATCGTCGAAGCAGGGCAGGTCGTCATGCACGAGCGACGCGCAGTGCAGCAACTCCAGCGCCACTGCGGCGGCGTCGCTCAGCGCAGGCTGGTCATCGCCGCAGGCGCGCGCCACGGCCAGGCACAGCCGCGGGCGTATCCGGGCGCCGCCCGGGAAGACGGCATGCCGCACGGCGGCGGCCAGCAGGGGCGCGCATCCGGGCGTGGTGGCGGTGGCCACTGCGGCCTCGAGAGCCTGTTCGATGCGGGTGACGGATGGCATGGTCGGCTCCGGCGCAACCGGAGCGCCTGACAAGATGTCATGCTGCGTTGTCGATTGCGGATGTCATCAAGCATAGACACTCATCGCCGATGCGTCAACCTGAGATGACACTTTGTGGGCCTCCTGGGGTGAGGTGCGCCAGGCCGGACCTGCCGTGGGGGCGCGAGAAGACTCGGGTGGCCCGGCGTTTGCCTGCGGGGTCCGGCGCACCGCCTCCCGCCGCGTCCACGTTCAGTCCGTACGGACTGCACGACGACGGCGCTGGTAATCCCTTCTTGATCAATCGTTTGATTTATCACCTACAGTGGTGATATGAGTACAAACCCGCAGTTGCCGGAGCCGTCACCGGTGGCGCGCCGCCCGGCCCGCGACGGCGAAGACGCGCGCCAGCGCCTGGTCCAGGCCGGGCTGCGCCTGTTTGCGTCGCGGGGTTATGCCAACACGACCACGCGCGAGCTGGCCGACGCCGCAGGCGCCAACGTGGCGTCGATCAGTTATTACTTCGGCGACAAGGCGGGTCTGTACCGCGCTGCCTTCTTCGAGCCCATGGGCGCACCCGAGCCCGAGATCGCCCGCTTCGACGACCCGGCTCTCGACGCCGAGGCCATGCTGCGCGGCTTCTACGCGGTGTTTCTCGAGCCCCTGCGCGACCCGGCGACGGCGGCGCTCAACACACGGCTGCACTTTCGCGAGATGCTCGAGCCCACCGGCCTGTGGCAGGAGGTGATGGACCGGCTCTTCGGCCCGCTGCACGCCGCGCTGGTGCGGCAACTCGTCCGCCTCCTCGGATTGCAGGGGCCGGATGACGATCTGCACCGCCTGGCGGCGACGCTCGTGGGGCAGGGCGTGCACCTGCACGTGGGCCGCGACTGCATCGAGGCACTGCTGCCCGGTCTGTATGCGGGTGACGACGCGATCGACCATTGGGCCGACAGCCTGGTGCGCGGCGCGCTGGCGATGATCGAGGCGCAACGGCAGCGCCGTGCCGGCCTGGCGGAGGTTTCCTGATGAAGATGCCGAACTGGCGCAGGCTGACATGCGCGTGGCCCCTGTGGCTGGCCGGCTGCGCGCAATGGCCGGCGCAGGCCCCGCTGCCGGCCCCGCCCGCCGCGGCTGCGGCACCGTCGTGGAATGCGCCGCTTCCGGCGCCGGCGGGCGGCGCCTCCGCGCGCACCGAGGACCTGCGCCTGTGGTGGGCGCGCTTCGAGGACCCGCTGCTTGTCAGTCTGGTCGATGCCGCGCAGCAGGCGAGCCCGACGTCGTCGGCGGCCGGGCAACGCATCGCGCAGGCCCGCTCGGCCCGGGTGGCGGCCGGGGCCGACAGCGCGCCGGTGATCGCGGCCGACGCGCAGGGCGTGCGTGGCCGCGCCGAGCCCGGCTCGCCCACTGGCAACCGCTACAGCGCGGCCGCCCAGGCGAGCTGGGAGATCGACCTGTTCGGGGCCGGCGGCGCCGCCACGCGGGCGGCGCAGGCGCGCCTGGATGGCGCTGTATCCGCCTGGCACGACGCGCGCATCGCCGTCGCCGCCGAGACCGCGCAGACCTATGTGCAGCTGCGCGCCTGCGAAGCGCAGGCCGGCTGGGCGCTGCGCGACAGCCGCTCGCGCGAGGAGACCGCGCGCCTGACCGCGCTGACCACCGACGCCGGTTTTCGCGCCCCGGCCGACGCGGCGCTCGCGCGGGGCAGTGCCGCCCAGGGCCGCAGCCAGGCGGCCCAGATCCAGGCCCAGTGCGACCGCCTCGTCAAGGTCCTGGTCGCGCTGACGGCGCGTGCCGAGCCCGAGCTGCGGCAGTCGCTCCAGCCTGGGCAGGCCCGCCTGCCCGAGGCGGCGCCGCCGCCCTTGCCCGCCGTTCCCGGGGACCTGCTGCGGCAGCGCCCCGACCTCGCCCGCGCCGAGCGCGAGATCGTGGCCGCCGCGGCCGACCTCGAGCAGCGCGCCTCGCAGCGCCTGCCGCAGGTGCGCCTGGGGGGCCAGATCGGCCTGATGCGCCTGGAAACCCGCAGTACGGGCGGCGACGGCTCGGTCTGGGCCGTGGGCCCGCTGTCGGTGTCCTTGCCGCTGTTCGACGCCGGACGCCGCGACGCCGCGACCACAGCCGCGCGCGCGGCCTACGAGGACGCGCGCAATCAATACCTGGGCGCGCTGCGGCGCGCGGTGCGTGAGGTGGAGGACGCGCTCGTGCTGCTGGACAGCGCCGCGCGGCGCGGGCAGGACGTGCGGCAGGCCGCGCTGGACCTCGACACGGTGCTGAAGGCCACCGAGGCGCGCTGGCAGGGCGGCCTGGCGAGCCAGTTCGAGCTCGAGGACGCGCGCCGCAACGCCTACGCCGCCGCCAGCCTCTACATCGACCTGCAGCGTGAGCGCCTCGAGGCTGCGATCGCGCTGTACCGAGCGCTCGGCGGCGGCTGGCAGCCGGCCGACGTCGGCCCTGACGCCCCCCGCCCTGCGCCGCCTGGCGCTGCGTCCGCCCAGCCCGCCACCCCGCCGGCTGCGCCGGCGCCGTCCCCTCGGCCGCCCGCATCGCTGCGTTGATGCCCGCCTCGCATACGCTGGAGTTCCTGAACATGCCCTCCCTCAACCGCAAGACCGTGCGTCTCACCGTGGTGCTCGGCGCCTCGGTGGCGGCCGGCCTGGTGCTGGCCAGTTGGTTGCTGGACCGTCCGACGCCCGGGCGACCGGCCTTGCCCGCAGCCGCCGTGGCCGCCCCGGCGCCGGCCACCACGGCGGCTGCCGGCGCCGCGCCTGCAGCCCCAAGTGTCACGACGGGGCCCACGCCTGCGGCGAGCGGCAAGCCGGCGCTGACGGTGGCCGTGATCTCGCCCCAGCGCGAGATGCTGAGCTCCGTGATCGCCGCCAACGGGAGCATCCAGGCCTGGGAAGAGGCCAGCGTCGGCGCCGAAGGCAGCGGCTGGCGCCTGGCCGACGTGCGCGTCCAGGTGGGCGACGCGGTGCGGCGCGGCCAGGTGCTCGCACGCTTCGACACCCGCGTGGCCGAGGCCGATCTGGCGCAGCTGCGCGCAGCCGTGACCGAGGCCGAGGCGGCCGCCGCCGAGGCGGCGGCGAATGCGAAACGCGCGCGCGACCTGCAGGGCTCGGGCGCCTTGAGCGCGCAGCAGGTCACGCAGTACCTGACCGCCGAGCGCACGGCGCAGGCAAGGCTTGAGGCCCAGCGCGCAGCCGTTCGGGCCCAGGAGTTGCGCCTGGCGCAGGGTCAGGTGCTCGCGCCCGACGACGGTGTCATCTCTGCCCGCGGCGCGGCTGCGACCGTGGGCGCGGTCGTGCCGCCGGGCCAGGAGCTGTTCCGTCTCATCCGCCAGGGGCGGCTGGAGTGGCGCGCCGAAGTCGCCGCCGCCGAGCTGGGCGCGCTGCAGCCAGGGCAGTCGGTGCGTGTGCAGCCCGTCGGTGGCGAGGCGGTCACCGGCAAGGTGCGCCGCATCGCCCCCACCGTGGACGCCGCCACCCGCAACGGTCTGGTCTACGTCGACCTGCCGGCGGCCCCGGGTCTTCGCGCCGGCGCCTTCGCACGCGGCGAGTTCGAGACCGGACGCAGCGAGGCGCCGACGCTGCCGCAGACCGCGGTGCTGATGCGCGAGGGCTTCAGCTGGGTCTTCATCGTCGGGCCCGACAACCGCGTGCGCCAGACCAAGGTCACGACCGGCCGGCGCACGGGCGACCGCATCGAGATCAAGACGGGGCTGCCCGCCGATGCGCGTGTCGTCCTGTCCGGTGGCGGATTCCTCGCTGACGGCGATCTCGTGCGCGTCAGCGCCGCCCCGTCCGCCCCCCCCGCCACGCCCGTACCTGTCGGGCCGGCCGCCCCGGGCGGCGCCGCGCCGCGCCAGGGGGGTTGAGCATGATCAACGTCTCCTCCTGGTCGATACGCAACCCGACACCGTCGGTGCTGCTGTTCATCATGCTCACGCTCGTGGGCCTGATGGGCTTCCAGTCGATGAAGGTCCAGAACTTCCCGGACATCGACCTGCCCACGGTGACGGTGACGGCGGCACTGCCCGGTGCCGCGCCGGCCCAGCTCGAAACCGAGGTCGCGCGCAAGATCGAGAACTCGATCTCCACGCTGCAGGGCGTCAAGCACATCTACACCAAGATCCAGGACGGCACCGTGTCGCTGACGGTGGAGTTCCGGCTCGAGAAGCCGACCCAGGAGGCGGTGGACGACGTGCGCGATGCCGTCGCACGGGTGCGCTCGGACCTGCCGGGCGACTTGCGCGACCCGGTCATCAGCCGGCTCAACGTCGCCGGCCTGCCCATCCTGACCTACACCGTGGCCTCGGACCGGATGGACGACGAGGCGCTCAGCTGGTTCGTCGACAACACGGTCGCCCGCTCGCTGCTGAGCGTGCGCGGCGTGGGTGCGATCTCGCGCGTGGGCGGCGCGACGCGCGAGGTGCGGGTCGAACTCGACCCGGCGCGCCTGCTGGCGCTGAACGCCACCGCCGCCGACGTCTCGCGCCGCCTGCGCCAGGTGCAGCAGGAGGCAGCCGGCGGCCGCGCCGACATCGGCGGTGCCGAGCAGTCGGTGCGCACCATCGCCACCGTGCAGTCGGCGCAGGAGCTTGCGCGCCTGGAGATCACCTTGTCGGACGGCCGGCACATCCGGCTCGACCAGGTCGCGACGGTCAGCGACACCGTGGCCGAGGCGCGCAGCGCCGCGTTGCTGGACGGCCGACCGGTGGTCGGTTTCGAGGTCGTGCGGGCCTTGAAGTCGGGCGAGGTCGAGGTCGCGCAGGGTGTGCGCGCCGAGATCGAGCGCCTGCGCCTGGCGCATCCGGACGTGCGCTTCACCGAGGCCATCGACTTCGTCGAGCCCGTGATCGACAACTACAACGGCTCGATGTACCTGCTGTACGAGGGCGCGGTGCTCGCGGTGCTCGTGGTCTGGGCCTTCCTGCGTTCCTGGCGCGCGACCCTGGTGGCGGCGACCGCATTGCCGCTGAGCGTCATCCCGGCATTTGCCGTCATGCACTACGGCTTCGGCTTCACGATCAACGTCGTCACGCTGCTGAGCCTGTCGCTGGTGGTCGGCATCCTGGTGGACGACGCCATCGTCGAGATCGAGAACATCATGCGCCACCTGGCCATGGGCAAGACGCCCTACCAGGCGGCGATGGAGGCCGCCGACGAGATCGGCCTGGCGGTGATCGCGACGACCTTCACGCTGATCGCGGTCTTCCTGCCCACTGCCTTCATGAGCGGGGTGGCGGGCAAGTTCTTCGTCCAGTTCGGCTGGACGGCGGCGATCGCGGTCTTCTTCTCGCTCGTCGTCGCGCGCATGCTGACACCGATGATGGCGGCCTACCTGTTGAAGGCGCCGAGCCGGGAGCACGCCGAGCCGCGCTGGGTCCTGGCCTACGCCCGGTTCGCGGCCTGGTGCCTGCGTCACCGCCTGGTGACGATGCTGGCCACCGCGGTGTTCTTCTTCGGCAGCTTCGCGCTCGTGAAGTTCCTGCCCACGGGTTTCCTGCCGCCCGACGACCTGAGCCAGACCCAGGTCACCGTGACGCTGCCGCCGGGCAGCACGCTGAAGCAGACGCTGGCGGTGGCCGAGCAGGCGCGGCAGATCGTCGCCCGCCACCCGCAGGTGCGGCTGGTCTACACCGCGGTCGGCGGCGGCGCGGCGGGTGGCGACCCGTTTGCGATGGCCGGGGTGCCGGAGGTGCGGGTGGCCACGTTGACCATCAACCTGACGCCGCGCGAGCAGCGCAAGGGGATTTCCAAGCAGGAGGTCGAAGGCCAGCTGCGCGAGGTGCTGGCCGTGGTGCCGGGTGCGCGCGTCAGCGTCGGTCTGGCCGGCTCCTCGGGCAGCAAGTACGTGCTCGTGCTCTCCGGCGATGACGGCCGCGTGGTGACCGAGCACGCGCAGCAGGTGGAGCGCGAATTGCGCACCTTGCCCGGCATCGGCAACGTGACCTCGAGCTCGAGCCTGGTGCGCCCGGAACTCGTCGTCCGCCCCGACCCGGCACGCGCCGCCGATCTGGGCGTGACCGCGGAGGCGATCGCCGACACGCTGCGCCTGGCGACGGCGGGCGACTACGAGCAGGGTCTGGCCAAGCTCAACCTGAGCCAGCGCCAGGTGCCCATCGTCGTGCGCCTGCCCGCGCAAGCGCGCACCGACCTGGAACTGCTCGAGCGCCTGCCGGTGCCCGGGGCCCGCGGCCCGGTGCCGCTGGGCAACGTGGCGACGCTGGAGATCGCCAGCGGCCCGGCGCAGATCGACCGCTACGACCGGCGTCGCAACGTCAACATCGAGATCGAGCTGAACCAGATGCCGCTGGGCGAGGTCGAGGCCGCGGCGCTGGCGCTGCCCAGCCTGAGGAACCTGCCGCCCGGGGTGACGCAGAGCACGGTCGGTGATGCCGAGGCGATGGCCGAACTGTTCCAGAGCTTCGGTCTGGCCATGCTGACCGGCGTGCTGTGCATCTACATCGTGCTCGTGCTTCTGTTCAAGGACTTCATCCAGCCGGTGACCATCCTGGGCGCGCTGGTGCTGTCGGTGCCGGGGGCTTTTCTCGCGCTGTTCGTCACCCACAGCGCGATCTCGATGCCCTCGATGATCGGCTTGATCATGCTGATGGGCATCGCGACGAAGAACTCGATCCTGCTGATCGACTACGTCATCATCGCCCGGCGCGACCACGGCCTGCCGCGCCTGGAGGCCATCGTCGACGCCTGCCGCAAGCGCGCGCGCCCGATCGTGATGACGACGATCGCCATGGGCGCGGGCATGATGCCGATTGCCCTCGGTCTCGGTGTGGATCCGAGCTTCCGCTCACCGATGGCCATCGTCGTCATCGGCGGGCTGATCACCTCGACCTTCCTCAGCCTGCTCGTGATCCCGGTGCTGTTCACCTACGTCGACGATGCGGTGCAGGGCTCGAAGCGCTTGTTCTCGCGCCGCCGCAAGGCGCCGCAGCCGACGCCAGCAGAGGGATCGGCATCGGCATCCGAGCCGGCGGCCTGACCCTGGCCGGTCAGGCCGCGGCCTTCACCACCGCGTAGCGCTGCAGCGTCCTCGCCCGCGCCACGTCGTGCTGCACGACCGGCGCGGGGTAGTGCACGCCCAGCGTGATGCCCGCGGCCTGGAGGTCGATCGGGCGTGCCTGCCAGGGCGCGTGCACCAGCGCGTCGGGCAGCTTCGCCAGGGCCGGCAGGTAGCGCCGGATGAAGCGGCCCTGGGGGTCGAACTTCTCGCTCTGGTTCACGGGGTTGAAGATGCGGAACCAGGGCTGGGCGTCGCAGCCCGACGACGCTGCCCATTGCCAGCCGCCGTTGTTGGCGGCCAGGTCGAAGTCATTGAGCTTCTCGGCAAACCGGGCCTCGCCACGCCGCCAGTCGATGCCGAGGTCCTTGGTCAGGAAGCTCGCCACCACCATGCGCAGACGGTTGTGCATGTAGCCGGTTTCGTTGAGCTGGTGCATGGCTGCGTCCACCAGCGGGTAGCCCGTGCGCCCCTCGCACCAGGCCTGAAACAGGGCGTCGGCCGTCTTGCCGGTCTCCCACGCGATGCGGTCGTATTCGGGCCGGAAGGCGTGACCGACCACGCGCGGGTGGTGGTGCAGCACCTGGTGGTAGAAATCGCGCCAGATCAGCTCTGACAGCCAGACTTCGGCGCCGCGCGAGCCGGCGCGCATGCGCGCCCAGGCCTCGCGCGCCAGGCGCCGTACCGACACCGTGCCGAAGCGCAGGTGGGTGCTCAGGTAGCTTGGCCCCTTGACTGCGGGGAAGTCGCGCGTGTCGGCGTAGCGGTCGATGCGTTCGCTCAGGAAGTCCGCGAGCAGCTCCTGCGCCCCGGTGCAGCCGATCGGCAGCTTCAGCGCGTGCAGGTTGGTCGGCTCGAAGCCGAGCGCGGACAGGGCCGGCACGCCGGTGGCCAGGTCCTCGGCGCGCGGCGGCGGCGCCAGGGCGCCAGCCAGCGGGGCGACGGCATGCTCGCGCAGCGGCGAGGCCTCGGGGGCCTGTTCGTCGAGCTCGCGCAAGCGCCGCAGCCAGGCGTTCTTGTAGGGTGTGAACACGCCGTAGGGCGTGCCGCCGCCGGTGAGCACCTCGCTGCGCTCGAAGACGACGTGGTCCTTCACCGTGTGCAGCGCCACCCCCAGCTGGGCCAGGCGTCCGCGCACCTGCGCGTCGCGCTGCAGCGCGTAGGGGTCGTCGTCGTGGCTGGCGTAGACCGCCTGCACGCCCAGGCGTGCCGCCAGCGCCGGTATCTCGTCGATCGCCTGGCCGTGGCGGCACAGCAGGCCCACGCGGTCCGCCTCGTCGACACCGTGGGTCAGCGCCAGCGCGCGCAGTTCGGCGTCCAGCACCGCCAGGCTGTCGCGCAGGAACTCCACACGCCGGTCGGCGCGCGGCAGCGCGTCCAGGATGGCGCGGTCGAAGACGAAGCCCACCCAGACGCGACGAGCCGCGCGCAGGGCCTGGTGCAGCGCTGCGTGATCGTCGACACGCAGATCGCGGCGCAGCCAGACCAGCGCCGACGGCAGTGGGGTTTGCGCGGGATGTCTCAACATGTCCAAAGTGTCGCCCGGAATAGAATCGGGCGCATGCCCGGGGAACCGATCAACCTGACGAACCAGTTCCTCATCGCCATGCCCGGCATGGCCGACGACAATTTTGCGCGTGCGGTCGTCTACCTGTGCGAGCACTCCAGCAACGGTGCGCTCGGCCTGGTGATCAACCGGCCCACGGACATCACGCTCAAGAGCCTGTTCGAGAAGGTCGAGCTGTCGCTGGACCGTGAAGACCTGGCAGCCCAGCCCGTCTACTACGGCGGCCCGGTGCAGACCGAGCGCGGTTTCGTGCTGCATGAGAAGACGGGGCTGCAGGACAGTCCCTACACGTCGACGCTGGCCATCCCCGGCGGCGGGCTCGAGATGACGACCAGCAAGGACGTGCTCGAGGCCCTGGCCAACGGCGCCGGTCCGCGCAGGTTGCTCATCACGCTCGGCTACAGCGGCTGGTCGGCCGGGCAACTCGAGGAGGAGATCGGCCGCAACGGCTGGCTCACCGTCGACGCCGACCCGTCCGTCATCTTCGACACGCCGGTGGCCCAGCGCTACGACCGTGCGCTCGGCCTGCTCGGGTTCGATCCGCGCATGCTCAGCCTGGAGGCTGGGCATGCCTGAGCGCGCGCAGCAGGGTGCGGCTGCGCTGTCCTTCCTGGCCTTCGATTTCGGCACCCGTCGCACGGGGGTGGCCAGCGGCAACACCGTTCTGGGCCGCGCGCAGCCCTTGCGCACCATTGCGGCCGAGGGCGATGCGCGCTTTGCCGCCATCGGCGCGCTGCTGCGCGAGTGGCAACCCGATGCGCTGGTCGTCGGCGTGCCCCGGCATCCCGACGGTGCGCCGCACGAGCAGACACGCCGCGCCCAGCGCTTCGCCAACCAGCTGCGCGGGCGCTTCGGCCTGCCGGTGCACGAGGTCGACGAGCGCTACACCACGACCGAGGCCCTGGCCGCAGGCGCGCCCGATGCCGATGCCGCCGCGGCGGCGCTGATCCTCGAGCAGCACCTGCGCGCGCTCGCCGTCGTCCCGGCTTCCGACCATGCTGAAGCTTGACGCCGAAGCCCTGTACGCCGACCTCGCGCGCGGCGTGCGCGCCTTGTTGCAGGCCGATTCGGCCTTGGTGGGCATCTGGTCCGGCGGGGCCTGGCTGGCCGAGCGTCTGCGGCGCGATCTTGCGCTGCCTGGCCGGCATGGCGTGATCTCCAGCGTGCTGCACCGCGACGACTACGGCTCGCGCGGCCTCGCGGCCGCCGCGCCGACCGAGCTGCCGTTCGAGGTCGACGGCCGGCACATCGTCCTCATCGACGACGTGCTCTACACCGGCCGCACGATCCGCGCGGTGATCAACGAGCTCTACGATTTCGGCCGTCCGGCCAGCGTCAGGCTCGCGGTGCTGGTGGACCGCGGCGGGCGCGAGCTGCCGATCGAGCCCGCCTTCGCCGCGGCGCGCATCGCGCTGCCGGCCGGCCAGCGCCTGTCGCTGGGCCGCGATGCGCAGGGCCGTTTCTCCTTCGTCGTCGAGTAGTGGTTCGCTCGTCTGAGATGCTGTCCCGCCGCAACCCCCAGCTCAACCGCCACGGCGAGCTCATCCATCTGCTGTCGATCGAGGGCCTGCCGCGCGCGGTGGTCACCCACATCCTCGACACCGCAGCCACCTTCCTGTCGGTCAACGACCGTGAGGTCAAGAAGGTGCCGCTGCTGCGCGGCAAGAGCGTGTTCAACCTGTTCTTCGAGAACAGCACGCGCACCCGCACCACCTTCGAGATCGCGGCCAAGCGCCTGTCGGCCGACGTGCTCAACCTGGACATCGCGCGCTCGTCGGCGTCCAAGGGCGAGAGCCTGCTCGACACCATCGCCAACCTGTCGGCGATGCACGCCGACATGTTCGTGGTGCGCCACTCCGAGTCCGGCGCGCCCTACCTGATCGCGCAGCACTGCGCGCCGCATGTGCATGTGGTCAACGCCGGCGACGGCCGCCACGCGCACCCGACGCAGGGCCTGCTCGACATGTACACGATCAGGCACTACAAGCAGGACTTCACGAAACTCACGGTGGCCATCGTCGGCGACATCGTGCACTCGCGCGTGGCGCGCTCGGACATCCATGCGCTGACGACGCTGGGCGTGCCCGAGATCCGCGCCGTGGGGCCGCGCACGCTGGTGCCCGGCGACCTGCGCGAGATGGGCGTGCGCGTGTGCCACGACATGGCCGAGGGCATCCGCGGGGCCGACGTCGTCATCATGCTGCGGCTGCAGAACGAGCGCATGTCGGGTGCGATGCTGCCCAGCGCCGGCGAGTTCGCCAAGCAGTACGGCCTGACGCCCGAGAAGCTGGCGCTCGCCCGGCCCGACGCCATCGTCATGCACCCGGGGCCGATCAACCGCGGCGTCGAGATCGACTCGCGCGTGGCCGACGGCGCGCAGAGCGTGATCCTGCCCCAGGTCACCTTCGGCATCGCGGTGCGCATGGCGGTGATGTCCATCATCGCGGGGAACGAGGCATGAGGATCCTGCTGCGCGGCGGCCGCGTGCTCGACCCGGCGTCGGGACGCGACGAGGTCACCGACGTCGCCATCGCCGCCGGCCGCATCGTCGGCATCGGCCCGGCCCGCGCCGATTTCGAGCCTGACCGCGTGCTCGAGGCTGCCGGCTGTGTCGTCGCCCCCGGCCTGGTCGACCTGGCCGCGCGCCTGCGCGAACCCGGTCTGGAGCACGAGGGCCTGCTCGAGAGCGAACTCGCCGCGGCTGCCGCCGGCGGTGTCACGAGCCTGGTCTGCCCGCCCGACACCGACCCCGCGCTCGACGAGCCGGGCCTGGTGGAGATGCTGAAGTTCCGCGCCCGCAAGCTCAGCCGCTGCCGGCTGTTCCCGCTGGGCGCGCTGACGCGCGGCCTGAAGGGCGAGGCGCTGACCGAGATGGCCGAGCTCACCGAAGCCGGCTGCGTCGGCTTCTCCCAGGCCGAGGTCGCGGTCACCGACACGCAGGTGCTGCTGCGCGCGCTGCAATACGCCGCCACCTTCGGCTACACCGTGTGGCTGCGTCCGCAGGACCGCTGGCTGGGCAAGGGCGTGGCCGCGAGCGGCCCGATCGCCACGCGCCTGGGCCTGGCCGGCGTGCCGGTGGCCGCCGAGACGGTGGCGCTGCACACGGTGTTCGAACTCGTGCGCGCCACCGGCGCGCGCGTGCACCTGTGCCGGCTGTCCAGCGCCGCCGGGGTGGCGCTGCTGCGCGCGGCCAAGGCCGAAGGCCTGCCGGTGAGCGCCGACGTGAGCATCAATTCGCTGCACCTCACCGACGTCGACATCGGCTACTTCAACCCGGCCATGCGCCTGAGCCCACCGCTGCGCCAGGCCCGCGACCGCGACGCCCTGCGCGCGGCGCTGGCCGACGGCACGATCGATGCCCTCGTCAGCGACCACATGCCGGTGGGCACGGACGAGAAGAACCTGCCCTTCGCCGAGGCCGTGCCGGGCGCCACCGGGCTGGAACTGCTGCTGAGCCTGGCGCTGAGGTGGGGGCTGGACGGCACTGCCGGCGCGGGTGGCGCCAGCGCGGGTGCGGGGCTCGCGCGCGCGCTGGCGGTCGTCACCGCCGGTCCGGTGCGCGTGCTGGGCAGTGCGCTCGGTTCCTTGGCCGAGAGCGCAGGGCGCCTCGTCGAAGGGGGCGTGGCCGATGTCTGCGTCTTCGACCCCGAGGCCTCGTGGACGGTGACACCCACGGTGCTGCGCAGCCAGGGCAAGCACACGCCCTTCGGGTTCGAGCACGGCGGGATGCACCTGCCCGCACGGGTGCGCGCCACCTTGGTGGCCGGCACCGTCGCCTTCGAGGCGGGCTGAGCGTGGACAGACCGGCCCGGTGGTGGCCCGCCGGCGCGCGGACGCAGCCGTGAAGATCCCGCTGCGCGCCGTCTGGCGCCTGGCGCGCGTGCTCGTCCACGGCCTGCACGGGCTCGCGATCGTGCTGCTGCTGTTCCCGCGCCTGGACGCCGCCGCCCGCCACAGGCGCATCGCATGGTGGGCGCGCGGCCTGTTGGCGTCGCTCGGGGTGGGGCTGCACGTCGACGGCGCCTTCCGTCCCGGCGCCAAGCTCATCGTCGCGAACCACCTCTCCTGGCTCGACATCATGGCCGTGCACGCGGTCTGCCCGCAGGCGCGCTTCGTCTCCAAGGCCGACGTACAGCACTGGCCGCTGATCGGGCGCCTGGTGGCCAGCGCCGGCACGCTCTACATCGTGCGCGAGAAGGCGCGCGACGCGCTGCGCGTCGTGCACCAGATGGCCGAGGCCTTGCGCGCGGGCGACACCGTGGCCGTCTTTCCCGAGGGCACCACCGGCCTCGGCAGCGAGCCGCTGCCCTTCCACGCCAATCTGCTGCAGTCGGCGATTGCGACCAGCGTGCCGGTGCAGCCGGTGGCGCTGCGCTTTTCCGACGCGCGCCACGAGATCAGCCCGGCGGCCGATTTCACGGGCGAGATCACGCTCGCGCAGAGCCTGTGGATGCTGGCCTGCGGCGAGGCGGTGGTGGTGCGCGTGCGTGTGCTGGCCGCCGAGGCCACGGCCCACGCCGACCGGCGCGCGCTCGCGGCGCACCTGCGCGCGCAGATCGCGCAGGCGCTGGACGAGATGGGCGGCCGCGTTGGCCGCGAAGGGGAGGGGGGTGCCGCGGCGGCCGCGCAGCCGCCGCCTTCGGCCGCCGCGTCCACGTCTGCCGGTGAGCGCGCAGCGTGAGCGCCGCTGACGACCGCCCGGCCGCCGCCGACGGTCCGGCTGACGCCGCCACCCTCGCGATCCGCCGCATCGCGATCGACACCTGGCGCGAGAGCGTGGTCTTCCTGCACCGCGACTGTCCGGTCGTGCGCGCGGCCGGCTTCCAGGCCCTGTCCAAGGTGCGCGTGCAGGCCAACGGGCGCAGCCTGGTGGCGGTGCTCAACGTCGTCGACGACAGCGCGATCCTGCAGCCGCTGGAACTCGGCCTGAGCGAGGACGCCTACGCCAGGCTCGACGTCGCGCCCGGCCACCCGGCGCGCATCGAGATCGCCGAGCCCGCGCCGTCGATCGCGGCGCTGCATCGCAAGATCGCCGGCGAGCGCCTCGGGCGCGAGGACCTGCGCGCGATCGTGCAGGACATCGCCGCGGCGCGCTACTCGAAGATCGAGCTCGCCGCCTTCGTCGTCGCGACCAACCAGTACGAGCTCGACCGCGAGGAGGTGCTGCACCTGACCGAGGCGATGATCGCGGTGGGCCGGCGCCTGGACTGGCGCCGCGGCGTCGGCGCAGGCCCGGTGGTCGACAAGCACTGCATCGGCGGCATCCCGGGCAACCGCACCTCGATGCTGGTCGTGCCCATCGTCGCCGCGCACGGCATGCTGTGTCCCAAGACCTCGTCGCGGGCGATCACCTCGCCGGCCGGCACCGCCGACACGATGGAGGTGCTGGCGGAGGTGGAACTGCCGCTCGAGCGTCTGGAGGCGATCGTGCGCGCGACGCACGGATGTCTGGCCTGGGGCGGCCGCGCCGAGCTCTCGCCGGCCGACGACATCCTGATCTCGGTCGAGCGCCCGCTGGCGATCGATTCGCCGGGGCAGATGGTGGCCTCGATCCTGTCGAAGAAGATCGCTGCCGGCTCGACCCATCTCGTGCTCGACATCCCCGTCGGCCCGACGGCCAAGGTGCGCAGCATGCCGGCGGCGCAGCGCCTGAAGCGGCTGTTCGAGTACGTGGCCGCGCGCCTGGGGCTGCAGCTCGACGCCGTCATCACCGACGGGCGCCAGCCCGTCGGCCGCGGCATCGGCCCGGTGCTCGAGGCGCGTGACGTGATGCAGGTGCTGCAGAACGACCCCGACGCGCCGCAGGACCTGCGCCAGAAGGCGCTGCGCCTGGCCGGGCGCGTGATCGAGTTCGACCCCGACGTGCGTGGCGGCGAGGGTTGGCGCATCGCGCGCGACATCCTGGATTCCGGGCGTGCCCTTGCGAGCATGAACGCGATCATTGATGCCCAGGGCCGCCGTGCCCAGCCGCCCCAGCCGGGCGAGCTGGTCTTCGACGTGCCGGCGAACGCCGACGGCGTGGTCGTGGGCATCGACAACCTGCGTCTGGCCCGCATCGCCAGCCTCAGCGGCGCGCCGCAGGTGCCTGGCGCGGGCGTCGACCTGCGCGTCAAGCTCGGCGACGCGGTGCGCGCCGGTCAGGCGCTGTACCGGGTGCACGCGCGCTTCCCGGCCGACCTGGCCTTCGCGCGCCGGATGGCCGTCGAGGATCCGGCCATGCGCGTCGGGCGCGCCGACGAGGTGCCGCGCGAGTTCGCGCCGGGCGTGTTCTGATCAGCCGCGTCCCTGGAGCGCCACCGTGGCGGCGGCCTGTGCTGCGGCCTGCGGGTCGCCGAGGTAGTGGCGGCGCAGGGGCTTGAGCGCGGCGTCGAATTCGTAGACGAGCGGGATGCCGTTCGGGATGTTCAGGTGCACGATGTCGTCGTCGGAGATGCCGTCCAGGTGCTTGACGAGCGCGCGCATGCTGTTGCCGTGCGCCGCGACGAGCACGCGCTGGCCGCTGCGGATGGCCGGGGCGATGCGCTCGTTCCAGCACGGCAGCACGCGCGCCACCGTGTCCTTCAGGCATTCCGTCAGCGGCACCTGCGCCGGGTCGAGCCTGGCGTAGCGCGGGTCGGCGCGCTGGCCGCGCGGGTCCTCGGGCGCCAGCGACGGCGGTGGCGTGTCGTAGCTGCGGCGCCACACCAGCACCTGCGCGTCGCCGAACTCGCGCGCCATGTCGGCCTTGTTCAGGCCCTGCAGCGCGCCGTAGTGGCGCTCGTTCAGGCGCCAGTCGTGCTGCACCGGCAGCCAGGTTCGCTCCATCGTGTCCAGGCAGTGCCACAGCGTCCAGATCGCGCGTTTCAGCACCGAGGTGTAGGCCACGTCGAAGTCGAAGCCGGCCTCGCGCAGCAGGCGCCCGGCCTCGCGCGCCTGCGCCACCCCGGTGTCGGTCAGCGGCACGTCGGTCCAGCCGGTGAAACGGTTCTCCAGGTTCCAGGTGGACTCGCCGTGGCGGACGATGACGAGGCGGTGCGCGGGGGTGGTCATTGGCTGGCTCGGGACTCGCGGTCGAATTCGCAATCCTACAATCCTGTGTTTGGCGTTGCGGACACCCGCAGGTGACCGGCGACGCTGGGACGCCGCGATGGCGTTGTTCGCCCTTCCTGCCCCCACCTCCGGACCTGCCGTGCAATTCTTCATCGACAACGCGCTCCTGATCGCCGTGGCTTTCATCTCCGGCGGCATGCTGGTCTGGCCGCTGGTGCGCGGCGGCGGCGGGTCGTCTTCCATCGGCACGGCCGAGGCCGTGCGCCTGATCAACCGCGAGAAGGCCGTCCTCATCGACGTCAGCGAGCCGCGCGAGTACGACGGCGGCCACGCGGCCAACGCCCGCAACGTGCCCATCGGTCAGATCGAGAACTCCAAGGACCTGCCGTCGAACAAGGCGCTGCCGCTGGTCGTGCTGTGCCCCACCGGCGCGCGCGCCGGCCGTGCCGCGGCCACGCTGCGCAAGCTCGGCTACGCGAACGCGAAGTCCGTGTCCGGCGGCAACAACGCCTGGCGCGAAGCCGGCCTGCCGGTGGAGAAGTCGGCCACGGCCTGAGCGGCTTCGGCGCGGGGCCCGGCCTGCGCCGGCAACACCCCAGTGCCGCAGTTGCCGTGCGGGCGGCGCCAGAATGGCGACCTACTCCTGCTGTCGAAGCCGCGCCATGAACGCCGTCCGCATGTACACCACCCTGGTCTGCCCCTACTGCCAGCGCGCCAAGGCGCTGCTCAAGCAACGCGGGGTGGAACAGATCCAGGAAATCCGCATCGACCTCGACCCGGCCGAGCGCGACCGCATGATGGAGATCACCGGTCGGCGCACCGTGCCGCAGATCTTCATCGGTGCCACGCACGTGGGCGGCTGCGACGACCTGATGGCGCTCGATCAACGCGGCGGCCTGCTGCCGCTGCTCAACGCGGCCTGATCCCGGCCTGGAAGCGGCCCTGGCGGCCGCGACCCGGGCGTCATAATCCGCCGCCCCTCCCGCCGCAGCGCCGCCGCGGCCCCTTTTCTCCCGCTTGCGAAAGACCGCCATGGCCGACGCCGATCCCGTGTTCCAGATCCAGCGCATGTACCTGAAGGACTTGTCTCTGGAGCAGCCCAACTCGCCCCAGATCCTGCTCGAGCAGGCCCAGCCCCAGGTCGACATCAACCTCGGCGTGGGCGCCGAGGTGGTGGCCGAGGGCGTGTTCGAGGTTTCGGTCACGGCCACCGTCACGACCAAGGTCGGCGAGCGCACGCTCTTCCTGGTCGAGGCCAAGCAGGCCGGGATCTTCGAGATCCGCAACATCCCGGACGATCAGATGCAGGGCATCGTCAGCATCGTCTGCCCGCAGATGATCTATCCCTACCTGCGCGCCATCGTCTCCGACGTCTGCACGCGTGCCGGCTTCCCGCCCATCCTGCTGACCGAGGTCAACTTCCAGGCCATGTACGAGGCCCAGCAGCAGCAGGCCCAGGCGGCCCAGGGCTCGCGCATCATCACCAATCTGAACTGAGCCCGGGCCGCTCGCGCCTGACTGCCGCACGGGCGGCGCGCGACGGGCCGCGCAGGCGATGAAGATCGCAATCTTTGGCGCCGGTGCGTGGGGCACCGCACTGGCCTGCAGTGCCGCCGTGCGGCACGAGGTGCTGTTGTGGGCGCGCGACCCGCGCCAGGCTCAGACCTTGGCGCGCGATCGCGAGAACGCGCGCTACCTGCCCGGCGTGCGGCTGCCTGACGGTCTGGGCGTGACGGATTCGCATGCCGAGGCGGCCACCCACGGCGCGCAGGGCCTGGTCGTCGTCGCCACCCCGATGAGCGCGCTGCGCGAATCGCTGCAGCGCGTGGCCCCGCAGACGCCGCTGCTGTGGCTGTGCAAGGGCCTGGAGGCGGGCACGGGTGCGCTCGGGCACGAGATCGCGCTGCAGTTGCGTCCCGGCGGGTCCTGCGGCGTGCTGTCGGGCCCGAGCTTCGCGCTGGAGGTGGCGCAGGGCCGGCCCACGGCGGTGGTGGTCGCCAGCACGGATGGGGCGCTGTGCGAACGCGCCGTCCAGGCCTTCCACAGCGAAGGCCTGCGTGTCTACACCTGCGCAGACCCCACGGGGGTCGAGGTCGGCGGCGCGGTCAAGAACGTGATGGCCATCGCGGCCGGACTGCTCGACGGCCTGGCTCAGCGGGCCGACCTGCCGCAGGCGCCGGGGCTGAATGCGCGCGCGGCGCTGATCACGCGCGGGCTGGCCGAGATGACGCGCCTGGGCGTGGCGCTGGGCGCGCGGCCCGAGACCTTCATGGGCCTGTCGGGCCTGGGCGACCTCGTCCTGACCGCCACGGGCGCGCTCTCGCGCAACCGGCGCGTCGGCCTGTTGCTGGCCGAGGGGCGGACGCTGGCGCAGGCGCTGCAGTCGCTCGGCCACGTTGCCGAAGGCGTCTACACGGCCGCCACGGTGCTCGAGCGCGCGCACGCGCTCGGCGTCGAGATGCCGATCACCGCCGCGGTGGTCCAGGTGCTGCGCGGTGGCCTGAGTCCCGAGCAGGCGATGTCGCGGCTGATGGCGCGCGAGGCCCGGCCCGAGGCGTGATTCCCGGGGGGCTGGACGCTCAGGCCCCGCCGGCGTACCCCTGTTGTCGCCAGGCTTCGAAGACCGCCACCGCCGCGGCATTGCTGAGGTTCAGGCTGCGCTGGCCGGGCCGCATCGGCAGGCGCACGCGCTGCGGCGGCGCGAAGGTCTCGAGCAGCGGTGCCGGCAGGCCCGCGGTCTCGCTGCCGAAGACCAGCCAGTCTCCGGGCTGCCAGGCCACATCGGCGAGCATCACCGTGCCGCGCGTGGTGAAGGCATGGCAGCGCGCCGGCGGCGGTTGCTGCGTTTCGAGCAGGGCGTCCCAACTCGCGTGCCGACGCACGGCTGCCCACTCGTGGTAGTCCAGCCCGGCACGCCGCAGCCGCTTGTCCTCCATCGAGAAGCCCAGCGGCTCCACCAGGTGCAGGGTGCAGCCGGTGTTGGCGGCGAGCCGGATCACGTTGCCGGTGTTCGGCGGGATCTCCGGGTGGACGAGGACGATGTGGAACATGGGGTGACGGTGGCGTGCGGGCCGCAGGGGATGGTCCGAGCCTCTCAGGCCGTGCGCGCGATTGCCCAGACCTGGACCTCGGCGGCGCCGGCGCGCAGCAGTTCAAGGGTGGCTTCGCGCAAGGTGGCGCCGGTGGTCATGACGTCGTCGACGAGCGCGATCCGACGCCCGTCGACCGCGCTGCGCCGTGCGGGGTCGACCATGAAGGCGCCACGCAGGTTGCGCTCGCGCTCGGCGCGGGGCAGCGTCGCCTGGTGCGCGGTATCCACCGGCCGCAGCAGCAGCTGCGCGTCGGCGCCGATGCCGAGGGCGGCACCGAGCCGGCGCGCGAGTTCCCACGCCTGGTTGTAGCCCCGCTCGCGCAGACGCCGGGCCGACAGCGGCACCGGCACCAGCAGTTCGGGCAGCGCTGCGTCGCTCGTCTCCAGCGCGTCGCGCACGGCCTGCGCGAGCCGCTCGGCCAGCGGCTGCGCCACCTCGGGCTGGTCGTGGAACTTGAGGTCGGCAATCAGGCGGTCCCAGGGGAAGGCGTAGTCCTCGGCGCAGACGGCCACCGACCAAGGCGGCGGGCGGCGCAGGCAAGGGCCGCACACCCGCGGCGCGGGCGCGGCGGGGTCGTTGGCGGGCAGCACGAGCGCACAGCGCACGCATCGGTGCGCGGCGCTGCGAAAGCGCGCGTCACAGGCCGCGCACCAGGCGCCGATGCCCCAGGCGCGGCACAGCCGGCAGTGGCCGGGCAGGCCCATGCGCTCAGAGGCTGAGAGGTTTTCCGCCGTGCCCGAAAGGCGCGTCCAAACGCCCTGGATCGAGGCGCAAACCACAGCCATGGCCCGGGCTATGGCGAGGATTTGTAACGATGAGCCAGGGTGTTTGGGCGTGCAAGGCGGGCATGGGGGAATGACTCTCAGCCTCTCAGGCAGCGGGCGTGCGGGCGCGGGGCTGCGCGGTGGTCGGGGTGCGGCAGCTTCTGACACCTGGTCAATATACTGGGCCGATGGGTCCTGATGCCGCTACGCCGCCCCCCCGACAGGCCGATGCCCTCGCGTCGGTGCTCCCGCCGCTGGTCGATCCGGTCGCGCTGGTGCGCGCCCGCGCCCGGCTGCTGCGCTCGCCGGCGACGCCTTGGCTGCACGTCGAGGTCGCGCGCCGCATGGCCGAGCGGCTGGCGGTGGTCAAGATGCAGCCGCAGACGGTGCTCGATTGGGGCGCCCGCGCGGGTGGGGGCGCGGCGCGCCTGCTCGAGGCCTATCCGCGAGCCTGCATCCTGGCCGTCGAGCCCGGCCTCGGTGGCGCGCCCGGGCAGGGCGACAGTGCCGCGCATGTCCCCTCGGGCTCGCAGCCCACGCCAGCCCTGCCGTGGTGGTCGCCGCGCCGCTGGTTGCGCGCGGACGCGCCGACCGCGCTCGAGCCCGGGCAGGTCGACCCGGGGCAGGCGCAACTTCTGTGGGCCAACATGGTGCTGCACGGCCTGGGCGACCCGCTCGCGACGCTGCGTCAGTGGCACCGGGCCTTGGCGGTGGACGGCTTCCTGATGTTCTCGACCTTCGGCCCGGGCACGCTCGCCGAACTGCGGGTGCTGTACGACGAGGAGGGCTGGGGCCCGCCGATGGCGCCGCTGGTGGACATGCACGACTTCGGCGACATGCTGGTCGAGACCGGGTTTGCCGACCCGGTGATGGACCAGGAGCACATCGTCCTGACCTGGACCGATGCCGAGTCGGCGTTGACCGAGTTGCGCTCCCTGGGTGCCAACCTGCACCCGCGCCGCGCCCGCGGCCTGCGCACGCCGCGCTGGCGCGACCGCTTGCTGGAAGGGTTGCGCCGGACGGCGGGGGCCGACGGTCGCGTCCGCCTCGGCTTCGAGATCGCGTACGGGCATGCCTTCCGCCCGGCGCCGCGCCCGCGGGTGCAGGCCGAGGCCCGCGTCGATCTGGCCGATCTGCGCGCGATGGTTCGTGCCGGCCGGCGTCCGGAACGGTGATGAAGGCATCGAGGGGCTGAGAGGCCGAGAGGCTGAGAGTCTTGCCCCACCCCCGACTTGCACACCCAAACGGCCCGGCCCTTCATTGCAAATCCTCGCCTTGGCCGGGGCCATGGCTGCGGTTTGTGCCTCGAGCCTGGGCGTTTTGACGGGGCTGAAGGGCGCGCTGGAACAACCCCCAGCCTCCGAGACTTCCTCGGCTTCGTGCTCCCGCCGGGCAGTCGAGCCCCAGGTCTGCGCGGCTCGGTTCCCGGGCTCGGCCCGGTTCGGCCGCAGACGCCGCAGGATCGCCTTCGCCATGGCATGTCGACCGGCGTCTTGCGTCACCGGGACTCGACCTGGCAAACGGAACTGCGTGCGTCGACCCCCGCTCTGGCGACGCTAGAATCGGAGCAAAACCAAGACAGAGGGAGTTGCGCGGCCGAGGTGTCAGGCACGCGGCGCTGCCCTGTCCCAGGTCGCTGCTGCACGAACACACCAAGATGTCTGCCACGCTCGCCACACCAGCCTGGTCCCTCCCGGGAGCCGATTCGCCCTGGCGTTTCGGCCGGAACTGCTTCGGCGGCAACGCCGAGGTGGCGGGGGTGCAATGGGTGTTGCGCCGCAACTGCTCCGTCACGCCGGGGCAGCTCGGTGCCTTCTACCTGTCGATGTGCCTGGTGTCCCTGCTGATTGCCAGCGGCTTCGCGTTCAGTGGTGCACCGGTGGTGCTGGTTTTTGCCGGACTCGAGCTGCTGGTGCTCGGCATTGCACTGCTCGTCTACGCGCGCCACGCAACCGATGCCGACACCCTGACGCTCAGCGGCCCGACCTTGTCGGTCGAGCAGACCCACGGCAGCGTCTGCCGCACCGCGCGTTTCCGCGCCGAATGGGTGTCGGTCGAGCCGACCCATGGCGACGGCTCGCTCGTAGAACTGTCGGGGCAGGGTCAGCGCGTGCGCATCGGCCGCTTCCTGCGCCCCGAGATGCGGGCAGCCTTCGCTCAAGAACTGCGTCTGGCGCTGCGGACGGCCCGCACCGCGCCTGCAGCCTCCCCGGATTCCACCGCCTGAAGACTTGACGATGAACCACCTCATGTCCCGCACCTGCAAGCCGGTTTGGCAGATGATGACCAGCGCAGCGCTGGCCCTGGGCTTGGCCATGCATTCCGGCTGGGCTGCGGCAGCGGTCAAAGACCTGCCGGGCGGCCCGGCCGTGAACCAACTCGACATGCACCCGGCCGTCACCAAGATCGCCGAGCAGATTCATTGGCTGCATTACGCGGTGATGGGCATCTGCATCATCATCTTCGTCGGCGTGTTCGGGGTCATGTTCTATTCGATCCTGAAGCACCGCAAGTCGGTGGGCCACAAGCCGGCCAACTTCCACGAGAGCTTGGGCGTGGAGATCGCGTGGACGGTCATTCCCTTCATCATCGTCATCGCGATGGGTGCGATGGCCACGCGCACCGTGGTCGCGATGAAGGACACGAGCAACGCCGACCTGACGATCAAGGCCACCGGCTACCAGTGGAAGTGGGGCTACGACTACCTGAAGGGCGAGGGCGAAGGCATCGCTTTCGTCTCGACGCTGGACAACAGCCATCGCGTGATGTCCGACTCGGGCAAACCCGAGGCGATCGACAACTACCTGCTGAAGGTAGACAACCCGCTGGTCGTGCCCGTGGACCGCAAGATCCGCATCATCACCACCGCCAACGACGTCATCCATGCCTGGATGGTGCCGGCCTTTGGCGTCAAGCAGGACGCGATCCCGGGCTTCGTGCGCGACACCTGGTTCCGCGCCGAGAAGACGGGCGACTTCTACGGTCAGTGCGCCGAGCTCTGCGGCAAGGAGCACGCCTACATGCCCATCCATGTCAAGGTGCTGAGCGCCCCAGACTACGCAAAATGGGTCGAGGCGCAGAAGAAGGCCATGGCGGCCAAGGCCGACGATCCGACCAAGGAGTGGAAGCTCGAGGAACTCGCCGCTCGCGGTGAGAAGGTCTATGCGGCCAATTGCGTGGCCTGCCATCAGGCCAGCGGCAAGGGAGCGGGTCCGATCAAGGCGCTGGACGGCTCGGCCATCGTGCTCGATGCCGACAAGTCCAAGCAGATCGCCATCATGCTCAACGGCGCGGCCAATGGCGCGATGCCGGCCTGGAAGCAGTTGTCGGACACCGAGATTGCCGCCGTCATCACCTACACCAAGAACAACTGGGGCAACAAGACCGGGCAGGTCGTGCAGCCGGCCGACATCGTCGCCGCGCGCAAGTAAGGCATCGCCTGCCCCGCGCCCCGATTCATCGCTTACCGAGCATCGAGATCCAGGAGCCCCGCATGAGCGCAGTGCTTGACCACCACGGCCATCACGCCGACGACCACGACCATGGCCACCCGCACGGATGGCGCCGTTGGCTGTTCGCGACGAACCACAAGGACATCGGCACGATGTACCTGCTGTTCTCGTTCGCGATGCTGATGATCGGCGGCGTGCTGGCGCTGGGCATCCGCGCCGAGCTCTTCCAGCCCGGCCTGCAGTACGTCAACCCCGGGCTGTTCAACCAGCTCACCACGATGCACGGCCTGATCATGGTCTTCGGCGCGATCATGCCGGCCTTCGTGGGCTTCGCGAACTGGATGATCCCGCTGCAGATCGGCGCTGCCGACATGGCTTTTGCGCGCATGAACAACCTCAGCTTCTGGCTGATGATCCCGGCGGCCATCATGTTGGCGGGCTCTTTCTTCATGCCGGGCGGCGCGCCCGCGGCCGGCTGGACGCTCTACGCCCCGCTGACGCTGCAGATGGGCCCGTCGATGGACGCCGCCATCTTCGCGATGCACATCCTGGGCGCGAGCTCGATCATGGGCTCGATCAACATCATCGTCACGATCCTGAACATGCGCGCGCCGGGCATGACGCTGATGAAGATGCCGCTGTTCTGCTGGACCTGGCTGATCACCGCCTATCTGCTGATCGCGGTGATGCCGGTGCTGGCGGGCGCGATCACGATGACGCTGACCGACCGCCATTTCGGCACGAGCTTCTTCAACCCCGCCGGCGGCGGTGACCCGATCATGTACCAGCACATCTTCTGGTTCTTCGGACACCCCGAGGTCTACATCATGATCCTGCCGGCCTTCGGCATCGTCAGCGCCATCATCCCGGCGTTCTCGCGCAAGCCGCTGTTCGGTTACGCGTCGATGGTGTATGCGACGGCCTCGATCGCGATCCTGTCCTTCATCGTCTGGGCCCACCACATGTACACCACCGGCATGCCGGTGACGGGGCAGCTCTTCTTCATGTACGCGACCATGTTGATCGCGGTGCCCACGGGCGTGAAGATCTTCAACTGGATCGCCACCATGTGGCGCGGCTCGATGACCTTCGAGACACCGATGCTGTGGTCGGTCGGCTTCCTGTTCGTGTTCACGATGGGCGGCTTCACCGGGCTGATCCTGTCGATGGCGCCGGTCGACATCAACCTGCAGGACACCTACTACGTCGTGGCCCACTTCCACTACGTGCTGGTGGCCGGCTCGCTGTTCGCGTTGTTCGCCGGCGTGTACTACTGGGGCCCGAAGTGGACTGGCGTGATGTACAACGAGACCCGCGGCAAGATCCACTTCTGGGGCTCGCTGATCTTCTTCAACGTCACCTTCTTCCCGATGCACTTCCTGGGCCTGGCGGGCATGCCGCGCCGCTACGCCGACTACCCGATGCAGTTCGCCGACTTCAACGCGATCGCCTCGGTCGGTGCCTTCGGCTTCGGGCTGATGCAGGTCTACTTCTTCGTCTTCGTCGTGCTGCCGATGATGCGCGGCAAGGGCGAGCCGGCGCCGCAGAAGCCCTGGGAGGCCGCCGAAGGCCTGGAGTGGGAAGTGCCTTCGCCCGCGCCCTGGCACACCTTCGAGACCCCGCCGAAGCTGAACGCGGCGGCCACCAAGGTCGTCGGCTGATTCCCTCGCAGCCCAAGGTCCGGAGTTCCCAGTCATGGCCCTGACAGAGCGGCAGCGCAAGGCCAACGTCCGGCTGGCCTTGATCCTCGCGTCGGTCGCGCTCGTGTTCGCGCTGGGCTTCATCGTCAAGATGACCTGGCTTGGCCGCTGAGGACCTCATGTCTATGCCTGTTCTGCGCACCGACAACCGCCGCATGCTGGGCAAGCTGCTGGTGGTGGCTGCGGTCATGTTCGGTTTCGGCTACGCGCTGGTGCCGATGTACCGCGCGATCTGCGAGGCGCTGGGCATCAATGTGCTGACGCTCGCCGAGCAGCGGGTGGCCAGCGGCAGCTGGATCGGGCCGAAGGGGCAGGCGGTCAACACCCAGGTCGACACCACGCGCACGATCACGGTGGAGTTCGACGCGAACGTTCGCGGACCCTGGGACTTCAAGCCCGCCGTGCGGTCGATTCAGGTGCATCCTGGCGAGCTCACCACGGTGCAGTACGAGTTCCGCAACATCCAGAACCGCACGATGGCCGCGCAGGCCATCCCGAGCTACGCACCGCGTCAATCCAGCGCGCACTTCAACAAGCTCGAGTGCTTCTGCTTCAACGAATACACGCTGAAGCCCGGCGAGAGCAAGACTTGGCCCGTGGCCTTCGTCATCGACCCGAAGTTGCCGAGGGACGTGACGACGATCACCTTGTCCTACACCTTCTTCGAGGTCGGCGGCAAGACGCCTGCCGCGCCCGCGGGCACGGTGGGCACGAAAGGGGACCGCACGTGATCGCGCCTGCAGGCTCGGACATCAAGAAAGCCGCCGAGCGACCGATGTCCTTTGCCCAGACGGTGAAGGCGGTCGCCTGGTCCTTCCTGGGCATACGCAAGCGCGCCGGCTACGAGCAGGACGTGCAGAAACTCAATCCGGTCCACGTGATCGTGGCCGGCATCATCGGGGCCATCCTGTTCATCCTCGCCCTCTTGGCGTTGGTGCGCTGGGTGGTCGGCAGCGGGGTGGCGGGCGGCTGATCGCGCCGACCGCTCACGCACCACCCGGAACTCTGGTTCGAGGAGAAACAAGACCATGGCGGCCACCCATCCAGCAGGCAGCACCCCTTATTACTTCATCCCTTCGCCGTCGCGCTTTCCGGCCCAGGCGTCGCTAGGCCTGTTTTTCGTGATCCTCGGCGCCGGCCAGTGGGTCAATGGCGTCGCTTGGGGCAAGTATTCGCTGTTGCTCGGCCTGGTGATCTGGCTGGCGACGCTGTACCAGTGGTTCGGCCAGGCCATCCGTGAAAGCGAGGGCGGGCTGTACTCCGACCGCATCGACGTGTCCTTCCGCTGGAGCATGAGCTGGTTCATCTTCTCGGAGGTGATGTTCTTCGCGGCATTCTTCGGCGCCCTCTACTGGGCCCGGGTGCATACGCTGCCGATGCTCGGCAACCTCGACCACCAGCTCCTGTGGCCTGACTTCAAGGCTGTCTGGCCGAGTGCGGGCGGGGGCGTGACCGCTTCTCCGGCCGGCACGGTCGAGCCTTTCACGACGATGGGCCCGTTCTGGCTGCCGACGATCAACACCGCGCTGCTGCTGACCTCGGGCGCCACGCTGACAGTGGCGCATCATGCGCTGATCGCCAACGAGCGTGCGAAGTGCGTGGTCTGGATGTGGATCACGGTGGCGCTGGGCGTGGCTTTCCTGTTCGTGCAGGGCTATGAATATGCCCACGCGTACAGCGACCTCAACCTGAAGCTCAGCTCGGGCATCTTCGGCTCGACCTTCTTCATGCTGACCGGCTTCCACGGTTTCCACGTGTTCGTCGGCATGCTGATGCTGGTGTTCATCACGCTGCGCCTGATGAAGGGCCACTTCACACCGAAGCGGCACTTCGGCTTCGAGGGCGCTGCCTGGTATTGGCATTTCGTCGATGTGGTGTGGCTGGGCCTGTACTTCCTGGTCTACTGGCTCTGACGTCTGTCCACATCCTCGCGCAGCGCCGCCCTGGGGCGGCGCTGCGCTTTTGGGGCGCAAGCCCGGATATCCGCGCGCTGCCGGCCGCAGGGCCGGGGGCGTCTTCAGGCCGAGATCGGGATCCCGCTGGGCTTGATCCAGCCCATCCACCACGCCAGCAGCACGAGCAGGAAGGCCGCGATCGACAGCGCGACACGCAGCGCGAGCATGCGTGCCATGGCCGGGCTGCGCGCCCCGTCACCGTCGGCAGGGCCCTTGCGCAGCATGAAGAAGCCGGCCCCGGCCAACGCGCCGAGGACCGCCACGAGCATCACCACGAGCAGGGTTTTCATTGATGGGGATTATGGGTCGACTGAGCATGCGCCGTGCCGTTGTCCTGGTGGCTGCAGTGCTGCTGGCGGCACTGACGGCACGCCTGGGCTTCTGGCAACTCGACCGGGCCGCGCAGAAGGAGCGTCTGCAGGCCGCCATCGACACCCGTCGCGACCTGCCAGCCTTGCCCGCCACGGCCCTGGCGCTGGCGCACGGTGAGGCCGAGTCCCAGCACCACCGCCGCATCGAGCTGCGCGGACACTGGCTGCCGCAGCACACAGTCTTTCTGGAGAACCGCCAGATGCAGGGGCGCCCGGGCTTTTTCGTGCTGACGCCGCTGCAGTTGCCCGATGGCACGGCGGTGGTGGTGCAGCGCGGCTGGCTCGCGCGCGATCCGGTGGACCGCACCCGCGCCCACGCCCCCACGCCGCCCGACGGCGAGGTCACGCTGCGCGGGCGCATCGCCCCGCCCCCGGCACGGCTGTACGATTTCGAGGGCGGCGCATCGGGGGCGATCCGGCAGAATTTGGATCTGCAGGGGTTTGCGGTCGAGACCGGCCTGCGCCTGCGGCCCCTGTCTGTCCTGGAGCTGGCGGCGCCCGCCGCGAACCCGGGTGATGGTCTCGCACGCGACTGGCCCGCCCCTGCAGCCGACGTGCACAAGCACTACGGCTACGCCTTCCAATGGTTTTCGCTCAGCGCCTTGACGGTCATTCTCTATGTCTGGTTCCAAGTCCTCCGCCCCCGCCGTCGGCCGGCCTGAGTCGCCGACCGAGCGCGACGAGCCGCTGGGCCTGACGGTGCACACGTTGCCACCCGCCGACGTCCAGGCCTTGCGCCGGCGCACC
The DNA here is from genome assembly GCA_027491255.1 of Rubrivivax sp. Lineage (GTDB taxonomy): Bacteria > Pseudomonadota > Gammaproteobacteria > Burkholderiales > Burkholderiaceae_C > Rubrivivax. The sequence goes on along the minus strand of JAIXWM010000127.1, from coordinate 18,010 downwards.
GTGGGCGGCCGCTGGAAGATGCTGCTGGTGCTGCTGGCCTGTGCGGCTCCGGTCATCGCGTCGTATTTCACCTATTACGTCATCCGTCCTGATGGCCGGACGAACTACGGCGCCCTCATCGAGCCGGCGCGTGCGCTTCCGGCGGCGCTGCCCTTGAAGACGCTCTCGGGGTCGGCCGTCGCCCCCGCTTCGCTGCGCGGCCAGTGGCTTCTCGTCGTCGTGGGGGGCGGAGCATGCGACGCTGCCTGCGAACGGCGCCTGTACATGCAGCGCCAACTGCGCGAGATGCTGGGCCGCGAGCGCGACCGCGTCGACAAGGTCTGGCTCATCAGCGACGAGGTCACCCCGCGGCCTGAATTGCAGGCTGCGCTGTCGGCAGGTGACCCTGTGCAGATGCTGCGCTTGCCGGCGTCGGACCTCTCGCGCTGGCTCGAACCGGCGCCGGGCCAGGCCCTGCATGACCACCTCTACATCGTCGACCCGATGGGCATGTGGATGATGCGCATGCCCCCCACGCCCGAGCCTGCGCGCGTCAAGCGCGACCTCGAGCGGCTGCTGCGCGCCTCCTCCTCCTGGGATCAGGCGGGGCGCTGAGAGCCTGCGCCTCCCGCACCCTTGCCCGCCGTGCACGCCAGGACACCCCGCCCCTTCGTTGCACCTCCTCGTCGCAGCCCGCGCTGCGACGGTGGTCGGCGCCTGGACCCGGGCCGTTTCGGCGGGTGTTTCGGGCATGGCGGAAGAAGCAACACACCGCGACCCGCCTGCCTCTGACTGCTGCCGTGACCGATACCGTCCCCCTCGTCGATTTCTCGCCCACGCTGCGACTCGCGTTGCTGGCGCTGCTGGTGGCCCTGCTGCCGCTGTCCTGGGTCTGGCTGCGCCAGCGTGGCCGCGACACCGGCGCGCGCATCGCCGCCCTGACCGCGGTGACGATGTTCCTGACTTTCGACCTGATCGTCTTCGGCTCCTTCACCCGTCTGACGGATTCGGGTCTGGGCTGCCCTGACTGGCCGGGTTGCTACGGCAGCGCCAGCCCGATCGGCGCGCGTGACGAGATCCACGCGGCGCAGACCGCCATGCCCACCGGGCCGGTGACGTTCACCAAGGCCTGGATCGAGATGATCCACCGCTACCTGGCGATGACGGTGGGCGTGCTCATCCTCGTCATGGCCGCAGCCAGTTGGGTGGGCGCTCGCGCTGGTGCCAGGCGGCTGCCGCATTCACCGTGGTGGGCGACGGCAACCCTGGTGTGGGTGGTGATCCAGGGGCTGTTCGGCAAGTACACCGTCACGCTCAAGCTCTATCCGGCGGTGGTGACTGCACACCTGCTAGGGGGCATGTTCCTGCTCGCGCTGCTGGTGGTGCAGCACGAGACCTGGCGCGCTCGCCGGGTGACGCTGTCGCCGCGGCTGCTGGCAGGCGCGGTCGGCGTCACGGTGCTGCTGTGGGTGCAGATTGCGCTCGGCGGGTGGGTCTCGACCAACTACGCGGTGCTCGCCTGCAGCGGTTTTCCGCAGTGCAACGGGCAGTGGTGGCCGCGCATGAACTTCGCCGAGGGCTTCACCGTCCTGCGCGAGCTCGGCCGCGCCGGCCATGGCGGCTTTGTCTCGATGGAGTCGCTGGTGGCAATACACATGGCGCACCGGCTGGCCGCTGTCGTCCTCTTCGGCGCGCTCGGTGGGCTGGCGTGGCGTTTGTGGCGCGCAGGAGAGCCGGCGCTGCGGCGCTACGCGCTGGCGCTGGCTGCCCTGGCGCTGTGGCAGTTCGCCAGCGGCCTGTCCAATGTGGTACTCGGGTGGCCGCTCAGCGCCGCGCTGGCGCACAGCGCAGGCGCGGCCGGCCTGGTGGCGGTGACGACTTCGCTGCTGGCCCGGGGTCTCGCGGGTCGGCAGGCGGCTCGTTCGGTGGGAACCACTTCGGCGGGCCGGGCGCCTGGCGCGACCTCGGCCGGCGTGCCGATCGGCGCTTCAGCGCCCCACGAGGCCCGCTCCTAGAATCCCGGCCCAGATGGCCACGATTGCCCACCCCACCCCCCTGGCTTCGCGCTGGGCGCAGTTCTACGCGCTGACCAAGCCGCGCGTGGTCCAACTCATCGTCTTCTGCGCGCTGATCGGCATGCTGCTGGCCGAGCCGGGCTGGCCCGACCTGGCTCTGGCTGGCGCCGCCACGGTGGGCATCTGGTTGGTGGCCGGCGCCGCCGCGGCCTTCAACTGCCTGATCGAGGAGCAGATCGATCGCAAGATGGCGCGCACGGCCTGGCGGCCCACGGCCCGCGGCGAGCTCACGCGCACGCAGACGCTCGTGTTCTCGGGCCTGCTGTGCGCGGCGGGCAGCGCAGTGCTGTGGTTCTGGGTCAACCCGCTGACGATGTGGCTCACGTTCGCCACCTTCGTCGGCTATGCGGTGGTCTACACCGTGGTGCTCAAGCCGCTGACGCCGCAGAACATCGTGATCGGTGGCGCCTCGGGCGCGATGCCGCCTGTGCTGGGCTGGGCCGCGATGCGCAACGAGGTCGGCCCCGAGGCCATCGTCCTGTGCCTGATCATCTTCCTGTGGACACCGCCGCACTTCTGGGCCCTTGCGCTGTACCGCACCGAGGACTACCGCCGCGCCGGCCTGCCGATGCTGCCGGTGACGCACGGCCCCGAGTTCACGCGCCTGCAGGTGCTGCTGTACACACTGGTGCTGTTCGCCGGGACGCTGCTGCCCTTCATCATCGGCATGAGCGGTCTGCTCTACCTGGCCGCGGCGGCGGTGCTGGGGGGCATGTTCATCGTCTACGCCTGGCAGTTGTGGCGCGACTACAGCGATGCGCTCGCGCGCAAGACCTTCCGCTTCTCGATCTGGCACCTCTCGCTGTTGTTCGCCGCGCTGCTGCTGGACCACTACCTCGGCCCGTGGCTGCACCGGCTGTGGGCATGACCCGTCGCGAGTGCGCGCGCCGGCTGGCGCTGCGGCGCGCAGCCATGGTCCTGACCGCAGGGGTCGCGGCCACGTTCGGTCTGGCCGGATGCGACCGGTTCCAGGCGCCAGCCTTCAAGGGTATCGACATCACCGGCGCCGAGTACGCCAAAGAGCTCGCGCTGACCGACCCTGACGGCCGCCGTCGCAGCCTTGCCGAGTTCAAGGGTCGGGTGGTCGTCGTTTTCTTCGGCTTCACCCACTGCCCGGATGTCTGCCCGACGACGATGGCGGAACTGGCGCTCGTGAAGCGCCAGCTCGGCGCCGACGGACAGCGCCTTCAAGGGGTCTTCGTCACGGTGGACCCGCAGCGGGACACGCCCGAACTGCTGAAGGCCTACGTCACGAACTTCGACCCGGACTTCGTGGCGCTGCGCGGCACGCCCGAGGAGACGCTCGCTGTGTCCAAGCACTTCAAGGTGTACTTCGCCAAGGTACCGGGCAAGACCGAGGACAGCTACACCATCGACCACACGGCGGGCGCCTACCTCTTCGACCCCGAGGGCCGGGTGCGCCTGTTCACCCGGCACGGCACCGGGGCTGACGCGCTGCTGCACGACGTGCGCATCCTGTTGGCTGAAAAGTAGGCGGGCTGTGCGGCCCGCGTGCTTCAGTGCTGCGGCGCGAAGCGATCGACCGCGTCGGTGACGATGCCGTCGATGCCGATCTCCTGCAGCCAGGCCGCGGGCGCCGGATCGTTGACGGTGTAGACCAGGGCGCGGCGCCCGGCGTGGTGCAGGCGCTCTATGAGCTTGGCGCTCATGACCTGGTAGTTCGTGATGACGGCGGCGACCTCGAGGTGGTCGGCCACGGTGTCCCAGCCGGGCCAGAGCGTGTCGAGCAGCAGTGCGCGCGGCACCTGGGGCGCGGTGGCGCGCGCACCCTCCAGCGCCTCGGGGCGGAAGGAACTGAACAGCAGCGGCGGCGCGTCCGCGCCGCTCCAGAGCGCGGTCGCGACGCGGCCGACTGTCTCGCCGGTGTGCCGCTCCTGGCCCGGCGTGGGCTTGATCTCCAGGTCCAGCGCGTGCCCGTTCGCGCGCAGCCAGGCGGCCAGGCCGGCCAGGCTGGCCAGCGGTTCGCCGGCGTAGCTGCGGCTGTGCCAGCCACCGGCATCCAGTTGCGCCAGTTCGCCCCAGCTCAGGTCGCCCGCCGTGCCGCGCCCGTTGCTGGTGCGCTCGAGCGTGCTGTCGTGCAGCAGAAAGGGCACGCCGTCGCGGCTGAGCTTGACGTCGCACTCGAAGGCCCTGTAGCCATGCGCGGCGCCGAGGCGGAAGGCCGCCAGGGTGTTCTCGGGCGCGAGCTTGCCAGCGCCGCGGTGCGCGATCCAGAAGGGCAGGGGCCAGGGGGTGTCGAGAAGGCTCATGAGGGGCGAAGGCGTGGGGCCGGTGGGTCGAGGGTCTCAGCCGACACGGCTACCCCGTTCGGCATCGAACCAGTGCAGCCGATCGACCGGCGCGCTCAAGCTCAGCGTCTGCCCCGCCTGCGGGGCCGGCAGCGTTCCGTCGATGCGCAGCGTGAAGGACTCGCCGGCCAGCCGCCCGTGCACCAGGCGCTCGGCGCCCAGCATCTCGACCACCTCGACCTGCAGCGGCCAGTGAGCGCTGGTGGCTGTGCCGGTCTCGGCATGCCACTGCGCGTGCTCCGGCCGCAGCCCGAGCGTCAGCGCACCGGTGCGCGGGGCCAGGCCCGGAAGCGGCAGCAAGATCCCACCGACCCGGAACCCCGAGCCTTCGGCGTCACCGCGCAGCAGGTTCATCGGCGGCGAGCCGATGAAACCCGCGACGAACACGGTGGCCGGCGTCGCGTAGACCTCCTCGGGCGTGCCGATCTGCTCGATGCGGCCGGCGTTCATCACGATCATGCGCTGCGCCAGCGTCATCGCCTCGACCTGGTCGTGCGTGACGAACAGCGAGGTGATGCCGAGCTCGCGGTGCAGCTTCTGGATCTCGAGCCGGGTCTGCGCGCGCAGCTTGGCGTCCAGGTTGGACAGCGGCTCGTCGAACAGGAAGACCTGCGGCTGGCGCACGATGGCGCGTCCCATGGCAACGCGCTGGCGCTGGCCGCCCGAGAGCTGGCGCGGCTTGCGGTCGAGCAGGTGCGAGAGTTCCAGCGTCGCGGCCGCCTTCTCGACGCGGCTGCGCACCTCGGGCTTGGGCACCTTGCGGATGCGCAGCCCGTAGGCCATGTTGTCGAACACGTTGAAGTGCGGGTACAGCGCGTAGTTCTGGAACACCATCGCGATGTCGCGGTCGGCCGGGTCCACGTCGTTGACGACCCGGCCGCCGATCGAGATGCGGCCGCCGGTGATGTCCTCGAGCCCGGCCACCATGCGCAGCAGCGTGCTCTTGCCGCAGCCGCTGGGCCCGACGATGACGACGAATTCGCCGTCGGCGATCGCCGCATCCACGCCGTGGATCACCTTCACGCCCTTGGCGCCCTGGCCGTAGGTCTTCTCGACCCCTTCGAGGGATATCGCACCCATCTTGGATTCCGTAGTTCTGCGGCCGTCGGCCGGGAAGGTCACTTCTCGCTGTCCACCAGGCCCTTGACGAACCAGCGCCGCATCAGCACCACCACCAGCGCAGGCGGCAGCGCCGCCAGCAGCGTGGTGGCCATCACCTGCGACCAGTCGGTCGTCGCATCGCCGGTGCCGATCATCTTCGTGATGCCGACGACGATGGTGTCGAGCCGGTTGTCGGTGGTGATCAGCAGCGGCCAGAGGTACTGGTTCCAGCCGTAGATGAACAGGATCACGGCCAGCGCGGCGATGTTGGTGGCCGACAGTGGCAGCACCATGTCGCGGAAGAAGCGCAGCGGCCCGGCGCCGTCGATGCGCGCTGCCTCGACCATCTCGTCGGGCAGCGTCATGAAGAACTGGCGGAACAGCAGCGTGCCCGTGGCTGATGCGATCAGCGGCAGCGTGAGCCCGGTCATCGTGTTGATCAGCCCGAGGTCGCTGACGACCTCGTAGGTGGGCATGATGCGCACCTCCACCGGCAGCATCAGCGTCAGGAAGATCATCCAGAAGGCCAGCATGCGGCCCGGGAAGCGGAAGAACACCACCGCGTAGGCCGACATCAGCGACAGGACGATCTTGCCCGCGGTGATCAGCAGGGCCATCACCAGGCTGTTCCACATCATCTGCCAGACCGGCGGCGACAGGTAGGTGCCCTTCATGCCCTGCACCAGCACGGTGGCGTAGTTGTCGAAGCCGTGGGGGCCGGGGACGATGGGCATCGGCGCCTGCGCGATGTCCTGCGGCGTCAGCGTGCTCGCGACGAAGGCCACGTACAGCGGAAACGCGGTGATCGCGATGCCGATCCACAGCACCGCGTGCGGCAACCAGGCCAGGGGGTCGCGCCTGACGGTCGGGTTCATCCGTAGTGCACCCTGCGCTCGACGAAGCGGAACTGCAACGTCGTCAGCGCGATCACGATGGCCATCAGCACCACGCTCTGCACGGCGGAGCTGCCGAGGTCGAGGTTGTGCACTCCGTCCTTGTAGACCTTGTAGACCAGCGTTTCGGTGGCGGCCGCCGGGCCGCCCTGGGTGATCGCGCTGATCACGCCGAAGGTGTCGAAGAAGGCATAGACCAGGCCGACGACGAGCAGGAAGAAGGTGGTGGGCGACAGCAGCGGGAAGACGATGGTCCAGAAGCGGCGCATGCGCTTGGCGCCGTCGATGGCCGCGGCCTCCAGCAGGCTCTTCGGGATGGCCTGCAGCCCCGCCAGGAAGAACAGGAAGTTGTAGGCCACCTGCTTCCACGCCGACGCCAGGATCACGAGCCACATCGCGTCGGCGCCGTCGAGCGTCGGGTTCCAGTCGACGCCCAGCGCCTTCAGGCCCCAGGCCACGACGCCGATCGAGGGGTTGAACATGAACAGCCACAGCACGCCCGCGATGGCCGGCGCGATCGCGTAGGGCACGAGCATCGCCGTCGTGTAGGCCGTGGCGCCCTTGATCACGCGGTCGGCCTTCACCGCCAGGTACAGCGCCGGCACCATGGCCAGCACCGTGACCGCAAGCGAGAAGTACAGCGTGCGCCACATCGCATCAAGATAGCCGGGGTCGGACAGGACGAGAACGAAGTTGTCCAGGCCCGCGAACTTGACCGAGGAACCGAACGCGTCCTGCTGCAGGAAGGACATGTACAGCGCCTGGCCGCCAGGCCAGAAGAAGAAGATCAGGGTCACCGCGAGCTGCGGCGCCAGCAGCAGCAGCGGCAGACCCTTGTGCGGGAAGACGACTCTTCGGTCCATCGGGATGCGGGCGTGGTCGGGAGAAAACGAGAGCGGCGGCCGCCTGGCCGCCGCCCGCCGCGGCCCGGGGCGCCTGCCCGCGGGCCGCCGACGCCCAGATCAGTTGGCCGTGCGCTCGAAGGCGCGCAGCATCGGATTGGCGCGGCGCTCGGTGTTGCGCAGCACGTCGGCCGCGCTCTGGTTGCCCTGCAGCGCCTTTTCCATCTCCTCATGATAGACGTCGCGGATCTCGGTCCAGCGGCCGAAGCGGTAGCCGTTGGTGTTGTCGCCCTTGGCGCCTTCGATCAGCGACAGGATGGGCACGTCACGGCCCGGGTTCTTCGCGAAGAAGCCCTCGGCCTGCATGGCCTTGAAGGCGCTGTTGGTCGCCGGCAGGAAGCCCGTGGCCTTGGCCCACTCCACCATCACCTTGTCGCTGCGCAGGAAGTCCAGGAAACGCGCCACCCCGCGGAACTCGGCCGCGCTGCGGTTGGGCGCGTTGAAGACCCACAGCGAGGCGCCGCCGATCGTCGTGGCGTAGGGGGCGCCGCTCACGTCGGGCCAGTACGGCAGCTGGCCGACGCCGAAGCCGAACTTCGCGCCCTGGACGATAGCGCCGAGCCCGCCCGAGCTCTGCGTGAGCATCGCGCACTCGCCGCTGATGAACTTCGCCGCGGCGTCGTTGCTGCGCCCGCCGTAGTCGAAGCTCTTGTCCTTCTGCATGTCGATCAGCGTCTGGATCTGGCGCGTCAGCAGCGGGTTGTTCGCCAGCGTCAGCGAAGCGTCCAGACCGCCGCGGCCGTTGCCCTGCGTGCCGAAGGCGACGTTGTGCCGGCTGCTGACCTGCTCGAGCATCACCCAGGCGAGCCAGGTGGTGGTGAAGCCGCAGGGCGCGGCGTTGGTGCTGCGGATCTTCTTGGCGGCGTCGATCAGCTCGGGCCAGGTACGCGGGGCCTTCTCGGGGTCGAGGCCGGCCTTGCGGAAGGCGTCCTTGTTGTAGAACAGCACCGTGGTGCTGACGTTGAACGGCATCGACAGCAGGTCGCCGTTGGGCAGGCCGTAGTAGCCGCGCGCCGGGGCGATGAAGTCGGCGGGGTTGAATGCGAGGCCGGCGCGCTTGAAGACCTCGCTCACCGGCACGATGGCGCTCTTGGCCGACATCATGTCGCCGCTGCCGGCGTCGAACATCTGCATGATATGCGGCGGGTTGCCGGCGCGGTAGGCCGCGACGGCGGCGGCGCGCTGCTCGGGGTACTGGCCCTTGAAGGAGACGACGACCTTGTACTCGCTCTGCGACTTGTTGAAGTCCTCGCCGAAGCGGGTGAGCAGTTCACCACCCTGGCCGGTCAGACCCATCCAGAAATTGATCTCGATCGGCTTGTTCTGGGCCGTGGCGCCGAGCGTCACGGCCGCTGCGGCGGCCGCGACCAGGCTGCGGATGAACGTTCGCTTCAAATGCATCGCAACTCCTCGTTGGTGGTGTGGTGAAGAACGCCGATCAGTATCAGCAGGCTTTGTGACAGGACGATTTGTCGCCGCCAAACACCTTGGTGACAATCGGGGATATTCCTACGGGCTTTCCCGCATTCGAGGCGCTGACGCGAAGGCCCGCCGGCCGTCCCGGCCACCCCCGCTCGGTTAGCATGGTTCTCCTTCGAAAACAGACCTCACGGCTCACCGGCCGCCTGCATCCCCCACGATGAATGCTCCGCTGCCGCTCGTCCGCGACCTGACCGCGCAGCCCGTGGGCGACGAGGCGCCCCGTCTGCGGGAAATCCCCTACAACTACACCTCGTTCTCCGACCGGGAGATCGTGATCCGCCTGCTCGGCGCGCGGGCCTGGGAACTGCTGCAGCAGCTGCGCGGCGAACGCCGCACCGGGCGCAGCGCGCGCATGCTCTACGAGGTGCTGGGCGACATCTGGGTCGTGCAGCGCAACCCCTACCTCGAGGACGACCTCCTCGACAATCCGAAGCGCCGGGGCCTGCTGATCGAGGCGCTGCACCACCGCCTGGCCGAGGTCGAGAAGCGCCGCACCCCCGAGGCCGACCCGGCGCGCGACGCGATGGTGGGCGAGTTGCTCGCCGTGGCGCGCTTGGCCGTGGAGCGTTTCGCAAGTCACTTCCAGACCGTCGCCGAGCTGCGCCGTGCCGCGCGCCGCATGCTCGGCCGTCACACCGCCAAGGACAACCTCAAGTTCGACGGCCTGAGCCGCGTTTCGCACGTTACCGATGCCACCGATTGGCGCATCGAGATGCCCTTCGTCGTGCTGACCCCGGACAGCGAGGCCGAGATGGCCGCCCTCGTGCAGGGCTGCATCGAGCTCGGGCTCACCATCATCCCGCGTGGCGGCGGCACCGGCTACACCGGCGGCGCCGTGCCGCTGACGTGGAAGAGCGCTGTCATCAACACCGAGAAGCTCGAGGCCCTGGGCGAGGTGGAGATGGTCGAGTTGCCCGGGGTGGACCGCCCCGTGGCGGTCATCCGGACCGAGGCGGGCGTCGTCACCCAGCGCGTGGCCGACGCCGCCGAGCATGCCGGTTTCGTCTTCGCGGTCGACCCGACCTCGGCCGAGGCGAGCTGCATCGGCGGCAACATCGCGATGAACGCCGGCGGCAAGAAGGCGGTGCTGTGGGGCACGGCGCTGGACAACCTGGCCTCCTGGCGCATGGTCACGCCGCAGGCGACCTGGCTCGAGGTCGTGCGCCTGGACCACAACCTGGGCAAGATCCACGACGCCGAGTTCGCGCGCTTCGAACTGCGTCACTTCGACGCCAGCGGGCGCAAGCTGATGCGTACCGAGCGCCTGGAGATCCCGGGCGCCGCCTTCCGCAAGGCGGGCCTGGGCAAGGACGTCACCGACAAGTTCCTCGCCGGCCTGCCGGGGGTGCAGAAGGAGGGCTGCGACGGCCTGATCACGAGCGCGCGGTGGATCCTGCACCGCATGCCCGCGCACGTGCGTACCGTGTGCCTGGAGTTCTTCGGCAACGCCAAGGACGCGGTGCCGAGCATCGTCGAGATCAAGGACTACCTGTTCGCGCAGGCGCGGCTGCCGGCCGGCACCGCCCCTGACGGGCGCGCCCTCGCCCCGGTGCAGCTCGCCGGGCTCGAGCACCTGGACGACCGCTACCTGAAGGCGGTGGGCTACGCCACCAAGAGCAAGCGGCCGCTGGCCGGCAGCGGCCTGCCGAAGATGGTGCTGCTGGGCGACATCGTCGGCGACGACGCCGACGCCGTGGCCCGCGCCACGAGCGAGGTGGTGCGCATCGCCAACTCGCGCGGCGGCGAGGGTTTCGTCGCCGTCAGCGCCGACGCGCGCAAGAAGTTCTGGCTCGACCGCAAGCGCACCGCGGCGATCGCCCGCCACACCAACGCCTTCAAGATCAACGAGGACGTGGTGATCCCGCTCGAGCGCATGGGCGAGTACACCAACGGCATCGAGCGCATCAACGTCGAGCTGTCGCTGCGCAACAAGCTCGAGCTGCTCGACGCGCTAGAGGCCTTCTTCCGCCGCGGCCGGCTGCCGCTGGGCCGCAGTGACGACGCTGGGGAGATCCCCGGCGCCGAGTTGCTGGAAGACCGCGTACAGCAGGCGCTCGCGCTGCTGGGCGAGGTGCGTGGCCTGTGGCAGCACTGGCTCGAGCAACTCGACGTGTCGCAGCCCGAGGGCACTCCGGGTGCCGGCGAGACCTGTTTCGCGCTGCTGCAGGACGGGCGCTGGCGCGCGAGCTGGAAGACCCAGGTGCTCAAGCCGCTGCAGGCGGTGTTCTCTGGCGCGGCTTTCACGCCCATCCTCGACGAGTGCCGCCGCATCCACGGCGAGGTGCTGCGCGGCCGCGTCTGGGTGGCATTGCACATGCACGCCGGCGACGGCAACGTGCACACCAACATCCCCGTCAACAGCGACAACTACGCGATGCTGCAGACCGCGCACGAGGCGGTGGCGCGCATCATGGCGCTGGCGCGGCGCCTGGGCGGGGTCATCAGCGGCGAGCACGGCATCGGCATCACCAAGCTCGAGTTCCTGACCGACGAGGAGGTGCGGCCCTTCGCCGAGTACAAGGCCCGCATCGACCCCGAGGGCCGCTTCAACCGCGGCAAGCTGCTGCGCGGCGCCGCCGTGCGCGACGCCGCTGGCCCGGCTCCCGTCTTCGCTGCCGACCTGAGCGCCGCCTACACGCCCAGCTTCGGCCTGATGGGGCACGAGTCGCTGATCATGCAGCAGTCGGACATCGGTGCCATTGCCCACAGCATCAAGGACTGCCTGCGCTGCGGCAAGTGCAAGCCGGCCTGCGCCACCCATGTGCCGCGCGCCAATCTGCTGTACAGCCCGCGCAACAAGATTCTCGCCACCTCGCTGCTCATCGAGGCCTTCCTGTACGAGGAGCAGACGCGCCGGGGCATCAGCGTGGCGCACTGGGCCGAGTTCGAGGACGTCGCCGACCACTGCACCGTCTGCCACAAGTGCGAGTCGCCCTGCCCGGTGGACATCGACTTCGGCGATGTCACGATGAACATGCGCAACCTGCTGCGCAAGATGGGCAAGAAGAGCTTTCGCCCCGGCAATGCAGCGGCGATGGCCTTCCTGAACGCGACCAACCCGCAGACCATCAAGATGATGCGCGGGGCGATGGTCGACGTCGGCTTCAAGGCCCAGCGGGTCCTGAACGACCTGCTCAAGCCCGTGGCGCGGCGGCAGACCGCCGCGCCGCCGGCCACCCGAGGCACCGCGCCGTTGCGCGAGCAGGTCATCCACTTCGTCAACAAGAAGATGCCCGGGGGCCTGCCGAAGAAGACGGCGCGCGCCCTCCTCGACATCGAGGACAGCCGCTACGTCCCCATCATCCGCGACCCGCGCCGCACCACGGCCGACACCGAGGCGGTGTTCTACTTCCCGGGCTGCGGCAGCGAGCGCCTGTTCAGCCAGGTCGGCCTGGCCACGCAGGCCATGCTGTGGCATGCGGGGGTGCAGACGGTGCTGCCGCCCGGCTACCTGTGCTGCGGCTACCCGCAGCGTGGTTCCGGCCAGTTCGACAAGGCTGACCAGATCATCACCGACAACCGCGTGCTGTTCCACCGCGTCGCCAACACGCTGAACTATCTGGACATCCAGACCGTGGTGGTGAGCTGCGGCACCTGCTACGACCAGCTCCAGGGCTACCGCTTCGAGGACATCTTCCCTGGCTGCCGCATCATCGACATCCACGAGTACCTGCTGGAGAAGGGCCTCAAGCTGGAAGGGCAGGGCGCCTACCTGTACCACGACCCCTGCCACAGCCCGATGAAGCTGCAGGACCCTATGAAGACCGTCAAGGCGCTGGTGGGCCCGTCGGTCGTCAAGAGCGAACGCTGTTGCGGCGAGAGCGGCACGCTCGGGGTCACGCGGCCCGACATCAGCACCCAGGTGCGCTTCCGCAAGGAGCAGGAGATCCGCAAGGCCGAAGCCGCGCTGCGCAGCAGCGGCGCCGCGGGCGCGCAGCAGGACCTGAAGATCCTCACCAGCTGCCCGAGCTGCCTGCAGGGCCTCAAGCGCTACGAGGGCGACCTGACCAACGGCCTGCTCGAGGCCGACTACATCGTCGTGGAGATGGCGCGCCGCATGCTCGGCGAGGCCTGGATGGAAGACTACGTCGCGCGCGCCAACGCCGGTGGCATCGAGCGCGTGCTCGTCTGAACGCACAGGAGCGTCCCTCGATGGCCGGGCTCGACCGCCACTCCCCCAAGCCCACCGAGATCACGGTGCACCAGGCCTCCCGTGTGCTCGAGATCGCCTTCGATGACGGGCGGCGCTTTCGCATCCCCTTCGAGCTGATGCGCGTGTACTCGCCTTCGGCCGAGGTGCAGGGCCACGGCCCGGGGCAGGAGGTGCTGCAGACCGGCAAGCGCGGCGTGGGCATCGTCGCCCTCGAGCCGGTGGGGCACTACGCCGTCCAGCCCACCTTCAGCGACGGTCACGACACCGGCATCTACTCCTGGGACCTGCTCCACCGCCTGGGTGCCGAGCAGGAGGCGCTGTGGGCCCGCTACGAGGCCCGCCTGGCCGAAGCCGGCGTTGACCGCGACGCGCCGATGGGCGCGGCCGCCGGCGGTGCCTGCGGCCACCACCACTGAGCAAGATCCCTCATGGCCCGCACCCATTTCGGCTTCCAGACCGTCGACGAGGACGAGAAGGCCGCGCGCGTGCGCGGCGTGTTCGATTCGGTGGCCGCGCGCTACGACCTGATGAACGACCTGATGTCGGCCGGGCTGCACCGCGTCTGGAAGGCCTACGCGGTGGCGGTGGCCGATGTGCGCGAAGGCGACCGCGTGCTCGACATCGCCGCCGGCACCGGCGATCTGACGCGCGCCTTCGCCCGCCGGGTCGGCGAGCGCGGCGTCGTCGTCCACACCGACATCAACGAGGCCATGCTGCGCGAGGGCCGCGACCGCCTGGTCGACGAGGGCCTGCTGCTGCCGTCCACGGTCTGCGACGCCGAGCACCTGCCCTTTGCCGACGCGAGCTTCGACCTCGTCTCGGTGTCCTTCGGCCTGCGCAACATGACGCACAAGGAGCGCGCGCTGGCCGAGATGGCGCGCGTGCTGCGCCACGGCGGGCGGCTGCTGGTACTCGAGTTCAGCCAGGTCGCCAAGCCGCTGCGGCCGGCCTACGACTGGTACTCGTTCAAGGTGCTGCCGCAGCTGGGCCGCTGGGTGGCCGGCGACGCCGAGAGCTACCGCTACCTGGCCGAGTCGATCCGCATGCACCCCGACCAGGCCACGCTGAAGGCGATGATGAAGGACGCCGGCTTCGGCCACGTCGACGTTCACAACCTCAGCGCGGGCGTCGTGGCGCTGCACGTGGGCGTGCGCTGCTGATCGTCGGGCCGGTATCCCGGCCCGGCCCCCCGAGTTCAGAACAGCCGCGTCGCCAGGAACTGCAGCGTGCGCCCGTGTGCCAGCGCGGCGCTGGGGGCGTGGTAAGAGGCGCGCTCCCAGCAGTTGAAGCCGTGCATCGAGCCCGGGTAGACGTGCACCTCGGCCGCCTTGCCGGCGAAGGCCTGGCGCACGCTCTCCACCGCCTCGGGCGGGATGTGGTCGTCGTGGCCGGCGTAGTGGAACTGCATCGGGCAGGTGATGCCTGCGGCGCGGTCGAGCTGCAGGTGGATGCCGCCGCCGTAGAACGGCGCGGCGGCATCGATACCGGCCGTGGCCGCCGCCAGGTAGGCCATGCGACCACCCATGCAGTAGCCCACCGCGCCGACCTTGCCGCTGCCGACCTCGGGCCGCGCGCGCAGCGCGGCCGCGCTGGAGGCGATGTCGGCCACCGCCTCGGCCGGCGCATAGCCCTGCATCAGCGCGAAGGCACGCTTCCAGTCGTCGCCCGCGTAGCCCAGCTCCACGCGCGGCGCCTGGCGCCAGAACAGATCAGGCGCCAGCACCACGAAGCCATCCAGCGCGTACTGCTCGGCCACCGCCTGGATGTGCCGGTTGACGCCGAAGATCTCCTGGAACAGCAGCAGCCCCGGCCCGCGGCCGGCCGGCGGCAGCGCCAGGTAGCCGGCAAAGCCGGGGGCGATCTCGATCCACGAGGTGGTGGCGGGAGTGGTCATGGGGCGTCCTGGGAAGTGGGGCGGGATGAAGATTCGTGCCGATCGCCGGCAAGGTTCAATGTTAATCGGCACCGCGGCTTGTCGAACAGGGCGGCGGGCCGTGGTGACCTTTCGTGATCCGTCTCTATACTGCAAGTTCAGCCAGCGGCTCCAGGTGATGATGCGAGACGACTGCTGCCCCGGGCGGCACACCGCTCTTGTCGAAGACAGAAGGCCGGTCGATGTCCAGCAAGGTTCCCCGTTGTATCCGAGCCGCCGCGCTTGGCGCAGCCCTGATGATGGCGCTCACGGGCTGCGGCACCTATGGCCTGCCCTCGGCCGGCCCGCAGCACGAGCAGATCGAAGCCCGTCTGCGCGAAGCGCAGCGGCCGCCCATCCATCTGGTCGATGCCGACGAGCAGGTGGCGCGCCGTCTGCACGATCGCCAGCGCCCCGTCTTGTTTTCGGATCTCATCGGCCCCGAGAGCCCGGTGCCTGCCATCCTCGGCCCCGGTGATGCGCTCGAGGTCCATGTGTTCGAAGCACCGCCCGCCACCCTGTTCGGTGGCGGGCCGGTGGACCCGCGCGCGCCGTCCACAGCCCGCGCCACCGTGCTGCCCGAGCAGGTCATCGATGCCGAGGGCCAGATCAGCGTGCCCTTTGCCGGGCGGGTGCCTGCCGCGGGGTTGACGCGCGCCCAGCTCGAGGCCGAGGTGGTGCGCCGCCTGCGCGGCAAGGCCAACCAGCCTGAGGTCGTGGTGCGCCAGACGCGCAACGTCTCGTCCACCGTGGCTGTGGTCGGCGAGGTGGCGCAGAGCGTGCGCATGCCGCTGACGGCCGGGCGTGAACGGCTGCTGGATGCTCTGGCGGCAGCGGGCGGCGTCAGGCAGCCGGTGCACAAGATGACGCTGCAGCTGACGCGCGGCCGCGATTTCCACGGCCTGCCGCTCGATCTGATCATCCGTGACCCGCGGCAGAACGTGTTGCTGCGCCCGGGCGACGTCGTCACCGCCCTGCACCAGCCGATGAGCTTCACCGCCCTCGGTGCCACCGGCCGCAACGAGGAGATCTCCTTCGAGACCCAGGGTATCCACCTCGCGCAGGCGCTGGCCCGGGCCGGCGGGCTGCTCGACAACCGCTCCAGCCCGCAGGGCGTCTTCGTCTTCAGGCTCGAAGCACCCGACGCGATCGATCCGCCACCGCGTGGCGTGCCTGCCGCGCCCGACGGGCGAGTTCCCGTCGTCTACCGCGTCGACCTGACTCAGCCGCAAAGCTTCTTCGTGATGCGGTCCTTTCCGATCCAGTCGCAGGACATCGTCTACGTCAGCAATGCGCCTGCGGCCGACCTGCAGAAGTTCCTGAACCTCGTGTTCTCGGTCGTCTACCCAGTGGTCAACGTGGTCAACGCCACCCGCTAGGGCACCGGGCCGCGATGAATTCCGACGAGGATTGGATCCGCTGGGGGCGGCAGGACCCCTACTACGCTGTCATTACCCAGCCCCGGTTCCGGGCCGCCGCGCTGACCGACGAGGCGCGGCAGGAATTCTTCGACAGCGGGCGCTGGCATGCCGAGCATGTGCTGGGCGTGTGCCGGCGACTGGCCGGCGACGCCTGGGCGCCGCGCCGGGTGCTCGATTTCGGGTGCGGCGTCGGCCGGGTGGCCCTGGCGCTGGCGGCCCATGCCGAGGGCGTCGTCGGGCTCGACGTGTCGCCCGAGATGCTGGCCGAGGCGCAGCGCAACGCCCTGGCGCGTGGGGTCTTCAACGCGCAATGGCGCCAGTCGGACGACGAACTGTCGGCAGCCGAGGGTCTGTTCGATCTGGTGCACTCCAGCATCACCTTCCAGCACATCGACATCCCCCGCGGGCGCATCCTGTTCCGGCACCTGCTGCAGCGGCTAGCCCCGGGCGGCGCGGCGGCTTTGCACATCACCTATGCCAAGGCCGTGCACGCCGACACCTTCGGCCAGCCGCCTGCGCCCCGTCCGCCGCAGGCGCCACTGCCGGGTGCCTTGGCGCGTCCACCCCACCCCGTGCTGAGGGCATTTCGCAAGGATGCTCCGGGCGTCGCGGCCAGCGCAAACCTGGCGGTGCCGGCGGGCGACCCGGGCATGCAGATGAACGCTTACCACCTGGGCGAGATCGCTTGGCTGATGCAGGCTGCTGGCGTGCGCCGCTTCGAGACCGAGTTCACCGACCATGGCGGTGAGTGGGGGGTCTTCCTCTACTTCACAAGGGGTTGAAGCGGCTGCGCGCCACAAGGCTCGGTGGCCTTTCGGCCCTTGCGCCTACAGGCGCCACCACCGCCCCCAGACCCTCAGGAAACGCGCGACGCAATCCTCGCATCGGTACAACTGGGATCCGGGCAAGAACCATCTCATCCAGAGTCGACGCCGACGCCGGGAGAGCGGGCCGCCGCAATGGCTGCATGACCATGCCGTGGATCGTCGCGAAGCATCGAGAGTCGGTGGCGGCATGCGTCCTCCTGGACGGGCATAGTTGCTCTCACCAATCAGCCTGCGGCCGGTTGAGAAGCTGCCAGGCAGCCTCCACGTGGCCTCGAGTCTCTGGGCATCAGTTCAAGACGCGTTCACCGTTAACGATGACGGGTTCCCCCGTGGCGTGGGAGTAAAGGACGTCCGGGCAAACGTCCGCTCCATTGGGCCATACGATGGTGCCCAGTTCACTGTCCACGCGTACCTTCGCGAAGAAGGCCTCGTCCAACAACGGGGCGAAGACGCCGCCGTAGCCTCGCTTCAGCACCTGGTCCATTTCCAGCACGGCAGAGACGCCGTTGGAGAACGTGAGTTGCAGGCGGCGGCCAGCGAGGGGGTGAGCCTGTGTGACGTCAACTCCGAACATGGACTACTCCAGTGGGGCGATCTTGTTGAGTTCCGCTTGGCGGCGAGCCAAGTCCCAATCCTGCATCAATTCTTCACGATGCAGGCTGGCCCACTCCATCACGAGCCCGAGGGCTTTGGGCGGAAAACTCCCCGCCAACACGGCGAGCGTGCGGATGTCGATCTCCAGGCGGTGGGCGCCGTAGCGCGCGTGGAAGTGAGGCGGGTTGTGATCGTCGTAGTACCCCAGATGGGGGTGCCAACCTGGGTGATGTCAGCCCGCTCTAGCCCGAGTTTGTCATCCTCTCAGCGCAACCCAAATAAAATCAACAGCTTAGCTCGTCACGGAGGCGCGTATGGCACTACGCTTGCTTTGCCCGCCGCCTTCTTGATTTGACCGCTGG
>JAIXWM010000041.1 GCA_027491255.1 Rubrivivax sp. | reverse complement strand
GAAGGTGGAAGGTGGAAGGTGGAAGGTGGAAGGTGGAAGGTGGAAGGTGGAAGGTGGAAGGTGGAATGTGGAATGTGGAATGTGGAATGTGGAATGTGGAATGTGGATCGGGCGGGCGCGCGTGCAGGCGTGCAAGCAGGCGTGCAAGCGTGCAAGCGGGCGGGCGGGCGGGCGGGCGGGCGGGCGGGCCTCCCGCCCGAGCCCGGGCGCCTACCGGGGCGGCAGGAAGTCCTGCCAGCCCAGCGCGCGTGCGGGCTGGCCGCAGGGAAAGGCGGGCGCAGGCGTGACCGTATCCGCCGCCTGCGCGGGCGGCGTGCAAGGGGCGAAGAATGAGCGCGCAGCCGGGTTGCGGAACTCCCGCAGCCGCTGCGCGAGATGGAGCGCGCGATCGTGGTCGCCGGCCTGTTCGAACGCCTTGGCCCAGGCGATCATCAGCCGCGTGTCGAGGATGTGGCGCGAGGCCACGTCGAAGGCGTCGCGGCGCTGCGCCGGCGGCAGGGCCGACGTGGTCGCTGCCGCGTAGTGCGCGTGGTGTGCGAAGAACACACTGTGACGGCCGTCGTCGATGCGCTCGGCCAGCGGCGGCGCGTCGGGCCAGGACTGGAAGACCTGAACCACCCGCAGGTAGTCCTGCGCGGCGAAGGCCGCGCCGAGCGCGCACAGCAGGCAGGCCGTGGCCAGAGCGTGCGCTGTCATGCGCTGCCCGGGCCGGGCCGTTGCCGTTGCCGTTGCGGGTGCGGGTGCGGGTGCGGGTGCGGGTGCCGTGGCGGCGCTCGCCCCGAGCGCCTGCGCATACCCCCAGGCGAAGGCCGCCGGCAGCAGGAAGTGCGCGTACCACAGCGGGTACTCCAGCAGGCTGTGCAGGCCGACGACGAGCACCAGCATCACCGCGCAGCGTCCGGCCGCGTCCGCGGTGCCGGCGCCGCGCGACCGGCGCCACGCGCTCCACAGACCCCTCAGCGCGAGCGCCAGCAGCAGCGCGGTGGCCGGCAGCCCGACTTCGACGGCCCACTGCAGCGGCAGGTTGTGCGTGTGGTCGAAGAAGGCCACATGCCGGTTCGGGAACGCACTCAGCGACCACGCGAAGTTGAACTGCCCCCAGCCCACCCCTGTCCAGGGATGTTGCTGGATCAAGGCCCAGGTGTCGGACCAGATGCCCAGGCGCGAGGCCGACATGTCACCCTCGCTCAGGCGTTGTTGGGCACCGATCACGACCCCCTGGGAAGCCGACCACCAGGACACCCCCGCCCAGGCTGCCGCGGCCAGCAGAGGCGCCGCGGCCAACTGCAACCGGGCCGACCGGCACAGCCCGCGATCGAGCAGGCCCCAGACCGCCAGCAGCACCACGCCGACCAGGCCGGTGCGCGAGCCGCTCAGCACGAGTGCCAGCATCAGCAGCGCCACGAACGTGAGGCCCGCCAGCGTCTGGGCCGGTTGCACGCGGGCGCGGCCTGCCTGAGAGGCCGGGGCCGTCGCCTCTTGCTTGCCTCGGTCTGGTCCTTGTCGCAGGTGCAGCCAGGCCGCCCAACCGACGAGCGCCCACAGCAGCACGGTGGCCAGATGGTTGGGCTGCCGCAGATTGCTGACAGCGCGCCCGGGTATGGACGAGCGTGCGATCCACCAGCTCTCGGTGGCCGGCGGGGCGAAGACCTGGACGACGGCCACCACGGCGCAGCCCAGGCCCGCCAGCGCCCAGCCGGCGCCGACGGCGCCAAAGACCTGGGCGCCATCGGCGCGCCGAGCCGTCCAGGCGCCGGCCGCGGCCATCGTCGCGGCGGCCATCAGCAGCGCCAGCGTCGTCGTGGCCAGGGACCGGGGCAGCGGATGAACAACCCAGGAGCCCAGCGCGCACAGGGCCACCGCCAGCGGCAGCGCGGCGGCGCGCACGAGATGACCGGCACCTTCACCGCCGCGAGGCGCCGGCGTCGACAGGGTCGCCAATGCCGGCCCGACCGGCAGCACCACAGCCGCCCAGGCGGCCAGGCCCCAGAGCCCCACGGCCAGCAACTGGTTCAGGGCGGTCGTCGAGGGCGGGACGCTGTAGGCCAGCAGCGTGGGTATGGCCGCGGCCGCGGCGAAAGCTGCCGCTAACACCCGGGGGGCGCCTGGAGTGGGCGGCGGTGCGGTCATGAGGCGCGGAAAGGGAACTGGCGGCCGTGGGGGCGGAGTGCCTGGCGCCAAAAATGCGCGAGGGCCCTGAAGGGCCCTCGCGCTCCGGGACGGTCTGGCTTACTTGATGTAGCCGTTGTCCACGCACTTGCCTGAGTAATCCCATTTTAGGACTCCCGAGGCCGCCGTGGGGGTCAGGGCGCAGGTGTCGGCAGTGGCGATGCCCTTGTAGGCCTTCGGGGTCATGTTGATCACCGCGGTGGTCTCTGTGATGCTCACCGAGTCGAGTGCGTTCGTGCCTCCGGGTAGCGTGATCCCAAGCTCGCTCGCCGTGTCGCAATCCGCGAGTGACCCCTTGACGTTGAAGCACTCGGAGATCGCCAGCTTGACCGGGGTGACGCTCGACAGCACCTCGGTGTAGGCGGCTTTCTTCACGTAGTTCTGGTACGCCGGGATGGCCACGGCGGCCAGCACGCCGATGATCGCCACGACGATCATCAGTTCGATGAGTGTGAAACCCGCTTGGTGCCTTCTGTGCTTCATGGAATTCATCTCCTGTTGACCTGGCCGAAATCGGAACGGCCCCGAACGACCGTCCAGTGAGCTTGCAGTCACGTTCTGAAAAACCATTTTAGTCTCCGCCACATCAGCGCGGGATGCAAGCTCCGCAGCGACCAGGCAGGCGCTGGCGTCTCGCCCGGTCGACATCAGGCGCAGGAAAACCGCAAGCGCGTGCCCGTCAGGTCGATCAGGTCGCCGTCGTGCAGCGGCACACCCGCGGGCGGTATCGGAGCGCCGTTGACCGAGACGAGAGCCTGGCCTTCGACCCGGCTCAGGACATGAACCCCGCCCTGCCTGTCGATCGCGACCACGAGCACGCCCGGCTTGCCGAAGGTCGTGCGGTCCTTGGTGAGCAGCACCTCACGGCCGCTGGCCGCGCCGTCGAGCACCCGGACCACGGCGTACCGCGCGGCCGGCCCCGCGCCGGCCTGGGCTCCAGCGCCGGAAGGCGAGGCGGCACGGTCGCTGCCGTCGACCGAGGCATCTCGTGCCCCGGCGGACGCCTCGTCAGCCACCTGCAGTTCGTAGCGCCCGATGCCGATCACATCGCCGGGCTGCAGCAGGTGCTGCTCGATCGCCTGCTCGTTGACGTAGGTGCCGTTCGTGCTCTGCAGATCCTGCAGGAGCAAGCCCTGCGGCGCCTGCACGATGGCCGCGTGTTCGCCGCTGACGCCGATATGGTCGATGACAATGTCGTTGTGGGCGCGCCGACCTATCGTCGTCCTTGGCTTGGCGATGCCGAACTCGCCGAGCCGCTCGCCGTTCAGGGTCATCACCAGCCGGATCACTTGAACGGATCTCCTTCGTCACGCGTCAACACCACGGCGATATTGTCTGCCCCGCCCGCGGCGTTTGCGGCCTCGATCAGGCGAGCGCACAGCACCTGGAGCGGACCGCCGAGCCGCAGGACGGCGGCGATCTCGGTGTCGCTGACCATGTCGGTCAACCCGTCGGAGCACAACAGCACGAGGTCGCCCGGCAAGGCATCGTGGGCCTGGACCTCGAGCTGAACCTCGGGTTCGACGCCGACGGCACGGGTGACGATGTTGCGCCGGCGTGAGCTCGCTGCCTCTTCGGCGCTCATCAAGCCTGCATCGACCTGTTCCTGCAGCAGGGAGTGGTCGCGTGTCAGGCGCTCGAGCTGGTCGTCGCGCCAGCGGTAGGCCCGCGAGTCGCCCACATGGCCCACCAGCAGCTGTGTCCCGGCGACCAGGACCAGCACCAACGTGGTTCCCATGCCCCGGCACTCCGGGCGGGTCTGCGCAGCCCTGAGGACGGCCTGGTTTGCGTGGGCCACGCACCGCACCATGGCCTGCAGCGCGGCGGATTGGGAACTCGTGTCAGGCCAGGCGCGGCGCCAGCGGGCCAGGTCCTGGCGCACGATCTCGCAGGCCATCGCCGAGGCGACTTCGCCTGCGTGGTGACCGCCCATGCCGTCGGCCAGGATGGCCAGGCCGGCCTGCGCGTCGATCGCGACCGCGTCCTCGTTGTTGCGGCGCACCCGGCCCGTATCGAGCGCTGAGGCGAATTCGCGTGTCATGGCGTGCCCCGGCAGACGCAGTCGCAGGGGCCGCCACTCAGGCGCTCACACGGTACGGCGGGCCATGAGCTTGCCCACCGCCAGCACCAGCAATGCGCCGAAGATACCCGCGCTGTAGCGCACCAGCGCCTGCACCTCGGGCGTCTTGCCTGCCTCCGCCGGACCCGCCAGAGGCATCCAGTCCAGGACCGCCGGGTCGGTGACGGCCATGGTGCCCGCGATCCAGCCCAGCAGCATGCCCCCGACAACGATGACGACCGGGAACCGATCCATCAGCTTGATCACGAGCTGGCTGCCCCAGACGATGATGGGAATGCTCACCAGCAGGCCGAAGATGACCAGCGGCATCGTGTGGTCGCCACCGGCGGATTCGGCCGCACCGGCGATCGCGATCACGTTGTCCACGCTCATCACGAGATCGGCCACGATGACGGTCTTGACGGCCGCCCAGAGCTTGTCGCTGGCCTGGATGTTGCCGTGGCTGTCGTCCTCTTCCGGCAGCAACAGCTTGACACCGATCCAGATCAGCAGCGCGGCGCCGATGAGCTTGAGGAAGGGGATCTGAAGCAGCGTCAAGGCGAAGAAGATCAGCACCACGCGCAGCAGGATCGCGCCGGCCGTGCCCCAAAGGATGCCCAGTCGTCGCTGGGCAGGAGGCAGCTTGCGACAGGCCAGCGCGATGACGACCGCGTTGTCGCCACCGAGCAGGATGTCGATCATGATGATCTGACCCACCGCGATCCAGAATTCGGGGGTCGTGAACATGTCCATCAGGTCAGCTCCATATTCGAGGGCTGTGAGTGTAGTGGCCCGGCCGGAACGAAAGGCAGCGTCGGAAAAGACAGAACGCCCCGCCAGGGCGGGGCGTTCGCGGCAGGGCCGCGGCGGTGGCTCAGAGAAGGCTCTTGAGCAGCTTGCCCATTTCGGAGGGATTGCGCGTGACCTTGAAGCCGCAGTCCTCCATGATGGCGAGCTTGGCGTCGGCAGTGTCGGCGCCGCCGGAGATCAGCGCGCCGGCGTGGCCCATGCGCTTGCCCGCCGGCGCGGTGACGCCGGCGATGAAGCCCACCACGGGCTTCTTCATGTTCGCCTTGCACCAACGCGCGGCCTCGGCCTCGTCGGGGCCGCCGATCTCGCCGATCATGATGACGGCATCGGTGTCCGGGTCGTCGTTGAACATCTTCATCACGTCGATGTGCTTCAGCCCGTTGATCGGGTCGCCGCCGATGCCCACCGCGCTCGACTGGCCGAGGCCGATCTCGGTCAACTGCGCCACGGCCTCGTAGGTCAGCGTGCCCGAGCGGCTGACCACGCCGATGCGGCCCTTGCGGTGGATGTGACCGGGCATGATGCCGATCTTGATCTCCTCGGGCGTGATCGTGCCCGGGCAGTTGGGCCCCAGCAGCAGCGTGCGCTTGCCGCCCGCGGCCTCCTTGGCCTTCATGCGGTTGCGCACCTCGAGCATGTCGCGGATGGGGATGCCTTCGGTGATGCAGATGGCCAGGTCCAGGTCGGCCTCGACAGCCTCCCAGATGGCAGCAGCCGCGCCGGCGGGCGGCACGTAGATCACGCTCACGGTGGCCCCGGTGGCGTGCTTGGCGTCGCTGACGCTGGCGTAGATCGGGATGCCCTCGAAGTCCTCGCCCGCCTTCTTCGGGTTGACGCCGGCAACAAAGCAGTTCCTGCCGTTGGCGTAGTCGCGGCACATCCGGGTGTGGAACTGACCCGTCTTGCCGGTGATGCCCTGGGTGATGACCTTGGTGTTCTTGTCGATCAGGATGGACATGTTCGCTTCCCTCGGGGCGTTTACTTCACGGCGGCGACGATCTTCGCCGCCGCCTCGGCCATCGTGTCGGCGCTGATGATGGGCAGGCCGGATTCGGCCAGCATCTTCTTGCCGATGTCCTCGTTCGTGCCCTTCATGCGCACGACCAGCGGCACGGTCAGGTTGACCGCCTTGCAGGCCGCGATCACGCCCTGGGCGATCGTGTCGCAGCGCATGATGCCGCCGAAGATGTTGACCAGGATGCCCTTGACGTTGCGGTTGCCGAGCATGATCTTGAAGGCCTCGGTGACCTTCTCGGCCGTGGCGCCGCCGCCCACGTCCAGGAAGTTCGCCGGCTCGCCGCCGAAGAGCTTGATCGTGTCCATCGTGGCCATCGCCAGACCGGCCCCGTTGACCAGGCAGCCGATGTTGCCGTCCAGGCTGATGTAGGACAGGTCGAACTTGCTCGCCTCGATCTCGGCCGCGTCCTCCTCGTCGAGATCGCGGTAGGCGACGATCTCGGGGTGGCGGAACAGCGCGTTGGCGTCGAAGTTGAACTTCGCGTCCAGGGCCTTGATGCGGCCGTTGCCTTCCAGGATCAGCGGGTTGATCTCGGCCAGGCTGGCGTCGGTGCCCATGTAGCAGTCATAGAGCTTGCGGAAGACCTCGCGCGCCTCGGCCTGGCTGGCTGCCGGCACACCGATGCCTTCGGCCAACTGCTGCGCCTGGGCTTCGGTCAGGCCGGCGAGCGGGTCGACGAAGACCTTGATGATCTTCTCGGGCGTGTGGTGCGCGACCTCCTCGATGTCCATGCCGCCCTCGGAGCTGGCCATGACCGCGACCTTCTGCGTGGCGCGGTCGGTCAGCGCGGCGAGGTAGTACTCCTTGCGGATGTCGGCGCCCTCTTCGATCAGCAGGCGGCGCACCTTCTGCCCTTCGGGACCGGTCTGGTGCGTCTTGAGCTGCATGCCGAGGATCTGGCCCGCCACGGTGCGGACTTCCTCGACCGAGCGCGCGAGCTTGACCCCGCCGCCCTTGCCGCGGCCGCCGGCGTGGATCTGGGCCTTCACGACCCAGACGCTGCCGCCCAGCTTCTGCGCGGCCTCGACCGCCTCCTGCACCGTGAAAGCGGGCAGTCCGCGCGGGACCGGCACGCCAGCCTGGCGCAGCAATTCCTTGCCTTGGTATTCGTGGATCTTCATGGCCCTCGTCTCTGGCGTGTGGCTGGAAATGGAATGGACGGACCCTGCTCAGCGCTAGGGGTGCCCCGTCTGCTCGGCTGCATTGTCGATGCCCTTGTTGGCGTGAGGCTGACGGTACCAGCGAGGGTAGTGCAGCCTGACGACCTCTCGGTCGCGCCGCAGGGCGTGGCAGCGGTCGAGCGGGAAGGGCGGAGTGGTGGATTCGTCGAAGTTGCGCGGGTGGATCGTTTCGCCGACCATGCCCTGGATCACTGCCGAAGGCAGCACCTGCGCGAGCTCGGTCAGGTGGGTGCAGCCCAGCGTGCCGCCCAGGCGCTGCATCAGCTCGCGGCGGAAGCCGCGCGCGAGGTTCAAGCCTGTCAGCGCTGCATAGGCATCGCCGTGCTCGGCGCAGTGGCCCGGGTAAGGCACCCAGACCGAGTTCGAACCCGACTCGAGCACGTTCATCTCGGCGTCGATCACCAGACGCAGGCGCAGGTCGTGGATGGGGGTGCCGGCGTGCCGCGGGCCGTCGACCATTTCGTGGTCGCGGGTCTTCACGTCGGTCAGCTCGGCGCAGACCTCCCATCGCCCGTCGCCCAGTGCATAGATCTCGACCTGCAAGGAGCGCCGATGCAGCAGCTTGCGCTTGGGCGGGTCGTTGGGGGAGGGCATGACCGAAGGCGGGATCTGTGGTGCAGGTGGCAGCGCGAACATCCGCCATCTGAGCGCGCAGCGGGTCGTGTCACCCGACGCCTGTCCTGCACTTCGAAAGGCACTTTAGCATGGGGCCCGCGCTGCTCCCCTCGTGCAGCCGGCCGAGGGCGGTGTGCAGGTCAGCCGTGTCGGCGGCCGAGCGCGTGCTCGTCGTCGTGCAATTCGCCGGTCGTTGCCGGCGACAGGCGCGCTGCAGCCCCGGACGCCGCCTCGTGCGCGCCGGGCTGCGGCTCATGGTCGGAGCCGTGTCGCATGACGCGCCCGATCGTCTCGGCGCTGAAGCCGCGCCCGGCGAGGAAGCGCATCTGACGCAGGCGCTCGGCGGCACCGGCCGGCGCATGCCCGAACTTGCGCTGCCAGACGGCGCAGGCGCGGTCGAATTCGCTGGCATGGAGCTCGCTGCGAAGCTCTGGCGACGCTTCGGCGCCATGCATTCGCAACTCGTGCTCGATGCGCCGGTTGCCGAAGCGCCCGACGCGGGCGTGGACGCGACTTTCGACGAAGCGGTCATCGGACAGTTGCCCGCCCTGCTGCAACTGGTCGAGCAGCGCGTCGACGTCAGCCTCCGACGCGGGGGGCGCGTGCGTGGCCGCATGGGCCGCCGCACCGCTGGCCAGCGCGGTGGTGCTGGCGACCGTTTCGAGCGCCTGCAGCCAGCGCAGCAGCTTGGCGCGCAGTTCCTGGCGCGTGTGCTCGCGCTGCGCCAGGTGCTGGAGCGCGCGCTGGCGCAGTGAGATCGCAGCGCGGGGCTTCACGGGTGGCTTGCCAGGCTGTCAGGGGCCGCCGGTGCGGGAGACCGGCGCCCGCTCAGGCTGCGGAGGCCTCGCCCGTGGGCACGGGCGGGATCCCCATCGCCTCGCGGACCTTGTTTTCGATCTCGCGTGCGAGGTCGGCGTTTTCGCGCAGGAACTCGCGTGCGTTGTCCTTGCCCTGACCGATCTTCTCGCCGTTGTAGGCGTACCAGGCGCCGGACTTTTCAAGCACGCGGGCGTTGACGCCCATGTCGATGATCTCGCCTTCGCGGCTGATGCCCTCGCCGTAGAGGATGTCGAACTCGGCAGCCTTGAAGGGCGGGCTGACCTTGTTCTTGACGACCTTGACCTTGGTCTCGCTGCCGATGACCTCTTCGCCCTTCTTGATGCTGCCGGTGCGGCGGATGTCCAGCCGCACCGAGGCGTAGAACTTCAGCGCGTTGCCGCCGGTGGTGGTTTCGGGGTTGCCGAACATGACCCCGATCTTCATGCGGATCTGGTTGATGAAGACCACCATGCAATTGGTCTTCTTGATCGTGCCGGTCAGCTTGCGCAGGGCCTGGCTCATCAGGCGCGCCTGCAGGCCGGGCAGGGCGTCGCCCATCTCGCCCTCGAGTTCGGCCTTGGGCGTGAGCGCGGCCACCGAGTCGATGACGATCAGGTCCACCGAGCCCGAGCGCACGAGGGCGTCGACGATCTCGAGCGCCTGCTCGCCGGTGTCGGGCTGGGAGATCAGCAAATCCTGCAGGTTGACCCCGAGCTTCTGCGCGTACTGCACGTCCAGCGCGTGCTCGGCGTCGATGAAGGCGCAGGTGCCGGACTGCTTCTGCATCTCGGAGATGAGTTGCAGCGTGAGCGTGGTCTTGCCGGAGGATTCCGGGCCGTAGATTTCGATCACGCGCCCGCGCGGCAGGCCGCCCACGCCCAGCGCGATGTCCAGGCCGAGCGAGCCGGTGGAGACGACCTGGATGTCCTCGATGGCCTCGCCGGCGCCCAGCCGCATGATCGAGCCCTTGCCGAACTGCTTCTCGATCTGTGCCAGCGCGGCCTGCAGTGCCTTGGCCTTTTCCGTGTTGAGTGCCTTCACCGGTGCGTCCATCTGGGAACTCCTGGTCGTGTCTTTGGGGTGGATTGCCATGATTTCAGTATCGCAGAAACTGGATGGATGTACAGCTTTTCGCCGGCGTCCGGCCTGTTCTTTCGGGTTCCCCCGAATGGGGGATGCGACCGCATCGAGCCTGGCGCAGCCATCGCGCCAGAGGTCTGGCGCGACGGTGAAAAGTCCTGTCGCGCCGCCCTCGGGCCTCCTAGAATCATTCGAGGCGGAACGTGGGCGGAGCCGCTTGCGCCGGACGCACGAATCCGCCCGGGCGGTCACCAGGAGCCGCTCTACCTGGAGGAGACCTTCGTGCGCATTCTGATCGCTGAAGATGACCAGGTGCTGGCTGACGGGCTGCTGCGTGCGCTGCGGGCTGCCGGCTATGCCGTGGACCAGGTGGCCAGCGGGGCCGAGGCAGACGCCGCCCTGGCGTCACACGAATTCGACATGTTGATCCTCGACCTCGGGCTGCCGCGCATGAGCGGGCTGGAGGTGCTGCGCCGCATGCGCGCGCGGGGCTCCACGGTGCCAGTGCTCATTTTGACTGCCGCCGACAGCCTGGAGCAGCGCGTCAAGGGCCTGGACCTGGGCGCCGACGACTACATGGCCAAGCCTTTCGCGCTGCAGGAACTCGAGGCGCGCGTGCGCGCGCTGACGCGGCGCGGCCTGGGCTCGGCGTCCGCCTTGATCCGCCACGGGCCGCTCACCTTCGACGCCACCGGGCGGGTCGCCTATCTCGATGACTGCATGATCGAGCTGTCGGCCCGCGAGCTCAGCCTGCTCGAGGTGCTGCTGCAGCGTGCCGGGCGCCTGGTCAGCAAGGACCAGCTCGTCGAGCGGCTGTGCGAGTGGGGCGAGGAAGTCTCGACGAACGCGATCGAGGTCTACATCCACCGCCTGCGCAAGAAGATCGAGCACGGTCCGGTGCGCATCGCCACCGTCCGAGGGCTGGGGTACTGTCTCGAGAAGATCCCCGCTTGAGCCGCCGCGCACGCGCAGCCCGCGGCGCCGCCGCGACCGGCGCCCGTCACCGCTGAACGCCGATGCGACATCGCCGCGAACAGACCTCCCTCTTCGGCGAGATCCTGGACTGGATGCTCGTCCCGCTGCTGGTGATCTGGCCCATGAGCCTGGGCCTCACCGCCTTCGTGGCCCAGCAGATTGCCAACCTGCCCTACGACCGGGAACTCGGCGAGCTGGCGCGGCTGCTCGCCGGGCAGGTCGTCGTCGGGGAGGCGCCGCGCGCGGGTGACCTGCCGCTCGTGCGCCTGAGGCCCGACCCGGCCCTGGAATTGCTGCGCTCGGACGACACCGACCAGGTCTACTTCCAGGTGCTGGGCGTGCGCGGCGAACTGGTCGCGGGTGACCGCGACCTCCCGGTGCCCGCCGCGGAGGGCGATGCCGATGGTGCCGTGCGCTTTCGCGATGAGGAGATGCACGACCAGCTGGTGCGCGTGGCCTACCTGTGGCTGCCGCTGCCGGGTCACGGCGAAAGTGCGGGGGCGCTGGTGCAGTACGCCGAAACCCTGGACAAGCGCTCGCGCCTGGCCACCGAGATCGTCAAGGGCGTGATCCTGCCGCAGTTCCTGATCCTGCCGGTGGCGGTGGTGCTGGTGTGGCTGGCTCTCAGCAAGGGCCTGGGTCCGCTGAAGGAGTTGCAGCGGCGCATCCGCGAGCGTGACAGCGGTGACCTCGGTCCGATCGACGAGCGCGACGCCCCCGAGGAGGTCGGGCCGCTGGTGGCCGCGATCAACGACCTGCTGCAGCGTCTGGACCAGTCCCTTGTGCTGCAGCGGCGTTTCCTGGCCGACGCCGCGCACCAGTTGAAGACGCCGCTGGCGGGGCTGCGGATGCAGGCCGAGCTTGTCGGGCGTGAGATCGACGCCGGCCGCAGCGACCCGCAGACGCTGAAGGCCGCGCTGCACCAGATCGCGCTGTCGAGCCAGCGGGCCGCGCACTCGGTGAACCAGTTGCTGGCGCTGGCGCGCGCCGAAGACCGGGCGCGCGCCCTGCGGGTCGAGACCGTCGATCTGGCGGTGCTGACGCAGGAGGCGGTGCACGATCTGTTCCCCAAGGCGCAGGACAAGCGCATCGACCTCGGCTACGAGGGGGCGGAGCCCGGCAGCGCCGCGCAGATGCCGGGCCAGCCCGTGCTGTTGGGCGAGCTCGTGCGCAACCTGGTCGACAACGCCTTGCAGTACACCCCGAACGGCGGCACCGTGACGGCGCGCGTCCTTCCCGACCCCTTTGGCCAGGTGCTTGTGCTGCAGGTCGAGGACTCCGGCCCCGGCATCCCCGAGGCCGAGCGCGGGCTCGTCTTCCAGCCCTTCTACCGGGCCTTGGGCACCGGCGTGGACGGCACGGGCCTGGGTCTGGCCATCGTGCAGGAAATCTGCCGCAGCCACGACGCCGAGATCACCATCGGCACCGCCCATGCCCGCCCGGCCCAGCCCGGGCACGGCCCCGGCGCGCTGTTCACCATCCGCTTCCCCTTGAAGCGTCAGACCGCGGCTTGAGGCCTGGCACGGCGCCGCCGGGCAGGGCGGCGGCGGCACCCCCCGCAAAGGGGCGTCAGCCGGGCAAGGGCAGCGCGGTCTCGAACTTGGCCCGCTTGACGCTGAAGTAGGCCTTGACGTTGCGCACGTTGGCGTCCTGCGTGAACAGGCGCTGCGCCAGCGCGTGGTAGGCCGGCATGTCGGCCACCTGCACCACCAGCACGAAATCCGGCCCGGGCGAGACGCGCCAGGCCTG
>JAIXWM010000196.1 GCA_027491255.1 Rubrivivax sp. | reverse complement strand
CTCTGGAGTAGGTACTCTGGATTTCTGCCGCGGCGCTGGCCACGCCCGCAGGTCTTGGAGTCGAGCGTCCGCTGCACCCGGTCGAACAGCACCGGGTCGACGATGGCGGCGTGCTCGCCGTCGTAGAGCGCGCCCTTGAAGTCGACCTTGCCGATGTAGAGCGGGTTGCGGAGCAGCATGTGGACGTCCTTCTCGTCCCAGGGGCCGCCGCCGAGGAGGTGGCCGGCGCGGGCCTTCACCTGCTTGCGGGTCCAGCCGAGCGCGTTCACCCGCGTGGCGACCTCGGCCGCGGAGCCGAGGCGAAGGTAGAGCTGGAACATCGAGCGGACCTGCTCGGCCTCCTCGGGCACGACGACCAGGCGCATGCGCTCGCGGTCGCCGGCGTAGCCGAGCGGAGGGCGAGACCCGAGCCACTTCCCGCGCTTGCGGGCCGCGCCCATCTTGTCGCGGGTGCGGTCCGCGATCATTTCGCGCTCGAACTGGGCAAAGCTCACGACGATGTTGAGCGTCAGCCGTCCCATGGCGTCACGGGTGTTGAACTGCTGGGTGGTCGACACGAAGCCGACGCCCTTGGCCTCGAAGAGCGCGAGCAGCTGGGCGAAGTCGAGCAGCGAGCGGCTCAGTCGGTCCACCTTGTAGACGACGACCATGTCGATCTTGCCCGCCTCGATGTCGGCGAGGAGCCGCTGCAGCGCGGGGCGATCGATGTTGCCGCCGGTGAAGCCGCCGTCGTCGTAGCGGTCTGGCAGCGCCTCCCAGCCCTCGTGGCGCATGGCGCGGACGTAGAACTCCGCGGCCTCTCGCTGCGCGTCGAGGGTATTGAAGTCGGATTCGAGGCCCTCGCTGGTCGACTTGCGCGTGTAGATGGCGCAGCGGACGCGGCGGGCCTCGGCGGGCGTGGATGGGGTCGAAGGTCTCGTCATCCATTCCCTCCCGCCTTCGCGGCGCGCGACTTGCGCTGGGCGAGGCCAGCCCACAGGAAGCCGTTCCAGCTGGTGCCCGTGATCTCGCGGGCGATCGTCGAGAGGCTCGCGTAGTGGCGGCCCTGGTAGTCGAAGCCGTCCTTGAGGACGCGGATCTCGTGGACCGCGCCCTCGTGCTCGCGGCGGATGACCGTGCCGACGGGCGGCAGGCGTGGGTCGCGCTTCGGGTCCACCGCCTCGGGCTCGGGCAGCGGCGCGGGGGGCGTCGCGGGGCGGACGCGGACGTCCTGGCCCTCGGCGAGCTCGGCGATGCGGGCGCGCGCCTCGTCGCTCAGGGACAGACCGGTGACGATCGCCTGCATGCGGACAAAGCAGCGTCGGATCAGCCACTCGCGGTTGCGGGCGTGCGTCGCCCGGCCGTGGGTGTCGTAGTAGGTGTCTTGCAGTGCGCGCACCGGCATCGCGCGCAGGGATTCGAGACGGGCTCGAAGCTCCTGCTCGACGCTGACGTCGGCGGGACGCGCGCGTTCGACGACGGATCGAGTCATGCGGTCCTCCAGGTTGAGGGTGGTCCTTGGCGTGCCGAGCCGTCGTGCTCGGCTGTCGCCATACACGCTTCCTTTCGCGGACCCATCAAGGCGTTTGTCGAAGCAAAAACAAACACTTGAGACACTCCGCGAAGATGAGACGCAGGGGCGGCGTTAGTCGGCATGCCAGCCTCCGCCGCCACCGCTGCGGCCCTCCGGCTCGCCCTGCGGGAAGTCGTCGACGTCGAGCAGCCGTTTGGCCGCATCGAGGTCGAGAATCGCCGCGCGCCGCTTGTCGGCCCGCGAGCCGAAGCTCACCGGGCGGCTCACATCGACGACGAAGCCGCCACGGCGCTGGTTCTCCTGCAGCTGGCGGACGAGGGCCTTCTTGTCGAGGACCTCGCCCTCGTAGCCGGCGCGGCGCGCGTGCTCGGCGTAGGCCGCGTGGCACGAGGCGATGTGCAGCGCGAGATGCCCGCCGGCGTAAGTGTATTGGCGGCCGTCCTGGATCGCGCCGCTGACGGCGAGACTCGACAGGATCTCGAGGAAGTAGTCGAGCCCGGTCTTCACCGTGTGGCCGCCGCTCTCGAGGAGGTCGTCGCACTGCGCGGCGACGAGGGCCCCGACGTCGAGCTCGGGCAGACGCACGCCGAGACTCGAGGCGTAGCCCTCGAGGTGGACGAGCCCGCACACCGTCGCGACGAGGTTGTCCTTCATGCGGAGCGGCACCTCGCGGCCCGCGAGCGTGGTCTCGACGACCCGACGGGCCACGGCGAGGTCGGCCTCGGTGTCGCGCCCGAGGAGGTGCCGGACGATGCTGCGCGTGAGCAGCCCGAGGTCGACGGTCTTGAGCTTCTGAAAGGCGCGGACGAACTGCGGGTTCCCGGGCAGCGTGTCCTTGCTCGGGTTCGCCGTGATGATGCGCTCGACCAGCGCCGACTCGATGGGGCGCGTCTCGCCGGCGAGGCAGAGCGGCGCGTGCAGGCGGTAGCTCACGACGGTCTGGTCGGCGCGTCCGCGGCTCTCGACCTCGCCCGTGTAGAGGCGCCGCATGTACCGGTGCAGCGTGTGCCGCCGGTGCTTCGGCATGTCGAAGGGCTTGTACTCGTCGATGAAGACGGGGACCGAGTTGGTCGACGACAGCAGCTTCAGCAGCGCGAACTCGGTCTCGGTGGCGCTGAACGGCTCCGCCGAGCGGATGCCGAACATCGGCCAGAGGACCTCCATGATGATCGAGCTCTTGCCCGAGCCCTGGGTGCCCCACACGCAGAGGATCGGGAAGTGGCCGAGCGCCTTGTGGATGCGCGGCTTGAGCGGCGCGGCGAAGAACCAGCCGAGGATCGGCAGCATGACCTCGGGCGTGTTGAGCTCGAGGAGCTTCGGCAGCACGAGCGCCGCGGTCGCGGCCTCCACAGCCGGGTCAACGGGAACGAGCAGCCGCAGCCGCTTGTGGAGCGCGTCTCCGGCGTCGACGAACAGCACGTCGTCGGGCAGCGTCGCGCCCTGGCCCCCGACGACGGCCTCGGGGACAACCCAGAGGGGCTCGCCGTCGATCTCGACGTAGCCGAGGTTGGTGATGCCCCGCATCGCGGGCACCTGGCGCTCGGAGAGCAGCTTGAGGACGCCCTGGACGTTGTCGTCCGAGCCGGTCCAGAGCATGTCCGCCGACTTGAGCACGCGCAGCAGGTGGCGCTTG
>JAIXWM010000153.1 GCA_027491255.1 Rubrivivax sp. | reverse complement strand
GAGGCCGTCCCTGCGGACGGACTTGCGCCTCACGAAGAGCCCGAGCTCTGCGAGGGCGCGGCCTGCAAGGCTGAGTGTGGACGCAGATTTGCCGGCGCAGACAAGCGGTCAACTGCCGGAGCTGGGCTGAGTGCCTGATTTCGGGGACTTCAGGCGCCTCCTGGGCCCGTGCGTGGCTGGACCAGGCCATGGATCAAGGGGTGCTGGCGGGTTCACACGGGGCTGTCGGGGAGTCTGCAGCCTGCCGCAAGTCCTCGTACCATCCCTGCCATGTCGATCGCCGAAGTCCCCCAGCTGAATCGCACGCCTTCCTGCGGCTGCGTGACCCGGCGCTGGTTCACCCAGCTCCTTGCCGCGGGCGCGGCCGGCGCGTCGGCGCCGGCGCTGGCCGCCATCCCCGAGTGCAAGCGCTCGGGCTTTGCCAAGGCCGTGCCGGCTGACCAGATGGAGCAGTCGGCGCAGCAGCAGTACCGCCAGATGCTGCAGCAGGCCTCGAGCCAGCGCGGGCTCGCGCCGGTCGACCACCCCCAGGTGCAGCGCCTGCGCGACATGGCCGAGCGCATGATCCCCTTCGCGCCCGAGTGCAACGAGCGCGCGCGCGCCTGGCGCTGGGAAGTCAACCTGATCGGCAGCCCCGAGATCAACGCCTTCTGCATGCCCGGGGGCAAGATCGGCTTCTTCTACGGGATCCTCGCGCGGCTGCAGCTGAGCGACGACGAGGTCGCGGTGATCATGGGGCACGAGATCGCGCATGCGCTGCTGGAGCACGCGCGCGAGCAAATGGGCAAGAACACGCTCACCCAGCAGGGCCTGCGCCTGGGCGCCGCGCTGCTGGGCCTGGGCACGGTGGGCGACCTGGCGGCGCAGATGGGCTCGCAGCTGCTGAGCCTGACCTACAGCCGGGGCGACGAGTCCGAGGCCGATGCGCTGGGCCTGGTGATGTCGGCGCGCGCCGGCTACCGGCCCGAGGCCGGCGTCACGCTGTGGCAGAAGATGATGGCGGCCAGCGGCGGCAAGTCCCCGCCCAAGCTGCTGTCCACCCACCCGGCCAGCGCCGACCGCATCCGTGACATCGAGTCGCGGCTGCCGCGCATGCAGCCGCTGTACGAGGCCGCCGCCAAGCCCACGCGCGTCTTCGGCCCACCGCCGCCGCTGAAGCAGGAGCGATAGCGCGGCAGGGCCGCCTGGCGGGCCAGGGCCTCGCAGGCACACCACACGGGCCGGCGGACCGGGGCCCTTCAACCCCTGCCCGCCGCCCGCCCTGCCCGGCCGGACCTTGGCTGCAAGGCGCCCGGCAGCGGCTCGCTGTCGCCCAGGTTGCGGCTGATCCCCTCGAGCACGCGCAGGCAGGCACCGACATCGGCCGCCGGCAGCCCGCCCACCATCTGCTGCAGAAACCGCGAGCGCAGCCGCATCACGCGCCGCACCTCGGCCTGCCCGGCGCGCGTCAGCCGCACGCGCGTGATGCGCGTGTCGAGCGGGTCGTCCGAGCGCTCGACCAGGCCGTCACGCTCGAGCGCGCTGAGCTGGCGCGTGATCGAGGCCGGGTCCACGCGCACCTGGCGGATGAGCTGCTTCTGGCTCACCAGCGGCTGCGCATGCACCAGGTACAGCAGGCGCCAGCGCGCCGCGCCCACGCCCGTCAGCGCCTCGAAGGCCTGGGTGGCGGCGTTGTAGGCCTTGCCCAGGCGCAGGAAGACGGTGGCGTGATCGGTGTTGTCGGTGTCGGGCGTGGCGTCCAAGGCAGGCAGGCGCAGGGTGGTCGAAAGCCCGGGCTTATATCACCCGGGGACACCCGGCACCGCCCGTGGGCGGCCCGCCGCCCGGCCCGGCCTCAATTCAGCACCGGCAGCCGGTTCTCGCCGTCCAGACGGTCGCCCTCCACCCAGCAGGCGTGGGTGCCGATGCCCATGCGCTCGGGCAGGATGATGCGCGCCACCGGGCCGGCGGCGATGTCGTCGGCGCGCAGCACCAGGATCTCGGAGGTGTCGGCCTTCATGTCGGCCACCATGCTGATCACGTAGCCGTCGTCCTCGGCCTTGGCGCCGACCGCGCGCGCCACCTGCGGCTCGCTGCCGTAGCGGCCCTCGCCGTATTCGTAGCGCGCCGTGGCGCCGGTGCGCAGGTCGAAGCGCTTGAGGCCCGAGAACAGCCACTCGCCCTTCTGGTAGAGCACGTTGTAGCTGTAGCGGTAGGGCCGGCCGACGTAGTCGTTGCTGCACACCGGGAACTCGGTGATCTCGTCGTCCAGGCGCTGCTCGGTGGTGCGGCCGGTCTTCAGGTCGAAGCGCCAGCGGTGCATCAGCGTGGGGTTGTTGTGCTTGTCCAGGTTGGCGCGGATGCGTTCGTAGATGTTGCTGGCCTGGTTCACCGGCACGGTCTTGTAGTCGGGCATGATGCAGCCGTCCATGACCACGGCATCGCCGTCCTCGAAGCAGTTGGTGATGTGCAGGATGTAGCAGGGCGCGGCCTCGAACCAGCGCACGTCGGCATTGCCGCCGCGGCGCGGCACGATGCCGAAGCGCGAGGCCTGGTCGCGGTTGAACACGAGCTTGTGCTGGCCCTGCTTCAGGCCTGCCGGGTCGAAGTACAGCGGCAGGTCGTGCAGCACGGTGTAGTGCTGCGTGATGCCCAGGTCGTGCGGCCAGCGCGCGCCGGGCAGCTCGATCGCCTCGTAGTGCACGAGTTGGTTGTCGCGGTCGATCACGCCGACGTTCATGTACGGCGGGTGCTCCGGGTAGTTGAAGAACATCATCTCCCCGGTGAAGGGGTCGACCTTGTAGTGCGAGGCCACGCCGTCGGGCACACGGCGCGCCCAGGCCGCATCGGGCCCCAGGGTCTCGAGCGTGTACGGGTCCAGGCGCCAGGGCTCGCTGCCCTGCGACATGCTGGCCAGCAGCTTGCCCGCGTGGCACTTGATGTCGGTGCCGGCGTTGTCCTTCATCGCCCCCATCGCGCCCCAGCCGCGGCGGCTGGCGAGGTCGGGGCGCAGCATGCCCGGCCACAGCGCGCGCCCGGCGGCCTGCTCGGCCAGGAAGCCGGTGGTGCGCACGAAGCGGTTGCGGTACTCGGCCTGCCCGTTCTCGAAGCGCACCGCGTGCAGCATGCCGTCGCCGTCGAAGGGGTGATAGGTGCCCAGCGGCTCGTGCACCTGGTTGTGGTGGTTGCGCACGAACAGGCCGTGCAGGTCCTTCGGGATCTCGCCGATGACCTTCAGGCTGCGCGTGTCGGCGGTGTACTCGCGCGCGTTCGACGCGAACGGGCCCTTCAGGTAGGGGTTGTCGTTGTCGGGGCGGATGGTCAGGCGGACTTCGTTGACGATCTCGAGCATGGCGGGGGCTCCTTCTTCGGCGGGCGGGCGGGCCGCGGGGCGGGGTTTCAGACGGCGTGGACTGGCCGCGTGGTCAGGCAGCGCGCGCCCAGTCGGCCAGGCATTGCGCCAGCTCGGCCGGGCGTTCCATCGGCACCAGGTGGCCGGCGCCTTCGATCGTGACGCGGCGCGCGCCGGGGATGTGCTCGGCATAGGCCAGCACCTGCGGCGTGAACAGCGCGTCGTGCGAGCCGCCGACCACCAGCGTCGGGTGGCGTCCGTCGAGAAGCGCCGTGCGGTCGGGCCGGGCGATCGCCGCGCGCACGTGGGCGGCGAAGCGCTCGGGCCCGTAGGCGCGCACCATGGCCTCGCGCTCGGCCATCAGCGTGGCGTCGCCCACGCTGTCGGGGTGGAAGGCGTTGGCCGCCTGCGCCATGGTGGCCTCGACGTAGCGCCCCTCGGCCACCACCTGCAGCGAGGCCGCGCGCCGCGCCGCGGCGGCCGGCGTGTCGGCGTTCGGCGCGGTGCACACCATCGCCACGCCCGACACGCGCTCGGGCACGGCCTGGAGCAGCGCCAGCGCGACATAGCCGCCGAAGGAGAAGCCCACCAGCCGGAAGCGCGGGGGCAGCGCCGGCAGCAGCGCCTGCGCGATGGCTTCCACCGTCTCGAGCGCCGGGTTGTCGACCGCGATGGCCGGCACGTCGGCCGGCAGCCGCACCCGCAGGCGGTCGAACACGGCCGCGGTGTTGTTCAGGCCGGGGATCAGGACGAGCGGGTCGGTCATCGGGGGAGGCTCCGCGGCGCGGCAGGCTTTGCTTGCCTTGGGCAAGTGTCAGGGGGAGGGGACGGGCCGATTGGACTGCGTGCGGGGTCGCCGTGTCAACCGCCCGGCGCGCACTCGCGGTTGACAGCGCGTGGCCCCGCGCCGAAACTCGATGCTTGCCTGGGGCAAGAAAGCCGCCCCACCAGATCGACCACGACAACGACCTCGACACCGAAGGAGACGATCCATGCGCAGCTACCGACTCCCCGACTACATGGTCAGCGGTGAATCCGACACCACGCTGTTCATGCTGCACGGGGCCTACGGCTCGAAGGAGTACTTCCGCTACACCATCCAGCGCTTCGTGCAGGCCGGCTACCGCGTGGTCGCCTGCGACGCGCCGGGCTACGGCATCTCCGAGGTGCCCGAGTCGATCAGCATCCCCGGCATGGCCGAGATGGTCAACCGCCTGATCGACATCACGGGCACGCGGCGCAACGTGCTGCTCGGCCACAGCATGGGCGGCATGGTGGCGCAGAAGGTGGCCGATCAGCAGCCTGGGCGCCTGGCCGCGCTGGTGCTGTCGGCCACGGCCCACACCTTCAACCACTCGGGCCTGCAGTGGCAGCAGGACTTCCTGCGCACCCGCGTCGCGCCGCTGACGCAGGGCAAGGCGATTGCCGACTACGCGCCGGCGCTGCTGCGCACGATGATGGGCCCGGGCGCCGAGGGCCCCGAGCTCGACCACGCGCTCTACAACATCCGCATGATGAAGGGCGAGGCCTTCCAGAAGGCCATCCAGGCCATCGCCCAGTACCTGGAGGACGACGTGCCGGCGCGCCTGAAGATGCCGGTGCTGTGCATCGCCGGCGAACTCGACCTCACCTGCCCGGCGTCGGTGATGCAGCGGATGGCGGCGATGATGCCGCGCGGCGAGTTCCACGAGATGAAGGGCGTGGGCCACTACGGCTGGGGCGAGCGTCCCGACGAATACCACGGCGTCGTCCACGCCTTCCTCGAGCGCGCGCTGGCGACGGCGGGCTGAGCGCCTGGAGCCGGGCGCCAGGGGCCTTGAGCCTGCGCGGCCGCTGGCGGTCACCCCGCCAGACCCCGACGCGCCGCGGCACAGGCCGCGATCAGGCGGCGACTATGAGCGGTGACTTCGGGCCCGGGCATCACCCGGGCCGCGCTCACTGCAGCTTGATGCCGCGCGAACGGATCACCTCGCCGAGCGTGCGCGACTCGGCCCTGGAGGTCTCGAGCAGGTACTCCGGGGTGCTGCCCACGATCACGTAGCCCTGGGCCTCGAGCACCTTGCCCACCGCCGGGCTCTGCAGCGCCTGCTTCAGGGCCCCGTTCAGGCGCGCGACCACGTCGGCCGGCAGGCCGGCGGGGCCGACGAAGGCGAGCCAGCCGCTGCTGACCACCTGCGGGAAACCGGACTCCTTGAAGGTGGGCGCCGACGGGTAGAGCGTGGTCCAGCGCTCGTCGCCTGTGACGGCGAGCACGAGCAGTCGCCCGCTGTCCACATGCTGCTTGGCGGCGCCGGTGACCAGGGCGTACTGGATCTGGCCACCAAGCAGGTCGTTCAGCGCCGGCCCCTCGCCCTTGTAGGGCACGTGCACCGGCGACACGCCCGCGGCCATGTTGAAGGCCTCGGCCCAGAGGTGGTAGCTCGTGCCCAGGCCGGCCGAGCCGTACGAGGCCTTGCCTTCGTTGGCCTTCAGCCACGCGGCGAAGTCGCGGATGTTGCGCGCCGGGACGACCGCCGGGTTGATGGCCAGCGCCAGGTAGCCGCGCACGGCCACCGTGATCGGCGTGACGCGGCTGTGCAGGTCGGCGTACCGGGGGTCGGTCACCGGGAACAGCGACAGCGACCCCGGCACCGCAAGCCCGATCGTGTAGCCGTCCTTGGGCGCGTTCAGCACCGCATCCAGCCCGATCTTGCCGCTTGCCCCGGGCCGGTTCTCCAGCACCATGGTCTGGCCGAGGATGCGGCCGGCCTCCTGAGCGATGACGCGCGCCACCGAGTCGGCGAAGCCCCCGGGCGGGTAGGGGTTGATCAGCGTGACGGGCTTGTTGGGAAAGCCCTGCGCGGCGGCCGGCGCCGCTGCCATGCCCAGGGCGGCCAGGACGGCCAGCGCGGGGAGCGCGCGGCGCAGAAAAGTGGGCACTCTCATCGTCGTCTCCTGTGGAATCCTGTCGGACCATTTGCTTGCCTGTGGCAAGCGTCAGACCGATTCAACGCCAGCGCGCGCGGCGTGTCAATGGGAGATGCCGGGGAAGGGGTGAACGCCGCGGCGCGCGAGGCTGCGGCCCGCGCGTCGCTTCAGGTCCCGCCCACGTAAGGGTTGGTGCGGCGCTCACGCCCGAAAGTGCTTTCCGGCCCGTGGCCGGGGATGAAGACCGTGTCATCGCCCATCGGCCACAGGCGCTGGGTGATGCTGGCGATCAGCGTGTCGTGGTCACCGCCCGGGAAGTCGGTGCGGCCGATGCTGCCGGCGAACAGCACGTCGCCGACGAAGGCACGGTGGGCCTCGGCGCTGTGGAAGACCACGTGGCCGGGCGTGTGGCCGGGGCAGTGCCGCACCGCCAGCGTGCTCTGGCCCACCTGCACCGTGTCGCCGTCTTGCAGCCAGCGCGTGGGCGTGAAGGGCTCGGCAGGCGCGAAGCCGAACATCTGCGCCTGCTGCGCCAGCCCGTCGATCCAGAACTGGTCGCCCGGGTGCGGGCCGATGATGGGCAGCCCGACCTCGCGTGCCAGCGTGCCCGTGCCGCCCGCGTGGTCGATGTGGGCGTGCGTGAGCCAGATCGCCTTCAGCGTCACGCCCAGGCGCCGCGCCGCCGCGCGCAGCCGCGGCAGCTCGCCGCCGGGGTCGATGACGGCGCCCTCCATCGTGCGGTCGCACCACACGAGCGAGCAGTTCTGGGCGAAGGGGGTGACGGGGAGGGTTTCGTAGCGCAGCATGACGCCCGGGATCCTCGCACAAGACAGAACCTGCGTGGAAGCTGGAACGGGCAAGGCGCGCGGCGGCCAGCCCTGGAGCCGTCGAGAAAACGATGCGCCGGCCGCATGTTTCTGCAACAAAAATCGCATTGGACTTCATGAAACCAGGCTCTTAGCATGTGTTCCGTCCTGTGGCACCGGGCATCGAGCCAGCACCGCAGGCCCGACGCCCCCATCCTTCACCCCACCGGCGACCGACGAGCAGCGGCGCCACCGCCCCCGGAGACACAAGACCATGAACGCATCGCACCTCCAGCGCCCGGGCCGCCGCGCCCTGCTGGCCCGCACCGCCACCTTCCTGGCCGCCGCCATGCTGACCGGTGGCGCGGCAGCGCAGGGCTACCCGTCCAAGCCCGTGACGCTGCTCGTGCCCTACCCGGCCGGCGGCCTGTCGGACGTGATCGCGCGCATGGTGGAGAAGCCCTTCGCCAAGGCGATCGGGCAGATGGCCGTCGTCGACAACCTCGGCGGCGCCTCGGGCTCGATCGCGGCGCAGAAGGTCCTCAACAGCCCGGCCGACGGCCAGATCGTCTACCAGGGCTCGCCCAACGAGCTGATCCTGGCGCCGCTGGCGATGCAGTCCGTGAAGTACAAGGCCGAGGACTGGCGCATGGTGCAGGTCATCGGCAGCTTCCCGATGGCGGTGCTGGCGCGCAAGGGCCTGCCGGCCAGCAACGTGGACGAGCTCGTGGCGTTGGCGAAGAAGGCCTCGGCCGAAGGCAAGCCGCTGAGCTACGCCAGCGTGGGTGTGGGCTCGCTCTACCACTTCGTGGGCGCGAACTTCGCGCACACCATCGGCGCGCAGATGACCCACGTGTGTTGCCGCCGGTACAAATCCGCCGTTATTCGCTGGCGAGGTGGCGGTTTTGATTTCTTCGGCCCCCGAAGTGCAGATGGCCCCGTGAGGGGCCATCGTCTTGGTGGGGTTGCTTGT
>JAIXWM010000146.1 GCA_027491255.1 Rubrivivax sp. | reverse complement strand
GCCGCGTGGCGGAACTCACGCCGCGGCAGTGGAAGCAGCACTTCGCCGACCAGCCGCTGCGCTCGGCCTTGCACGGCTGCGCTCTCTGAGCAAGGACGCCGGCTGGTTAGCGCTTACCCAGGACCTGCAGCGCAAGGGCGTCACACTGATGCTGCTGTGGCAGGAATACGCCCAGGCTCATCCCGACGGCCGCACCTGGCGCTACACCCAGTTCTGCGAGCACTACAAGGCCTTCCGGGCGCGGCTCAAGCGCTCGATGCGCCAGCACCGCATCGCCGGCGAGAAGCTGTTCGTGGACTACTCCGGGCCCACGCTGCGGCTGCGCGAGGGTGGCTGCGCCCAGGTCTTCGTCTCGGCCATGGGCGCATCGAGCTACACCTTCGCCTGCGCCACCCCGGCGCAGAAGCTCGACGACTGGATCGAGGGCATGACGCGCTCAATCTCCTACATGGGCGCGGTGCCGCACCTGATCGTGCCCGACAACCCGCGCGCGCTCATCGCCGAGCCCGACCGCTACGAGCCCCAGGCCAACGCCACGGTGCTGGACTTCGCGCGCCACTACGGCACCTCGGTGCTGCCGGCGCGGCCCTACCACCCCCAGGACAAGGCGGCGGTGGAGAGCGCGGTGCAGGTGGTGGGCCGCTGGATCCTGGCCTCACTGCGCCACCGCGTCTTCGACACCGTGGCCGAGGCCGATGCGGCCATCCAGGCGCTGCTGCCGTCGCTCAACCAGCGCCCCTTCCGCAAGCTGCCGGGCTGCCGCGCCAGCGTGTTCGCCGAGCTGGATCGCCCGGCGATGCTGGCGTTGCCGGCTGCGCCCTACGAGCTCGCGCGCTTCAAGACCGTCAAAGTCCACATCGACTACCACGTCGAGGTCGATATGCATTACTACAGCGTGCCGCACGCACTGGTGGGCCAGGCGCTGGAGGCGCGCATCACGCGCCGGCTGGTGGAGGTGCTGCACCGCGGCCAGCGCGTGGCCAGCCACGCCCGCAGCAACCGCCGCGGCGGCTACACCACGCTGGACGAGCACATGCCCGCCTCCCACCGCGCCCACAAGGATTGGTCGCCCCAGCGCCTGATCGCCTGGGGCGAGCAGGTCGGCACGGCCACCGGCATCTTCGTCACGCGCGCGCTCGCCCGCCATCGCCACCCCGAGCACGGCTACCGCGCCTGCCTGGGGCTGCTGGCGCTGGCACGCCGCTACGGCCAGACGCGCCTGGAAGCCGCCTGCGAGAGTGCGCTGGTGCTGGGCACCTACCGCTGCAAGCATGTGCACGAGATCCTGAAGAACAACCGTGACCGCGTCACGCCGCCCGCGCAGGGCGACTGGGTCAGCCCCGAGCACGACAACCTGCGCGGCGCGCAGAACTACCAGTGACCGCAGGAGGCCCCATGATCAACTCATCGACCCTGACCCACCTGCGGACCCTGAAGCTCAATGCCTTCGCCGAGGGGCTGGAGCTGCAGGCCGCCCAGCCCGAGGCGCTGACGCTGAGCTTCGAGGAGCGCCTGGCGCTGC
Organism: Rubrivivax sp.; assembly: GCA_027491255.1. Taxonomy (GTDB): domain Bacteria; phylum Pseudomonadota; class Gammaproteobacteria; order Burkholderiales; family Burkholderiaceae_C; genus Rubrivivax. The sequence continues at coordinate 47,966 of JAIXWM010000146.1, read as the reverse complement.
TGGTGGACCGCGAAGTGCACAGCCGTCACGACCGCAAGCGCGTGCGGCTGCTGCAGAAGGCGCAGCTGAAGTACCCCGATGCGAGCATCGAGGCCGCCGACTTCACCGGCATCAGCGGCCTGGACCGGCGCGCGCTCACGGCGCTGGCCCTGTCGAGTTGGATCGACCGCGGCGACACCGTGCTGCTCAGCGGCGCCACCGGCGTGGGCAAGACCTGGGCGGCGTGCGCGCTGGCCCAGCACGCCTGCCGCAGCGGCCGCAGCGCGCTGCACCTGCGCGTGCCGCGCCTGCCCGAGGACCTGCGCGTGCTCACCGCCAGCGGCGGGTTGGGCAAGTGGCTGCTGCAACTGGCGCGCGTGGATGTGCTGCTGCTGGACGACTGGGGCGTGGGCCCGATCGACAGCGCCACGCGCAGCGCGCTGCTGGAGATCGTCGACGACCGCGCCAGCCGCCGCGCCACCATCATCACCCACCAGTTGCCGGTGGAGCACTGGCACGGCTGGATCGGCGACGCCACCATCGCCGACGCCATCCTTGACCGACTGCTGCAGCGCGTGCACCGCTTCAAGCTGGAGGGCCACTCCCGCCGCACCGGCACGCCGCAGGCCACCACGCGCAAACCCGCGCATGCCAGCACCGCGGCTGCGGCATGACAGGCTGGCGCGCCATGGGCAAGAAAACCAATACAGGCTTGGCAACAAGGAAGGCCGCAGCGTGCCTGCGGGCCGCGCGCCGGCCGGAGCTTCGCGTCCAGGCCAACCACCGCCCCGACCCCATCACACCCCTGACGAAGGAGGCTCCGACCGCCCGAAAACGCACCTCACCCCTACACTCATGAGCCTGCGCAGCGCCCCGGCCCCGACCGGTCACGATCGCCGAAATGGTCGGTCACGATGCGCCGAAATGACCGGTCACCTTCAGCCGAAATGACCGGTCACGATCGCCGAAATATGCAACAAGGGGCGGCTCGCACGGTTCGCGTCAATCGGGGCCTCGTCCGGGCGTGAAAGGCGCACAGGCCCGCCGCCGGCGGGCCCTGCGTTCACGGCGTGTAGATCCCCCACTGCGACAGGCTGACGTCCGGCCCGGGGTCGGCGTTCAGGGTTGCGGTCAGGTCCTGGAAGTAGGTGCTGTCGATGTCGTCGAGGTCCTTGGCGCCGACCGGCGGCGTCCAGCTGCCGTTGACGTCGCCACGCAGGATGCCGACCAGGCCCACGTGCTCGGCGGCCGGGGTCGAGACGACCGTCGGCACGGTGCCCGGGCTGGTGCTGGCGCGCGCCGGCATCCCCAGATCGGCCTCGTCGACGAAGACCCACTTCGGCGTGGCGGCAGCGGGCAGGCCGACGGCATGCCGCAGCACGCCGATCGCGTCGGCCAGGGTGACGCTGCCGCTGGCATCGACGTCGGCGGCGATGGCCTGGTAGGGCGACAGCGCCTGCCCCGGCGGGTTCACCGGCATGCCGGCGATCATCTTCAGGATGGACACCGCGTCCGCCAGCGTGACCGAGCCCTGGTCGGCCACGGTGGCGCTGCGGCTGGCCTTGAGGTCGATGCTGGCCGGCGCCGTGGCGCCCAGCGCGGCCACGCCGTAGGCGTCGGCGGCGACCGCCGCGGCGCCGTTCATCGACACCGTGGTGCCTTCCAGCAGCGTGTGGGTCTTCCAGGCGTAGACGGTGGCCTTCACGTCGACGCTGGTCGCGCCGCCGACCAGCCCGGCGGCGCTGTAGGTGCCGTCGGCGAACTCGAAGCGCTCCACGTTGCTGACCCGGTCGGTGCCCTCGGCCGCCGAGACGAGTTGCAGGCCAGTGCCCAGCTCGGTGACGGTGTAGGCGCTGCGCGGACCGGTGAACCGGGCGACGTCGCCGCCGCCGCCCCAGCCGTTGATCGTGTCGTCGCCCTGGCCGCCGATCAGCGTGTCGTTGCCATCGCCGCCGGACAGGTAGTCGTTGCCGGCGCCGCCCTCCAGCCACAGGTCGAAGAAGCCGCCGCCCGTCAGCACGTCGCTCGAGGTGCCGCCGATCACATGCCGCATCCCCTTGACACCCGCCGTTCCGGTGGCCGGGCAGAGGCTGCTGGCGTCCAGCATGCCGCTCAAGTCCACCGTCACCGGCGTGGTGTAGGCCGAGTAGTCCAGGGTGTCCTGGTCGGCGAGATCCAGGCTCGACACGCCCCCGCCGTCCAGGACGCCGTTGATCACGGCGCCGTCGTCGAAGACGAAGCGGTCGGCGCGCGAACCGCCGACGACGAGCTCGATGTCGGTGAGCGGCCCGGCGGTGACGAGCATCGTCGAGCCGGCGTCGCTGACCTCCAGCGAGCCGCCGCCACCGGTGTGCAGCGCCAGGACCAGGGCCCGGTCCGAGACGTAGCCGAAGTCCAGCCGGTCGGTGCCGGCGGGCGAGCCTTCGGTGGCCTGGTCGGTCTGCGCGTTGGCGAGGAAGGCATAGAGATCGTTGCCCGAGCCGCCGTTGAGCTTGTTGGCGCCGCTGCCGCCGTCGAGCGTATCGTCGCCGCCGCCCCCGAGCAGGCTGTCACCGCCGGTCTCGCCATAGAGCAGGTCGTCGCCATTGCCGCCCGCAAGCGTGTCGTCGCCGGCGTCGCCCATCAGCGTGTCGAGGCCTTCGCCGCCGACGAGGCTGTCCAGCCCCACGCCGCCGAGCAGGCTGTCCTGGCCGTCACCACCGACGAGGGTGTCCTTGCCGGCGCCGCCGTCCAGGGTGTTGTCCTCGGCATTGCCGGTCAGGCTGTCGTTGCCGTCGCCGCCGACGACGTCCTCGAAGTTGGCAACCGCGCCCAGGCCGGTGGCCGTGGCGGCGCCGAGGTCGACCGTCACCGCCGTGGCCCAGCCTTGGTAGGACAGTTCGTCGGTCCCGCCGTGGTCGACGATGCGCAGCACCGACGGCGTGCCGGCCAGCGTCGTCTCTGCCCGCACCCGGTCGTCGCCGGCGCCGAGCATCAGCAGCTCGACCTCGCCGTTCAGGACGAAGCCGAAGCTGCCCGAGGTCGACGCCATGGCCGAGGCCGGGGCCACCGTCATGGTGTTGGCCAGCGCCGACGCGCGCGCGTCCACGACGTCGGCAATCCCGCCGGCTGCCGACTCCTGCACGGTGTCGAAGGAGTCCGCGTCGAGCACGACGAGATCGCTGCCGCTGCCGCCTTCCACGCTGTTGACGCCCGCACCGCCGCGCACGGTGTCGTCGCCGCCCTGGGCCTTGATGCGGTCGTTGCCGTCGCCGCCGAAGATCTGGTCGGCCTGGTCGCTGCCGGTCAGCGTGTCGTTGCCCTCGTGGCCGTAGATCACCGTGGTGCCGCCGAAGGTGGCGGCGCTGATGACGTCGCCGGCCGCACCGCCGGCCAGCAGCGCGGTCTCGGTGTTCTGCACGGTCTCGAGCGGCCCGCTGCCCAGCTGCACCGTGCCGGCAGTCAGCGTGATGTTCGCCTGGGCCGTCTCGTGCGAGCGCACGACGACGATCTGGTCGACGCCCGCGCCGCCGTCGTAGCTGCCGCCCGCCGCGCCGGCCGGCGCGGCGGTGTAGGCGCTGCCGAGCTCGCCGTTGACGACGACCAGCGTGTCGTTGTCGGCATCGCCCGTGACCACGTCCTCGTCGGCGCCGCCGACCATCACGTCGTCGCCGCTGCCGCCTGCCAGGCTGTCCTTGCCGGCCTCGCCGAAGACCCAGTCGCGGCCGCCACCAGCCGCCACGGTGTCGTCGCCCGCGCCGGCGAGGATGTGGTCCCCGGCCGCGCCGCCGGTGATGCTGTCGTTGCCGTCGCCTCCCTCGATGCGGTTGGGCTCGGTCGTCCCGCCGGTGATCTGGTCGTTGCCGGTCTCGCCGCGCAGCACGTCGCCCTGCAGGCCGCCGCCGATGGTGTCGTTGCCGTCACGGCCGCGGATCTCGTCGTTGCCGCCGACGAGGATGAGGTTGGCGGGCAACTGCAGCGCCGGGTTGGAGCCGAGGTAATCGTCGCCGTGCAGCACGTCGGCCTCGGGGCCGCAGCCGCCGTCGATGGTGTCGTCGCCGTCCAGCCACTCGTGGCGCGTGGGGGTGTCGCCGAAGCCGACCTGGACCGTGCCGTCCTGGCCGACGGTGACGGTGACGCTGTCGTCGCCGGGCCGGGTGTCGGTCTGGCGCACGCCGCCCCGCACCGACAGGCCGCCGGTGCTGCCGGCAAATCGGTCCATGCCCTGCACGGCCGTCACTCCGGTGACCGAGGCTGTCGCGGCATCGATCCCGACGAAGTCGCCCATCTGGCTGAGGGCCGTCAGGCGGCCGTCTTCACCGGCCTCCAGGCCGATCAGCAGGCCGCTGGTGGTGCGCTGGTCGGGGAAGGTCAGGGGCCGCACGGAAGCGACGTGCATCGACAAGGGGTCGAAGCGGACGAGGAACTGCTGCTTGACTTCGCCGGGCACCAAGGGGTTCACCGGCTCGTCGCCGGCGATCACCCAGGCCTGCTGCGGCGAGACCACCGCGATGTCGCCCACCGGATACAGGGCCGTTCCCGCGGGCGATCGCAGGTCGCCCAGGTCGGTCCAGGTCTGGGCGGCCAGCGCGTAGCGCAACACGCTGCCGTCGGCCGCCGTCACCAGCAGGTACTGGTCGGCGACCACGTCCACACCGACGAGCGTGGGCTTGCGCAGGGTCTCGGGCAGCAGCACCGTCTTCACCACCGAGGCTGCAGCGGGATCGTCCAGCGGCACCTGCACGAAGAACAACGCCGGCGAAGTGGAGGCCACGCCCTGCCCCACCACCACCGCGCGGTCGTCACCGATCCAGCTGACGTCGCGCGCCGCCACGCCCGGCAGCCGGGCACTGGCCTCGACCTTGGCGCCCGTCGCGCTCTGGCTGATCAGGGAGAGCACCGAATCCCCGCCCTGGGGCTTGTACGTGACGCCGAGCCAGCGCTCCGGCGCCGGCGCCGTGGACACGGCCACCGCCTGTTCCCACGGCTCGGCGGGCCTCTGGCTGACCGTGTAGGTGCCCGGCAGCAGGCCGTTGACGCGGAAGCCGCCCAGTTCGGCAGTCTCCACCGCCCCATCGCCGTCCAGATCGACGCTGCCCGTCCTGAGGCTGGCCACGATCTCGCCGCGCTCGTTGCGCACGTCGATCGCCTGTCCGGGCAGCCCGGCCTCGGTGACGCCCTGACCGAGGTCGGCGGCGTCGCGGTCGTCGTGCATCCAGACCGAGCCTTGCAGCACCGCCCGGCCATCGCCCACCGTGGCCACGGCGGCTGGGGGCGCCACCGCGGTGATCTGCACCAGTTCGTCCCCGAATGCGGGCTCGGTGCCGTCACTGCCCCCGGTCTGGTCGCCCAGCCACAGCATCGGCATGAACACCGCCCGGGTTTCGGGCGTGCCGATCTTGAACTGGAAGACGAAGTCGCCCCCGGCCGTGCCGTCACCCGACGCATACGCCTGCGGGTAGCGCCACTCGCCGTCCAGCGGGTCGCCCTGCGCGTCCTTGACCGAGGCCGACTTCAGGTTGATCGTGTACAGGCCGGACGGCAGACCGTCGGTGATGCCGGAGATCGCGAACTCGAAGCGGGTGTGGTCGGCCGTGTCGGTGAACGACGACAGGACCAGGGCCACGGAGCGGCCGTCCACCGTCAGCGTGGCCTCGGGGGCGGGCCGGTCCTTCTCGCCGAAGGCCAGATCGCCGCAGAGGTCGAGCGCGATGTGCGTCACCGGGTTGGCCGGCGCCAGCGGGGTCATCTGCTCGTTGCCGTCGTCCACCGGCAGCCAGGTCCGCGTCTGCGTCTGCTTGTTCGTCAGGCCCAGTTCCACCCCGGCGACCACCGGCGCCGCATTCAGCACCAGCGCAAAGTTCGCCGTCGCGTCGTTGACGCCGTCGACAGAGACCGCCTTCGAGCGCGGGAAGGGCGTCGCGCAGACGCCGTCCAGCTGGACGCCGATGACGTAGTCACCCGCCGGCAGGTCGGTGATGACGTACTCGCCTTCGCCGTCGGTGAGCACGAAGTCTTCGCTGTCGGCGTCCCAGGCGCCGTCCTTGTCGGTGTCGACGTAGACCACCGCGCCCGGCGTGGGCTCGGGCTGTGCGTCGTCCTTCGAGTCGTAGGTGCGCACCTGGCCCCGGATGTCGCTGCCGCCTTCCTCGGTGCGGCCCACCGCCACCCAGGGCAGGTCGGCGCGGCCGGTCTGCACACCGCCGGTCAGCGTGACCTCGGTGCCCATGGCGTCGAAGCTCAGCGCCATCCAGGCCTCGGTGCCGGCCTCGGGCATCACCACCAGCTGGTAGGTACCGTCGGGCACGCCGGATTCCGGCAGCGTCAGCGTGCCGCCCGTGGCCGTGCCCTCGTGCACGAGAGCCGTGCCCTCGGCCGTGACCTGGAACAGCGAGTACGACCAGTTCGTGCTCTCCGGCAGCGGCCCTTCGCCGCTGTCGCGCACGCCGTCGCGGTCGGCGTCGTTGAACAGCGTGAAGACCAGCGGCTTGGGCGGCCCGTCGTAGACCTCGGGGTAGAAGAAGATCTCGGGCCCGCAGCTGTCCTCGGCCAGGGTCGAGCGGAAACCGCCGTGCAGCGGGTCGATGACGGCGCGGTCGCCCGACAGGTCGTCCAGCAGGAAGGCGTAGCCGCGCGCCGTGGTGCCGCCGTAGACCTCGTCGGCGCCCACGCGGGCGTAGATCTGGTCGTCGCCGGGCCCGCCCTCGATCCAGTTGGCGCCGTCGCCGCCGTCGATGACGTCGTTGCCGTGGCCGCCGTAGATCGTGGCGTTGCCGCCGGCCGCCAGCAGTGCGTCGTTGGCCGGGCCGCCCAGCAGCAGGTCGTGGCCGGCGCCGGATTCGATGTAGTCGCTCTCGAAGCCGCCTGACAGGCTGTCCGTGCCGGCGGTGCCGTAGATCATGTCGGCACCGTCGCCGCCCCAGACCTTCGAGGCCCAGCCGCCCACCAGCACGGTCTGCGGCGCCGTGGCGAGCTGCTCCTCGTCGGCCGCGTACAGCAGGTCGTCGCCGGTGCCGCCGTCGATCTCGTTGTAGCCGGCGCCGCCCTCGATCTTGTCGGCGTGGGTGTCGGCCGAGCCGCCGTCGACCAGACCCGCCGAGTCGTCGCCCCAGAGCTTGTCGTTGCCGTCGCCGCCCTGGACCTGGTCGTTGCCCTCGCCGCCCTGCACGGTGTCGTTGCCGGCACCGGCCGAGATGGCGTCGTCGCCCGCGCCGGCATCGACGACGTCGTTGCCGCTGCCGGAGATGATGACGTCGTCGCCATCGCCACCCGAGACGGTGTCGTTGCCGGCGCTGCCGGCGTTGTAGTCGGGGTTGGCGGCGATGAAGTCGACCAGGTCGCCGACGTCGTCTTCGCCGTGCAGGCGGTCGTCACCCGCGCCGCCGGTCAGCGAGTCGGCGCCACCGTAGCCGTAGAGGAAGTCGTCGCCGTCGCCGCCGTCCAGCGTGTCGGCAGCGGCGCGCCCGGCCAGCACGTCGGAGCCGGCGTCGCCCCAGAGCTGGTTGGCACCCGAGCCGCCGACGAGGTTGTCGTCGCCCTCGCCGCCGCGGCCCTCGACGGCCTTGGTGATTTCCGGCGCGATCAGCACCGTGTCGTTCCCGATGCCGGCGTCGAAGACGATCTTCGTCACCGAGCCGGCGGCGAAGTACTCCTCGAAGTTGTAGGCACTGACGCGGATCGAGTCGGTGACGGGGTTGCCGTTCTTGTCGGTCCCGCTGGCCACGTAGTCGACCAGGAAGGTCTCATCGCCGTCGGTGGTCTCGCCGGGCACGACGTTGACCGCCAGCGCGCCCATGTTCAGCGTCAGCGTGGTGCCGCTCAGGTCGGCCAGGTTCGGCTCCACCGGCGGGCAGACAACCGCGCTCCAGTCGAGGATGGTGGCCTCGGCGAGCTTGAAGCGCTCGCTGAACAGCGTGATGAAGCCGAAGGGCGTGTCGAGGCCGACCTTGATGTAGGCCTCGAGGAAGACGTCCAGCGAGCCCTGCAGGTCGAAGATGCACTGCGGACCGCGCATCAGGTTGTAGGCGAGCTCGTCGACGTAGACCTTGCCGTCGGGGTCGGGGTCGTTCAGGTCGGCGCCCAGCGTGCCGCGCAGCCCGCCGTCCACGCCGGCCTGTGCGACGACGATGTTCAGTTCGGCCCCGGCGCCGATTTCGGCGGTCACCGACATCTCGGTGTTGTCGCTGCCCAGCCCGGTGTAGTCCTCTCGCCCTTCGTCGAGCAGGTACACGCCCAGCAGCAGGTCGGCCGCGCTGCCGCCGTCGGCCATCGCCATGCGCAGGCCGCGCGTGTCGTAGCCGAGGTCGAAGTTGGTCTTGAAGTCGACGCCGCCGAACAGGCTGACATACAGCGGCGGGAAGATGGGGAAGGACTGCCGGAAGTCGAAGCCGGCGTCCAGATCGGGGATGTCCCAGACGACGATATCGGCCTCGCCGCCGAAGAGGAAGTCGAACAACTCGGTGCCGGGGTTCTGCAGCAGCGGGAAGCTCAGGCCCAGGCTGTTGCTGAACAGGCTGGCCTGCTGCGAGGCGTTGACCTCGGGCTGCGACGCGGCGGCCGTGTGGGCGCCGGACTCCGACAGCGCCGAGCCCAGGCCCGAAGGCGCCGACGAGGCCGGCGCGGTGAGGCTGCCGAGATAGAACTTGCCCGAATCGGCCATCGAGTCGGTGACCGTCAGCACCGTGTCGACGAACTCGATGAATTCGACCGCGCTCTGCGCGCCGTCGCCGAACCAGCTGATCGCGTCCAGCACCGTCACCGGCCCGCCGCCGACCTGCTTGGACACGTCGGAGATCAGCGGCACCTCGCCGGTGAGCAGATCGACGATGGGCTCCAGCGGCTCCAGGGCCTCGTCGATGCGCTGCACCATCTCGGTGAACGCGGGGCCGAGCAGCGTGCCCAGATCGATGTAGGTGTCGGTGATCTCGAAGTGGAAGTCGCCGTCGCCGATGCTCAACCCGGTGCTGGAGTTCCAGCTCAGCGTGACCTCGCCGCTGTCTGTGCTGGCGTCGTAGTAGCCGGTGGTCAGCTCCAGACCGACCCCCAGGCTGGAGGCGAGGTCGAGGTCGAGTTTGGCCTTGGCGGCACCGGTGACCATGACGCCCGAGCCCGAGAGCAGCCCGCCGCTGGTGCTCGCGAGCACGCCGTTGCCCAGGTCCACACCGATTTCGGCGTGCAACTCGCGGTTGGCTATGGCCTGCTCTTCGGTGACGGTGCCGCCTTCGACGATCTCGCCGTCGGTCTTGTCGGTCAGCGTGAAGTTCAGCGGGCCGATGTCGAGCGCGAGCGAACTGCCCGGGCTGAAGCCCAGACCCACGCTGGCCTCGATTTCCTTGCCGCTCTCATGCGATGTGCCCTGGACGAAGAAGCCCGCGGTGGGCGAGTAGCCGAAGCCCACGCGCAGGTCGAAGTCGGCCACCAAGTCGATGCCGCCGGTGGTGTCGAGGGCGATGCCCAGGTCGTCCAGGCCGAGGTCGAGCTCGCTGCCGTCCAGCGTGTCCTGGAACAGGCCGCCGAGGTTGACTTCGACGACGAAGTTGCTGGCGTTCAGCGACTCGAACTCGGAACCGAAGAACAGGTCGCCCAGATCGGCGTTCCAGATCGCGTGCTGCTGCGCGTTGCCCTCGCCGTCGATGTAGTCAGTGTCGAGCGTGATGCCGCCGATCGTGAAGGCCAGGCTGCCGTTCAGCGAGGCATCGCCGAAGTCGTCGAGCTCGGGGTCCAGGCCCTTGTAGAGTTCGCCCAGGGTGTTGTAGTCGGCCAGGGTGTCGATCAGGTCGCGCAATTCGTACAGGAAGCCCGTGTTCGACAGGTCGATGTCGCCGAGCACCGGCAGGTTGCCGACCAGATCGGACTCGAGCACCGTGATCAGCCCATTGATGAAGGCCAGCGCGCCGTCGAGCCAGCCGCTCAGGTCCAGGTCTCCGAGGGAGAAGGCTTCTTCGAGGTCGACACCGCTGGCGTCGATGTCGGCGTCGAAGCTGAGCGGGTTGGCGTTGAAGTCTGCAGTGATCAGCACGCTGCCGAGCGAGCCGACCAGCGGCGTCACGTACAAGGGCAGATCGGCCCGGAAGTGGGCTGCGCCCCCGAGCCGCGAGCCTTCGGCCAGGGCGCCATTGAAGGTGATCGTGGCCGGATCGGTGGCTGGGTCGTAGCCAGAGGGTGCGGTGGTCGGGTTTGTCTCGGTGAGGGTGATGCTGAAGGGGTCGTTGATCGAACCGTCGACCTTGCCGATCGACACGCCGGCCAGGCCGCCGAGCGAGGCCTCGACCTCGGCATCACCCGTGGTGACGATGCCCAGCGTCAGCGCCGCCGAGGTGTCGGCGAGGTCGAAGATCGGCTGCATCGTGCCGAAGTCGAAGCCGATGCGCGTCTCGAAGCTGCCGCCCAGCGCGAGCGAGATCGTGCCGCCGCCGGTCAAGCTCAGCACCGAGTCGCCGCCCAGGTTCAGCCCCGACAGGTCGATGTCGTGGCTGAAGGTCGCCGGGTTCAGCGTGAATTCGAGGTCGAAGACCAGCTGCGGCGCGCTGCTGCCGAATTGAACCGTCGGGATGTCGACGCTCAGCGTCAGTCCGGGGATCTTCGGCGTCGTGCCGTCGGACTCGAGGAACAGGCCCTCGAGCAGCGAAGCCAACCCGTCCAAGCCGTAGGGAATGCCAGCCATCCAGAGGACCAGACCGTCGAGCGTGAGGTCCAGTGCGCCGATGTCGGCGGCCAGGGTGCCGCCCCCGGCGACAAAGGCGGTGGATGCGGCGTCCAGGTCGCCGAGGAAGACCCCCAGTTGCGCCGACCAGGCGCCCAGCCGCGCCATGAAGTCGACGTCGAAGTCGGCGTCGCCGCCGCTGCGACCTTCCCAGGCCAGGTTGATGCGGTTGAACTCCCACTGGATCTGCTGCAGCCGGCCGGCGAGATCGACGTCGAGCGCCTGCAGCTCGGGCAGCGCGGCGTCGAGGTCGGTCTGGAAGTCGAGCTTCCAGGTGCCCAGATCGGTCAGCTCGGTCGCCAGGTCGGGCAACGCGAAGTCGGCCAGCATCTCGCCGAACTGGAACAGGTCGCCCAGCGTCACGCCGGCCAGCGGGATCTCCAGGCCCCACAGGTCCGAGCCCTCGAGCTCTTCGAGCAGCATCGTCAGCATGCCCGGCAGGTCGTCCCAGGAGAAGTCGGCGAAGCCGCCGGACAGGATGTCCTCGAGCTTCTCGCTGGGCGCGACCGAGAAGTTCCACTGCCCGCCGACCAGGTCGACGCTCAAGTCGAGGTAGGGCACCAGGGCCGTGTCGGGGGCGGCATCGGGGTTGGCCGCATCCAGGTTCAGCGGGTCGGTGGAGTAGTCGCCCGCGTCGACGTCGAAGGCCGCGTTCAGCAGGTCGGGCGTGACGGCGAGCTGGAAGATGCCGTCCAGCGTGGGCGACGGGTCGAAGCCGTGGTCGAGCACCGTGCCGAGGTCGGCCTCGGCCAGCTCCGACAGGTAGATGCGGCCGTCGTCGGCGCCGGTGGCCGGGTCGTTCAGCGTCAGCTCCCAGCCGGCCACGCCGCGGGCCTGCCCGTCGACGATGCTCAGCGAGACCGGCCCGATCGCCGCGCCGCCTTCCAGGGTGGCGTCGATCGTGATGCTGCCCGACAGCAGCGGGTCGGACGCATCCTGCTCCTTGATGTACAGCCGGTCGGCCAGCGACAGCGATTCGAGCGAGTGGCCGGTGATCTGCATCTGGCCGAGGCCGTTCGCCTGGGCCGTCACACCCCACAGACCCAGCACCAGCGGGGCGACCGAGGTGGACTCGGTGTTGAGCGTGGCGCCGGTCGTGCCGCTGGTCGAGGTGACGGTGGCCGATACCGATGCAATGTTGAATGTAAAGGTGCCCGCCGTCAGGTCGGTCAGCACGAGGCGGCTGCTGTCGATGCTGGCCGAGAGCTTGGTCGGCGAGGCGGCGTTCAGCGCGCTGAGCAGGCCGCCCACCGTGGCCGTGCTGCCCAGGCCGGCGATGCCGTTCAGGTCGACGTTCACGGTGGAGCCGTCGCGCATCGTGAAGCGCAGGTCCGCGCCCGGCAGCAGGCCCTGCGTCGTCAACCCCACCCCGCTGTTGATCTCGGTCAGCAGCGTCGCGCTGGTGACCGGATCGACCTGGGCCGAGGAGCTGATCGCCACGCCGCCGGTGATGCTGAAGTTCAGTGCGGCCGTAACGGTCGCCGAGGCTTCGGCCTGGATGTTCAGCGGCAGGTCCTCGGGCAGCAGGCCGGCGGTGTCGAAGGCCACCGTCTCGCTCAGGCTGGCCGAGTACGGCACCGTCCATTCCAGGGCCTCGGCGACCGGGTTCCAGGTCAGGGCGAAGGTGGATTGCAGCGCGGCCGGCGTGGTGGACAGGCCGAAGTGGCCGGCGATGCGGCCGAACAGGTCCTGGATGCCGGTGAAGTTCCACGCGCCGTGGTCGTCGCGCAGGTCGTCGAGCAGGTCCTGCCAGTCGACGCCCAGGTCCAGCACCTGCCCCAGGTCCAAGTCGACCAGCGGCAGCGTCAGCCCGTCGCCGAACTGGGGCAGCCAGTCGCCGACGCCGCTGAGCCAGGCGCCCAGGTCGTCGAGGCTGATCTCGCCGAGCTGGGCGAAGTCGAAGTCCACGCCGTTGACGGTCAGCTCCGGGAATTCGAAGTCCAGGCTGCCAAGGTTGAAGCCGTCCAGCGCGGACAGGCTCAGTATGAGCGGGCTGCCGGTCGGCAGGTCGAAGCCGCCGATGCCCAGCGTGAACGGAATGTCGACCGTGAAGTCGGGCACCAGGTCGCCGCCGTGCGGCAGGCTGAAGGAAAACAGCTCGCCGATGGCCCGGCTGTTCAGCGCGCCGAGCTGCAGGTAGCCCGCAGCGCCCTCGATCAGGTCGAGTTCGACGCACAGGTCCATCGCCACACTGACGCTGGCCGGCCTGAGGTCGATCACGCCAAAGCTCGCCTGCACGTCGGCCACGCTGGCGTTGGCCTCGGCGCAGACGCGCACGCCGTCGATGTCGAAGACGACGGCCTCGTCGGTGGACAGGCCGGGGCTCAGGTCGATGCCCACGCGCAGCGTCGAGCTCAGGCCGGCGTCGACGTCGACCTCGAGCGTGCCCAGGCGCAGGCCCTGGTCGGCGAGCGAGGGCGCAGCAGGGTCCTCGGAGGGGGTCTGCCCGACATCGAGCGTGTAGTCCACCAGCGTCGTGCTGGCCTGCAGCGGAATCTGGAACCAGACGATCTGGCGCCCGTCGGCCAGCGTCTCCAGGCTGTGGACGATGGGGTCGAGGCTGAGCGCGCTGGCCGACGAGACCGCGTTCTGGATCAGCGTGGCCACCTGGTCGGCGGTCTGCGCGGCGCTGACGGCGGCGGCCGCCAACGGTTGCGCCAGTTCGGTCAGCAGCGTCTGGCCGGCATCGGTGAGCGTGGCCAGCGGCTGCTGCAGCCCCACCATCTCCGACAGCATCGGGTTTGCAACTGCGGGAGCGGTGGGATCCGTAGCGGGAAGTTCGGCGGCGCTGGAGGCCTCCGACAGGCGCTGGGCGAGGACGGTGAAGCCCTGGAACAGCGCGTTGACCTGGGCGGCGCTGAAGGTGCCCGTGTAGGTGCCTGGCATCGAAGACCCCATGCGCCTGCGCGGCCGAACGGGCCGCCATGGCGCGTTGCTAGAACTCCCCTGACGCGCTGCATGTTCACGCCCCGCGCCTGCCCCATTCTTTTCCGCGCCAGCGGAGGGGTCTTCACGTAACTATATCGGCAGCCGGACCGGCGTTTCAAGCGAAATCGGGTCTTCGGACGGCGCTGATGCGCGCCCGGCCGTCGGGCCTCGCGCCATGGACGACAATCCGCAGTCATGCTCTGCCAGCGCACCCTCAAATCCGTCGTCCAGGCCGTCGGCGTGGGCGTGCACAGCGGCCAGAAGGTCACGCTGACGCTGCGTCCGGCCGCGCCGGACGCCGGCATCACCTTCCGCCGCGTCGACCTGCCCGAGCCGGCGGACATCCGCATCGACGCGCAGGCGGTCTGCGACACCCGCATGGCCTCCACCGTCAGCCCCGGCGGCGATCCCGCTGCGCCCAAGGTGCAAACCATCGAGCACCTGATGTCGGCCTGCGCCGGCCTCGGGCTGGACAACCTCGTGGTCGACATCGACGGCGAGGAGGTGCCCATCCTCGACGGCTCGGCCGCGTCCTTCGTCTTCCTGCTGCAGAGCGCGGGCATCGAGGTGCAGCCGGCGCCCAAGCGCTTCCTGCGCGTGAAGCGCGCGGTCGAGGTGCGCGAGGGCGAGGGCACGGCGCTGAAATGGGCGCGCCTGGAGCCGCACGACGGCTACAAGCTCAGCTTCGAGATCGACTTCGGCCACCCGGCGCTGGACGCCACCGGCCAGCGCGTGAGCTTCGACATGGGCTCGGGCCGCTACAAGGCCGACATCGCGCGGGCCCGCACCTTCGGCTTCACGAAGGACGTGGAGATGCTGCGCTCGCGCGGGCTGGGGCTGGGCGGCAGCCTGGACAACGTGATCGTCGTCGACGACTACCGCGTGCTCAACGCCGACGGGCTGCGCTACGACGACGAGTTCGCCAAGCACAAGATCCTGGACGCCATCGGCGACCTGCACATCCTGGGCCGCCCGCTGCTGGCGCACTACGTCGCCTACCGCAGCGGGCACGCGATGAACAACCGCCTGCTGCGCGCGCTGCTGGCCGACGCCACGGCCTGGGACATCGTCACCTTCGACGACGCCGCGCGCGCGCCGGCCGGTCTGGCCGCGCTGGCGCCGGCCTGGTAGGCCACAGCCGGCGCGCGGCATGGTCGCCTTTCGCCTGATCTTCGGCCTGCTGCTGCTGGCCAGCCTGCTGTGCTTCGGGATGTACCTGGTCACCCGCAACCTGGCCTGGCGCCGGCGCGGGCTGGTGATCTTCAGGTGGACGATATTCGGAGCGCTGGGCTTCTTTGCAATCGTGGCGCTGTCGACGTTCACGCGATCGACCTAGCGCAGCGCTTGCGGGCAGCCCGTCCCCTGGGGGGCGGCACCTCGAGGTGACGCCGGGCCGCCCATCGCAATCTCGAACCCGGACGGCCTCAGGCCAGGCACCCCGCCGCCACCGCCGCCTGCGGCGACACCGGCACCGGCTCGGGCACGCGGTAGCCGTAGCGCACGGCGGTCAGTTCGGCCAGGATGCTGACGGCGATCTCGGGCGGGGTGCGCGCGCCGTTCTTCAGTCCCACCGGGCCGTGCAGCCGCGCCAGCGTGTCGGCGGCGATGCCGAAGTGCTCGGCCAGGCGCTGCTTGCGCTTGGCCTGGTTGGCACGCGAGCCGATGGCGCCGACGTAGAAAGCCGGGCTGGCCAGCGCCTCCATCAGCGCCAGGTCGTCGAGCTTGGGGTCGTGCGTGAGGGCGATGATGGCGGTGTGGCCGTCGGGGCGCAGTTCGCGCACCGCGTCGTCGGGCATGCCGGGCACGAGACGCGCGCCTTCGGCGGCGAAGCCGACGGTGTATTCCTCGCGCGGGTCGCACACCAGCACCTCGTAGCCCAGGGCACCGGCCATGGGCGCCAGGTACTGCGTGAGCTGCCCGGCGCCGATCAGCAGCAGGCGCCAGCGCGGGCCGTGGTGCGTGGTCAGGTGGGTGGCGGTCAGCTCCAGTTCGTCGGCGCTGCCGGCGAGGTCGAGCTCGACCTCGCCGCTGGCGATCTCCAGCCGTCGACGCACGCGTTCACCGCGCTCCAGGCGCTGCAGCAGTTCGGACAGCCGGGTGCGCGGCTCCACGGGCTCGAGCACGAGTTCGATCAACCCGCCGCACGGCAGCCCGAAGCGGTGCGCCGCGTCGGCGTCGATGCCGTAGCGCACCACCTGCGGCCGCCCCGTGGCCAGCGCGCCCGACTTCGCCTTGTCGATCAGGTCGTCCTCGATGCAGCCGCCGGACACGCTGCCGGCCACCAGGCCGTCGTCGCGGATGGCCACGCTCGAGCCCGGCGGGCGCGGCGCCGAACCCCAGGTGCGGGTGATGGTGCCCAGCGCCACGCCATGCCCGGAATCGCGCCAGGCCATGACCTGGCGCAGGATCTGCAGATCGATGTTGTCCATGATGTGCAAGCTTAGCCGTTCGGCGGCGGTTCGTGCGCTGCGGGGCGGCCGGGCTTTGCCGCGCGTCAAGACCGTACAAGCGGCGCGCCTGGCAAAAGGCTTGCGCCTTTGTATCCATTGGTAAGGGTTTGCCGGGGGGCCTGCGGCTTGGCGGCGGGCCTAGCATCACGGGTCGATTTCGAGGCGGCGCGCGGCGGCATGGGCCTGCCGGCGCCACAGACAGGAGAGAGTTCCCATGACCACGATCACCCTCACGGTCAACGGCGCCAGTGTGACGCGCGACGTCGCGCCGCACACGCTGCTGTCCGATTTCATCCGCGAGCACCTGCGCCTGACGGGCACCCACGTCGGCTGCGACACCGCGCAGTGCGGCGCCTGCACCGTCCACGTCGACGGCCGCGCCGTCAAGAGCTGCAACATGCTGGCCGCCCAGGCGGCCGGCAAGGCGGTGACGACGATCGAAGGCCTGGCCGCGGCCGACGGCACGCTGCACCCGATGCAGGCCGCCTTCCGCGCCTGCCATGGCCTGCAGTGCGGCTTCTGCACGCCGGGCATGGTGATGAGCGCGGTCGACCTCGTCAAGCACCACGGCTGCCACGGCGAGACCCAGGTGCGCGAAGCGCTGGAAGGCAACATCTGCCGCTGCACCGGCTACCACAACATCGTCAAGGCCGTCCAGCAGGGCGCCGCCGCCATGGCCGCCCAGGCCTGAGCCCCGTCCCCACCGAATTCAACAGGTTCACCAGGAGTACCGCATGAACGCACGCCAAGGGTTCGTCGGCCAGTCGGTCGAGCGGCGCGAGGACGCCCGCTTCCTGACCGGCCAGGGCCAGTACACGGACGACATCACGCTGCCGGGGCAGACCTACGCTGCCTTCCTGCGCTCGCCGCACGCGCACGCACGCATCAAGTCCCTCGACACCACCGCCGCCGCCAAGGCGCCCGGGGTGGTGGGCATCTTCACCGGCGAGCACTTCAAGGCCGTCGGAGGCCTGCCCTGCGGCTGGCTGATCAACAGCCTGGACGGCACGCCGATGAAGGAGCCCAAGCACCCGGTGCTGGCCGACGGCAAGGTGCGCTACGTCGGCGACCGCGTCGCCATGGTCGTGGCCGAGACGGTCGAGCAGGCGCGCGCCGCGGCCTCGCTGATCGACGTCGACTACGAGGTCCTGAGCCCGGTCGTCGACACCGCCCGCGCCTTCGGCGCCGGCAGCGCCGTGCACGACGAGGCGCCCGACAACCAGTGCTACCACTGGGGCATCGGCGACAAGGCCGGCGTGGACGCCGCCTTCGCGCAGGCGGCGCACGTGACGACGCTGAAGTTCCGCAACAACCGCCTGATCCCGAACGCCATCGAGCCGCGCGCGGCCAATGCCAGCTACAGCGCGCACGACGACAGCTACACGCTGTACGTGGCCAACCAGAATCCGCATGTCGAGCGCCTGCTGATGTGCGCCTTCGTGCTCGGCATCCCCGAGCACAAGATGCGCGTCGTCGCGCCCGACGTCGGCGGCGGCTTCGGCAGCAAGATCTATCTGTACGGCGAAGAAACCGCGATGGTCTGGGCGAGCAAGCAGCTCAAGCGCCCGATCAAGTGGGCCGCCGAGCGCAGCGAGAGCTTCCTGTCCGACGCCCACGGCCGCGACCACGTCAGCACGGCCGAGCTCGCGCTCGACAAGGACGGCCACTTCCTGGCGCTGCGCGCCAACACCACGGCCAACATGGGCGCCTACCTGTCCACGTTCGCGAGTTGCATCCCCACCATCCTGCACGCCACGCTGCTGGCGGGCCAGTACAAGACGCCCAAGATCTGGTGCGAGGTCAAGGCGGTGTTCACCAACACCGCGCCGGTGGACGCCTACCGCGGCGCCGGCCGGCCCGAGGCCACCTACCTGCTCGAGCGCATCGTCGAGACGGCAGCCACCGAGATGGGGATCGACCCGGCGGAGATTCGCCGCCGCAACTTCATCACGCAGTTCCCCTACGCCACCCCGGTGGGCCTGACCTATGACGTGGGCGACTACAACGCCACGCTGACGCGCGGCATCGAGCTCGCCGACGTGGCCGGCTTCGCGGCGCGCAAGGCCGCCAGCGCGGCCAAGGGCCTGAAGCGCGGCATCGGCTATGCCTGCTACATCGAGGCCTGCGGCATCGCGCCGTCGTCGGTGGCGGGCGCGCTCGGCGCGCGCGCCGGCCTGTTCGAGGCCGGCGAGGTGCGCGTGCACCCCACGGGCAAGGTCACCGTCTACACCGGCAGCCACAGCCACGGCCAGGGCCACGAGACCACCTTCGCGCAGGTCGTGGCCGACAAGCTCGGCATCCCGATGGAGGACATCGACATCCAGCACGGCGACACCGGCAAGGTGCTGTTCGGCATGGGCACCTACGGCAGCCGCTCGATCGCGGTCGGCGGCACGGCCATCGTCAAGGCGCTGGACAAGATCATCGCCAAGGGGCGCAAGATCGCTGCGCACCTGATGGAGGCGGCCGACACCGACGTGATCTTCGAGGGCGGGCAGTTCAAGGTGGCCGGCACCGACAAGTCCGTGCCCTTTGCCAGCGTCTCGCTCACCGCCTACGTGCCGCACAACTTCCCGCACGACAAGCTCGAGCCCGGCCTGAACGAGAACGCCTTCTACGACCCGAGCAACTTCACCTACCCGGCCGGCACCTACATCTGCGAAGTCGAGGTCGACCCCGCCACGGGCCACACCCGGGTGGACCGCTTCACCGCCTGCGACGACTTCGGCAACGTCATCAACCCGATGATCGTCGAAGGCCAGGTGCACGGCGGGCTGGCGCAGGGCATCGGGCAGGCGCTGCTCGAGCACGGCGTCTACGACGAGGCCAGCGGCCAGCTGCTGACCGGCAGCTACATGGACTACGCGATGCCGCGCGCCGACGACGTGCCGAGCTTCGTCGTCGACTCCTCGCACGGCACCCCTTGCACGCACAACCCCCTGGGTGTGAAGGGCTGCGGCGAGGCGGGTGCCATCGGCTCGCCGCCGGCGGTGATCAACGCCATCTGCAACGCGCTGGGCGTCAAGGACGTGCCGATGCCCGCGACCCCGTTCACCGTCTGGCAGGCCGCGCGCCAGGCCGCCTGAGCACGGAAGGAGACTCATCCATGCAAGCATTCGACTACAGCAGCCCGGCCTCGGTGGCCGACGCGCGTGCCGCCGCGGCGGCGGGCGCCAAGTTGCTGGCCGGCGGGCAGAGCCTGCTGGCCGCGATGAAGCTCGGCCTGCAGGCCCCCGACGCCCTGGCCGACCTGGCCAGCGTGTCCGACCTGCGCGGCATCAGCGTGGCCGGCGGTGTGGTGAAGATCGGCGCGATGACCACGCACGCCGCCGTGGCCGCCAGCGCCGAGGTGCGTGCCGCGATCCCGGCGCTGGCCGCGCTGGCCGGCAACATCGGCGACCGCCAGGTGCGCAACCGCGGCACGATCGGCGGCAGCCTGGCCAACGCCGACCCGGCGGCCTGCTACCCGGCGGCCGTGCTCGGCCTGGGCGCCACCGTCCACACCGACCGTCGCAGCATCGCCGCCGACGACTTCTTCACCGGCCTGTACGGCACCGCGCTGGCCGAGGACGAGGTCATCACCGCGGTCAGCTTCCCGGTGCCGCAGGCCGCGGGCTGGCAGAAGTTCAAGCAGCCGGCCTCGCGCTTTTCCATCGTCGGCGTCTTCGTCAGCAAGGGCCCGCAGGGCGTGCGCGTGGCCGTCACCGGCGCCGGGCCCTGCGTCTTCCGCGCCAAGGCGCTGGAAGACCGCCTGGCCGCGAACTGGTCAGCCGCCGCGCTGGCCGGTGCCAGCGTCAGCGCCGACGGCCTGAACACCGACCTGCACGGCTCGGCCGAGTACCGCGCCGCGCTGATCCCGGTGCTGGCGGCGCGGGCGGTGGGCTGAGTCTGCCGGGGAGGCGGCATACTGCAGCAATGCAGACCGACCTCCCCACCTCCATCGACGACACCGCCGCGCGCCTGCTGGCGCAGGACTACGTGGCCGACCGCCGCCTGGCCACCGTGGTGCACCTGGCGCTGCGGCTGCAGCGGCCGCTGTTCCTCGAGGGCGAGCCGGGCACCGGCAAGACCGAGATCGCGCGCACCGTGGCGGCGATGCTCGGGCGGCCGCTGATCCGGCTGCAGTGCTATGAGGGCCTGGACCTGGCGGGCGCGGCCTACGAGTGGAACTACGCGCGCCAGATGCTCGAGATCCGGCTGGCCGAGGCCGCGCGCCCGGGCCCGGGGGTCGAGAGCGCGCCGGGCGGGCCGGCGGCGGCGGCCGACCGCGGCGCGCTCGCCACCGAGCTTTTCAGCGAGCGCTTCCTGATCAAGCGCGCGCTGCTCGACGCCATCGACCCGGCGCGGCCGGTGGCCCCGGTGCTGCTGATCGACGAGCTCGACCGCGCCGACGAGCCCTTCGAGGCCTTCTTGCTCGAGGTGCTGTCGGACTGGCAGATCACGATCCCCGAGTACGGCACGGTGCGGGCCAAGCAGCCGCCCATCGTCGTGCTGACGAGCAACCGCACGCGCGAGATCCACGACGCCGTCAAGCGCCGCTGCCTGTACCACTGGGTGGGCTTCCCCGACGCCGCGCGCGAGGCCGAGATCCTGCGCCGCCGCGTGCCTGGCGCGCCGCAGGCGCTGACCGCGCAGATCGTCGGCTTCGTGCAGCGCCTGCGCGGCGTGGAGCTGTACAAGCTGCCGGGCGTGGCCGAGACCATCGAGTGGACGCGCGCGCTGATGGAGCTGAACGCGATCGTGCTCGACCCCGAGGTGGTGCAGAACACGCTGGGCCTGCTGCTGAAGTACCAGGACGACATCGCGCGCGTCGAGGGCGACGAGGTGATGCGCCTGCTCGACCAGATCCGGGCCGAGGCCGACGCGGGTGTCTGAGCAGCCGGGCGCGATGCCGGGCCCGGCGGCCGCCGGCCGGCCGGGCCTGCCCGGGCTGGGCGTGGCGGCGCAGGCAGGGTCTGGTGCTGCGGGCGGCGCGCTGGGCTGGTCGGCGCTGGCCGGCGGGGGCAGCCACCGCCTGGCCGAGAACGTGATGCACTTCGCGCGCGTGCTGCGCCACGCCGGGCTGCCGGTGGGCAGCGACCGCGTGCAGCTCGCGCTGCAGGCCTTGCAGGTGGCGGGGCTGGAATCGCGCGCCGACTTCCACGCCACGCTGTGCGCCTGCCTGCTCGACCGCCACGAGCACCAGGAACTCTTCGACCAGGCCTTCACGCTGTTCTGGCGCGATCCCGACCTGGCCGGGCGCATGCGCGCGCTGCTGCTGCCGCGGGTGAACACGCGCACGCCGCCGCCGGTCAAGGAAAACCGCCGCCTGGCCGACGCGATGTTCCCTTCACAGCGCGAGGCCCCCTCGCGCGCGCCGCCCCCCGAAGAGCTCGAGATCGAGGCCACGCTCACGGCCAGCGCCTCGGAACGCCTGCAGAAGGCCGACTTCGAGACCATGACGAGCGCGGAGTTCCGGGCCGCGCTGCGCCAGCTCGCGCGCCTGCGCATGGCCTTCCCACCGCTGCCCACTCGCCGGCGCGCGCCCGCAGCGCGGCCGGGGCGGCCCGATCTGCGCGCCAGCCTGCGCGCAGCGGCGCGCTCGGGCGGCGACTTCATCCCGCTGCGCTACGCCGCGCCACGGCGCGTGGTGCCGCCGCTGGTGATCCTGGCCGACATCTCGGGCTCGATGTCGCGCTACTCGCGCGTACTGCTGCACTTCGCCCACCTGCTCGGCCAGGGCACGGTCGGCACGCCGCCGCGCGTGGAAAGCTTCGTCTTCGGCACACGCCTGACCCGCATCACCTCCTGGCTGCGCCAGCGCGACCCCGACGTCGCCGTGGCGCGCACGACCGCCGGCGTGAAGGACTGGTCTGGCGGCACCCGCATCAGCGAGTGCCTGCACGAGTTCAACCGCCGCTGGGCGCGGCGCGTGCTCGGCAGCCGCGCCACGCTGCTGCTGGTCAGCGACGGGCTGGAGATCGGCGGCAGCGATGAACTGTCCTTCGAGATGGACCGCCTGCACAAGAGCTGCCACCGCCTGCTGTGGCTGAACCCGCTGCTGCGCTACCACGGCTTCGAGCCGCGCGCGGCCGGCGTACGGGCGATGCTGCCGCACGTGGACGCCTTCCTGCCGGTGCACAACCTGGAAAGCCTGGAGCAGCTGGTGCGAGCACTCGGCGCCGCGCAGCGGCCGCCGCCCGCGCGGCGCTGAACACACGGGGCTGCGGCGGCTCGCAGCCACGCAGGGAAACACCAGATCGCCCCCGGATTCCTGGCGCCCCCGGGGCAGGCCAGTCCACGTGTGCCCGTCTTGCGCAGGCCGTCAACCCGTGCCGCACACCGGGCAGGCCGGATCCCGCGTGACCACGAACTCGTCCCACCGCATCGTGCGGGCATCCAGCATCAGCAGGCGACCCGCCAGCGGCGTGCCGGCACCCGTGAGCAGCTTCAGCGCCTCGGCCGCCTGGACGGCGCCGACGATGCCCACCAGCGGCGCGAACACGCCCATCGTCGCGCAGGCCACCTCCTGCGGCACCTGCGCGGGCGGGAAGACGCAGGCATAGCACGGGTGCACGCCGCCGCGCGGGTCGTAGACCGAGACCTGGGCGTCAAAGCGGATCGCCGCACCCGCCACCAGCGGCTTGCGGTGCCGCACGCAGGCGGCATTGACCGCCTGGCGGGTGGCGAAGTTGTCGCTGCAGTCGAGCACGACATCGGCCTGCGCGACGCATTCGTCGAGCAGCGCGGCGTCGGCGCGCTGCACCCGGGCGTGCACGCGCACGTCGGGGTTGATCGCGCCGACCGCCTGGCGCGCCGATTCGGCCTTGGGCCAGCCCAGGCGCGACAGGTCGTGCGCGATCTGCCGCTGCAGGTTGGTCAGGTCGACGCTGTCGTGGTCGACGATCGTCAGCGTGCCCACGCCGGCCGTGCCCAGGTACAGCGCGACCGGGGACCCCAGCCCCCCGGCGCCGATGACCAGGGCGTGCGCGTCGAGCAGGCGCTGCTGACCCTCGATGCCGATCTCGTCGAGCAGGATGTGGCGCGAGTAGCGCAGCAGTTGCTGGTCGTTCATGGGGTTCGTGCCGCCGGGCTGCGGCGCTGTCATTGTCGGGCTGCGGCGCCGGGCCTGGGGAATGCGTCCGACGGCGAGCGGGGCCCTGTCAGCGCCGCGCGTTCGGGAAGAAGAGCTGCTCGCCCTGGATGCGGTAGCTCGCGATCGCCTGCTGCCCGGCGGGCGAGACCACCCAGTCGGCGAACTGCTGCGCCAGCGCCGCCTTCACGTGCGGGTGGCGCGCCGGGTTGACGACCATCACGCCGTAGGGGTTGAACAGGCGCGAATCACCCTCGACCAGCACCGCCAGCTCGCCGCGGTTGCGGAAGGCGAGCCAGGTGCCGCGGTCGGCCAGCACGTAGGCGTTCGTCGCTGCGGCCATGTTCAGCGCCGGGCCCATGCCGCAGCCGCATTCACGGTAGCCGGCGGGCCGCGTGGCGCCGACCTCGACGCCGGCGTCCTGCCACAAGCGCAGCTCTGCCGCGTGCGTGCCGCTGCGGTCGCCGCGCGAGACGAAGGGCCGCCCCGCCGCGGCGATGCGCCGCAAGGCCACGGCGGCGTCGCGGCCGCGCGCGCCCGCGGCGTCTGCCTTCGGCCCGATGACGACGAAGTCGTTGTACATGACGTCACGGCGCTGCGTCGCGTGCCCTTCGGCGACGAACTTCTCCTCGGCCGCCCGGTCGTGCACGAAGACGATGTCGGCGTCGCCCCGGCGCGCGGCATCCAGGGCCTGTCCGGTGCCCAGCGCGACGACGCGCACCTCGATCCCGGTCGCCTGCCTGAAGGCCGGCAGCAGGTGGGCGAACAGGCCCGACTGCTCGGTCGAGGTCGTCGAGGCCATCACGATGTGGCGGTCCTGGGCCCATGCGCCCGCGACGCCGCCCAGCGCCGCGGCGGCCATCGCCAAGGCCATCGCCAGGCGGCGGCCGCGACCATGGGTCGGCGCACCGGGGCCGCAGTCCTTCTCGTCACGCGCAGCGGCTGGGGTCATGGCAGTTCTCCTTGCAAGAAGAGTCGCGCGGCCTGGGGCAGGCTGGCGGGGTCACCGAAGAAGGCGGCCGTGGGCCGCTCGACGACGATGCGCCCGGCCTCGAGGTAGGCCACGCGGGTGGACAGGCGGCGGGCCTGCGCGAGCTGGTGCGTGCTGAGCACCAGGGTCAGTCCCTCGGCGGCCAGCCGCTGCACCAGCGTCTCGAATTCGCGCTGCGCCGTCGGGTCGAGGTTGGCCGTGGGCTCGTCCAGGAAGAGGATGTCGGGCTGCAGCGCCCAGGCGCGCGCCAGGGCCAGCCGCTGCTGCTGGCCGCCGGACAGCGCGCGCGCCCGGCGCTGCGCCTGCGCCTGCAGCCCCACCAGCGCAAGGGCCTGCGCGCAGCGCTGCTGGCGCAGCGGCGCGGGCAGCCCCTGCAGCCACAGGCCGAGCAGGACGTTGGCGCGTGCCGACAGCTCGAGCAGAAAGGGGCGCTGGAACACCATGGCGCCGCGCGGCGCCCGCCCCTCGGGCTGCAGCAGATGCTCCTGGCGCGGCGGGCCGTCGCGCGGCTGGCGGTCGGCGTCGGGCACCAGCAGACCGTGCAGCAGCCGCAGCAGCGTGGTCTTGCCCGAGCCGTTGCCGCCGACCAGGGCCAGCCGGTCACCGCGCCGCAACTCCAGGCTGGCCTCTGTCAGCGCCCGGGTGGCGCCGAAGCTCACCGAGGCCGACCGTAGGGTCAGCAAGGGGGGCGCGCTCATCGCCCGCCCCCACCGGCGGTACCGGCGCGCGCCCGGCACGGCGTCGGCGCCGCCCTCATGCCAGGCCCTCGCGCGGCGTGCCGCCGCGCCACTGCAGCAGGCTGATCAGCCCCTGGAGCACGCCGACGACCGCCAGCAGCACGAGCCCGAGCGCCAGCGCCAGCGGCAGGTCGCCCTTGCTGGTCTCGAGCGCGATCGTCGTCGTCATGACCCGGGTGTAGCCCTCGATGTTGCCGCCGACGACCATCACCGCGCCGACTTCCGAGACCGCGCGTCCGAAGGCCGCCAGCAGCAGCGTCAGCACCCCCAGGCGCTCGTGCGCGAGCAGCAGCAGCGCGGCGAGCGCAGGCCGGGCGCCGAGCGAGCGCAACTGCTCGCCGCCCTCGGCCCAGGCCGCCAGCACCAGCCGGCGCGCCAGCGCCGCCACGAGCGGGACGACGAGGATGCTCTGCGCCGCCACCATCGCCGTCGGCGTGAACAGCAGGCCCAGGGAGCCGAGCGGCCCCGAGCGCGAGAGCAGCAGGTAGACGACCAACCCGACCACCACCGAGGGCAGCGCGAGCAGCGTGTTCAGGGCCGCGACGACCGCCGCCTGCCCGGGGAAACGCGCGACGGCCAGCAGGGCGCCCGCCAGCAGCCCGAACCCGGCACCCACGAGGCAGGCAGTGCCGCTGACCTGCAGCGACAAGGCCACGACACGCAGCAGGCGCGGATCGGCGCCCAGCAGCAGGTCCAGGGCGGTGCTCAGGCTGGCGGCAAAGGTGTCCAAGGTCGGTCGGATTGTTCCCCACCGCCGGCCCCCGGGGCGACGCCGTGCGCACTTCAGTGGGGCGCCGTCAAGGGTTTCACCGCGCAGAGCAGACAATCTCACACCGTGCCCGCGCTGCGCGACGGGCCCGGCGCACCCCTCGGCCGCCCCGGGCCGAACCGAAGCGCGGCGCCGCCGTACCCACCGCATCACGCCCCGCCCCCTGAAGATGTCCGCGCTCGGCCCTTCCCCGTTGATGACCCAGGACCGCCACCTCAGCGTGCAGGAGGCACGCGCGGCGCTGCTCGCCCCGCTGCGGCCGGTGACCGGGGTCGAGACGCTGGCGCTCGCGCAGGCGCTCGGGCGCGTGCTGGCCGAGGACCTGGTCTCGCCGATGGACGTGCCGCCGCACGACAACTCGGCCATGGACGGCTATGCCTTCGATGGCGCGCTGCTTGCCGACGCCACGGGGCCGCTGCGCCTGCGGGTGGCCGGCACGGCCTATGCGGGCGGTCCGCAGGCCGGCGCGGTGCCGCCCGGCCACGGCGTGCGCGTGATGACCGGCGCCGTGATGCCGCCCGGGCTCGACACCGTGGTGCCGCAGGAACTGGTGCGCGTGCACGACGAGCCGGGCGCCTGTTGGGTAGAGGTGCCCGTGGACGCGGTGCGGCGCGGCGAGAACCGGCGCCGCGCCGGCGAGGACCTGGCCCGTGGCGGCACGTCGATTGCCGGTGGCCGGGTGCTGCGGCCCTCGGACCTCGGGCTCGCCGCCTCGCTCGGCTTCGACGCGCTGACGGTGCGCCGGCGCCTGCGTGTGGCCTTGATCTCCACCGGCGACGAACTGCGCGAGCCCGGGCAGCCGCTGCCGACGGGCTGCATCTACGACAGCAACCGCGCCAGCCTCACCGGAGCGCTGCAGCGGCTGGGGGTGGAGGTGGTCGACTTCGGTCTCGTGCCTGACGAGCCGGCCGCGCTGGAGGCCGCGTTTTCCCGCGCCGCAGCACAGTGCGACGCCGTCGTCACCAGCGGCGGGGTCAGCGTCGGGGAGGCCGACTACACCCGCCAGCTGCTCGCCCGCCTGGGCGAGGTCGCGTTCTGGAAAGTGGCGATGCGGCCCGGGCGGCCCTTCGCCTTCGGGCCGCTGCGGCGCGCCGCCGGCGCCGAACCATCCTGGCTGTTTGCGCTGCCGGGCAACCCGGTGGCGGCGTTGGTGACCTTCTACGCCTTCGTGCGCGAGGCCTTGCTGGTGCTGGCGGGCGCGCCAGCCGCCCCGCCGATGGGGCTGCGCGTGAAGAGCGCCGCGGCCATTCGCAAGCGCCCGGGCCGCACCGAATTCCAGCGCGCCATCGTCGAGTGCGACGCCACGGGCGAATGGGTCGCGCGCCTGACCGGGACCCAGGGCGCGGGCATCCTGCGCAGCCTGTCCGAGGCCAACGCCCTGATCGTGCTGCCGCACGAGCAGGGGTCCGTGGCCGCCGGCGATCCGGTGCAGGTGTGGCTCTTCGAAGGGCTGACATGAGCCGCTGAGCGCCTTCTGCCCATGCCCGCGCTGCACCGCAGCCTCTCGGGCACGGCGGAAAACTCTCAGCCTCTGAGCTTGCGCAGCCCCGCCTCGCGAGGGGCGTGGCGCAATGCGAGGCTTCCAGTTGCCGCAGGCCGCGAGGCCTTCCACCCGCATGTCGTCTCCCCCATCGGACCAGGGCGCCCGCCCCGACCGCGCCTGGCCCCGCACGCTGCCGCCCTGGCACTTCGACGTCACGGCCCGCGACATCCGGCGCTTTCGGCAGGCGATCGGCGACCCGGGCGACGAGACGCTGGCGCCGCCGCTGTTCTGCCAGGTCATGACCTACCGCGACGCCGACCCCGCGGACTTGCCGCCCGACGGCTCGCCGCTGGAACTGCGCGCCGATCTGCCGCACGCGCGCACCGTCGGCGGCGCAAGCGACTGGCTGATCCGGCGCCAGGTACGCGCGGGCGAACGCATCGAGGTCCGCGTCACGCAGCACGGCGCGACGCGCAAGCCTGGCCGCCAGGGGCCGCTGGACCTGGTCGAGGTCGAGACCTGCTTCGTCGACGCCAGTGGCGCCCTGGTGGCGCGCGAGCAGGCAACCTACCTGCAGCGGGCCTTCGCATGAAGATGCCCGACCGCGCCGCCTTCGACGTCGCGCTGCCGCTGGTCCTGCCCGAACTCGTCGTCGAGCCCACGCCGGCGCAGGCCTTCATGTTCAGCGCCGCGACCTGGAACCGTCACCACATCCACTACAGCCGCGACGCCGCCGTGCGCGAGGGGCACTCCGACATCGTGTTGCAGCGCGCGCTGCTGGGCAATGTCTTCGCCCGCCACGTCGGGGCCTGGCTCGGCGCGGCGGGCAGCGTGCGGCGCCTGGCCTGGAAGGTCGTCTCCAGCGCGCTGCCCGGGCAGGCCTTGCGCTGCAACGGCGTGATCAGCGGGCGCGCTTTCGACGCGCCAGCCGCGCCACCGGACGCAGCGACGGCGCCCGACGCCGCCGCCGAAGCGGCCGGCCCCCTGCTGCGCTACGAAGCCGCGCTGCGCGACGACGCCGGACGCACCATCGCCACCGCCAAGGGGGTCCTGTGCATCCACGCGCCCTGGTAGGAACGGTGCTCCAGACGCGCCGCCGCCACGGCTTGGCGGCCGCCGCGGGGACGTTGCTCGAAGGCCTGGCCCAGATCTTCGTGCGTCTGGAGTGCGTGCAGATCATCATGCTGGAGCGATCGCGCGCGCCGGCGCCGCCGGCCCAGACCGGCGGGCGCTTCGGCGCGGTCCTGGCCGACGAGGCCACGCTGCGGGCGCTGCAGGCACAGGAGGACTGGGGCATCGACGCGGTCAAGCTCGCGGCGCTGCGCGCGGGTGACCAGTGCCTGCTCAGCCTCGTCGACGACCGCCCGGCGGGCTACACCTGGGTCCACAGCCGGGGCCTGCCGGAGATCCTGCCCGGCCTGTGGCTGCGCTTGCCGCCCGGCTGGCTGTACAACTTCGCCGCCTACACGCACCCGGCCTTCCGCGGCAGCGGGCTGCAGTCCTGGCGCCATGCCGCCGTGCTGCAGCACCCCGCGTGGCAGGGCTGCGCCGGCCTGGTCGGCTGGGTCCGCGCGACAAACCACGCCTCGCGCCGCGGGCAGCGCAAGAGCGGCTACGTGCCCGCGGGCTGGATCGTGCGTGTCGGCCTGGGGCCTTGGCAGGTGACCTTGTCCTCGAGCTCGCTGGCGCGGCGCGGCCTGGTCTGCCTGCCGACACCCGTGCGCTCCGCGGCCGCGGCTGCGGCCCCGTGATGGGCGTGCCGTCGGCCGGGCGTGCTGAAGTGCGGACGGCCCGGTGGAGCCCGGCCGGGCACGCCGGGCTTGAAGCGCGCTCGGCATCGCCGGGCTCCCTCAACCCCGCGGGAGCGCCCGTCTGCGCCGCGTCGCTGCCTGCAGCGCCTGCGCACGCGGCCCCGTCGGTCGCCGGCGGACTGCAGGTGCAGATCGGTCCGCTGGCCGACCCCGGGGCCCTGGCCCTGGAATGGCAGGCGCTCGAGCGCGAGGCGGCGCCTTCGTTCTTCACGAGCTGGACCTGGATGGCCTGCTGGCTGGAGCACCTGGACGGCGCGGCCGCGCGGCGCCTGCTGCTGCTGCGGGTGCAGGAGGGCGGGCGCACGGTCGGGCTCGGCCTGTGGAGCCGGCGCACGCTGCGCCGCCTGCGCTGCCTGCCCTCGCGCGCGCTGCTGCTGCACGCCACCGGCCGGCCGGAGCTCGACGACCTGAGCGCCGAACACAACGCGCTGCTCGCGCGCGCCGACATCGCCGGCGCGGTCGAGACCGCCGCCTTCGCCGCGCTGCTCGAGCGCTGCCCCGGCGTCGACCAGGTCGTGGTGCCGCGGGCCTCGGTGCTGCAGCCGGCCGTGGCCGCGCTGGCAGTGCGCGCCGGGCTGCGCCTGCGCAGCACGCCCGAGCCCGCCTACCGGATCGACCTGCAAGGCCTGGGCACGCCGGGCGCGCGGCCCTACCTCGACACGCTGGGCACTGCCACGCGCTCGACCGTTCGGCGCAGCCTGCGCCTGTACGAGGCGCTCGGCCCGCTGCGGCTGGACGTGGCGGGCAGCGTACCCGAGGCCCTGCACTTCCTGGAACGCCTGGCGCACTGGCACCAGCGTGTCTGGCGCGCGCGCGGCCTGCCCGGCGCCTTCGCGAACCAGCGCTTCGAGGCCTTCCACCGCCGCCTCGTCGCCCGCGGCTTCGACACCGGCGCGATCCGCCTGTTGCGCCTGCGCGCCGGCGCTCATGACGTCGGCTTGCTGTACGCCTTCGTCCATCGCGGCCAGATGCTCGCCTACCAGAGCGGGCTGTGCCTGGACGTCGTCGAGCGCAACCACCACCCGGGTCTGGCGCTGCACGCGCTGGCGGTGCAGCACGCCGCAGATGTCGGCCTGTCGGGCTACGACCTGATGGCCGGCGAGGCGCGCTACAAGCGCCAGCTCGCCAACATCTGCTACCCGATGCTGACCTGGTCGCTGCACCGGCCAGGCCCGGCGCTGTGGCTGGAGGAAGGCTGGCGCGCGCTCAAGCGCCGGGCCGCCGGGTGGACCCCCGCCGCTGCGGGGCATGAGGTCCCGGGCCCGTGACCCTGGACCCGGCAGTGGGACGCGCCCGGGCGGGCTGTCATCGGCCGCGATGGCCCGACACAAACCGCCGCCATGGCCCGCGCCACGGCGGCGGCTGGCGTCTGGACACGGGTCGGTCCGCCTCGCCTTTCGGGCCGGGCGGAAAGCTCGCAGCCTCTGCGTATGCGCAGGGCTGTCGGTTGCCGGGCGTGGCGCAATGCAGTCACCGCGACTGCTCCCCTCCGACGCACGTGCCCAAGCATCTCCCCCGCCCCGCCGACCGGCATTCGACGCCCGAGATCCGGCGACAGCCCGTCCCCTCGGGACACCGCCGCCTCTGCGCCCTGCCTGCGCTGCTGCTCGTGCTCACGTCGCTCGCCTGGACGCCGGGCGGAGTGGCCTGGGCCCAGATGGGGGCGCCGACGCGCTCCCAGGTGCCCGCGCAAGCCGCAGCGACGGCCGCGCCGGCCGCCCGCAGCGAACCCGCGGACACCGAACCGGCCGAATACCGGCTGGCGGCCGGCGATCTGGTGCGCATCATGGTCTACCAGAACCCGGACCTGACGCTCGAGACGCGGCTGACCGAGACCGGGCACCTGAGCTACCCGCTGCTCGGACCGGTTCGCCTGGGCGGGCTGCCGGTGGCCGCGGCCGAGCGCGTGATCGCCGAGGGCCTGCAGCGCGGCGGCTTCCTGCGCCAGCCGCAGGTCACGATCGCCGTGATGCAGGTGCGCGGGCACCAGGCCAGCGTGCTCGGTCAGGTGAACCGGCCCGGACGCTATGCGATCGAGGTGCCCGACCTGCGCCTGAGCGACCTGCTCGCGATCGCGGGAGGCACCGCGCCCGGCGGCGCCGACACCGTCGTCGTCACCGGCGTGCGCGACGGCCAGTCCTTCCGCGCCGAGATCGATCTGCCGTCGCTGTTCGCTCCCGGCGGGCAGGCGCGCGATCTCGTCATCCGCCACGGCGACTCGGTGTGGATCGACCGGCAGCCCACGGTCTACATCTATGGCGAGGTCCAGCGCCCGGGCGCGCTGCGCGTGGAGCGCGGCATGACGCTGATGCAGGCCCTGGCCAGCGGCGGCGGGCTGAACGCGCGCGGCACCGAGAAAGGCATCCGCGTGCACCGGCGCGCCGCCGACGGCCGCGTGCGCGTGTTCAGCCCGGCCATGGACGAGCCGGTGCGCGACGGCGACGTCGTGTTCGTGCGCGAGAGCCTGTTCTGAGCGGCTGAGACGCCATTGCCCATGCCCGCCCTGCACGCCATGACACCCCGTCGCGCCGCGGCAGATCCTCGCCACAGCCCAGGCGACGGCCGCGGCCGGCGCCTGGATGCAGGTGGTTGCGGCGCGTCCTTGCGGCCCGGCGGAAAAGCGCTCGGCCTGTGAGGTCGCGCCAGACCGTCCGGCGGTTCTTCGCAACCGCGACAGCCGCTGTCCGGTGTGTCGCAAACCCGCCCAAGGCCGCGCGCCGGGACCATCCCGGCAACGCTGCTTGAACCGTCCCTCACCCGCCCGCCGGAGTTGCCGATGAGCTTGTCCCACTTCCTCGCCGTGCTGCGCGCCCGCGCAGCGCTCGCGCTGCTGGTCTTTGCCATCACCGTGGCCTCGGCGGTCGGCGTCGGCGCGATGCTGCCGCGCGCCTGGAAGGCCGAGACCGCCCTGATGATCGACGCCGGCCGGCCCGACCCGGTGTCGGGCATCGGGGTCACGGGCCTGCTGAGCGCCGCCTATCTGTCGACCCAGGCCGACGTGATCCGCAGCGAGCGCGTGGCGCTCGAAGTGGTGCGCCGGCTGGGCCTGGAACGCGACGCAGCCACGCTGGAGCGCTGGCAGGCGGCCACGCAGGGCCAGGGCGAGGCGGTGCACTGGATCGCGCGCGACCTGCTCGAGCGCCTGGACGTGCGGCCGGCGCGCGACTCCAGCGTCATCACGCTGGCCGCCACCGCGTCCGACCCGGCGCTGGCCGCGCGCGTGGCCAACACCTTCGCCCAGGCCTACATCGACACCAGCGTGGCGCTGCGCGCCGACCCGGCGCGCCAGACCTCGGCCTTCTTCGAGACCCAGGCCCGCGAAGCGCGCGCGCAGCTCGAACGCGCGCAGGCGCGGCTGTCGGACTTCCAGCGCGACAAGGGCGTCTTCGTCAGCGACGACCGGCTGGACATCGAGGCCGCGCGCCTGAACGAGCTGTCGTCGCAGCTGACCGCGCTGCAGGCCGTGGTGGCCGAGTCGGGCAGCCGCCAGCAGCAGGCCCAGGGCCCGGGCGCCGACCGACTGCAGGAGGTGCTGACCAACCCGCTGCTGGGCTCGCTGCGCACCGAGCTGACGCGCGCCGAGTCGCGCCTGCAGGAGCTCAACCAGCGCCTGGGCGAGAACCACCCGCAGGTGCGCGAGACGCGGGCGCAGATCGCCGTGCTGCGCAGCCGGCTGGACAGCGAGACCGCGCGCGTGGCCGGCAGCGTGGGCGTGTCCAACACCATCAACCGCCAGCGCGAAGCCGAGCTGCGCCAGGCACTGGACGCGCAGCGCGCCCGCGTGGCGCAGATGCGCGCCCTGCGCGACCAGGGCCAGGTGCAGTTGCGCGAGGTCGAGAACGCGCAGCGCGCCTACGACAACCTGCTCGGGCGCCTGAGCCAGACCAGCCTGGAGAGCCGCTCGACCCTCGGCACAGCGCACGTGCTGGGGCAGGCGGTGCCGCCGCTGCGCCCGTCCTCGACCAGCCTGCGCGTGCTCGCCGGGCTGGGCGCGGCGCTCGGGCTCGTGCTCGCGGTGGTGGGCGTGCTCGTGCTCGAGTGGGCCGAGCCGCGCCTGCGCACCGTGGGCACCGCCACGGCCCAGCTCGGCGTGCCCCTGCTGGGTGTGCTGCCCGGCCCGGGCGGCAGCGCGCGCTTTGCGGCGCGCAAGGTGCCGCTGGTGGCCGGCCCGCACTATGGGCGGCTGACGGGGCCGCGTCGCCGCTGAAGGTGCCCCCAGCCCCACCGCCTTACCCACCCGCCGTGCGCATGGTCGCCCCGCCACCGCCCCCTCCCCAGCCTGCGGCGTGCCCACGCCACCGCTGTGCGTCGGACAACGCTTCCTCCTACCTCCACGGCCCGCAACCATGCCCCTGACCATGGCCCGATTCCGCGACACCGCCCCCGAACTGCCGCCGCCGTCGACCCGCACGCCGCGCACGGCGCGCCTGGTCGACGACCCCCCGTGGTCCGACACGCAGGCGACATCCGAGGAAGCGCCCGGGAGCGCGGCCGCCCGCGCGCCCGACACCGACCCGGGAGACGCCGCCGCGGATCCGGGCGCGGTGCGCCCGCTGGGCCGCATCCTCGGCGAGCGCCTGGGCCTGAGCGTGACCGAGCGCGACCAGATCGCGCGCCACGCGAGCGAACGCCGCCTGCGCTATGGCGACGCCGCGGTGCACCTGGGCCTGGCCTCTGCCGAGGAGGTCTTGGCCGCGCTGGCCGAGCAGTACGGCTACCCGATGGCCCCACGGGGCGAGACCGGCTACGGGCGCGAGCTCGTGATGCTCGCCCAGCCCTTCTCGCGCCAGGCCGAGGCGCTGCGCGCGATCCGCAACCGGCTCACACGCGATGCGGGGCGTGGCGACCGCACGCTGAGCGCAATCGCCGTCGTCAGCCCCGGCCGCAGCGACGGCAAGACCTTCGTCGCGGCCAACCTGGGCGTGGCGCTGGCGCAGCGCGGCGGGCGTACCGTCATCGTCGACGCCGACCTGCGCGGGCCCCGCCTGCACGAGATCTTCCAGCTCGAGCCCGGCGTCGGCCTCGCCGGAGTGCTCGGCGGCCGCACCGACCTGCAGGCCCTGCGCCCGGTGGCCGGCGTGCCCGGCCTGGCCGTGCTGCCGGCCGGACAGGTGCCGCCCAACCCGCTGGAGCTGATCGAGCGTCCGGCCTTCGCCCAGTTGCTCGGTGCGCTGCAGGCGCGCTTCGACCACGTGGTGGTCGACACCGCCGCCGCGGCCTGGGGCGCCGACCCGTTCGCGGTGGCCGACCGTTGTCACGGCACCCTGCTGGTGGCGCGCCGCGACCGGGTGACGTTGGCGGCGCTGCAGACGCTGGTGGCCACGCTGGGCGAGGGGCCCTCGCGCCTGGCGGGCATGGTGATGAACGAGTTCTGAATGGCCGGCGCCCACGCACTGATCGCGCTGCACCCGCCGCGGCGCCCTCGGCCCATGCCGGCGGCGCGCACCACCGCGCGGCGCGCGCTGCCCCGGGTGTGCTTCGTCGGCCTGGAGAACCTGCCGGTGCTGTCGCGCGCCTACGACCAGCACGGCATCGGCGGCGAGCAGGTGCAGCACACGCTGCTGGCGCGCGCGCTGGCCAGGCGCGGCTGGCAGGTCTCGATGGTCGTGGCCGACTACGGGCAGGCCGACAGCGCGCGCGTGGACGGCATCACGCTGCACAAGGCACACCCGCTGAGCGGCGGGGTGCCGGTGCTGCGCTTCTTCCACCCGCGCATGACGGGCCTGTGGTCGGCGCTGCGGCGCGCCGACGCCGACGTCTACTACCTCAGCTGCGCGAGCATGCAGCTCGGCATGGCGGCAGCCTTCACGCGCCTGCACAGCCGCCGGCTCGTCTTCCGGCTGGCCAGCGACACGGACTGCGAGCCCGACCGCCTGCTGATCCGCCACGCGCGCGACCGCTGGCTGTACGAGTGGGGGCTGCGGCGGGCCGACGTGGTGCTCGCGCAAAGCGAGCACCAGGCACGCCGCCTGAAGTCCAACTACGGCCTGGACAGCCGGCTCGCGGCCATGCTGGTCGACCCCGCGCAGCAGGTGCGCACCTTCGATGCGCGCGACATCGACGTGCTGTGGGTCAGCAACCTGCGGCCGCTGAAGCGGCCGGAGCTCGCGCTCGAACTGGCGCGCCGCCTGCCGGGGCTGCGCGTGCATCTCGTCGGCGGGCCGTTGCCGGGGCACGAGGACCTGTATGCGCAGATCCAGGCTCAGGCGCAGGCCCTGCCCCAAGTGCGTTTTCACGGCCGCGTGCCGTACCACGACGTCAACGCGCTCTACGAGCGCGCGCGCGTCTTCGTCAACACCTCGGAGATCGAGGGCTTCCCCAATGCCTACCTGCAGGCCTGGCGCCGCGGCACGCCCAGCGTGGCCTTCTTCGACCCCGACGGCATCGTGCGCACGCACGGCCTGGGCCGCAGCGCCGCCAGCCTGGAAGACCTCGTCGAGGGCACACGCGTGCTGGCGACCGACACCCAGGCCTGGGCCGGAGCCCACGCGCGCTGTCTGCGCTTCATGGACGAGCGCTACGGCGAGGACCGGGTGCTCGAACCTTACGTCGAGGCGCTGCTGGGGCCGATGAATGGAGTGCGCGCATGAGGGCCGCACCGCTGCGCCGCTTGCCCCGCAGCCCCCAACCTTCCGCCAGGGCGCAATGAGCCCGCGCCCGGCCTTCCTGGTGACGATCGACACCGAGGGCGACGACCTGTGGTCGCGACCGCGCGAGATCGGCACCCGCAATGCGGCCTTCCTGCCGCGCTTCCAGGCCCTGTGCGAAGAGCACGGCTTGAAGCCGACCTGGCTCGTCAACCACGAGATGGCGCTGTGTCGGGTGTTTCAGCGCTTCGCCCGCGCGGTGCTCGCGCGCGGCGCGGGCGAGATCGGCCTGCACCTGCACGCCTGGAACAGCCCGCCGCTGCAGCCTCTGACCGATGACGACTGGCGCCACCAGCCCTACCTCATCGAGTACCCGCCGGCGCTGATGGAAGAAAAGATCGTGCACCTGCTGGCGCTGCTGCGAGAGCGCTTCGAGACCCCGGTGACGAGCCACCGCGCCGGGCGCTGGGCGCTGGACGCCACCTACGCGCGCCTGCTGGCGCGCCACGGCATCCGCGTCGACACCTCGGTGACGCCGGGCTTGTCCTGGGCTGACATGCCCGGGGCGCCACAGGGGCGTGGCGGCAGCGACTACAGCGGCTTTCCGCGCCGGCCTTACCGCGTCGACCTGGACCACATCGACCGCGCCGACCGCAGCGGCGACTCGCCGCTGCTGGAGGTGCCGGTGACGCTGCGGCGCTCGCGCCTGCACCGCCTGGCGCCCTGGGCCTATCACGTGCCGCGCCTGCGCCGCTGGGCCTGGGGACACCGGCCGATGTGGCAATGGCTGTACCCCGACGGCTGCAACCTCGCGTCGATGCGCGAACTCTTCGAGGATTCGGTCGCTGCCGCCGACCCCTGCCTCGTCTTCGTCCTGCATTCGTCCGAGCTCATGCCCGGCGGCAGCCCGCAAAGCCCCGACGAGGCGCGCATCGAGGACCTGTACCGCGACCTGCGGGTGCTGTTCGGCCTCGCCGCGCAGCGCTGCGAGGGCATGACGCTGACGCAGTTCGGACAGCGCTGGACCGGCGACGCCCCGGTGTCGCCACCGGTCCGGGAGCCGGCCCCCGGACAGCGTGTACTCGGTCCGCGCCCGCAAAGCAGCCCGCCAAGCATTCCGCAAGAGCGCGTCTTCAGCCCTGGTCCTTCCGGTGCAGACGCTCGCCCTGCCTCGGCCCATGCCGCACGGGCGGTGCTGAAATGACCCTTCCCCACATCGCCTTCGTCGCGCGTCTCGTCTGGCCGGTGCTGGCCCGCGACGGCCGCGTGCCCGTCGTCGGCGGCGCCGAGGTGCAGCAGACGCTGCAGATGCGGGCGCTGCAGCGCGCCGGCTGCCGCATCTCGGTGCTGACGCAGGACCACGGCCAGCCGGCGCGGGTGGACTGCGACGGGATCGCCGTGCACCGCATCCCGGCGCCGGGCCGGCGTGGCTGGCCGGGGCTGCGCTTCTTCCACCCGCGCCTGTCGGACATCGTGCGACTGCTGCACCGCGTCAGCCCCGACCTGGTCTTCGTGCAGACCGCGAGCGAGGAGGTGGCCGCGGCGGCGCTCTACGCGCGCCTGTGGCGCCGTCCCTTCGTCTTTGCCGGCGCGAGCGACCGCGACTTCGAGCCCGGCGCCCTGCCCGGCATGCCCCGGCGGCACGCGGCGGCCTACCGGCTGGGCTTGCGCGCAGCCGACACGGTGATCGTTCAGAACCAGGCCCAGCAGGCACTGCTGCAGCGCCTGCTGGGGCGCAGCGGCCACCTGATCCAGAACGGCTACGAGGAGCCCGGCGCGCAGGCTGCGCGCCCCGACGGCATCGTGCTGTGGGCGGCCACGGTCAAGCCGCTGAAGCGACCCGACCTCTTCATCGAGCTGGCGTGCAGCCAGCCGCATCGGCGCTTCGTCATGGTCGGCGGCCCGGAGCCCGCCGCCGGCGCAGCCGCCTTCTTCGAGGGCGTGGCCCGGCAGGCGCGCGCCGTGCCCAACCTGCACATGACCGGGCACGTGCCCTTTCACGAGGTCGGGGCCTGGTTCGACCGCGCGGCGGTGGTGGTCAACACCTCGGACTACGAGGGCCTGCCCAACACCTTCGTCCAGGCCTGGCTGCGCGGAGCACCCACGCTGTCCTTCGTGCGCCCGGAGTCGGCGCCAGGCCGCACCGGCACGATCGCCTGCGCCGACGTGGCGCAGATGGCGCAGCGCCTGCAGGAGCTGCTCGACGACCCTGCCGCCTGGCAGGCCGCCAGCGCGGCCTGCCGCGCCCATTTCGACGCGCACCACACGATGGAAGTCGCGGTGCAGCGCTATCTGGATGTCTTCGCGCAGGTGTCGCAGCGGCGCGGCGGTGCGGCGCCGGCCAGCCAGGAGGCGCTGCCGTGACCGCGCTGCGCCCCGCAAGCGCCCTGCTGGCCCGCGCCTTCGGCTGGGGCAGCGCCATGGCGCTCGTGCGCCTGGCCTGCAGCTTCCTCAGCATCAAGGTCACCGCCGTGGTGCTGGGGCCGGCCGGGCTGGTGCTGGTGGCGCAGTTCACGGGCCTGGTGAGCCTGCTGCAGAGCATGCTCGGCCAGGGCCTGGTCACCGGCTCGGTGCGCCAGGCCGCGGCCTGCGCCGCCGACACCGCGGCCCGGCGCCGCATCCATGCGACGGCGCTGCGCATGGGCGCCGCGCTTGCAGGCGTGGCAGCACTCGCACTGGCCCTGGGGGCGGGGCCGCTGGCGGCTTGGCTGCTGGCCGACCGCGCCCTCGCGCCCCTGATCGCGCTGGCCGCGCTGGCCGTGGCCGCGGCGATGTGGACCGACGTGCTGCACGGCGCGCTCGGCGTGTCCAAGGAGGTCGGCCTGATCGCGCGCTCGACCATCGCCGCGACGCTGCTCGGGCTCGCGCTGTTCACCGGCGCCACCCACCTCTGGGGCCTGACGGGGGCGCTCGCCGCCTCGGTGTCGGTGTTCCTGGGCGCCGCCGCCGTGGCCACAGCCGTGGTGCACTGGCGCGCGCGCGGGGTCGCGCTGCGCGATTTCGTCGGCCCGTTCGACCGCGCTGCGTGCCGCCAGATCCTGGGGGTCTATCCGATGCTGATCGTGCACGGCGCGGTGACACCGCTGGCGCTGATCCTGGTGCGCGACACGCTGGCCACGGGTCTGGGGCTGGAGGCCGCCGGGTTCTGGCAAGCCGCCTGGCGGCTGTCCGAGGCCTACCTGGCGCTCATCGTCTCCTCGGTCACGCTGGTCTTCATGCCCAGCCTGGGCGAACGCAGCGGCCAGCCGCAGGCCCAGCGGCGCCAGATCCTGCGCATGCTCGTCGCCGCCACCGCTGCAGTGGCGGCGACGGCCGCGGTGGTCTGCCTGCTGCGCGAGGACATCGTGCGCGTGGTTCTCAGCGGCCGCTTCGAGCCCGTGGCGGCGCTGATGCCGGTGCAGTTGGCCGGCGACGTGCTCAAGATCGCCGGCTGGATCCTGTGCATGGCACTCGTGGCCACGCTGCGCACGCGCTGGTTCGTGGCCATCACGCTGCTGGGGGCGGTCTGCTTCGTCGCCGGCACGCGCGCACTGGTGCCCCAGTTCGGCCTGCACGCCGCGCCATGGGCCTATCTGGCGAGCAGCGCGCTGCAGACGCTGCTGGCAGCCTGGGCCCTGCGCGACCTGCTGTGGCGCCCGCCTCCAGACTCGGCGGCGCAGGCGCTGCCCGTCGCGCCGGCAGGGCCGGGCCTCGGCGCCGCCGCGGCGGCGGGAGCCGAGGCCCCGACCATGGCGCCGTCGGCGCTGCCCTTCGCACCCGCAGGAGTGACCCGGTGACCCGCCTGCTCATGGCCCTGCTGCTGCCGGGCGCAGCCGCGCTCGGCGCCGCCCTGGCACTGTGGCCCCCCGGCAAGGTGCTGCTGGCACTGGCGGCGCTGCTGCCGCTGCCGCTGATCCTGCGCGACTTCCGCGTCGGCGTGGTGTTGCTGACGCTGGCGCTGCCGGCGGCGACGATGCTGCCGCCGCTGCGCGGGCTGAACGTGCTGAACTACCTGACCTTCGCCACCCTCGCCGCCTTCGCGCTGCGCGCGGCCTTCGACCGCCGCCACGCCGTCGTCTGGCTGCCGGCACCGGTGTGGTGGGGCCTGGTGCTGCCGGCGACGATGGGCATCGTCATCGCCTGGCCGCACATCCCCGAGGGCGCGCGCAACTACCCGGCACTGGCCGACGCGCGCGCCATCTACGAACCCACGGCCTACGTGCTGTCGCGCTACGCGAAGCCGCTGCTGTACTGGCTGGGCTATGCCTTCCTGCTGGCCAATGCCGTGCGCGCGAGCGCGCGGCCCGAGCGCTTCGTCGCGCTGCTCGCCGTGGCGGCGCTGGGGCTGACCTTGCCGGTCTTCGCCACGGTGGCGCGCTACCCCGGCACGCTCGACGAACTGGTCAGCGACCGCGAATTCCTGTCGCCGCGGGGCTTGCACGCCAACGACTTCGGCCTGCTGCTGGCCATGGCCTGCGGGCCCCTGCTGTTCCTGGCCGGCGGCCAGGCCCGGCCGCGCTGGCGCCTGGCGGCTGGCGCGGCGCTGGCGGTGGTCTTCTGCGGCGTCCTGCTGACCTTTTCGCGCGGCGGCATGCTGGCCTGCCTGGTGACCTTGGGCGGCTTCCTGTGGCACC
The DNA here is from genome assembly GCA_027491255.1 of Rubrivivax sp. Classification (GTDB taxonomy): domain Bacteria; phylum Pseudomonadota; class Gammaproteobacteria; order Burkholderiales; family Burkholderiaceae_C; genus Rubrivivax. The sequence goes on along the minus strand of JAIXWM010000146.1, from coordinate 7,865 downwards.
ACCGGCGTCTGAAGACCCTGGTGGGCATCGCCGCGGCGGCGCTGGTGTTCGCACTCGCCGCGCCGCAGGCGGTGCAGGATCGACTCGGCACCGGCCTGCGCGCGGGCGCCCTCGGCGACACCACGAAGGTCGAACACGACGAGCTGACCGCCGGGCGCGTGCACGGCTGGACCCTGCTCGCCCCCGAGGTGCTGGACAGCCCCTGGATCGGCAGCGGCCTGGGCTCGACGCAGTGGTCGGCCGCCGTGGCCGCGGGCCTGTACCGCGCCAACCACCCGCACAACATCTACCTCGAACTGCTGATGGACCTCGGACTGCTGGGCTTCGCCGCCGTGGCGGCCTGCTACGCCTTCTTCATGCGCCGCCTGCGCACGCTCGCGGCCGAGCCGGCGCTGGGCGCAGAGTTGCGCAGCTTCTTCCTCGGCGCGCGCTGGGCCCTGTGGGGGGCGCTGGCCATGGCGGCGACGACCGCCTACTACATGCCCAACCCGGCACAGACCTTCCTGTGGTTCGGACTCGGGATGGCGTTCGCATTCGCGCCGGCATCCGTACCCGCCCGCGCGGCCACGGGGGTGCGGCCGGGCGCAACGCGAAGCACCGGCACCGGCAACGGCAACGACAGCGGTAACGGCGAGGGCAGCGGCACGAGGGCTGCAGCCGCTGCCGCAGGCGGAGGACGGCCGTGAGCAGTCCGGCCCACCTGCCGCCCGCCCACGTCGCCTTCCTCGTCAACTCGCTGTGCGTCGGCGGCGCCGAGAAACAGGTCGTCTCGCTCCTGAACGGCCTGCACCACCCTCGGCTCGAGACCTCGCTGCTGAGCCTGAAGCGCGACGACGCACTCCTGCCTCAACTGGACGCGGCGCGCGTGACGCGCGGCATCACGCACCTGGGCGTGACACGCGGGCTGGAATGGGGTGCCGTGCGGCGTCTGGCGCGGCACCTGGACGCGCAGGCCGTGGACGTGCTGCTGTGCACGAACATGTACGCGCTGGCCTACGGCGCGCTCGCGCGCTGGGCGAGCCGGCGCCGCCACCATGTGCGTCTGGTGGAGGTCTACCACACCACGCTGCCGGGTTCGCAGAAGGACGCGCTGCAGATGCGCCTGGCGGGCCCGCTGGTGGCGCAGGCCGATCTGCTGGTCTACGTGTGCCAGGCACAGGCCACCCACTGGCGCGCCCAGGGCCTGCGCGCGCGGCGCGAAGCGGTGATCCACAACGGCATCGACGTCGACCGCTTCACCGACCGCTGGAGCCCGGCGCAGAAGGCCGGGCTGCGCCAGCGCCATGGCCTCGGCGCGCAGGACTATCTCGTCGGCCTGTGTGCAGTCATGCGTCCGGAGAAGGCCCATGGCGACCTGTTGCAGGCCCTGGCCCGGCTCGACCGCGAGGGCCTGCGCGTGCACGCGCTGCTGATCGGCGACGGACCCGAGCGTGCGGCCATCGAGCAGCAGATCGAGGCCCTCGGGCTGCGGGAGCGGGTGCGCATCACCGGCTACGTCGACGATGTGCGCCCGCTGGTGGCGGCCTGCGACGCCATGGTCATCGCCTCGCGCACGGTGGAGACCTTCTCCATCGCCGCGCTGGAAGCGATGGCGCTTGCCCGGCCCATGGTGATGAGCGACATCGGCGGCGCGCGCGAGCAGGTGCGGCACGGCGACAACGGCCTGCTCTTCCCGCCTGGCAACATCGCCGCGCTGGCCGACCAGCTGCGCCGCCTGGCCGAGCCCCGGCTGCGCCGACGCATGGGCGAGCGCGCGCGCGAGCGAGTCGTCGAGGAATTCGAGCTCGGCCGCATGGTGCGGCGCTACGGGGACGCGCTGACGGCCCTGGCGGATCGGGGCGGGCCGGGCTGAGGCAAGGCCGCGCACGCCGACCTGGCCGACCGCCGGCGGTCCGGCGCGCCTTCCCCCTGCCGTCGATGAAAACCGACGTCGACGGCGCGGGCCCGGTCTTGCCAGCCGGTGCGCCGTGGGTGCCCCGGCCACGCCATCGGGCATGGGCCTCTACAGCGGCGGGTCGGGCAGCGCCGCGCCGGCGCCGCCGCGACGGTGCCCCGCTCGGGCTCCGCCCAGGGTGCAGACCCGGCGGTAGGCCTCGAGCGTGGCGCGGGCGCTCGCGTCCCAGTCGTGGCGCTCGAGCACCCAGGCGCGTCGCGCGTCGCGCAGCGCCTCGGTCTGTGGTCGGGCTGCGGCCTGGCGCAGCTGCTGGGCGAGCGCGTCGATGTCGCCCAGCGGGAACAGCGCGACACCGGGCGCGCCGAGGCCGACGTGCGGGGCGATGTCGCTCGCGATGACCGGCAGCCCGTGCGACAGCGCCTCGAGCAGCGCGATCGGCTGGCCCTCGTGCGAGGAAGGCAGGACGAAGACACCGGCATGCGCGTACAGGGCCTGCAGCGCCTGGCCCTGCTGGAAGCCGGTGCAGACCACGTCGGTGTGCCGTGACGCGGCCTGCAGCACCTGTGCCGCGTGCGCGTCGGCATGGTCGGCCGCGCCGACGAGGGCGAGCTTCCATCCCGGCAGACGGGCACGGACGAAGGCGCGGATCAGGTCGAGGTGCCGCTTCTCGGGCACCAGGCGTCCGACCAGCAGCACATAGCGGCCGGCTTGCAGGCCGAAACGGGTGAGCGGCTGCGCGTCGGGCGCCGCCCCGGGCGCGTTCACGCCGTTGGGAATCAGGGTCGCGGCGCGGCCATGCACCCGCGCCAGGTTCTCGACGATGCCGCTGGAGATGCCCACGATCTCGTGCGCCCAGCGCGCGCCCGCCTTCTCGCCGGCGCGCAACACGGCGCGCGCCAGCGGCCCCCACTTCTGGCGCGCATGGTCGGCGCCGTGGTGGGTGAGGACCACGCGCAGGCCGAGCAGACGGGCCAGCGGCACCCACAGCCCCGGCCCGATGGCCTGCAGGTGCAACACGTCGGGCCGCTCGACGAAGCCGGCGTGCAACACGCCCAGCAAGGTGTGCAGGACCGTCTCCAGGTGCTTGTGCCGGGGCGCCCACAGCCGGCGCAAGCGCACGCCCTGCCAGAGCGAACCGCTGGCGCTGGGCTGATAGGGCGCGCGCGTCAGCACCGTGACGCGGCAGCCGAGCGCGGCCAGACGCGGACACAACTGCTCGGCGTGCGTCTCCACGCCACCCTGCACGCCGGGCAGGCCACGCAGGCCGAGCCAGGTCACGCGCAGGTCCATCGAAGGCGGGGTGTCGGCGCTGCGGCGGCGAGTGGCTTGGGCAAGGGGCACAGGGGTGCGGGTCGTGGCGGGGTCGGAGAAACGAAGCATGGCCTTGAACCCCGGCGTCGCCTTGCGTATCGGCAAGCCGGTGTGCGTTCGCGCGCCGGCCCGCCCGACGCCCGGGGCCGAGGCCGCGCGTGCGGCCGGTGCGTACCGCCTGCGTCGCTTTCGTAAGCGAACGCAGCGGGATCCGGCCGCGCGTCATGCCTGGTTACGGATCGCGACCTTTGCTTACCGGACAACGAGGTGACCGCCCGTAGGATTTTTCCCAGACCCCTTTCCGACCCACGCCGCCAACGGGTGTTGAGCATCCGGGCACGGCAATCCCCCAAGGAAGCGAACATGTCCCCAGACTCCTGCCGCAGCCGCCGCATGACCCTGATTGCCGAACTCATGGCCAGTGTGGCCGTCCTCAGCGCCTGCGGCGGCGGGGGCGGCGACAACCCCGTCGACGGCGCCGCAGACAGCGTTGCGGCCCCGCAGAGCGACGGCACCGTCGCCGCGCTGGCGCGGCGAACGAGCAGCACCATCGGCTATGCGACCACGCTGCCGACCGCTTACGTGTGGTGCGCCGGCGAGTGGTCGAGCACGACCTGCCAATTCAGCGGAAGCACGGTGCTGTACTACGGCGTGCCCGGCAGCTTTCGCTACCGCACGGTCACCGGCCCCTTCGACTGCAACACCGGCAATGCGGTCTTCGGTGACCCGGCGCCGGGCGTGGCCAAGGCCTGCTACATCCCGGCGTCGGTGGCAAGCGCTCCGGCACCAGCACCAGCACCAGCACCAGCACCAGCACCAGCACCAGCGCCAGCACCTGCACCTGCACCTGCACCTGCTCCTGCTCCTGCTCCTGCGCCTGCTCCTGCGCCTGCGCCTGCGCCTGCGCCTGCACCGGCACCGGCACCAGGCAACGTCGGCACCAGCGGCGTGGCCACCGGAGCGAACTTCGTCACCACGAGCGCCGACATCCCGAACCCGGACCGGGGCTTCTATGGCTGGTCCGGCAGCGACTTCGTCAGCGCCTACGACGCCGGCAGCGTGCAGTCGACCTACACCAGCGGCCAGCGTCTGGTGCTGGCCAAGATATCGCTCGCAGCCTGGCGCACCAGCGACCTGCCCGCGTCCTTCCTCAGCAGCCTGTCCAGCCGCTTCGACCAGGTCCGCGCGGCCGGCATGAAGACGACCGTGCTGTTCGCCTACGACTTCAGCGGCAGCGGCCAGGACGCGACCGCGAGCCAGATCAAGCGCCACCTGGAGCAGCTCAAGCCGGTGCTCGCAGCGCAGGCCGACGTCATCCCCTACATGCGCGCCGGCTTCATCGGCGCCTGGGGCGAGTGGCACTCGTCGACGTCAGGCAACTCCTGCGGCTACAACTCCGGCACCACGACCTGCGCCACCGCCGACGCCAACCGCGCCATCGTGCGCGACGCGCTGCTCGCCAACGTGCCGGCGACGACGCAGATCGGCATCCGCTACCCGGCCGACCTGATGAAGTGGTATCCCTCGCCCACGCAGCAGACGCGACTGGGCATGCACAACGACTGCTTCCAGTCGGGCCCGAGCGACGCCGGCACCTACCAGACGGCCGAGCAGCGCACCTACGCGAAGGCGCTGTCGCTGGACAAGGCCTTCGGCGGCGAGAACTGCACCGTGGAGACCCCTCTGCGCACGAGCTGCAGCGACATCCTGAGCGAGGGCCCGGCCTACCGTCTGGCGTGGTTCTCCTACAGTGACTGGGCGGGCTTCCTGACCGCATGGCGCAATGGCGGCTGCCTGAGCCAGGTCTCGGGCTTCATGGGCTACCGCCTGCAGCTCGACGCCGTCAGCCACCACACCGCCGTGACCGCCGGCGGCCAGGTGGTGGTCGACGTGGACCTGCGCAACGTCGGCTGGGCGCGCATGTTCACGTCCCGCAAGCTCGTCGTGACGCTGCGCCACCGCACGACCGGCTCGACGGTCCGCGCCTCGGCCGGGGACTTGCGCGTGCTCGTGCCGCAGGGTACCGCCTCGACCCGGGTCAGCGTCACGGTGCCGGTGCCGGCGGGGGCCGACAAGGGCGACTATGACGTGCTGCTCAGCGCGCCCGACGCCTTCCCGGCCACGGCGGCCGACCCGCGCTTCGCGGTGCGGTTCGCCAACGCCGACAACGCCGGCACGGGCCAGACCTGGGACGCTGCGGCAGCACGTTTCAAGACCGGCACGACGCTGCGCGTGAACTGAGCACGCGCACAGAGGCCCCGCTCAAGGAGCCTCAGGGCTCGGTGGGAAGCTGCGGGCGGGACGGCCAGACCGGCCGACCGCGCCGCAGGCCACGCAGCACCTGCAGGGCCCGCGGGTGGCGCCCGAGCAGGCGGCGGGCGACGGCGGCGAGCCGCTCGTCGAGCGGTGGCGAGCCGGCGGTTCCCAGGACGCGCACGTGCGTCGCAAACGAGAGCTTGTAGGGCTCGAGACCGATCGAGAAATCGAATTCGCGATGGCCGGCGCGCCAGCTCTCCTGCAGCATCGGGTACAGCAGCTGCCGCCCGGGCGAGCAGCGTGCCAGCGCCGGGTCCGGGTTGAAGGCGAAGACCCAGCCCGACCAGCGCCCCTCGTGCACCGAGCCGAGCCAGAGCGACAGCAGCCGCCCGTCGCCGCGCAGGGTGGAGGCCCGCAGCAGCCCACGCGCACGCAGCGCCTCGAAGAAACGCCGGGGCGCCGCCTCGGCGAAGAGTTCAGGCCGCCCCGCTTCGCGGTCGCGCCCCGTCTTCCAGGCGAAGCAGGTCGGCAGCACGTCGTCGGCCAAGTCGTCCACGGTGAAGCGCAGGGGGCCGGCGAGGTCCTCGAGGCGCCGCCGTCGGCGCAGGTCTTCGGCCAGCGTGCGGCGCGAGCGCAGCAGCGCCAGGTAGCTCTCCCAGTTCTCGAAACTCTCCCAGACCACTACCGGGGCACCAAGCGCCGCGGCGTGTTCGCCTTCGGCGAGGTGGTCTGCCACCGGCACGAGGCCCACGCTGGCCTTGCGCAGCCGCGGCAGCCGGCGCAAGCGCCGGCCCTGCGGCCCGCGCGGCCAGGGGCTCCACGCCGCCCATCCCTCGAGCCGCCCCACCGGCTCGTGGTAGTCGACGAAGGTGGTCTCGGGTGCCCACCCCGAGCCCTGGACCCGGAGCAGGCGGTAGACGTCACGGCCGACGGCGACCTCCGCCGCCCGGCACACCCGGCCGGGGTGGAAGGCCTCGCCGAGCAGGGTGATGAAGTCGTCCCGGGTGTAGACATTGCCCGGTCGCTCCAAGCCCGACTCGCCACCCGCAGGTGGCCGTGGCGTGATGGGTGCGGCGCTCAGCCCAGGTCTCCCGGGGCCGACGTGCCCGGCCGGTGGCGAACCAGCAGGTCGCGCAGAACCCAGGCCGCGATCGCGGGGCGGCGGAAGACCTCGCCCACGGCGTAGGGCAGCCCGAAGCGGCCATAGGCCACATAGGCCCGCACCGGCACGCCCGCGGCCCGGGCCAGCGCGTCCAGACGTGGCAGCGAGCGCAGTTGCTCCAGGGAGCAGGGTGTGCTGCTCGCCAGGAGCTTGCGCAGTGCCGGTTCAGCCGCACGCCGGTCATGCGTGGCCACACCCACATGCGCGGCGCGGCCGGCCAGGCGATCCACGAGTTCCAGGAAGCAGCGCCGCGGATCGGCATGCGGCTGGGCCGGGTCGCCGCCCTGGCCCTTGACCAGCCGCACCGGCACGCGCCAGGCGATGAAGCGCTCGGCGTCGGCCGCCGAGCGCCGCCAACGCGCCGGCAGCGTTGCCGAGACCGAGGCGCCCCGGGCCAGGCCGGCTTCGACCAGCGCGTGCGTGCGATCGGCCGTCTCCAGTCCCTGGGCATCGAAGTGCACGCGCACGCCGTGCCCGGCGGCCGCGCGCAGCAAGGTGTCCAGCAGCTCGCTGCGGTAGTCCATCAGGTCGACCTTGATCGAGACCGAGGCATCGATCCCGGCGGCGCCGACGGCCTCCACGGCAGCCACGTAGTGGCGCGCAAGTTCGTCCGGCGCCTGCCCCGGGGGCGGCCAGTAGCCCAGCGTCGCCAGATGTCCGCGCGCGGCCTCGGTGCGCGCGGCACGCAGGGCATCGTCGAGCGTGCGGCCGCTGACGTGCCGCGAGCCGGCCGCCAGAAAGGCCGCGAGCCGCTGCGCGCCGCGTTCGAGCGCGTAGCTCAGCGCGAGGCTGCGCGCTGCCGCCCCGGGCCAGAGCAGGCCGCCGCTGCGGACCTGCCGGGCCTGCACCCGCGCCTGCACCTGACCGATGTCGAGGCCTTGGCGGCGGGCAATGGCGGCAAGCAGTTCGTCGTGGCGTCTGGACATGGCGTGCTCGAGGAGTCCGCGGGGCTGACGCCGCCGCATGGCGCCCGGACAACCGTCCAGGCCAGCACACAGTCTGCGCCGCCGCGCGCCGGCAGCGCTGACGCGGCGCAAGCCCTGGAGCCGGGTCGGCTGCGCCGCCGCAGGCGCGGTCGGGTGGCCGGGAGCAGGCCAGGCGGGCGTAGGGGAAAGACTCTCAGCCTCTCAGAGGGTGTAAACGTAATCAACGTCTCGTGCGTTATGCTGTGATCGATGTGCAGCGAAGCGAGGCAGCGAGTGGCGCAGAGCAAACCGCAAGGCCGCCCAGGGCGCAAACCGT
>JAIXWM010000048.1 GCA_027491255.1 Rubrivivax sp. | reverse complement strand
GTCAGCACCATCAGGCGCGAGTCGACGGTGCCGCCGCCGCTGAGCGTGACGGTCTCGCGGTACTGCTCGAAGCCCAGCGTGCCGCCGAGCGAAAGGAAGTCACCGACCCGCACGTCGACCGTGCCGTAGGCGCGCACGGCCTCGCCGCGCTGGCCGTCCATGGCCAGCGTCAGGCGGCTGTCGGGACCGGTGCGGACCTCGAAGGGATCGGCCTTGAAGTCGATCACATGGGTGTCCGCATCCAGGCCGCTGGCCAGACCGTGGACCGCATTGACCTCGACGAAGAAGTCGGTGGCCGACAGCGTGAGCATCGGCACGCCGACGACCTCCACGGCCGCTGCGCGGGCCGTCAGCGCCGTCCACGTCACGCCCTCCAGCGACTGGTCGACAGCGTCCTGCGCGCCGGTCTGGGCGTAGAAGATCCCGAGCGCCAGATCGACATCGCCCAGCGACAGGCCGATGGCGTCGGCGTTCGGCGTGTCGGACGCATCGATCACGCCGTCACCGTTGCTGTCGACCCGGTAGGGCCCGTCCAGGCCGACGAAGGCCTCGACATCGGCCGCGCCGATGGTCAGCACATCGGTCTTCACGGTGCTGCCGTCGGCCAGCGTCACCTCGGTGACGCGCTTCTCGAAGGCGGCCGAGCCGTCGATGTGGACATAGCCGTCGATGGCGATGCTCACATCGGCGACGACGCGCAGCACCTCGCCGTCAGCGCCGTCCAGGCTCATGCGCCGCTGCGCATCGGGGCCGGTGACGACGTCCAGCCCGGTGCGGGCGAAATCAAGCACGGGAGCGTCTTCGCGGTCCACGAGGTTGACCTCGAGACCGACGTTCGAGACCTCCAGCGTCAGCGCGTCGACACCGACCAGGCGCGCCGCCCCGGCCTCGGCCTCGAGGCCGATGCGGGTGGGCATCGGCGACGCGGCGGTGGCCAGCGTGGTGGCATACAGCCCCGCGCCCGACGCCGCGGCGAGCAGGTGCTCGCCCTGCGCATCCAGCGCGACCGAGGCCCACTGCCGCCCCTGCGTGCCCATGACCAGGCGCCAGTTGGCGCCGCCATTGCTCGAGACCCAGATCCCGCCCTGGGCCCCGCGGGCGGCAGCGGCAATCTGCCGGCCATCGGCCGACACGGCCACCGCAGCCCAGTCGCGCGCCGTCTCCACGGCCTGCCACTGCCAGTCGGACACCGTGGTGTCGGCGACGTAGATGCGGCCGTTGGCCGCTGCAGCCACCAGGCGCTGCCCGGTCGCGTCGGCCGCCACCGCCGCCCAGGCGACGTTGCGCGGCGCATTGCGCGTGATGTCCTCCCAGGCGAAGGTGCCGGCGTCGTTCACCTGCGCCCGCACCAGGGCCCCCGGCGCGCCGCCGAAGGTCTGGACGCCCGCCGCGGCGAACAGGCCGCTGGTGCCGGCCGCCTCGTCGACGGCGTAGCTCACGACCGCCGCCCAGTTGGCGTTGACCATGCCCTGCGGCGCGCGGTTGGCGAAGGGGCTGGCCGCGCCGTCGCCGGAGGCCTGCACCGCGCCCTGCTTGGGCACGAACTCGCTCGCGCGCGCCAGGGTGACCGAGCCCGCCGCCGCGGTTTCCGTCGCCGTCAGCGTGAACCGCACGTCGGCCTCACGCCCGTAGAGCGTCAGCACCGAGCCGGACGCCTTGGCCACGACGGTGAGGCCGTCCGCCGGCAGCTTCGTGGCCTTGAGGCTGGCGAGCTCGTCGGCGACCTTCTTGTACCTGGCCTTCGCCTCCGTCGAGAGGATCGAGCCCTCCCAGGCGGTGATCTGCGCCTCGGTCAGCGCCTTGCCGAAGGTGTTGTTCCCTACGTAGTAACCGGCCGTCAGGTCATAGCTGCCGTCGTCGTAGGTTTCCATGTAGCGGAACTTGCCGGTCTTGCGGACCTCGGCGAGCACGGCCCGGTGGTATTCCACCTGCTTGGCGGCGATCTTGGCTTCCTGCTGGCGCGGCTGGTCCAGCAGGTCGAAGAGCCGGCGCACGACGTTGCTGCGCACCTGCTCGGCGCTGGCAGTGCCGCCGGTGCCGTCGCCGTTGACGGTCAGGTCGTTCGCGGTGACCGTGTAGGGGATCGGCGTCGTCGAGATGCCCGACAGCGTGACTCTGTCGCCGACCTGCCAGGTGCCGGTGATGGCGAGCGCGTCGGTCTGGCGCCCGACCGGCGAGCCGGCGTCTGCGACACGCACGCGATTGGAAACGGAGTCGGTGGCCGCGAGGATCGTCGACCAGCCTCCCCCCTGGGCCACCGGCGTGCGGGCCTGCAGCGTGATCGTGGCACCCGAGGCGGTGGCGATGGCACGCGAACCCGGGGCCTTGTTGATCAGCTCGGCGAGCTTCTTGGCCACGTTCGACGGCACATTCTTGCTGTCACTGTTGCCGAAAAAGGAGTAGCTGCCCGAGGCGTAGAAATCTCCGGACTGCACCAAGTAGCGGATGTCCTGGTCCGCCAGGCCGCGCAGGCGGATGTCGGTCCCGCGATAGAACCGGCCTTCGACGATCAGCGATCCCAGTGCGTTCCTGCCGCTCGAGTCGGCCACGCTCGACAGCGTGCCCGAGCCGATGACCTGGGTCACGAGCCCGTACCAGCCGCCGCCCTGTTCCACGGCGGTCCGCGCCTGGAGCGTGACGATGGCGCCGCTGCCGCCGGCCACGGCGTTGCTGCCCGGCGCCGCATTGATCCGGGCACGCAACTTTGCCGCAATGTTCGTCAGGATCTGCTCCGCGCTCGCGCGCGCAGAAGACCCCTTGCCATCGGCCGACAGGTCGACCGATTGCACCCGGTAGACCAGCACCGTGTCGGACAGGCCCGAGATCAGGATGGTCGAGCCGATCGCGTAGGTGCCCGAGACGACGAGCGTGTCGAGCTCGCGCCGCGTGGCCATGTCCACCGCCACCACCTGCCCGTCGGCCAGCACGGCCACGTCGGTGTAGGCGTCGCTGCGCGCGCCCGACAGGGACCAGGTCTTGCCGCCGTCGGTCGAAACCACCACCGGACCGCCTTCGACCGTGGCGGCGATCGTCTTGCCGTCCGGCGACACGCTCACGGCTTCGTAGTTCAGGCCGGTCGGCGCCGTCGTCGCCGTCCAGGTGACGCCGCCGTCGGTGGAGCGCCAGACGCCTGCGGACGTCGCGCCCGGCTGCTGCGCGGCAACCGCCACCTGCACGGTGGCGGAGACGGCCACGTCACGCCAGGCCAGGGCCTGCTCGAGCACCGGCTTGACGACTTCGCGCTCGTTGGCGAGCACGAGCGCGAACTCCAGATCGGCGAGCGAGAAGCCCACCGCGTCATCGCCCGGGGTGTCGTTGCTGTCGATGTCGCCGTCGCGGTCGCTGTCCACCAGCGGCCCGCCGTTCAGACCGGCAAAGGCCTGGAGGTCGGTGCCGCCCACCGTCAGCACGTCATGGCTGACCGTGCTGCCGTCGGACAGCGCCAGTTCGCGCGTGGACTTCTCGAAGCCCAGCGAGCCGCCGACATAGAAGAAGTCGCCGACGCGGATCTCGACGTCGCCCACGGCGCGCAGCAAGGCGCCGCGGTCGCCCTGGACGTCCAGGCGGTGGGTCAGGCTGGCGCCGGTGACCGTGTTGGTGCCGACGACGACGTCCTGCGGCGTGGCCTTGAAATCGACGACCTTGCGCACCGGGTCGAGCGTGTCGGGCAGGCCGAAGACCTGGTTGGCTTCGACCGACAAGCGCTTGACCGACAAGTCGATCTCGGGCCCGCCGATGAACTCGATCGCCTGCGCGCCGGCCTCCAGGCCGAGCCAGGTCACGCCGGCGAGCCCGGCCGGCGCCGCGCCACGCGGCGTCATGATCGCGAGCGCGAAATCGGCGTCCTCGAGCGAGAAGCCGCGCGCCGCGGCGTTGGGCGTGTCGGCGGCCGTGATCCGGCCATCGGCATTGCTGTCGACGACGTAGGGCCCGTCCACGCCGGCGAACACGTTCAGACCGTCGCCGCCGAAGCTGAGCGCGTCGACGACCACCGGCGTCCCGTCGGCCAGCTTGACGGTCGTGCTGTACTTCTCGAAGCCCAGCATGCCGCGGGCGTGCACGAAGCCGCCCACGCCGACCTCGAACTCGCCCGAGGCACGGATGGACTCGCCGCGCTGGCCGTCCAGGTCCAGCGTGCGCGTGGTCCGGTAGCCGGTGGAGACCTCGAAGGGCTTGGCCTTGAAGTCGATCACCTGCAGCCGCTCGTCACTGGCCGCCAGCGGCTGGTTCACGAGGTTGATGCCGATGTCGATGTAGCGCGCTGCCGCCGTGACCCCGGGCACGCCCACGAGCGCCACCTCGCTCGCGCTGGCCTCCAGCGCCACCCATTCGCGGTCGCTCGCCTTGTCCCAGGCCAGCACGAGGCCGAACTCGCCGCCGTAGGCGGTCAGGCCGATGGCGTCGGGGTTGGCCTCGTCGCGCAGGTCGATGACCCCGTCGCCATTGGTGTCGAGCCGGTACGGCCCGTTGACGCCGACGAACAGGTTCAGGTCGGTGCCGCCGATGGACAGCATGTCGGTGTCGACCGTCTTGCCGTCGGCAAGCTTGAAGTCGGGTGCGGACTTCTCGACCGCCAGCGTGCCGCTGGCGTGGAAGAAGCCGGCGACGTCGATCTCCATGCCGCCAGCGGCGCGGATGAGTTCGCCGCGCTCGCCGTCCAGCGTCAGCAGCAGGCTCTTGCCGGTGCCGGTGGCCACCGTCACCGCGCCGCTGACCTCCTTGCCGGCGACCATACGGGTGCCGAAGTCGATGACCTTGTCGTCGACCTCGGCGTCGCTGAAGCCGTGCGCCAGGTTGATGTCCAGACCCAGCGAGTGCACCCGCAGCGTGATGTCGTCGGGCAGCCCGATCAGGGTGTCCACACGCTCGATGCTGCCGGTCAGCGCCGTCCAGCGCTTGCCGGCGTAGGCGGTCTCGTCCTCCTGCGCCTGGAACAGCGCCAGGCCGAACTCCACGCCGCTGACGCCCAGGCCGCGGGCGTCGGGGTTGATCTCGTCGTCGTCGACCTTGCCGTCCAGGTTCAGGTCCTTGCGGTAGGGGCCGACGCCGACGAAGGCGCTGAGGTCGGTGCCGCCGATGCTGATCAGCTCGGTGTCGACGCTGCTGCCGTCGGCCAGCGTCACGGTCTGCGAGCGGCGCTCGAAGCCGAGCGAACCCTCGACCTCGAAGAAGTCGCCCACGCGCAGCTCGACATCGCCGGTGGCGCGCACGTACTGGCCGAGCCGGCCATCGTGGTCGAGCGCGATCGTGCTGTTGGGTCCGTTGATGACCTGGATCTTGCGCTGGCCCTCGCCGCCCGCGAAGTCGATGACCTTCGCGTCGGAATCGACGCCCGCCGCCACCCCCGTCACCAGGTTGATGTCCAGGCCGATGTTGCTGACCTTGAGCGTGACGTCCTGCAGGCCGACGAACTCGACCCGCCCGGCCGTCGCGGTGGCCGCGGCCCACTTCAGGTCGGCGACCTGGGCCTGTCCCTGCTTGGGCGAGAACAGGGCCAGACCGAAGTCGACATCCTCCATCACCAGGCCGAAGGCGCGCGGGTTGACCGATTCGGGCACGCCGTCGAAGTCGGCGTCGACCCAGTACGGGCCGTTCAGCCCGGCGTAGGCGTTCAGGTCCTTGCCGCCGATGGCCAGCATGTCGGCGCGCACAGCCGTGCCGTCGGCCAGCACGACGTCGCGCGTGGACTTCTCCAGCCCCATGGAACCGCGCACGTAGACGAAATCGGCGACCTGCACGTCGATGTCGGCCGATGCACGCACGAGCGTGCCCAGACCACCGTCGAAGTCGATCGCCTTCGACCCCGATGCGCCGGTTTCGATATAAATCGGGCTGCCCTTGTAGTCGAGCACGGTGTCGCCGTCGGTGCCGGCGTTGACCTGCACCGTCAGGCGCCGCGCTTCGGCCTCGATCAGCGGCAGGCCGAAGGCCTCGGCCGTCTTCGACGTCGCATTGACACTGACCCAGCCGCGCGCACGCGCGGTGCTGCCCTGCGGCAGCTTCTCGAAGACCATCGCCAGGCCCAGGTCGACGCCGGTGAGTTCGAAGCCGGCAGCGCTGGCGTCGGGGGTCTCGTCGCTCAGGTCGCCATCGTGGTCGGCATCCAGCCGGTAGGGCCCGTTCAGGCCGGCAAAGGCGAACAGGTCCTGCCCGCCGATGAGCCAGCGGCGCGCCTGGACGGTGGTGCCGTCGGACAGGCGCACCATCGCATCGGCATTGCGCAGGTTGAAGCGGCCGTCGACGGTCAGGAAGTCGACCGTGGTGGCGGTCATGCCCACCGAGTAGCTGCGCGTGGTGCCGAAATAGTCGGCGTTGAAGAACATGCCCAGGCGGTCGGCGTCGGCCGTGGAGTGCGCCTGGATGTCGATCAGCTCGGCCAGCGGCCGGGTGACGGTCTGGACCGCGAGCACGCCCGCGGTCGCGTCGTCGACCTGCAGCAGGCGCGAGCCGTCGCCGAAGCCGAACAGGCCGCGGCCCTCGGTGAAGCGGCCGGTGATCGTGCCCGCGCTGACCAGGGCATAGCGCTGCGCCAGCACCGGCTGGTAGCCGGGCTCGACGACGACGTCCACGGTCTCGGTGTCGACGATCTCGGTGCCCATGACGGGCTGGCGCAGACGCACGTCGAGCACGGAGCCCGCCGCCAGCGTCAGCGTGCCGGTGACTTCGAGCCTGTCGTGGCCCTGCGGCCCGGATTCGCTGAGCGTGAGCGCCAGCGTCTGGCCGGCGGCCACGGTCTGGTTGCCCACGACGCGCAGCAGGCCCGGCGAGGTGCCGCGGCCGATGGTGCCGGCCGCGTCGAGTTGGCCCTGTGCGTTGACGATGCGCAGGCCATCGGCCGCGATCACGGTCACGTCACCCTCGGTGACGAACCGGGCAGCATCGATCTTGTCGACCGTCGTCGCCGCCTGGAGCGTGACCGCCCCCGAACCCGAGCGCACGTCGTCGCCCAGGACGATCTTCGACGCCGCGCCGCGCGCGGTGATCGTCACCGTGCCGACGCCGCCGGTGACCACCGGCGCCTGCGCGAGGCTGCGCACGGTGGCACTCGTGGTCTCGGAACCCGCCACCAGCCACAGGTCACCGGTGCCGGTGCTGCGCAGGCCGTTCAGGCTCGAGGTGAGCGAAGCAACCGCCCCGCCCGCGCGCGGCACGCTCACGCTCACCGCACCGATCGTGACGCCATCGGACTCGGCCAGGCGCACATTCGCGCCCACCTCGGCCGCCAGGACACCGACCTGTGTCTCGAGCGCATTGGCCGCCCGTGCGGCGTCGGTCGCGGGCACGCCACCCGCGCCCAGCGCGCCGCCCACGTCCTCGCCGGCCTGCAGCAGCAGGCTGTCGGCCACCACGTCGGGGCCGGCGCCTTCGCTGGCGCCATCGGCATCCTCGATCGAGCCGCCGCGCGCCAGCAGCGCCACCGCGCCCGTGCCGGCACGCACCTCGGAGACGCGCAAGCTGCCGGCCAGCCCCTGGCCCGCGGCGATGCGGATCGCGCCCCCGCCATGGGTGCCGGCGGTCAGTACCTGGGTGCCTGCCTCCAGGAGGATGGCCTGCGCGGCCGTCATCTCGATGGTCCCGTCCAGGTTGACGATCGCACCGGCGCCGGCTTGCTGGGCGATCGCGCCCGAGGCCGCCACGAGGCTCATCGCCCCGCCACCGGCGCTGATGCCGCCGGCGGTGTCGAGCACCAAGCCCCAGGGCCCTGCGGCGGAGAGCAGCAGGTCGCCGCTGCCCGCCAGGGCCACACCGCCCTGCCCCACCGACACGCCCGAAGCGCGCACCAGCAGCGATCCGGACGCGGCCTGGGCCTCGAGCGTCACGTGGTCGGGGCGGTCGCCCGTCGAGCCGATGCGCAAGGCGTCGGCCGCCGAGTTGGCCGTGGCTGCGATGCCGATTCCCCCGCCCTGGGCGAACAGCCCGACGCGCTGCGCGACGAGGTCGAGGCCGGCCGGGCCGGCCAGGCCGGTGATGTGGCCGGAGACCGTCTCCAGCCGCGCCTCGGTGCCCGACTCGCGCAGCACCACACCGCCCAGCTGCAGGTCGCCCGCCGTCTCGCGCACCGCGAGCGAGCCCCCCATCGAGCCGCCGAGCGGCCCGCGCAGGTCGACGAGCAGCGGCGCGGTGCGGCTGCCCGCGCCGGCCGTGCTGCCCACCGCGGTGTCGACGCGCAAGGAGCCCGCCGAGATCACCGCCGTGCCGGCGCCGCGCTCGATGCCCATGCGCGAGGACAGCGCCACAGCGCCCTGGGCGCTGATCGGCGCATCCAGCAGCACGCGGCCCTGAAGGCCGGCGGCATCGATGCGAACCGTGCCGCCAGCGCCCAGGGCGCTGACCGCACCGGCCACCGTCAGGGCCACGTCACCCGCCGCGGCCGCCGAGGCCAGGCTGCGCAGCACCAGATCGGCCGACGCCGACGCCGTGCCGGCCGACAGCCGGTCGATGGTGAGCGCCGAGGACGACAGGTGGTCGATCAGCAGATCGCCCCCGGCCCGGATGTCCAGTCGGTTGGCGTCGACCGCGAGCGCCGGCGGCAATGCGCCGCCGACGGTCGCGCCCCGGCCCGCGACGTCGCCGCCGGCCACGATGGTGAGCCCGGCAGCCCGGACCGCGGCCGCGCTCGCGGCCGCCGCATCGGCAGCCGCCGTGGCCGCGCTGCCCAGCGCCGGCACCGCGACACCTGCGGCTGAGGCGCGGACCGAGCCGGTGGCCTCGAGGCGGACGTCGCCCGTGCTGCGGATCGCCGAGTCGATGGCGATCGAACCCCCGAGGGCCCGGACTTCGACGCGGTTCGCGCCTGCGGCGATGCCCGCCACGCGCAGGTCGCCGCCCGAAGCCTGCTCGGCCAGGCTGACCGCGCCGCCGGCCCGTTCGACCGCGACGCTGCGCAGCGCCGTGCGCAGATCGATCACGCCACCGGCGTCCAGCACCAGATCGCCACCGCGCACCACACCCGTGTTGTCGAGCATGGAGATGCCGCTGGCAGCCACCAGCCGGACCGCGCTTCGCGCACCGGCGTCGACTCCGGCCAGCACCAGCGCGCCGGCCGACGTGTACTCGAAGCGACCGTCGGCGGCACGCGCGGCCATCAGGCGGCCGCCGGTGGAGGCGAGGTTTTGGACGCGCACGTCGCCACGGCCGTCCGACACCAGCCGGACCTCGCCGCGGACGTCGATGCGGGCCGCGGAGACGCCCGCGCCCGCAATGCTGCCGCCGGCCGTGACCGACAGCGATCCGGCCCCCAGCGACAGCGCCACCGGCTGATCGCTGGCGTCGCGGGCGTCGATGCGGACATCGGCCGCCGCGCGCAGCGTCAGCGCCGTCCCGCTGGCCGGGCTGCCGGCGACGAGGATCGACCCGCCGGCCTCCAGCGTCAGCGCCGACAGTGCCGGGGTCGTCGCCCGCAGCGTGATGTTCCCCGTGACGGCGATCGACAGCGTGCCGCCTGCGCTCGCGCCCCAGGCCGCGAGGAGTGCGTCGTCGACCAGGAGGTCGCCGACCAGCAACTTCGGCGGCGCCCCTGCATAGGTGATCGCCGCGCCCGCGCCACCCACGGGCAGGGCCATCGGCACCGAGGCCGACACCTCGAGCGCCGCGTTCGAACCGGCAAGACCGGTGGCGGCGGAGATCGCCAGTGCGGGCAGGCTGGCGGCCTGCGCAGACCCGGTCCAGGTCAGCGACCCGGGCACCGCGAGGTAGCGGCTCAAGGCCGCGGTGGTCCCGCGCAGCACGACCTGCGTGCCCTGGGCGGTGAGCACCTGCACGTCGTCAGGCGCGGCCGCCGCACGCAGGCTGCCCGAGACCGTCCCGCCCAGCGCCACGGTCAATGTCGTCGCCGTGGCGCCGGCCGCCAGGCCCGTGCCCAGCGGCGAAGGACCGAAGTCGAGCACGCCGGCCGCGCGCAGCGTCACCGCCGAGGGCAGCGCAAGACGCGGGGCGATGTGCATGTCCACCGACGCCGCCGGCACCTCGAAGCCGATCGTGCTCGTCACCGATGCAGACGTCGAACGCGCCGCATCGGCCAAGGTCAGCGTCAGCGTCTGCGGACCGCTCGCGCCCCCGGTCGAGGTGTAGCGCAGCGAGCTCGCGGCGACACTGTCCAGGAAGCCCTCCAGGTCGGCGCGCGTGCCGCGCAGCACCAAGGCATCGGTGCCGCTGCCTGAGACGACGACGACACCCGTGCCCGCGGCCGGCAAGGCCGACAGCGTGCCCCCCGTGACCTGCAGCGTCAGGGTCAGGGCCGGGTTGCCGGTCGGGGCGAACTGCGCCATCGGCAGCGAGCCCGCCGGCAGGAACAGCGCCGAACTCTGCCCGGCCACGGCCGCGAAGGAAGCCGGCGCGTTCTGCAGTTCCAGGCTTGCGGCTTGGCCGGTGGCCGGCGAGACGCTGGCGACGAGGCTTGCCGTCGTCACCACGGCGCCCGACGCCTCCTTGAGCTGCACGCCCACCGTCGCGACGCTGGCGGTGCGCAGGGTCAGCCCCCCGGCGGAGATCCAGGCGTCCAGCGCGTCGGCGCTGCCGCTGACGACCAGCACCTTCGGATCGGTTTGCGACGCCATCGTCACCCCGGTGCCGGCGGCGCCCGCCAGCACGCCCGCGCTGGTCGACAGCCGCAGCTCCAGGGCCTGCGTGCCCGTGTAGGCGATGCGATCCGTGCCCAGTTTCAGCGGCGAGTCCGCGCCGCTGACGACGGTCACGCTCTGCGGCAGCGTGAGCGCGAGCGTGGCCAGGCGGCCCGCCGGCCCGGCCGGGTCGCGCGTGGTCTTGACCGCCGCCACATGGTCAGTGACCTGGCCCGAGGCGTCGATGAGGCGCACGCCCAGGCTCATCTCGTTGGCCGCGGCGACAGCATCGCCAGGGCTCTGCTGACGCAGCCCGCCGCCGGCCAGCCAGGCCTCGAGCGCCGAGCCGGTGCCGCTGAAGCGCATGAAGCGGCTGCCGTCGACCCCTTCGAGCCGCTGCACGCCGGTGGGGGGCAGGACCGCGTGGAGCGTCCCGGCCACGCCCTCGTCGAGCGAGCTCAGGCTGATCTGCAGTTCCAGCACCTGCGTGCCATAGCCGCCGATCGCATCGGCCGGGAAGGCGAGGATGGCCCGTCCGGAGGTGTCCTTAGGCACCAGCGACAGGTCGAAGAACAGCGGCGCGCTGAGCGTACCCGTGCCGTCGGTGGCCTGCGGGGAGCGCAGGGTCAGGTTGAGGTTGCTGGTCTGGCTCGCGCCGGTGCCATCGGTCAGGCTGAGCGCGATCGTGCCCGAGGACGGCGACAGATGCTGGGCCGCGAAGGACAGCGCCCCCGTGGCGAGGTAGCTGTTCAGCGCCGAGGCCAGGCCCCGCAGGCCGACGGGGCGGCCCTGGTCGAAGACGACGGTCACGCCCGCAGTGCCCGTGCCGAAGGTGAGCGTGCCCAGGGTCGCGAGCGAGCTGCCCGGCTCGACCCGCAGCGTGAGCTCACCGGCGCCCGACACCCGGACGTCGAGTGCGCGGCTGGCGCCGGGCAGCAGGTTCAGGTGGGTCGGCGCGGAGACGGTGGGCAGCGCCGAGGTGGGGTACCAGCCGCCGGCCGCGGGCTCCAGGCGCACGACCGCGGTGGACGGGGTGGAGTTGCCGGCTTGCGCATAGCTCAGGTTCAGCTGGCCGCCAGCGCCGTTGTAGGACAACAACCCAGGCACCAAAAGTTGCGAGCGCACCCGGCTCAGAGTGCCGGCCAGGACCGCGGTGCCGTCGGCCTCGAGGTTGAGAGTGACGCCGGCCACCGTCGGCGGGGCCACGGTGAGCGTGCCGCCCGTGGCCGCCAGCCGCACCGTCACCGCCGTGGTGTCACTGCCGAAGGGCTCGAGCGCCGTGGTCGGGATGGGGGTTTCGATCTCGCCGTCCGGGCGCTGCCAGCGCACCTCGAGGAAGTCGTCGCCCGAGCCTTCCTTGTGCAGCACCTCCAGGTAGTAGCGCTGCCCGGCCGCGAGCGTGACGGGCGCGGACTTCTGCGACGTGTTGCCGGTGAAGCTGCCCTGGGCACCATTGACCGCAGCGATCTGCACCGCCTTCACGGGGTCGGCATCCGTGCTCAGCCTGAGCGACGAGCTGTCGTCGGAGCGGATCCAGAAGGTGTACTCGCCGCTCTGCGGCGCAACGATGTAGCCGCGCAGGCGTTGGGCGAAGTTGTTCTCGCCTTCCCAGGCGAGGATTCCCTTCGGCGTCTGCGCCACCACGGGTTGGCTGATCAGGGTCGTCGAATTCGGCGTGCTGTTCACCGGAACGCTGGCCACTGTCGTGCCCGACACGTTCGTCCAGCGGTCCAGCGTCAGCCCGCTGCCGAAGATGACGCGGTCGAAGTCCAGCGCCGTGGCCACACCGGGCTGCACGGTCAGCACCGTGGGCAGGTTCAGCGGACCGGAGGTCTGCGCGCCGGTGTCGACCACGTGAACCGAGGCCGTGCGCGCCTGCGTGGTCACCACCGGGCCGTTGGCCGCGGAGGTCGACAGCGACACCTCGAGCGTGGCCTCGGCCGTGCTGCCGGCGTCCCAGGCGGGCGGCGTGTAGCGCAGCTTGCCGGCGTCGAGGAAGGCCTGCAGCGGCGCCTCCATGCTGGCGGCGTTGCCGGTGATGCGCAGCGACGTCATCGCCTGCGCCGTCGGGCTGAAGACCGAGGCGGCGGGCAGCAGGTTGATCGTGCGCTGCACCGTCAACGAGGTCGACGAGACCGACAGGCGCCCGCTCTGCGAGCCTGCCACCGACACGGTCAGCGTGGCCGGATCGGCATTGACGCCGATGTGGCCGGCCGAGGTGAGGAAGTCGTTCAGCGCGATGGCCGAGCCCGTGAGCTGGACCGACGCCGCCGAGGCCCCGGCGGTCAGGTTCGAGGTGACGCCCGTGGCGAGTTGCTTCAGTGTCAGCGTGCCCGTGGGCACCGACAGGGTCACGGTGAGCGCGTCCGGGCTGCGCCCGGCGATCAGGTCCGACGTGGACAAGGGCCTGTCCGCTCCCCCGTCGAGCGAGTAGCTGACGTTGGCGTAGCTGGTGGTGTCGTCGCTGGTCGTGAAACCGAGGAACTTCTCGGTGTTGCGGTACTCGCTGTGCGTCAGCTTGACGTAGTAGCGCTTGCCCGCATCCAGCGTGACCGCGGCCGACCGGGACGCGCCACCGCCCTCGGAATCCGACACCACGGACGTCAGCGGGGTCTCGACATCGCCGGCGAGCGCGATCGAGAAACTCCCCGAATCGTTGGCGTCGAGGGCGAAGACGTAGCGACCGCTCGTCGGCGGCTGGAACCAGCCCTCCAGCGTCTGCGTGAAGCCGGAGTTCTCCCCCGGGCTGTCGGTGGGCATGGACAGGTTGCCGGTGCGCAGGGAGATCGTGCCGGTGCCGCGCTGGGCCGCGGCCGAGCCCCCCAGCACGGGCGCCGCGCCGAAGACCAGCTCGCCATTGCGCACGACATAGGTCTCGGGCAACTGCAGCGCGCCCGGCTTGTTCTGCTCGGCCACCACCGTGGCCGCGGTGGTGTCGACCACGTTCACCACCACGTCGGGCAGCGTCACGATCACGTCACCAAGACTCAAGCCGACGGTCAGGGCGGTGTCCGACGTGACCAGGAGGCGCACGCCCTGGCCCGCCACATAGGCGTTCAGCGCAGCGGCCGTGCCCGTCAGGCGCAAGAAGGAGCCGTTGCCGGACTGGGCCACGCCAACGGCGGCATCGGCCGTCCAGCGCAGGCTGTTGCCGGCACCGGCCACGGCCAGCTCCAGCGTGTAGGTGCCGGCCGCGGTGGCGTCCAGCGCCACGGGCAGTCGGCCGGCGTCGCCCTTGCCGATCTGGATCTGCGCGGGCAGCGGCAACAGCGCCAGCCCCTGGGCCGACAGGCTGCCCTGGCTGACGCTGACGGCGAGCGTCAGCTCGTGCGACGCCGCACCCTCGGCGCGGCTGACCGCCTCCAGGTGCAGCGGGATCGACGCCCCGCCCTCGGGCACCTGGATGCGATCGGGGGACACCAGGCGCGGGGCCTGCACGACGGCGTCCACCGGGCTCACGGCCTGCCAGCGCAGGCGCGTCGAGGCCACCAGGTCGGTCCGGTCGGGGACTGTGCCGGCGGGTGCAATCGCCGCGATCTCGCTCGCGCGGATGCTGTCGTCACGCACCGTCAACACGATCTCGGGCTGCGTGGCCTGCGCGCCGTAGGCGATGGCGCCGGGGGTGGCGAAGAACGTGCTCAGCTGCGCAGCCGTGCCCTCGATCACAAAACTGCCAATGGGCGAATTCGCAAGGTGCACAAAGTCCACGCGAACCCCGCCCTCCGAGGTGAAGGTATCGCGCCAGAGCCCGTTGCGAAGGTCCTCGTAGATCACTTGGCCGCCGGTGTTGCGAACGGAGAAATCCACCAGCGAGATGTCCGCGCCACCGATGGTGGTGAAGGTCGCGGTCAGCGTGCGCGCGGCATCGGCGTACTCGATGCCGCCCTGCGGCAGGAAGATGGGCGCCGGCAGGTTCTGGCCCGCGCCCGGATGGAGCAGGGTCTCGTAGGTCTTCAGCGACGGACCGGTCTTGGCCTGCCCGAGCTGCGGCAGGCTCAGCGCCACGGTCGCCGTGGCCGGCGCCAGCGCGTGGCGCCGGGTGGTCGGGGCCTCGAGCACCGCCGTCGCCCGGGCCCCACTGCCCGAGCCGCCAGAGACGGTCACCGACGGCGCGCTCGCGTGGCCGCTGCCGGCCGACAGCAGCGTCACGCCCGCCAGGCCGAAGTTCAGGTCGACCGTGGGCTGGTCGGCCGACCCGGTGCCGTTCAGCGCCAGCGTCACCGCGTCCAGGCGCTGCGGCAGCGCGCGGAACCAGCCATCGTCGGCGACCTTCAGGTCGCGCAGGCCGGTCTCGGTGTCGAGCTTCAAGCCGCTGCCCGCGCCGCCGACGACGCGCACATCCTGCAGCTTCGGATTGCTGCCGAAGCTGCCGCGGTCGACGATCTCCACGCCGGTGACCGCGCCGTTGGCCGCCACGCTCGTCACGCGCACCTTGGCCGCCTGGTAGGCCATCGTCGACGAGGTGGCCTGGATGCCCGTGCGGCCCGCCTGGCTGCCCTCGAGCGCGAAGGTGATCGCCTGCGACGGGCCGTCGAAGCCGATCGTGCCGGGCTTCATGAAGTAGTTGTTCAGCGCGAAGACCGAGCCGGTGAAGCGCAGTTGGCTGTTCGGCGCGCCTGCAGGGCCGACGGCCGCCACCGTGACGCCGTCGGCGCTCGCGGCGCTGAATGCGCCGCTGGCCGCAGACAAGGTGACAGTGAGGCTGTCGGGCACGAGCCCGGGGACGACCCAGGTCGTCGGCAGGTAGACCGGGTTGCTGCCGTTCAGCGAGTAGCCGACGCTGGCGTAGCTGTCGGCGCCGAGGAAGTCGAAAAAGCCCGTGTTGGAGCTCTGCGTCACCTTGAACGCGTAGTACTTGCCCGCCTGCAGCGTGTATTCGGTGGTCGACCCGGCCTGTTCCCAATTGCCCACGCCGTCGAACAAGAATCCGATGCTGTCGGAGGCGACCTGGCCCAACGAAGAGAAAGATCCCGCGGACGTGCTGCCCGGGACGCCCGTGTCGCTGCCCACCGGGTTCAGGTACAGACGGCCCTCTTCCCCGGCGCTCAGGTACAGGCGGTACTTGCCGGTCTCCGGCGGCACCAGCCAGCCCCAGAGTTCCTGGTTTCGACTGCTGCTGGCGCCGATGCCCGCCTTGTCGGCTTCGACCGTTCCCGTGCGATCGCTGATGGTGTTGTCGAGCTTCCACGACACCGAGCCCTTGCCGAAGAGCGGGTCCTCGACGACGAGCTTGCCGTCGACGACCATCATCGTGCCCGGCGCCTGGATGCGTCCGTTGTCGTACGAGACGTACTCGCCCGAGCTCCACAGCGACACCACGTCGCCCACCTGGTAGCCCGTGCCCGCGGCCTCGGTGTCGACCGTGGCGCTGCTGAGCTGCACGCGTTCCACCGCCAGCGTCGCGTCCCCCTGGACCGTCCAGCCGGGCAGGCCGGTGTCGGCGGGCATCGCCGCAGTGAGTTGCAGGGCTGCGGGCGCGTAGACCGTCGCCGTCTGGCCGACGCGGATGGCGGAGCCGATGTTCGCCGCCGTGCCACCGGTGCCTGGTGTCAGCGTCGCACTGACGAGGCCCAAGGCCGACGCCGCCACCGTGCCGCTGCCGCTGCCGCCGGTGATGGTGACCGTGGGCATGCTGCGGTAACCCGAGCCCGGATCGTCGACGACGACGGCACGCACGCCCACCGGCGCCGCGGAGGATGCGCTGCCGGCGGAAACCACCGAGAAGGTGAGCTGCGCCGCCGCGCTGCCGGTGTAGAGCACGCGCCCGACCGTGCGCGACAGGGCCTCGGCCGCCGCGTTCTGCGACGCGTAGGCGCTGAAGGCCTGGCCGCCACGCAGGTACTGCGCGAGGTCGATCGGGGAGCCGGTCAAGGCCAGCGTGCCCGTGCCGTTGCCCGTGGCCGTGATCGAGGCTGGCAGGGCCGACGCCTGCAACGTGCCCGCCGTGGCGTTCAAGGTGACAGTCACGCGCTCCGGCAGCAGGTCCGGGAAGAGCACGGACGCCGGAATCTGCATGTGATTCGGCTCGAGCCAGCTGGTCTTTACCCCGTTCACGAGCCCCTCGACGGTACGGTAACCCTCGTCGTGGTCGCCGAGCCGCTGGCTGCCCGGAGCGCTCTGGATCCAGCGCAGGTTCACCGAGTTCACACCGGCCGCATCCCCCGCATGCAGCAGCATGAAGCGCGGCGAGTAGCCCGCTGCATACCCCGTGAACTCCGTCAGGCCGACCACGCCCTGCCGGTAGTCGCTCCAGGAGGTGCCCGAGGCGTTGTCGCCGCCGCCCGCGGTGCGCGCCACGAGCGTGAACTCGTACTGCCCGTTGCCCACCGGGCGCTCGAGCCAGAACTCGGCCTCGTCGTCGGACTGCAGCCAGAACGAGTAGCCGCCGGTCAGGTTCAGCAGGCGGCCGGTGATGCGCTCACCGAAGTTCGTCGCCGGCGTCGAGCCCGTCAGCACGGGCGCGGACAGGGCGAGCGTGTCGACGCGTTCGGTCTTGTCCGGCCTGCCGGCGATGAAGTCGGCGTCGGCCTTCAAAGCGTCGAGCGACCCGCCGGCGATGCCCGCGAACACCTCGCGGCTGGCTTCGCCCGCGAACAGGGGCGTGGCCGAGAAGTCCAAGGGCGTGGCAACCCCGGGGCTGAGCGTCAGGCTCTTGGGCAGGTAGAACTCGCCCACGGTCTGGCGCTGGTTCGTGCCCGGCGCGTCCGTGCCCCAGGCACGGTCGACGACGATGGGCACGTGGTCGGTCACCGTGGCGCCGTTCATCGTCAGGCTGATCGCCAGCGCCGCCGCGCCCATGCCCTCGCTCATGTCGAGGACGAGGTTGGAGGCATCGGACAGGTAGGCGTCCAGCGCCGCCAGCGTGCCCTTGATCTCGGTGCGCTGGCCGGTGGTGTACCCGCCGCCCGTGACCACGTCGAGCACGAGCGTGAGCTGCGTGTCGGCGTCGGCCTGCACCTGCGACAGCAGGTCGGGCAGCGCCACGCCCGTGGGCGCCGGCGCCACCGTCAGGGTGGCCGGGGCCTGCAGCGCCGGGCCGACGAGCGCCGCGGCCGTCGGCTCGGCCTGCAGCAGGATCGTGATCGACGACGACGCGCCGCTGGCGCGCTCCAGCGTCAGCACCAGGTCGGCCGTGCCGCCGGTGTAGCGCAGGCCGCCGCTTGTCAGCACGGCCTGCAGTTCGGACGCCGTGCCGGTGAAGGTCCGGCTGGCGCGCAGCGCGTTGTCGCCGACGATGCTCAGGCCCGAGCCGCTGCCGCCGCCCACGAGCACGGCCCGCAGGGTCATCGCCTCGGTCGGTGCCAGCGCGGTGATCGACGCCCCGGTCATGGTGAGAGCACTCGTGTTGCCCGGGCTCGTCAGCCGGAAGGCGCCGGGCACGCTCAAGCCCGGCGCCTGCTGCAGGGCCTGGGTGTACGTGAGCAGCGCGATGCCGCGCGAGGCCGCACCCTCGGACATGCTGAGCGACACCTGCAATGTCACGTCACTGCCAGGCACCGTGGCGCGCAGACGACCCGACGAGGCCAGGAAGCGGCTGATGTCGGCGATCGGGCCCTCCACCGTCACGACCCCGCTGGCAGTGTCCTGGGTGGCGGTGACGCCGAAGGCCTGGTCGCCTGCCGTGTCGACCGACAGCGTGCCGCCGCCGCTCAGGCGCAGCGTCACCGTGCCGCCGTCGATGCTCGATCCGAAGGCGCCCTCGGGGAAGACCAGGTCCTGCAGCTGACTCCCGTTCGAGCCGTTGCCGAGCACCAGGCTCGGCGGCAGCAGCACGCCGGCCAGGCCCGCAGCGGACCCGGCGCGCAGGGCGTCCGCCACGGCGGGCCGTTGCAGCACGGTCTGCGTCGATCCGCGCAGCGTGTCGTCCTCGTTGCGGGCGACGATGCTCAGCGTGGGCACACCGCTGCCGGCGGCCGAGGCGCGCAGCCCGCCGGCCTGCAGGAAGGCGTCCAGCGCCGTGGCGGAGGCGACGAGCACCAGTTCACCCACCCGGCTGGGCGCGACATCGGCCGCGACCGTCACCCGCGTGACGGTGACCTGCTGACTGACGCGCGAATACTCGGCGCCCTGGCTGCGGCTCAGCGAAAGCGCCAGCGCGTCCACCCCGGCATCGGTGACCATCAGCAGGCCCTCGGCCAGCGCCGTGGCCAGCGCGTCGATGCGGCCCGAGAACTCGGCCGACCCGTTGGACAGGCGGGTGATGCCCAGGCCTTGCAGACGCGTCGCATCGCGCACGTGCACCGAGGCCGCGTGCTCCGTGTTGCCGGCCACCCGGCCGATCTTCAAGGTCCAGGTCTGTCCGTCGTCCTGCGTGATCGGGGTGCCCGGGAAGTCCAGCACGATGCCCGTGCCGCTGGCCTGCAGCGGCGCCTGCAGGCTGGCCGGCAGGGAGAAGGCGGGTTGCGGCAGGGTGCGCGGCACCGGCGTCACCGTGACGCCGGTGGTCCCTGCAAGCAGCAGGTCGTAGCGCTGCTCGCCCTCGACCGCGATCGAGAAGCCGAGCTGCGCCTCGACAGGCCCGGACCGGGCCTCCACCTGCGCGATGGCCTTGCGAAGGCCCCTGAACTCCGGCAGGCCAGACGACAGCGTGAGCGTGACCTTGCCGGCTGCGCGCAGGTAGGCGTTCAACTGCTCGACCGTGCCGCTCAGCTTCAGCTCGGGGCCCGAACCCGCCGCCAGCCCGAGCGTCGGCTCGGCTGCCCAGGCGAGCGTGTCGGGCGCGACGATGGCCGTCTGGTCCGTGGTGGCCCGCAGCGTCAGGTCGACGCGCATACCCGCCGGGCCCTGGACGACATCACCCAGGCGCAGGTCGACGGGCTGTCCGACGGCGGCAAACAGCGCCGAGCGCGACTGCAGCGTCAGCGTGTCGATGGCCGCGCCGGTCGAAGGCGCGACGCGGGCGAGGTCCATCCCGGCGCTGACGAGAACCTGCGCCGCCGTGGTGCCCACCGGGGACCGCGAGAGCGTGGCCACGACGGCCCGCTCCTCCAGCAAGGGCGTGCTGGCGGTGACGGCGCGCACGTGCTTGACCGTCACGCCGGAGGCGACATAGGCGTTCAGGTCCTGGACCCGTCCGCTCAGGGTCAGCGCCCCCGACCCGGAGCCGGTCACCGCCACGCCGAAGGCGGAGGCAGCCTGCGGGCCCGCCTGCAGCAGCAGGCTGCCGCTGCTCGCGCGCAGGACCCAATCGACCGCGGTCTGCGCATCGATCCCCGAGATGAGGTCAGACGAACCGAAGGCCAGCACCGCCGAAGCATCGGCGGCGCCGCTGGTGGCCGCTGCCAGCTGCAGCGTGCGCGGCAGCGCGAGCGCCGGGCGCCCAGCGACCTGGACCTCGGGGTGTGCCGCCAGCACGGTCTCGTCCAGGCCGAGCGTGGCGCCGCCCGAGGCCGCCACCGAGACCGTCGTCGTCCCGGTGTAACCGCCGTCGAAGAGCTCGAAACGCAGCGCCGTCTCCTGCGAGTCGGCCACCGGGATCGAGGCCGGCGCCAGCAGGCCCACGGTGGACACGGTGGGCGGCGCGCTCGTGGCCTGGGTGGGCAGCAACTCGATCGCGATCCGGGCCACCGACTGCCGGCTGAAGCCGATCTCCTGCACGCTGAGCGCCAGGGTGCCGCCGGTCTGCCCGCCGGTGTAGGACAACTGCTGCCGCGAGGTCAGCCAGGCATTGACGGCCTGCACGGAGCCCTCGACCTGGACCTTGCGTCCGCCGTCCAGGATGTCGGCGCTGGACAGGCCACCGGTCTGCGTCAGCGCGAACGTGCCCGCATCGACCTCCAGCACCACCCGGACCTGGGAAGCGACGCTCACCACCGGGCTGCTCCTGAACCGCAGGTCCAGGACCTGCCCGGGCTTGAGCAGGTACTTCTCGGGCAGGTTCAGCCCGAGCGCTGCCGGCGCCGGCACCTCCGTCGTCACGTGGCGCGCCAGCGCCACGGGGGTGACCGTGCGGCGCTGGCCATCGGCGCTCGACAGGCTCACCTCCAGCGTCGTGCTGGCCACGGCAGCGTCGAAACGCACCGCACCGGCGGTGCCGAGCGCCGCCGTGAGGGCGCTGGCCGTGCCGGTCAGGACGAGCCGACGGCCCTGGTCCTGCAAGTCGGCCGTGACGCCCTGGACGGACGTGCCGGCGACGAAGACTCCGGCGC
This sequence comes from Rubrivivax sp., assembly GCA_027491255.1. Classification (GTDB taxonomy): domain Bacteria; phylum Pseudomonadota; class Gammaproteobacteria; order Burkholderiales; family Burkholderiaceae_C; genus Rubrivivax. The sequence continues at coordinate 26,194 of JAIXWM010000048.1, read as the reverse complement.
CCGAGCCCGCCTGCAGGCTCAAGGTCAACGCAGCGCCGGACCCGTCGTCCGGCGCCATCACCTCGGCGCCACGGAACACCAGGTCGGACGGGCTGCCCACGACGATGGGGAAGGCCGCCGGCAGGCGCAGGCGCGGCGAGTCCACCACAGGCTCGCCCACCCGCACGCGCAGGCTCGACACCGCCCGCGAGGTGGCCACGCCGTTGTCCGCCATGACCGTCAACCGCGCGTCGGCCTCGACCGCCTCGTAGCGGACCCCGCCCGCGCCCACGTAGGCGTTCAGGGCCGCGGCCGTGCCGGTGAGGGTGACGCGCAGCGCGCTCGGGGCGATCACGGCGCCCACCCCTGGAGGCACCGTCGCCAGCGACAGGGCCCCGCGGTCGACGTCGAAGCGTACCGTCAGCGCGCCGGCGCCGGAGAGCATGGTCGACGGCAGCTCCAGTGCCCCGCCGACACCGGCCACATTGTCGAAGGACGCAGGCAGGACCACGGTGGGAGCGAACACGTACTGGCCCGCGCCGACCGGCACGTAGGCGGGCACGGCGGCGGCGACGTTGCCGTCCGTGCCCATGACGACCCGGCTGCCCGTCTCGGTGGCGGCACCGGGGTGCAGGCGCACCTCGAGCGTGCGCGAGCCCTGGGCCTGCAACCAGCCCGGGTTCGCGTACGACAAGATGGGCCCGCGGACGGCGAAGGTGTCGGTGCCGTTGGCAGCCCCGGTGAAGGTGATCACCGCGCCGTCGACGACGACGCTGCGCAGCCCCGGCAGGTTGGCCGCGCGCACCGCCTGGCCCAGCGCCGAGGCGATCTGCGCGGCGCTCATGCCGGCGAGTTCTAGGCGGACCGCCACGAGCACCTCGCGCCCGTCCACCGTCAAGCCGGCGACGACGTCGCGCGTGCCGCTCAGGCCCGCGGGGTCGCCGACGGTCATCGTCCACACCGTCGGACCGATGGGCCCGTCGGCGGCGACGGCGTTGCCCGCCGCCGTCTTCGTCACCGATCCCGGCAGGGCCTCGCCCGCCGGCAGCAGACCGCCCGGGGCCTGCAACTGCCCGCCATTGGACGCGTAGCCGTTGGCCGACGTGCTGCGGTAGAAGTGCAGGCGGTTGCCCTCGAGGTCGACATCGGCGTCGGCCTCGGTGCCGTCCAATTCGAAGACAGCGGGCGTCAGCGAGGAACCCAGCGGCGCCGACAAGGACAGGTAGACATCACCCACCGCAGCGGCACGGCCGATCTCGATGCCCTCGCCGGCGCTGTCGAGCGACAGGTCACCCGCCGCCGAGACGTCCACCAGGGTCAGCACACCGCCCGCGGCCACCGTGAGGGTGCCGCCGGCACGCGCCTGCGCCACGCGCAGGTCGCCCGCGGCCGTCAGGCGCATGTCGCCCACGGTCGCCGCCAAGGTGGCGCCGGCCGCGCCGGCGCGGTCGATCGTGACGTTGCCGATGTCGTCGATGCGGACCGTGCCGCCGGAGGTGCCGGACAGCGTCGCCGTCACCGTGTCGGCATCGGTGCGCAGGCGCAGGTCGGTGCCTGCGCGGGCCTCGATGGTGGCCGCGGTTGCCAGGCCGGACCCCGAGGCGCTGATGCGGCCCTGCGGGCCGGTCTCGAGCACGATGGTCCCGCGCGCGGCGGTGAGCGTGGCAGCGCCGAGCCCGAGACCGGCCGCGGCCTTCAGCGTCAGCGTACGCCCGCCCTGGGCCTGGCCCTGGCCGGCGACGAACTCGCCGCCGGACAAGTCGAGCGCACCCGCGCCGCGGTCCACCGTCAGGTCGCCGCCGGCCATCAGGCGCATCTCGTCGGCAGCCAGCGCCGCCGCGGCCGCGCCGGACAGCGTGAGGTCGCCGCCGGTGACGATCGACAGGCGGGCCAGCGTGCCGCCGGCCTCGAGCGTTCCCAGCGTCCAGGCGCTCGCCGACAGGTCCAGGGCCTGCGCGGCCGAGGCGCCACGGCGCACGATGTCGATGTCGTCGGCCGCGCGCACGTCGAGCACGAGCGTGGAGGCCAGATCGCCCGCCAGCGCGACCGAACCGTCGCTGCGCAGCGTCAACGCCGCCGTGGCCGGCGCGTCGCCACCGAGGTCGAAGGAAAGCGGTCCGCCCGAGCGCAGTTCGGTGCGCCGCGAGCCCGTGAACAGGCGCGAGGTGCCGAGCGCTCCGGCAGCCGCCAGCGTCAATTCGCCGATCGCCCCGGAAGCTGCGGCGACGGCGCCGCCGCCGGCCAGCGCCAGCGCGCCGCCGGTGCTCTCGATGTCGACCTCGGCATCGGCCGCCACACGCACGCGCTGCACGTTCACCGCGCCTGCGCTGCGCAGCGCCACGCCGCCGTCGAGCGCCTGGACGTCGACGATGTCCAGGCCGACCCCCGGGCCGGCCACGGGGTCGATGTCCACGAGCTCGATCGAGCCCTCCCCGGCCGAGGCCGTCAACTCGGCCGCGGCGATGGCCAGCGCCGCCACGGACGTGCCTGCCGACAGCGCAAGACGCCCGGCCACGAGCAAGGGCTCGCCCTCGGCCGCGGCACCCGCGGCCACACCGACCGCCCCGGCGGCCTGCACCGTCATCGCGCCGGCCGCCGCGCCCACGCCGGGGGCGGACCGATCGGCCCACGACGAGACCCAGGCCGCCGAGCGGACCCGCGCGAGTTCGATGTCCCGGCCCGCCACGAGCACGACGGCCGCGTTACCGCTCTCGATCACCGAGTCGGCGCTCATGCGGATGTCGCGGCCGGCTTCGATCCTGATCGCGCCTGCAGACGCCCAGCTGGCCGCCGTCCCGCCGAAGGTGCCCACGGTCGACAGCGTCGCGGCCTGCAGGGCGACGTCGCTGGCGGCGCCACCGGCCACGAGGGTGATGCCGCCGGTGCCGACGATGCCGTACCCGCGGTCCAGCAGCGGATCGGTGCGCACGGTGATCGAGCCGTCCAGCGTCGAAATCGAGACTGCACGCGCCTGCACCGCCGCGGCGGCGGGCATGACGCGCCCGCCCGGCGCAGCCAGCCCGGTCACCTGCACGGTGTCAAGGGGCATCAGGCCACCGGGTGCCAGCAGCAGCGCATCCTTTTCCACCACGCGCAAGTCACCGGCACTCACCGCCGCCGACAACTGGTCGACCGCGGTGCGCAAGGCCGTGGCGTCGGTGCCGCCACCGACGCCATCGCGCGCCTGCAGCGCCAGCGTGCCTGCCTGCACGTTCCAGCCGCTGCCGCCTGCAGGCAGCGCGCTCGTGACCGCGCCGGAGAGCGCCACCAGCAGCACCGCCCCCGACTTCGCGGGGTCCGCATCGGCAGAGCGGGTGTCGATCGACGCCACCGCCAGCCCGCCCGAAGCGCCGGAGGCGACCAGGTGGACGTCGCCGCCGCCGCTGACGATGCGCGCATCGGCCGCCATCGCGATCGCGGCCGCGGCTTCGGCACCCACGTCTCCGCCATCGGTGGTGACGAGGCTGGACGCGCCCATCGTGATGCCGGCACCGGCGCGCAGAGCGACCGCGCCACCGTGGGTGGTGAGGCTCGCGCCCTGGCCGATGACCAGCGCATCGGCTGCGCCCAGGTAAAGGTGACCGCCCGTCACCGTCACTGGTGCGGTGACGGTCAGCGCACCCTGCGTGGTGCGCAGCGAGGCCCCGGCCGCAGATTCGGCCGTCCCCGCCGCCACCCCCGACAGCGTCATCGTCGAGGCGATACGCCGCCCGCCCGCCTGGACGAAGCCGTCGGCATCGACCTCGATCGCCGACACGCGGGCAAAGGCGCCCTCGATCTCGCCCACCGTCAAGGCGCGGCCCGACACGAGCGCGATGTCACTATCGCTGCGCACCGCCACGCGGGCCACGGCGACCTCGAAGGGATCGGCCCGACGCCCGAGCGCGCCCAGGCCTTGGACCGTGTCCACCATCAATGCGCCCGCGACGACCTCCTCCCCGGCGTCGTCGCCACGCTCGATCACGCGGCCGGCCGCGCTGACCAGCGCCACCGTCGCGTCCCCGGCATCGACCAGGTCGATCGTGACGTCGCCGTCGGCCAGGATGCGCACGTTACCGCCCACGCCCTGGGCGCCGCGGGTTTCGATCAGCGCGCCTTCGTGCTGCACGAAGTCACCGCCGCGCGCCTCGATGTCGACCACCCCCTTCGGATTGAGGACGGTCGAGCCCGCCTGCTGCACCACGTCCTCGCCGGCGATCAGCGACAGCACGCCCTCGGCGACGTCGATCACGTCGGCGACCGTCAGCGTGCCCGAGACGGCCTCGAGCAGCACCGCGCCGCCCTCGTCCGCGGCCACGCGCAGACGGGTCTGCACCGTGAGGTCGGCGCCCGCGCGCACGACGAACTGGCCCTGCCGCTCGACCACCAGGCCGTCGCCCGCGATCGTCAGGTCGTCGGCATCCTCGACGGCGATGACCGAGCGCAGCGCGGTGTGGGTGCGCGCCTGCAGGGTGTCGGCATCGATGTCCAGCGCCGCCAGCAGGCTGCCGATGTTGCGCGTGCCCGGGGCCTGTTGGGCGTCGACGACGTTGCCGGCCTCCAGCGACAGATCCTGGCCCGCGACGTGGACGATGCCGCGGTCGAAGGACCGCGCCGAGCCCAGGATGCTGCCGTCCCAGGCCTGCAGCGTGACGTCGCCCGCCGACGAGGCCACGCCGGCCAGCAGCAGATGACCGCCCAGCGCCACGACGTCGATGTCGCCCTTGGCGCTCGCCTGCAAGGTGCCCGGCAGCCAGCCGTCGTCACCGGGCAGCTGCAGCCCGAATTCGCCGATCTCCACCCGCAGCGCGCCGGCATTGCTGCCAATGATGCCGCCGGTGACGCCGGCCACGCCCTGCGCGACCAGGATCATGTCGCCTGCGCTGCGCAGGATGGGGTCGCTGCCCGCGTGGTTGGTCAGGATGGACCCGGTGGCTTCGAGCCGCATGCGCGCGCCGGACTCGATGCCGCGCGTGAGCATGTCCTGCTGGTCGCGGATGCGCAGATCGCCCTGCGCATGCACGACGACGTCACCGGAACTCTTGATCGCCACCACCCCGCTGGCAGCGAGGTTCACGTCGTCGAAGGCCTGCAGCGTGAGGCTGCGCACCTCGCGCCGGTTCTCCACCCACTGACCCGCCTTGACCGGCACGATGCCATCGGTCGAGGCCAGCACCGGCGTGGACTGCGGGGCGAGTTCGCCCGGCTCGACCTTGCGCCAGTTGTCGCCGTAGAACAGGCCGTCGAAGGCCAGGTCCATCGTCTCGTCGGTGCCCATCCACTGGTAGTGCTGGTACTCGACGTCGACGATGTCGCGCGGCGCAGCCTGCGACAGCGCCCTCAGCCAGGGCTCGGGCAGCGCCGAGAAGCGCCCCGGGTTGACGATGGTCAGCCGCTCGCTGGAAGCGCCGACGCCGCCCTGGGCCGAATGCGCCTTCAGGAAGACGTTCACGCCCTGGATGTTGAGCGTCTCGGGGCCCGACGCCGGCACGTCGATGCCGTCGTGCGGGTACAGCGCAGCGACGATGGCCGGCGAGATCGGGTACTTCGCCAGGGTCGCGAGGGCGTCCCCGGTGGGCAGGCCGGCGCGGCGCAACTGCGTCTGCGACCAGCCCGTGGCGTTGAGGTGCGCGAGCAGGTCGGCCGCGGTGGCCGACGAGCCCTCGCGGATGCCGTCCAGGATCTCGCCGTAGGTCACCTCGAGCCGCACGTCGCCGGCGCTGGAATGGACCGACACGGGGTCGTTCTTCCAGGCGGTGGGCGCCTTCAGCTTCAGGTCGCCGTCGGTCTCGGTGATGTCGATCGTGCCGGCGGCACGCGCCGCGAAGCCGCCATTGCCCTGCACGTCGCTGTCGACGCGCGCATAGATCGAGCCCGCGCCGCCGTCGATCTGCACCACCTCGCCGAAGATGCGCGACGCGCTCAGCGCCGCGCTGACGCCGTTGAGCGACTGGATGGTCACGTCACCGGCAGACACCAGGGCGCCTGCACTGTCCCAAACGCCCGAGACGACCTGACCGACCTTCAGCACGTTGCTGGTCTTGCCCACGACCTGGCGCACCGTGATGTCGCCCGTGGCCTGGACGTTCAGACGGCCTCGCGGGTCCTTGACCGTGAGCGTGATGTCGCCCTTGGCGCGGATGTCGGGCACCGCACCGGTGAACTCCACGTCGCCCGCCACCGTCAGCGCGTCGGCGGCCAGGGCGATGGGCTTGAAGGGCTCGGGCGCGTTGTCGGGCGCCTCCTGCAGCGGCGTGTTCTCGCCGAAGTTCACATCACCCGTCAGCGACAGTCGGCCGACGGTGCGGATGTCGATGCTCGGCGCGGTCGAGCCAACCACGGTCTCGACCTTGATCGGCCGGTCGGCGCGCAGCGCGTAGGTGTAGAAGTCCTTCAGGCCCGTCACCGTGGTGACCTTGGTCGTCACGGTCTTCTCGCGCAGCCAGCCGCCGCCAGTGGTCGTCGGGCCGTCGACGGTGATCTCCTGGTTCTGGAAATCGCTGTCGAAGCGGTCGTTGGCCTTCTTGGCCAGCCAGGTCTCGCCGCTGGCGCGCTTCCAAGGGCTGTCCTTGGTGGCCTCGAAACGGTAGGTCCACTTCGATGAATCAAAGGGCGCGGCAAAGAACGAGGCGGAGTCGAGGATCTTCTTGCCGCCGCTCAAGGTCTCGAGCAGCTGCCACTTCGCCGTGTCGCTGAAGTCGGTGACCGGGAACTGCTGCTTGCCGTTGTCACCCACCCAGAGGTAGAGCTTGTTGGTCAGGATGTCGCGCACCTGCGACTTGTCCTTGACCATGTCCACCGAGGCGTTGCGCTTGGTTTCGAACTGGACGAAGAAGGCGTCGTCGCCCTGCAGCCCGGCCACCGTCGAGCCCTGCACCACGAGCTCGGACTCCAGCAGCGGCGTGCCGTCGGTGAAGCGTGTGTCGGCAAAGTTCGCCTGCTCGTCGGCGGCGAGCGCGTCCCAGTCGAAGCCCAGCAGGTTGAAGCTCTTCTGCTCGTAGATCTCCAGCAGCGTGCTGGTCTTGGCCTGGCCCTCGGTCCAGACGTAGTAGCGCCCCTGCTCGGGCTGGTAGCTCAGCGGGGTGGCGGCACTCTGAACGACGGTGTCACCGACCTGGGTGTAGCGGATCGAGCTCGGCCGCCCGTTGGCAGCCGGCGTCAGCTCGCCCTGGCGCCGCGTGATGCTGACCTGCCCGTTCTCGTAGACGTACTCGTCCTGGCGCAGCGTCGTGCTGTCGGTCACCGAGATGCGGCCGACGCGGTTTTCCGAGACGTCGATCTTGCCGACCTCGAGCGCGTAGTTCGTCTGGTTGTCGATCAGCACCGAGGCGTAGCCGCTGGCCGCACGCAAGGTGCCGTTGCCGGTGCTGACGATGGTCCCGGTGACGTTGATGCGCCCGGCCTCGGGCTTGATGGGCTCGACGATGATCTTCTGGTTGGTGGCGTCGAATGCGCCGTCGACGGTGCCGAAGCCCGCCGCCCCCATGCTGATGCCCGGCTGCAGCCGACCCTGCGTGTCGGTGAAGTTGACCGTGCCCGTGGGCCGGAAGTCGGGCGTGAACGTCAACTCGATGTTGTCGACGCCGCTCTGCACCAGGCCGTTGATGTTCAGGAAGCGGGCGTTCAGGTTGACCTCGCCCATCGCGAACACGCGCGACTTGGACACCGCGATCGCGGCTTCCAGCCCCGCCAGGGCTGAATCGCCATAGTTGAAGTTCAGACGACTCAGGGTGCCCGCGTCGTTGTAGACCTGCTGGCCGAAGGTCTTGTTGAAGCCCAGGTACTGCCGCGGATCCCGGTTCGTGTGGTACCAGTCCTCGCTCGAGAGGTTGAAGTCACCGGAGGCGGCCAGGTCGACCTGCCCGGCGCGCAGCTCGCCGGTGACGTCGATGCTGCCTTCCTGGTTGGTCAGCTTCAGCAGGCCGGCGGCGTTGACGATGCGGCCGCGCACGTAGATGTCCTGCGGCGCCTCGGGCAGGTTGAAGCCGGCCAGCGAGGTGTACATCGCCTTCGGGTAGGCATCCTGCAGGATGTCGATGACGCTGTCCGCGCCGCCGGGGGTGCCGGCGATGTTGCGCCCGTTGAACCACACGACGCCCGGGTCGAGCACGACGCGCTTGCCGTCGACACGCTCCGTCAGCTGCGTCGAGCGGATGCTGACGTCGGTGATCTCCATGCCGAAGGGCGTGTTGTTGACCACCTTGATGCTGGCGTCGCCGTGGGCGACCAGGCGCTTGCCCGTGGCTGCGCCCGCCAGCGAGGTCTGCGACGCCGCGTCGGCCAGGATGTGGATGAGACCGGGCGCGGCCTGGATGGTGGGCATCTCCAGGAAGAGCAGGTCCAGGCTGTCGCGCGCCACCACCGTGCCCGCCGGCGCGCTGCCGTCGGTCAGGCCGAGCTTCTTCAGCTGCTCGTCGATCTTGCTCAGCAGGGCCTGGTAGCGCGTGATCGCCTCGGCGTTGCCGGCGTGGCTCTCCATCCAGCCGAGGATCTTGGCGCGGTCCTCGAACAGGTTGTTGGCCAGATTGGCGTACTTCAGGGTCGGCAGCGCCAGGTTCTTGGGCTTGACGACATAGAAGTCGTCGCTGAGCTCCTTGGCGAAGATCGCGCCCTTGTCGCTGCGCGTGGTGGCCATCACCTGCCAGGCCTGCTGGTCGGCGTAGGTCTCGGTGGACGGGTTGATCGTGGCCGCCGCGCCGATGCGGATGAACCAGCGTCCGTCGGCCGTGCGCACCGTGTCGCCCGCCTTCACCGCGAGCGAGGTGACGGCGAAGCTCGGGGTGTGCGTGGGCGTGATCGGCGTCCAGCGCCGGGTGTCGGTGTAGTCCTGGGTCTCGAGGACGAGGCTTTCCTCGGTGATGCCCGAGCCGGGCGTGAAGCGGTAGGCCTGACCGGCCACCCCGGCCTTGAAGTTGCCGGGCACGAGCTCGACGATCGAGTTGGCCGCGATCGACAGCGACACGTCCTCCAGATCGAGTGCTGCGTAGGCGTACTGCTGGTCGGCGTCCAGGCCGAGGGTCTGCTTCTCGGCCGCGGTCAGGTCGCTGCCGATGCGGCTGGCGGCCAGCTTCTCCTCGCCGTTGACCACGTAGGGCAGCAGCTGCACCAGCGTGCGGTAGTTGATGCCGGCCTCGACGCGGGCCTGGCTGCCCACGGTGACGGTGTTCAGGCTGTTGTCGGCCGTGTCCTCGCGCGGATCGAAGACGACGGGCGCAGGGGCGATGACGAGGCCGTCCACCATCGCGCGCTCGCCCTTGCCCAGTCCCGGCTGGGCCAGCAGGGAAACGTTGCCGATGGCCTTGACCGTGCTCGTGCCGCCGATGTCGATGGCGTTGGTCTCGGTGATCTTCGAGGTGCCCAGCGGGATCGCCCCGCCCAGGCCCACGAGCGAGGCGTCGACCTGCGCCGTCGTCAGCAGGATGTTGGGCGTGCGCAGCCGGTCCTGGCCGGCCATGAGCTTCACATCGTTGCCCAGCAGGCTGGCGTCGGCGAGGCGGATGGTCTGGTCGGCGTCGACCACGGCGTCGGCCGTCGCGTAGGCGCCAGAGAGGAAGGCCACCGACAGCACGTTGGCGGCCGAGGTCAGGTCGGCATCGCTGCGCGTGGCGAGTTCCAGGTCGCCGCTGAGGTTGCGCAGGCTGGCGCCGTCGACGCTGATGGTCGAGCGCATGCGGGCCTGCTGGTCGGCCTGGGCGGTGGTGATCGAATAACCGCCCACGCCGTCCACGCGCACCTTGTCGGTGACGTTGGCGTTGGCGTAGGTGCCGATGCGCAACAGGCCGGTCTTGCCCGGGTCGGCCAAAACCGTGAGGTCGGCCCCGCGGCCGATCTCGACATTGGCGCCGAAGCGCCGTGCGGACGTGCCGATGTCGGTGTCGGCCATGATCGCGGTGATCGAGGCCAGGCCGGCCGAGCCCGAGCGCAGGGTTTCCTCGGTGGCCGAGTAGCGGTTCTTGTCCGCGGTGTTGTCGGCACTGACCGTGATCGAGCCGGCGGTGACCTGGCTCGCGCCGATCTTCACGTCGGCCGCGCCGGTGAGCAGCGTGCTCATCGCCGCGCCGCTGCCCGCGAGCAGGCCGATGGCCAGGTTCTTCGACGTCGCGTCGAAGTTCTGCGTGCGGGTCGACGACAGGTCGAGCAGGCCCACGTCGTGCACCCCGCGATCGCCCATGCGCACCAGTGTCGTGGCGAGGATGGACATCGAGGTGTTGGCGCCGGCGATGCCCACGAACAGGCCGCCGCTGGAGGCGGTGGCACGCTGGTACATGTCGTCCTGGCCGACGGCGCGGGCGCGCAGCACCGAGGCCTTGACGCGGGCGTCGTCGCCGATGTCGGCGGTGATCGAGCCGCTGTCGACGGTCTTCGCCTCGGACACACCCACCGACACGCCGGTGCTGACGGCCAGCGCGTCCGACTTGGCCATGCCCTTCTGGCTGCCGCGCGCGGTCACCTCCACCGTCGTCGTGTCGCGCGAGCCGGCCACCTCGGTGGCACGCAGCTGCGCCAGCACGACGGGCGACAGGATGTTCTCGGTGACGGTGCCGGCCGCGGCCGCGGCGATCAAACCGAAGCTGAGCGCCGCGGCCTTGACCTGGGCGTTCGAATCGGACTGCTCGTCGGCGTAGATCGTCAGTGTCTTGCCCGTGGCGATGCGGGTCAAACCCGTGTCGCTGCCCGCCACCCGGTCGGCGGTGCTGCGGTCGACCACCGCCGTGGTGCGGGTGTCGATCGTGTTGAAGGCATTGGCCCCGCCACCGGCGAAGGCCACGCCGGTGCTGATGGACAGCGCGAACGCGATCGCGGTCGACTCCGAGTCGATGCTCGCGTTGTTGACGGCGCGCACGGTGACGTTGCCGTCGGCCTCGACGAGGGCGCGGTCGACGTGCGCGTCCACCAGGTTCGTGATCTCGTTGGTCGCGGTCGACACGCCGATGGCCACCGAGCCGCCGAACATGCCGAACGAGGCCGCCACCGAGACGGCGAACACGCTGGAATCGATGGACGACTCGTCACGGGCCTCGACGGTGACGTTGCCTTCGACGTCGATGCCCGCACCCGTGGTCGAGGCGATGAAGGCCTGCGTCTGCGAGCCCACGCGGTTGACCGCGCTGGCGCCCGCCCCGGACAGCGCGGCGGCGATCTGGCCGCCGGCGGCCGCGACCGAGCCGGAGAACACCGTGGAGTCGATCTCCTGGTCGGTGTCGGCGGTCACCGAGAGGTCGAGCGTGGTCGCCGCGCCGGTGGCGCCCGCCACCGGCGCCAGGCGCAGGATCGAAGAGCGCTCCACCGACGAGACGATGCGGTTGGCCGCCGGGTTGACCAGGTGCTTCCACTTCTTCGTGTCGGCGTAGTCCTGGGCCAGGATCAGGTCCTCGTCCTTGCCGTCCTTGTCCTTGTCCTGGGCCTTCAGGTCGTCGGTACCGATGTACTCGTAGACCTCGCCGGCACGCCCGCCCGAGGCCGGGCCGAGCCGGATCACCTCGCCCTTGCGGATGCGCTTGGGCTGGTCGGTGCCCGAGGTGTAGGTCACCGCGCCGGTGTAGCCCTTGGGGTCGTAGCCGATGTAGTTGCGCGCGATCGACAAGCCCACGGATGCGCCGATGCCGGTCTGGCCGACACCCACCCCGAGCGCCGCCGATACGATCCAGGCGTCGATCAGGTTGGTGGCTTCGGCATGGACGGTCACGTCCGAGCCGGCACGCACCAGGCTGTCGTCGACCTTGGCGAACGCATCGCCAAGGATCACGTTCATCGCTGCCGCGCCGGCGCCGGCCACGCCCAGGCCCAGCTGGCCCGCGGCCAGGGCCACCGAAGCGGCGGCGGCGGTCACCCGGATCGTCGAGTCCGACGACGCCAGCACGTCCACCGTGCCGCGCGCATCGAGCTCGGCGCCGTGCAGGCCCGCCTGGACCACGCCGTCGATGACGTTGCGCGACAGCGAGACGCCGATCGAGATCGCCACCCCGGTCTGGCCGAAGGCGGCCGCAATCGTTGCCGCGCCGGCGAAGGCGTTGATCGTCGAGGTGTCGGTCGCGCGCACCGCCGCGTCCTGCACGACGATGCGCGAGGGCCGGGCGCCGACGGTCGTGGAGGCCGTCTCGACCCCCGACAGCACCCGGATGCCGATCTGGTTCTCGGCCCAGACGCCCGAGCCGCTGACGGCCACCCCAGTCTGGCCGCCAGCGATCGCGGCCGAGCCGGCGACGACGAAGGCGTCGATGGTCTGGCGCGTCGTCGCCGACAGGTCCAGATCGCCGGTCGCGGTGATGTCACTGTCGATCACGAGCGCGCGCACCGTGGCGATCGAGTCGTCCCCGACCTTGCCGAAGCCTTCCTGGCCGATCAGGTTGCGCGCAACCGACACGCCGATCGACGCGCCCACTGCGGTCTGGCCCGCGGCGATGGCCACCGACAGGGCGGCCACGCGGGCCGCGATCGTCGAGTCGCTGGTCGCGTGCAGGCGCACGTCGCCCTTCGCATCGACCTGGCTGTCCTGCAGCACGGCGTCGGTGCCGCCGGCCAAGGTGTTGACCGCCACCGCGCCGGCGCCCGAGATCGCGATCCCGGTCTTGCCGATGCCTACCGCGGCGGACGCCGCGACCGAGATGGCGTTGATGTTGGTGCGGGTGACCTTGAAGGTGTCGCCCACCTTCTGCAGCAAGTAGGACTTGCCGTGCGCGTCACTGGCCAGCCAGCGGCTGCCGGCCTCGAGCACCGAGATGTCCAGGTTCGGCCGCACCCGCTCCCACCGGGTGGTGTCGGCGTAGTTGGCCGTCGACAGGGCGACCGAGGCCCGGTTCAGGCCGATGTAGCGGTAGTCGGCGCCCGCCACGCCCCCCGACACGTGCTCCGCGCTGACGCGCACCACGTCATCACGGAAGAGCGTCTTTTCGCCGGGCGCCACGATCTTCCACAGCTTCGTGTCGGTGAAGTTGGTCGTGCCCAGATCGATGGTCCGCTTGCGGGTGCCGATGTACTCGAAGACCTGTCCGGCTTTCGCGCCGCTGGACACCCCCACGCGGTCACCGGTGGAGAGTTCCTGCTTGCCGCTCTTGGTGTCGAAGTCCCACTGCACGCCGTCCGAACTGCGGTACCGGTAGGACGAGCGGATCAGGTCGTCCTGCGGCAGGCTCATGCCATGGGACTCGAGCGCCGCAACAAGTGCGGTGCCGACGCCCGGGGTGGCGAATTCGGTGGCGACCTGCCAGCGCGTCGTGTCGGCATAGTTCTCCTTCCACAGCGCGATCTCGGTTTCGGTCTTGACCTCGGTCCAGAGGTCGCTGTCACCGAAATCGGTGTCGGTCAGATCGACCGATCCCGTCGCGCCCACGTACTTGAAGACCTTGCCGAGCAGGTCGCTGTCCTCATGGTTGGACGCCACGCGCACGGCGTCGCCCTGGGCGACGGCGCGACGGCCCTCCTCGGTCGAGTAGTTCGCCGTCACGCCGATGAAGCGGTAGACGACGCCGGGCAGGCCACCGGCGGTGTGGATGCGGTCGACCTTGACCGTGTAGCCTGCCCTGACCTTCTGGCTGTCGGTGGACACGAGTTCCCAGCGCGAACCGCTGAAGTTCTCGGTCGACAGGGCCACCAGCGTGTCGTCATCGCCGTTGAATTCGTAGATCCGCCCGTCGGCAGCCCGCACCTGGTCGCCATCCTGCAGGCGGGCGATCTGGTCCCGAGGAAGGGCAAAGTCCCACTCCTGGTCCTCGGTGCTCTCGAAGGAGGCCTTCTTGCCGGCATTCGCCTCGGCGTCGAGCCGGGCGGCGGTGATGCCGCGGTTCTGCAAGTCCTCCCATCCGAAGGAGGCGAGCTCGATGCCGCCCGACGACGCGCCGATGTCCAGGTCGCCATCGCGCGCCTGCAGACGTGCGCCCGAGACGTTGGCGGTGACGTCGGTGTCCAGGCTGTTGAAGGCCAGCGACAGGCCCACCGAGATCGCCAGCGAGGTCTGGCCAGAGAACGAGGCCGCCAGGGACGCTGCGCCCGAGACCGCGTCGATCGAGCCGTCAGCATCGGCACGCACGGCGATGGACTTGGCCGCAACCGTCTTCGGGTCGGCGGCCGGCGCATCGATGCGCGCGTCCAGACTCGAGTAGATGCGGTTCTCCGCATACGAGCCCGCCCCGCTGAGCGACAGGGCCGACTTGCCGCTCGCGCCGACCGCGGCGGCCAGGGTCTGGACCCAGGCGGTGATCTCGCCGGACCCGTGGGCGTCCACCGTCAGGGTGCCGCGGGCGTCGACCGAGGCGTCGTCGATGCGGGCGCGTGTGCGCGAGATGTCGGGGGTGTAGCTCAGCAGCTTCCAGCGGCTTTCGTCACCGTAATTCTGGTTGCGAAGATCGATGCCCTTGTCGCTGCTGAAGGTGTCGCCGATGAATTCATAGACCTCGAAGTTCAGCAGCCCGGTATCGTTGAGAACCCGCTTGCCCTTCTCGAGCTTGGTGAGCTTGCGCTCGGCGTCGTACTCGGAGGCCTTGTAGTCGTGACTGACGGCCACCGGCCGCTGGCCGATGATGTTGCGCGCCACCGACAGGCCCAGCGCCACCGCGGGCGCGGACTTGCCGCCAGCCACCGACACGGCCACCGCGAGCGTCTTGACCGTGGCATCGATCACCGAGTCGTCGACGGCCTCGACGCGCACGTCGCCGGCCTTGATGCCCTGGGCCAGCGTCGTCAGTGCGACCTGCTTCAGATAGGCGTCGGCCGTGCCGTTGATCTGGTTGAACACCAGCGTGCCGCCGCCGCCCACGGCCGGGCCGCCGTCCGGGCTGGCCGAGACCGCGACCGCGGTCGCGCTGCCCGAGGCGAGGATCTCGGCGCTGCGGTCCAGGCCGACCGAGACGTTGCCGCCGACGCGCGCGGTCGACGTGCCGTCGGCCAGGCCCGACAGGCCCGACTCGATGTCGTTGTCGATGTCGTTGCGGCTGAAGGCCACGCCGACCGAAAACGATGTCGATGCGCCCTTGAGCGACGCGGCGATCGCTATCGCGCTGGCCGACACCTCGGAGGCGATCAGCGTCAGGCCGTCGGCGTCGATCGTCAGGTCGCCCCCGGCGACCAGCGTCGGCACGCCCGTGACCGTGGCCTTGGTCTGCATCGCGACCTTGTTCATCGCCACGACCGGAGCGACCGTGATCGAGGTCGCCTTGTCCTCGCCCGGCTCGACGTTGAAGGACAGGGCCGAGTTCTCGATCACCGCGTCGATGTTTCCGATCGCCGCCGCCGTGACCGAAACGTGGCCCGCCGCAGCGATGCGCGCGCCGTCGACCGTGGCCAGTGTCGCCAGCGGCTGCTTGCCGGCGTAGCTCGAGCCCGCGATCGAGTCGGCGATGTTCTTCAGCACGTTGACCGGCTGGTAGCCGATGGTGTTGAAGGCCAGGGTCACGCCCACCGAGACGCCGGCCGACACCGAGCTGTCGACCGACGCGTCGATCGTCGAGTCGTTCAGCGCCGACACCGTGACATCACCGGCACCGGTGGTGGTCAGGCTGCCCCCGCGCGCGGTGGCCTTCGCGCCGCCGAGCACGGTGTTGGTGGCCACGACCAGGTTCAGGCCGACGTCGCCCGCCGACACCGCGCTTTCGTCGACGGCGACGATCTCGGTGGAGTCGGCAGCCCGCAGCGACAGATCGCCCGCGGCCTTCGCGCTCACGCCGTCGAGCAGGGTCTCGACCGCCGAGCGCACGTCGTTGCGCACGACCAGACCACCGAAGCCTACCGAGGCGCCACCTTCGTCCTTGCCGAAGGTATCGATCAGCTCGCCCGCGAGTTCCAGGCCGAAGGCGTCCAGCGCCTTGACATCGAACTTCATCCAGCGGCTCGTGTTCGAGAAATCCTCGCCGCCGAGATTCATCTCCAACGCTGCGCCGAGGCGCAGGTAGGTCGCGCCCGCCTGGCCCGACAGGGCACGCCACAACGCCTTGTCGCCGAAGTTCTGCTTCGTGAAATCGACTTTCTTCAGCGGTGTGGCCCCGATGTACTCGTAGGTCGTGCCGGCCACCGCGCCAGCCACGGACTGCAGCATGCGCACGCGCTCGCCACGCGACATCACGTCGACGCGATCGGTGGACTTGTAGTCGGCCTCGCTGACGAGCACAAGGTCGCCCCGCTTCACCGTCTTGATGCCCGAGCGGTCGGTGAAACGCACGTCGAACTTGCTGCCGACCGCGAGGTCGACGATGCTCGAGCCGGTGGTCTCGGTGGCCACCGGCTCGAGCGCGGCGCTGGAGTCGATGCCCGAGGCGTTGTTCGACACGAAGTCCAGCGACCCGCCAGCCTCGAGGACGACACCGGTCCCCGAGGCATAGGCCTTGGCCTCGGAGCTGACCATGTTGCTGGCGATCGCCAGGCCCACGCCCACGGAGGCGCCGGCGCCGAAATAGGAATCGAGCAGGCCGCCGACGTTGCCCGACTTGTTGGTGAGCTCGGCCTCGATGAAGGCGTCGGTGGTGGCGCGGAAATCGATCGCCCCTGCGGCCCGGACCGTCGAATCGGTCACCGAGGCCCGCGAGCGCACCGGCTGCGCGGCGCCGAGCTCGGTGTTGGCGATCGCGTCGGCCGCGAGCTTCAGCACGTTCTGGGCCTGCCAGCCCACGGTGTTGAAGGCCAGCGTCACCCCGATGGACGAGCCCTGCGCCTGGGTCAGGCTCTTGTTCGTGGCCTCGATCGAGGCCACCTCGTCGGCCACGACAGAGACATCGCCGACGGTGGTCACGACCGTGCTGGACTGGATGTCGGCCAGGGACTCCGACAGCACCATGTTGGTGGCAATGACCCCGTTGGCGGCGAGGCCGCCGCCCGTCAAGCCACCGGAGGCCACGACGATGGAGTCGACCCAGGCTTCGATCGCCGCCTCGTCGCTGGCCTCGATCGTCAGCGAGCCGGCCCGCAGGTCGGCGCGCAGCAGCAGCGCCTGCGCCGCGCCCCGCACGTCGTTGCGGGTCACGAGCCCCCCCACGGAGAAGCCGCCCGAGGGCGCAAAGTCCGACACGATGTCGGTCAGCGTGCCCAGGAAGCTCGGGTCGGTCTGGCGCAGCTTCAGATTCGAGGCCGTCACGCCCTTCGCGCCGCCGAAGTCCAGCCGCCAGGCCGAGGCTCCGTCCTTGGTCACGAGCAGGGCCGCCTTGACTGCGACTGCCTTGTCCTCGAAGCGCGCTCCCTGCGCGCTGCGGGCCTTCAGCACCGCCTGCTGCAACTGGTTCTCGGTGGCGTCACGCGACACGCCCTCGGCCACGTAGGTCACACCGCCGTGGTCGAAGGACAGGTCGAAGCGGCTGACCGTGGCCGCGGCGGCCAGGCGGATCGTGTAGCTCGCACCGGTCGACACGGCACCGGCGGCCAGCGTCTCGGCCGACCCGGACACGCCGGCGCTCGGCTCGAGCACGCGCATCTGCGGGCGATCGCCCTTGCGCGCGAAATCGATATCGAAACTCAGCGCCTGCCCGGTGCCCGCGGTCACCTTGAGCCCGGGCTCGGCCAGGGCCGCGCGCAGTGCGGTCTCGATGCGCAAGGCCTGGTCGGCACGGGTGGGCGCCGCCATGCCGTTGCGCACGGTCTCGGCACGCACGGCGAGCCGGTCTGCGCCGACGTTCTGCGCCACCCGGGCGCCGATGGCGCCGATGTCGCTGCCCAGCAGGCCCCCGGCCCAGGTGATGTCGAAGGCCCAACCGGCCGCGCGGCCGGGCTGGGCCGCGACCTTCACGTTGGCGTCGCCGAACCAGGTCTCGAGCGCGTCCTGCATCCGCGCAGCGGTGGCGGCCGCGGTGGCATCGATCTCGAACTCGACGTCGGACTTGCCGGCCAGCGTCAGCCGCACGCGGCTGCCAGTGGTCGTCTGCGGATGGATCATCGTGATCCGCTGGATCTCCGACGAGGCGCGGCCGATGGGCAGCAGCTCGATCGCATCGGTCACGGCGTCGCCCACGCCGAGCCGGAACTGCCCGCTGCCCGAGGCCGGCGCGACCAGCGTCAACTGCTGTCGCTCCACCGCCCCGTCGGTGCCGGCACTCGTCGGCTCCAGCGTCTTCCAGTCACCAGCCCCGCCGAAGGGGGCGGGCAGCGTGAAGACCTGGAACAGGTTCTGCGCGAGATCGGTCAGCGCCCCGAGCGCCCCCGGCAGGCTGCCCTTGGGCTTCAACTCGAGCCAGTAGCCCTGGTCCGAGTAGTCTTCCTTGCCGAGGTCGATGGAGCGCAGCTCTCCGCCCTTGTACTGGTAGACCTTGCCGCCCTCGCCGCCGTTGCGGTAACCGTCGAGCAGGCGCACCTTGGTGTCGAAATTGACGTTCTGCACCCCGTCGGCGCTGATGAAATCGGCCGTCAGACCATCGGGCTCGTCATCCTCGGTCTCGCCGGCGGCGGCCACCATCACGGTGTCGGCCTGCACGGTCGGGGCGTTGGCCGAGGTGATCGCGAGTTCGCCGCCCACCTTGGCGCCACCGCGCGCGCCGCTCTGACGGCCGGCATCGGCCAGCCGCGCGTCGGCGCTGGACTGCACCTGGTTGGACGCGAGCACCAGACTCGCCGAGGCCATGCCGGCGCGGGCCACGACCTCGTTGCTGATCCTGGCCTCGACGGTTGCGGCCATCTGGGCGTCGATCGTCGTGTCGCCCGCAACGTCCAGGGTGCTGGCCGAGACCGTGGCCCCGACCTTGACCGGATCGGCGGTGCCGACCTCGCCGACGATCGTGTCGGCCGTCTGCGACAGCAGGTCCTCGGCCTTCCAGCCGACGGTGTTGTAGGCCAGCAGCACGCCCAGCGCGAGCCCGCCCGAGCGCAGCGACGCGATGTTGTCGGCGCTGATCTCGGCCGAATGCGCGGCCTGCACCGTCAAGTCGCCCTGGACGGTGAGGTCACTGTCGGTCACCGTGGCCTGCGACTGCCCGAGCACCAGGTTGGTGGCGATCAGCCCGTTGGCGGCAAAGCTCGCGCCGATGAGCGACGACGTGCCCTGGTCGGTCTTGGCGGTGCCGGAGGCCAGCGCCTTGACCGTGGCCGACTCGTCGGCCTCGATGGTCGCGTCCCCGCCCACCTTCAGCACGGCGTCGTCGACACTCGCGATCGTGCTCGCGCGTGCATCGTTGCGCACCGCCACGCCGCCCACCGACGCCATGCCGGCGGTGCTGGCCAGGTCCACCGACGAGGTGATGGTCGATGTGTCCTCGGCCCCCAGGTCGAAGTCCCCGCCAATGGCCACGTCGATGCTGCGGTCGCGGCCGGTCGTCGGCAGCGGGCTGGCGCCCAGGCGCGCATAGGCCCCCGAGCTCAAGCGGTTCAGGGCCAGCGCGAAACCGGCCGCGCCGGTGTAGCCGCCATCGGTCTTCGAGCCCAGCCGAGCGTCGATCTCGCCGCCGCTGGTGGCCTTGACCACGGCGTCGCCGGCGACCGCCAGCGTGGTGTCGACCACGCTGGCGCGCGCCACCAGCGCGTCCTCGGTGCCCATGCCGGTGCCCAGCAGCTCGGTCAGCTTCAGCGAGCTCAGGCTCTGCGACTTCCAGCCGATGCCGTTGAAGGCCAGCGCGAGGCTGGCCGCCGTGGTGCCTTGGGTGCTCGCCGTGTTGTCGGCAATGATGACGGCGTCGTTGGCCGCACGCACGTCCAGGTCGCCGGCCGCGGCGATCTTGCTGCCGGTGACCAGCGCCGAGACCTCGCCGAGGATCAGGTTGCTCGCGATCAGGGAGTTCAGCGACAGCCCTCCCAGACCGAGCGCGCTCGCTGTCGAGCCGAAGCCGACCTTGCCGCGCAGGCGTGCATCGACCTTCAGCGCCGAGTCGGCCAGAACCTCGACGTCACCTCCGGTGGTCAGATCGGCGCCCGACAGCTTCGCGTCGACGACGTGGTTGACCTGGTTGCGGACGGCCGCCAGGCCGACCGTGGCGATAGCGCCTGTTGCGCTCATGCTGCCATCGGCTTTGAGCGTGGCTGCGTCCTTCGCGCCCAGCCGCAGGTCGCCGCCGATGTAGTGATCGACTCCGGTGTCGGGGGCGAAGCGCACCACGGTCGACGCCTCGCTCAGGTTCTGCGCCAGCGCTGCGCTGGAGCTGCCGAAGGTGCCCCGGGTGCCCTGCTCCAGCGTGGCAGTGGCCTTCAAGGCGAGGTTGCCGTTGATCGCCAGGTCGCCACCGATGTCGACGAAGCCCTTGTCGAAGCGGGCACCCACCTCGTAGGTGGCCACCGTCCCGCGCGAAGCGGACAGGAATTCACTCACGCCGTCGGACTTCAAGGTCCCGGCGCCCTGGCGCCCGATGGCGTTGAACGCCAGGGCCGTGCCCGCGCCGCCCCAGCTGCGCGTCAGCACCTTGTTGCTCGCCTCCAGCGTCGCCGCCGCGTCGGCACGCAGCGTCGCGTCGCCCGACAGCCGGATGTCGGCGTCGTTCGCCGCCGCGCTCACGCCGCCGACGAGCCAGTTGGTGGCGACCGAACCATTGTCGGCGAGCTCGGTCCAGTCCTCGAAGGGGTTCGACCCGTAGGCCGACACCTGGCCCGCGGCCTTGGCCTCGATCGTCGCCGCGTCGAGGGCATCGATCACCAGCGCGCCCGCGTCCAGGCCGAGCCCGTCGATCTCGGCCGACACGTCACGGCGCAGATCGTTGAGCACCAGCAGGCCGCCTGCCTCCACGCTGCCCGAGCTGCCCACACCCCAGGTACCGGCCTGCGCCTGCACGGTCGCGGCGTCACGCGCGAGGACGGAGATCGTGCCACCCGCCTTCAGTGTGGCCACGCCGGTCTGCGAGCCGATGCGGGTGCGCGTGTCGGTGCGGCTGCGGTTGACCGCCGCCAGGCCGGCGGCGGTCACCAGCACGCTGCGGACCTCGCCGTCTCGGGTGTCGGTCAGTGCCCCGGCGATCGCGCGCAGCACCAGGGAAGAGCGCGCGTCGGCAGCCAGCGCGCCTCCCGCCTCGAGGCGCGAGCCCTGGACGGTGACCGTGGTTTCGCGGCCGGTCAGCTGGTCGGCAGGCTCGCCACCGCCCAGGCGTGACAAGGACAGGGTCCCCAGGTTCGCGTCGCGCCAGCCGACCAGGTTGATCGCAAGCACGGGCTCCTGGTCCCCGCCCCCGGGCGCCACCGAGCCCGCCGGGGTCAGGGCCGAGAGCTTGGCGGCGTCGCGCGCCGCCAGGCTGATGCCCTGGGAGGTCAGCACGGTAGCCCGATCGAAGTCGACCTGTGTCGAGCCGTTCAAGGCGTTCCAGGCGCGCAGCGCGCCCAGATCGATGTCGAAGGGCAGCAAGAAGCCGAGGATGCTGTCCTCGATCGGCCCGACCTTGCCCAGCTTGACTTCGGCATCCAGCGTCTGCGTGGCCAGCGCCCAGCCGCGCAGCTCTGCGCCGCGCAGGCTCGCGTTGCCCACGTCCACCGTCACCGAGGCGCTGACCTGGTTGCCCGCCAGGCTGTCGGGGATGGCGGACTGGCCGTACCAGTTCTCCTCGGCCGTGCCCGAATAGCCGCCCCCCGTGGCCTTCCAGGCCGAGCGGTCCTGCGCGACCAGGCTCACGACCTGGGTGGCGCGCACCGTCGCATCGGACAGGCGCACCGCGGTGTCACCGCTGCCGAAGTTCTGCGCCTGGCGCGCATTGGCCGTGTAGCTGCTCGCGTCCAGCGCGAACATCCGCAGGCCGGCGACGTCGAGTTCGGCCCCTTGGAGGGCGGACTCGATCGCCGTCATCGCCAGGATGTTGCTGGTGCCGGCCTGCTGGGAGACGAACTCGCTGTGGATGCCGCCCGTGGAACGGTCGCGCACGAGGGCTGCGACCTGGACCGTCGGCGCCGCCACGCCGGTGGCCGGACGGATCACGACCTTGCCCTGACCGTCGCCGACGTAGGCCTTGGCCTGCCGGTCCAGCGCCAGCGTGTTCGTGACCTGGTCGAACTCGTCGCTGTCGCCCTTGATCTCGTCCTTGACCGCGACCACGCTGCGCAGCTGTGTCGTGTCGGTGGCCTCGATCAGCACCTGCACGGTGGACGGACTGGCGGCGTCGAGCAGCGTCACGGACGCGTTGCCACGCAGGCCGGCCTCGCTGAACTGCTTGGCGCCCAGCCTGACCGCCGAGAGCGTCGCCTCCGTGCGCGAGACGTCGATCTGGACATCGGTGTCGGCCGTGACGAACAGCCCGGCCGCGGTGACCGACGCCTTCGGGCCGATCACCGCGGAGGCGCTGGGCTGGGCCGACAGGCTCAGGTCGGCGAGCGCGGCCTCGGGCCGGGACGACCACTGCACGCCGGTGCGGGCGGCCAGCATGACCTCGCCCGTGGTGCGCACGGTGCCGTCGACGACGATGGAGGTGGTCGGCTCGGCCGACAGACCGATCGCCGGCGAGCCCGACAGCACGGACTCCGCCACCAGGTAGACACCGTTGTCGGCGCGCAGCGTGGCCGACTCGGTCACACGGATGGACTCGGACTCCACCACCAGCGCGGCATTGCCGAGATCCGCCGTGTTGATCACGACCTTGTCGGCGCCACCGAGGCCGCGCACCGCGAACAGGTTGGTCGGCGGCGCGAAGACGAGGTCGTACAGCCCGTCGCCCGACACCCGCAGCCGGCCATCGGCCTCGGTGCTCAGGCTGACCTCGTCGGCCGAGGCCGACAGGTCGATCACCAGGTTGGCGATCTGGGCATTGAACTGCATCAGATCGTTCGAGCCGTCGGACCAGCTCAGGCGGCCGTCCTGCGACGGCCCCCGACCAAGGTCGATCACCGTGGCGGCGGCGCGGAAGGACTCGATGTCGGGCGCCACGACCTGGCGCGCCACCGCCGCCAGCGTCACGTTGTCGGCCGAGAGGTCCTTGTTCGCGTCCGGCTTGAGGAGTTGCAGCATCGGCTCGGCCGACAGCAGCACGCGGTCCTCCAGCCTCTCGACCTGGGCCCGCTGACGCGACCACGCCTGCTGCCGACGCCCCTGGAAGGACCAGCGCTTGAAGGGCTTGGACTTGCTGCTCATCTGTGTACTCCGGGGCTGGCCATCGGGCTGCGTGCGGCAAGGTCGCCGGACGGTCCGTGGCTGAGCCGATCCAATTGCAAAAGTGAAACCAGGTGCGCGTAGACGGCGGCGAGCCAGCCGCGCTCACGCAGTCCGGACAGCCGGGCGTCCGACAGGCGGTCCAGCCGATCTTCGTCGATCACGTAACAGCCGTCGACTTCGACGATCTCGCTGCCGCGCCGCGCACGCACGGCGAAAGGGGTGAACAGGTTGCGCTCGGCCAGCGCCCGACAGAAGGCGTCGGTGAGCACCTGCATCTGGCGCAGGCGCGCCAGGAAGGCCTTGGCGTCCCGCAGCGCGGCCGAAGGCTGACCGTCGTCTTCGAACAGGGGCACACCGTGGGTCGGGGAAACCGCCTGCTCGCTGGCGTCGATGCAGACGGCGAGGCGGTCGCCGTCGGCGGCACGCGCGAGCGCGAACGGGTAGGCCCGCACCACCGCCGGCACGTAAGGAGCGTCCCAGCGCCCGTCGGGCTCGACGAAGAGGTTCTCTCCCGCCTTCAGGCCGAACAGCGCCATGGGGCGGAAGGCGTCGAACTCGGTGTCTTCGACGAAGACGATGGGGTAGGTCACCGAGAGCCGCCTGAACTCCGGCTGCATCACGCTGGCCATGTGCAGGCCTGCGGCGAAGGGAAAACCGCGCTGCGGGCGCAGGCGCCAGCGCGCGTGCTCGCGAACATCCAGGGCCACGGGCTGGGTGAGCATGTGCCGGCCGTCCTCAGGCCGCCAGACCGCCGCCGCCCTCGAAGGGCAGCGCCTGGTCCAGCCAGTCGTCGTTCTTCAGCACGCTGCGGCGCCGCGCGAAGGCGTCAGCCTCGGCACGCCACTGGGCCAGACGCAGGGAGCGCGCCGCCATGGCCTGGCCGCGCGCACCGGCGCCCGATCGCATCATGGTCGAAAGGGTCGCGCGGGCGGCCGGCCAGAGGAAGCGCTCGGGCAGGCCGTCTTCCAGGCTCAACAGCGTCCAGACCCGGCCCGGATCACCCTGCCGGCCGCAGCGGCCGGCCAGCTGGCGGTCGATGCGCCCGGACTCGTTCGCCTCGGCGATGACGACCTGCAGCCCCCCGGACTGCGCCACACCGGGCGCCAAGGAGATGTCGGTGCCCCGCCCCGCCATGTTCGTGGCCACCGTGATGCGCCCGGGTTCACCGGCATGCGCCACGATGTCGGCCTCCTGCGCGTGCCGCACCGCGTTCAGCAGCCAGAAAGGCAGACCGCGGGCCTGCAGCCGGTCGGCCACCTGCTGGCTCGCCTGCACGCTGCGCACCCCCACCAGGACGGGGTGCCCTTCACGGTGCAGGGACTCCACCAGCTCGACGACGGCCGTCCACTTGCACTCCGCGGTCTCGAACACGCGCACCGGCTCCATGCGGGCCAGGCGGGGCCGGTGGGTGGGGACAGGCAGCACGCCCAGGCCGTAGATGCGCCACAGCTCGCCACGGGCTTCCCGGGCGGTGCCGGAGGTGCCCGCGAGGCGGGGAAAGCGGCGGAAGAAGGACTGGAAGCTCATCTGCCCGAGCGATTCGCTTGGGTCCGTGACCTCGAGGCCTTCGCGCGCCTCCACCGCCTGGTGCAGGCCGGCCGTCAGGGTGCGCCCCGGGGTCATGCGGCCGGTGAACTCGTCCAGCAGCACGATCTTGCCGTCGTCGACGAGGTACTGGTGGTCGCGGCGGATGAAGTGACGCACCGTCAAGGCCTGCCGCAGCAGTTCCTCGCGCCGCGGCTCGGACCGCCAGACCGCCGGCAGCGCCGACGCGAGCGCAGCCAGCGCGCGCCTGCCGCCCTGCCCGATGTTGACCGTGCGCTGCCGGGGCAGGAGCTCGTAGTCGCGCCCCACGACCACCGCGTCGGCGAGCGCGGAGACGACGCGCACCGCCGCGGTCAGCCCCAGGCTCTCGCGTGGCGCCGACAGGATCAGCGGCGTCACCGCCTCGTCGATCAGCACGTTGTCGGCCTCGTCGACGATGGCCGTGTGCAGGCCGCGCACCAGCAAGACCGACATCCGCTGCGGGACGGGGACGCCCAGCCACCGGCGCAGCGCGAGGCGCCCGGGGTCGGCGCCGGAACGCGCCGCGAGCTGGTCGCGCAGGTGATCGGCCAGCAGCTCCTTGGCCGTGAGATAGACCACGTCCGAGTCGTAGCGCTCGGGGCGGCTCGGGTGTTCGAGCCCGGCGAACACGGCAGCCACGGTGACACCGCAGCGCTCGTACAGCGGCCGCATGTGCTGTGCGTCGCGCTCGGCGAGGTAGTCGTTGGCGGTCACGACGTGACAGGGCCGGCCGCTCCAGGCGGCAAGCACGGCCGCCAGCGACACCGTCAAGGTCTTGCCTTCGCCCGTGGCCATTTCCGCCAGCCAGCCGTGGTGCAGGGCGAGCGCCCCCATGAACTGCACCGGGTAGGGCCGCAATCCGAGCGCGCGGAAGGCCGCCTCGCCGACGACGGCAAAGGCTTCGACGAGGCGGCCACGCGCCGCCAGGGGGTCGCAGCGCACCGCCTCGCGCGCCGCGACCAGGCGCTGGGAGAGATCCGCCTCGTCGCACGGGGCCAACGCGACGCAGGCCTCGGCGCAGGCCTGCGCCTGGCGCAGCAGCGCGCGGGCGTGGCCGGGTCGGCGCCGAATGACACCGCGCAGCCAGTCGCCCAGCCGGTCAGCGCCCTCGGGCAGGCGCGCTGGGGGCGGCAGCCGCGCGGGCGGGTCCGCCAGGGCGTCCGCATGCGGTGCAGCCTGCGGCCCACCGCCCTGCAGCGGCAGCAGGCCCGGCAGCGGGTGTTGCAAAGTGCCTGCGGTGGCGCTCACACGCGGAACCTCCGCTGCAGGAACTGCCGCAAGCTGCGGTCCCACTGGAACAGCAGGGGCCGGTTGTCGAGCGTCAAGCGCATGGTGCCCAGCCTGCCGTGGGCCAGACGGGGCATGTCCCCGCCGTGGGCCGGCAGGCGCGCATGGATGCGAAAGAAGGGCTCGGCCGCCGTCAGGCCCTGTGCGTCCTGCGGCGAGACCGCGATCTCGCCGCCGCCGGGGAAGCCGAGCGCCGGCGTGGGCAGCTTGCCCGTCTCGAAGGGCACGATGCGCACGTCCGTGCCGAGCACGTTGACACCCTCCTCGCCGCGCAGGCGCACCTCGACCTGCTGCACTTCGTTGTCGAAGAGGTGGGTCGACACCTGGGGCAGCACGGCCACGAAACGCCAGTCCCGTGGATCGACCACCGCGCCCACCGGCATGCCGCGCGCCACCCAACGGCCGGACGCCACGTCGGCGGCCGGC
>JAIXWM010000100.1 GCA_027491255.1 Rubrivivax sp. | reverse complement strand
GAAGACCTGGCCAGCGGCGCGGACCTGGTGCTGGTGACGCTGAACGGCGGCATCACGACGACGGTGGGCACGGGCGAGATCAGGGCAGCGGCCGACGTCACGACGGCGGGTGGCACGGTGGACGTGCAGGCCGACGCCGGGGTGGCGATGATCGACGGCGCGGTGATCACCAGCGGCAGCGGTGCCAACTGGGGCGCGGTACGGGTGCAGGCGCTGGGCGGCGACGCGACGATCGGCGAGATCGCCGCGGGCACGGGCAACGTGGCGCTGCTGGCCTCGGGCAGCGTGCTCGACCTCGTGGTCGACGCGGGCGCGGTGGACGTGACGGCGGCCAAGCTGCTGGTGACGGCCGGCGCGGCGATCGGCGCGAGCACCAACCCGCTGGAAACGGCGGTGGGCGCGCTGAGCGCGAAGTCCACGACGGGTTCGATCTTCGTGACCGAAGCCGACGCGGTGACGGTGGACGCGGTGAGCCTGAGCGTGAACCGGGTGGCGGGCGACGGTGCGACGGCGCCGGCGGGCACGGCGGTGAGCCAGGAAGACCTGGCCAGCGGCGCGGACCTGGTGCTGGTGACGCTGAACGGCGGCATCACGACGACGGTGGGCACGGGCGAGATCAGGGCAGCGGCCGACGTCCTGCTGAGCGCGGGCGAGACGGTGGAGGCCACGACGGCCGACGTCGTGCTGAACGCCGCGCTGAGCAGCAGCGGCGGTCACATCAGCGTGATCTCGAAGGACGGTGTGAGCCTGAACCACGCGACGGCCGACGTCACGACGGCGGGTGGCACGGTGGACGTGCAGGCCGACGCCGGAGTGGCGATGGTCGACGGCGCGGTGATCACCAGCGCGGGCGGCGCGGTGCGCGTGCAGGCCCTGGGCGGCGACGTGACGATCGGCGAGATCGCCGCGGGCACGGGCAGCGTGGCGCTGCTGGCCTCGGGCAGCGTGCTGGACCTGGCCGATGCGGGCGCGGTGGACGTGACGGCGGCCAAGCTGCTGGTGACGGCTGGCGCGGCCATCGGCGCAGGCGGCAACCACCTCGACACGGCGGTGGGCACGTTGAGTGTGAAGACCACGACAGGTTCGATCTTCGTGACCGAAACCGATGCGGTGACGGTGGACGCGGTGAGCCTGAGCGTGAACCGGGTGGCGGCCGACGCCAGCACGGCGACGACGGGCACGGCGGCGAGCCAGGAAGACCTGGCCAGCGGCGCGGATCTGGTGCTGGCGACGCTGAACGGTGCGCTCACGGTCCGGGGCGGGTCTTCAGGGCTGGGCGTCGGTGCGGCAGGGAAGGTGCTGCTGCAGACACGTGAAAGCGTCGAGTCCACGGAGGCCGGGCTCGTGATCGAAGCGCCGATCGTCAGCGGGGCCGGTTCGGTCACCTTGTCGTCTGCCGATGACGCTGTCTTCGGGCCGTCGGGCGAGATTCGGGCGCAAGGCGCAGGCGGTACCGTGGACCTGCAAGCGGCGGGCTCGGTGGTCATGAGCAGCGGCCAGGGCGTTCTGCGTTCCGAGGGCACGGTCGCTTCGACAGGCGACGTCCGGATCGAAGCTGGCGCTGACATCCGGGTCGGATCTGTCACGACCTCGGGGAATGTGGCGCTGATCGCCGCAGGCTCGATCGTCGACGGCGATGCGCAGGACGATGTCATGGCGGCCGGACTGCTGATGCGCAGCGGTGCGGCAGGCGGCATCGGCGCGCCTGACGACGCCTTGGAGATGGCTGTGTCGACCCTGACGCTGAGCGCGGGAACCGGTGGGGCCCATGTCAGCGAGGCCTCCGGTCTGGTGGTCGATGCCGTGCAGGTCGACGTGGTGCGTTTGGCCGCCGATGGATCGACCAGCCGGCCTGTGGTCGCGTTGGAAGACCTCTCGGTGACGAACGGCATGCTGGCGGTGCAGGTCAGGACGGGCGACTTGACCGTGCGCGCCGGCACCGCAGGCACGGGCGGGGTCTCGGTCACCGGGGCCGCGGTCGGCCAGGGTGGTGTGCTGCTGCAAAGCATCGCCGCCACAGTCGTCCTCGACGCAGGTGTCGAAGCCACCCGTGCGGTGAATGTGGTGGCGGGCACCTCGCTGACTCTCACGGCCGCCGGCGATGTGTCGGCCACCGGTGGCACCGTGGACCTGCGTGCAGGAACCGCGGTCAGCATGGACGCGACCGGCACGCGGGTGACGGCTGCCCAGGACGTCCGCATCGAGGCGGGCACCGATACCGGCAGCGCGGCCGCGAAGGACATCCGTCTGGGCGTCGTCTCGACACCGGCCGACGTCACCCTGCTGGCGGCAGGCTCGATCATCGACGGCGATGCCGCGGTGGACATCGAGGCCAGGGTTCTGCGCATGGGCACCGGCGCCAACGGTGGTATCGGGCAAGCCAGCGATCCGTTGGAAACCCGCATCCAGGGCCTGAGCTTCACCGCCGGTCTGGGCGGGGCGTCGATCAGCGAAGCCGACAGCCTCACCATCGTCGGTGCCGGCGTGACGTCGTCCGGCGACGTGTCCATGACGACACGCGATGCCGACCTGACGCTCGACGCAGACCTGACCCTGACCGGCAGCGCCAGCCTGGATCTGCAGGCCGCGCAAGGCTCGGTGCTGCAGACGGCATCCGGCAACGTGACCACCGACCGCGGCGATGTCACCATCGACGGGTTGGACGGCGCCAGCGTGGCGCGCGTCAGCTCCGAATCGGGACAGGTCAGCGTCCGGTCGACCAATGGCAGCTTCGAGGTGCCTGCGGCGACGGCGGGCACGCCCGCTGTCGACTATGGCGACCAGCCGGTTCGGGTGCAATCGGTGTCGGTGGACATCGCCGCGCCGGTGGGCGGCAGCGGCAGCCTCGAGCTGACCACGCCGGATCAGGCGGTGTCCTTGCTGACGGCGCAGGGCACCGAGCGCGTGCAGGTGACGTTGCCGGTTCAGGCGACGCTGCCCATCGTGATCGGTGACACCACCACCGGCACCGGCGGCGCGCCCGTCGAAGGCCAGGATCGGGGCCTGTTCATCGACAGCGGTGAGGTTGGCTTCATTGGCGGTGACTTCGAGCGCATCGTGATCGGCACCCAGGACCCGACGCAGACGATCTGGCTGCAGGCGCCCTGGTCCGGCACGCGCTACGAGTCGGTGGTCTTCCGCGACCCGCTGGTGCTCGTGGCGACAGGCTCGTCGCTTGGCGCTGGCGGTCAGAAGGTCGCCGCAGGTGAGGTTCGCATCCGCGGCGAGGTCGTCGGCGAGGGCCTCACGGTGTGGGGTTCCGGCTCCACCACCTACCTCGATCAGGCGACGCTGCGGCAGACTGGTGACGTCCTGATCAGCGACACGCTGATCGTGGAGCGCGACTCGTCGATCGAGGTCACGACCCCGAACGGCGTGATCGAGTTGCGCGGGTCGGTCGTCGTGCGCGCCGGTGTCACGCTCTCCCTGTCGGCGAACGAGCTGCGCCTCACGGGCGATCCGGCAGCGGGTGTCGACCGGCTGACCTTGGAGGCCGGGTCGACGCTGGTTCTGGGCACGACCCGGGTGACGGTCGGCGTCGACATGGTCATCGACGGCGGCGGCAACGGCACGCTGCGCCTGGCCGGGCCCACCGTGGCGGGTGCAGTGACTTCATTCGACCTGCCGGCGCTGGATCTGCAGGTGCTGGCCGGCCACATGGTCGACGGCACTTTCGCGGCCATCCACGTCGGTGTCGAGACCGCTGACGCCACAGTGCGCTCGCCGGTGCTCTGGTCAGAGGGTGCCGACACGGTCACGCTGCATGGCCAGACCACGCGCCTGGGCGCGCCGGCCACACCGTCCACCTGGGAGATCGGCGGGCAGACGGTCTTCCGCTCCGTCGGCGGCGACCTCGAGGTGCATGCCGCTCTGCAGTCGAGCAACGGCGTGCTCATCGGCCTCGAGACGCCGGACGGCGCGGTGCGGATGGCACCAGGATCGTCGATCCGCTCCCAGGGCGGCGTGGTCACGGTCGAGGCCGCCAGCGGCATCCAGGTGACCGCGATCGACGCGTCCTGGAACGTCGCCGGATCGCGGCTGGGAGGCGCCGTCGCCCTCGACTCGCCGACGGGAACCGTCCGGCTGACCAGCCCCGGCGAGACGGGCCTGCGCGCCCAGAGCGTGTCGGTGTACGGCTACGGGCCGCGCGTCGGCTCACCGGAGTCCGGCTCGGTGCTTGCCGTGCAGGCTGAGCGCATGCAGGTGTCGGCGCCTCGGGGCACGGTCTTCGACAGTTCGGGTGCGAACGGGCGGTCGGGCTACAGACTGGTCGATCGCGGCACGGTCTACAGCCAGGCCGAGATGACCGTCGGACGGGCGCGTGAGGTCCTGGTGCCGCGCGCCGAGGTGGCCGGGTCGCCCCTGGCCACTGCCTCGGTCATCGCCCTGGGCGCTTCCGATTCGTCCGGCTTCACCCGCTTCGTCCAGCAGGCAGCGGCCTCCACTTCTTCCCGTCAAGGATCCGAGACGGGAGCGCAGACCCGCGCCTACCTGCAGCGGGTCTCCGAGGAAATCGTGTCGGGCCTGACCTGGGCCCGACATGTCGAGCGGGGCCTTGTCCTGCTCGAGGACGCCGCCGCGGACGAGGGACCCTTGCTGTCCGACCTGGCCTACGGCCTGGCCGAGCAGGAAAGGCCGTCCTTCGTGCTCGGCCTGCCCGCGATGCAGCCGCTGAGCACCGGCATGGCCGCGCAACGCGACTGGACCTTCGACTTCGAGGTCCAGTGAGGGCCTCCTTCCCGACGTATCCGACACAGCTGACACGGCTGATTGCTTCCTGAGCCTGGAAAGGGCACGACGACATGAACCAACGCAAGACTCTCGATTTCTCCCCTGCGCGTGCGGCGATGGGGTCCCTGCTGACCGCGGTCGCGCTGCTCGCCGGGTGCGGCGGGGGGGGTGGCGGCAGCAGCGGCCCGACTCCCGATTTCGAGTTCGTATCGGTCAGTGGTGTCGCTGGCGTCCGCGACAACCGGACGAAGATGGTCTGGGCGCGGACGTTGGGGGACCCCAATCTTCGCGGCTCGCGCTTTCCCACCGCTGCGGAACTGCTCAGGCTGGTGGAAGGGACGGACAGCGCCGTCTTCCAGAGCTATTTCGGCTCCACGGTCGCTGCGCCGCCCTTCCGTGTCAGCGAGCCCAACTATGTCGATGGGCCTGCGGTATGGACCATCGATGTGAGCGGTGTTTCAGCCCGGGGAGCAGTGAGCGCGGCGCCTGCAGCCAACACCACTTCTGCGTGGTATGTCCTGCAACCTGGAGTGGCGACGACCTCGGCAGTGAAATACGTGCAGTACCTCAATCTGGGCCTGCTGTGGCCCGAGTCCGGCTGGTCCGGCTCGGCGCTGATGTGGAAGATGTGCGCGGAAGGCTCCGCCTGGGACAACTCGAGCGCGAAGTGCACGGGAAGCCCGGGGCTCTACAACGCCACGACGGCGCAAGTGGCAGTGGACGCCGCCAACACCGCGAGGTTCGGGGGGTTCAGCGATTGGCGTCTGCCGACGAAGCAGGAACTGCAGTCTCTGCTCAAGCTGGACGGTTTCCAGCGGCCCCTGGTGCTCGATGCCTTTGTCAGTCCCTACGACCAGGGCATGCCTTGGAACACCCGTTTCAGGACCTCGTCGCCAGGACTGCCGGGTTTCACCTGGGGTGTCCACTTTGACACGGGCGAGGTCGGCCCTGACGTGTTGCCTGGAGATGCCATGTCCCTGTGGCTTGTGCGCTCAGCGCCCTGACCCCGACCTGCACCGCCCTCCCGACCCTCGCCCCGACCTGAAGAGCAGAAGATGCCCAATCTCCGCCAACGCAGCAACCGCAACCGCTCCACCTCCTCACAGGCTCTTGCGGGGCGCCGATTCCGGGTGGAGGCCCTGGAGCCGCGGTGGCTGCTGTCCGCCACGCCCACTGCGCTGGCCTTGGCCGCCGCGGGCAACCTGATGGACGAAACGGAAAGGTTCGACCAGGGCACGCTCGCCTCGCAGGAGGTGCTGCTGGCGGGCGTGGCGCAGCCGCAGGTGTGGGCGGCGGAGGCGGAGGTGATGGACCTGGCCGGGGCGGCAAGTTCGGCCTGGTTCTGGCAGGGCGAAGCGGGGCCAGGTGCCGTGCAGATCGACACGCGGGCCGGGGGCGGGTCGGCGGACGCGGCCTTCTTCCTGCGCGTCGAGCAGGCCATGGACCGCGCACTCCTGGCGGTGGCCGATGCCGTGTCGGGCTGGTCCGCACAGCAGTTGCTGGGTGTTTTTCCTGGGGCCGGCGAGCCTGTGGGTGATGCTGTGCTGGCCGGTGTGGTCGAAAAGTTCGGCTCCGGGGCCTGGCGCCCGCAGTGGCTGGGTGCGTCCGATGCCCAGATGCAAGGCGCGCTGGGCGCCTACACGCCGCAGGGGCCTGCAGGCCGGGAGACGGTCTTTGTCAACGGCGAGCGCCTGGCCTTGCCCGGCAGCGACGACCAACTCGTTGCCGTGCTGGTCGAGGAGATCGGCCACGCGGTCGACGCAGCCCTTCACGGCAGCGGTGACAGCCCGGGCGACGAGGGCGAGCGGTTCGCGGCGGCGGTGCTGGGCCGGTCGCTGTCGTCTGCGGACGTCTTGCGTATATCCATGGAGGACGACAGCGGAGTCGTCCACTGGGGAGTGGACGCGTACGTGGTCGAGAGGGCGACGTTCGGCCCTGGAGCCATCAACGAGACCGACGGCTACGTCGACGACAGCGGTGCCTTGATCAGCGGCACCACCACCATCACCTCGACCGAGGCGAGCGGGCGCCTGATCGTGGGCATCAGCCAGTCCACTTCCCAGCTCAATGGCAATGGCGATACGACTCGCGACGAGCTGACGCTCGTCGCCACGGGCAATGTCCGGATCATGAGCACGATTGGTGCCAGCGACCCGTTGGAAGGTCTGACGATCACAGGCATCGGCAGCGACGTGCCGGGCAACGTCGTCTTCGACAGCGACGTCACCCTGGACGGGCCGCTGACCATCTATGCCGACGGAGACGTCACGTTCAGCAAGCGGCTGACGATCAACCAGGGGGGTGGCCTGACGATCATCGGCGCGAACCAGATCAGTTTCGGCGGCGCGGTCGACATCAAGGGCGGCAACATCGCGCTGCAGGCCAACGACATCGACATTCCGTCCGGGGCGTCGCTCAAGTCGCAGGGCGGCCAGCTCGACATCAAAACGACCACCCTGGCGCGGACCATGGAGGTGGGCAGCCCGTCGAATCAGCAGTCTATTGCCCCCAAGTTGGACCTGGACTGGCTGGAACTGGGTCGCATCGCTTCGGGTGGGTTCTCCGTGATCCGCCTGGGCGCCTACGCCGCCGGGCACGCCGTCGCCGGGCAGGGCGCGGTGCGCATCGGTGGCAACCAGACGTTGGACCAGTTCACCTTCCACGCCCCGCTGGAGGTGTACGGCGGCAGCATCCGTATCGAGGACATCAGCAACACCGCGCAGTTCGCCGTCAAGGGCACCCTGCTGCTCGACGCCACGGGCCACATCGAAATCGGCAACCGCGTGACGGCGAGCACGGACCTCTCCCAGGCGAGCGCTTACCAGGACATCACGCTGTATTCGAGTGGCGGCAAGATCACCCAGTACAACGACACCCGCGCGGGGCTCGGTGACGGCGTGGGCAGCGAGCCTATCCAGGGCAAGCGTCTGACAGTGCAAGCCCGGGACGGCATCGATCTGCTGGCCACCGAGGTGACGGAAGCGGTGCTGCTGAACACCGGCACGGGCGCGACGCTGACGGGCACGTCGTCCAGCAGCGTCTCGGTCGGCACGGGCTCCAAGGCGCTGAATGTCGGCGGCGGCGGGACGTGGGCGGTGGGGCAGTGGGCTTCCATCGTCAGCTCGGCGAACGCCGCGAACCGCATGTACGGCAGGATCGCGAGCTACGACAACGTCACGGGCGCGATGACCGTCGATGTGTTCGAGTCGGCGGGCAGCGGCACCGCGACCAGCTGGGGCGTCGTCGCGAGCGCCGACATCCGAGTGGTGGAGACGGCGGCCGGTGGAGCGCTGACGGTGTTGCGGGCCGAGCAACAGGGTGCCTCCGCGCCCGGCGGCATCTACGTGCAGACCTTGTCGACCAGCAGCGACGACCCGGGCCACCTCACGGTGACCCCCACCCAGGCCGGCTACCTGAACACGCCCGCAGGCTCGATCGGCCTGCGTGCCGGCGGCGACCTGACGATCGGCGCCAATGCCGAGATGACCAACATCGTCGGCACGGTGGAACTCGTCGCGGGCGGGGCGCTGTCCATGGCCACCACCGGCGGCGCACGCTCCGAGCGCTCGATCTCGGCCACGGGTGCTGTGCGGCTCCAGTCCGGGGGTGACCTCACGGTCGGATCGATCACCTCGGCGGCGGCGGTCGCGCTGATCTCGGGCGGATCGGTGACGGATGGTGACGCGACCATTGACGTCACGGCGCCGATGCTCTACGTGGAGTCGGGTACCGCAGGGGGCGTGGGCAGCGGCAGCGATGCCCTGGACACCTCCGTCGACACCCTGGCGCTCAGCGCCGGCAGCGGTGGCGCGTTCGTCAGCGAGGCGTCGGCGGTCAGTGTGGGTGCCGTGACGGTGGCGGTGAATCGCGCCGACACGACGGCGCGCACGGTGTCGACGCAGTCGGCCCAGACCTGGTCGGACCTGGTGACGGCGAGCAACGGCGCGATCGTGTTGTCCACCGTCAGCGGACACATCACCCTGGGGGACGGCGCCGATGCCGACGGCATCGCGGTGAGCGCCAACGGCACGGGCCATGTACTGATCCAGGCGCTGGGCGCGGGCACCGACATCACGGCCAACGCCGCCGACATCGTCAGCGGCAGCGGCAGCGTGAGCGTGCTGGCGGCGCGCAGCGTGAGCCTGACCGGCATGGCCGACATCCGCACGACGAGCACCGCATCGGGCAGCGGCAGCATCGACGTGGAGGCGGGCACAGGCTCGATCACGCAGAGCGCGACGAGCGTGCTGCTGAGCACGGGGGCGACGGCGCAGGCGCGGCTGGTGGCGGCCACCGACGTGACGGTGGGCGACATCGAGCTGACGCAGGGCCAGGTGGGCATCACGGCCACGGCGGG
>JAIXWM010000033.1 GCA_027491255.1 Rubrivivax sp. | reverse complement strand
CTCAGCCTCTCAGCCTCTCAGCCTCTCAGCCTCTCAGCGTCTCAGCGTCTCAGCGTCTCAGGGCCCGGGTTCGGGTTCCGCTTCGGGCGCGGGCGCGGGTACGGGTTCGGGGGCAGGTTCGGGCGCGGGCGCCGCTTCGGCCTGCGCCTCCGCCGTCTCGTCGCCGTACTGCGTCCTGAAGCTGCCGGCCTGCAGCCCCTGCTGCTGCAGCCAGCGCACCATCACGGCCTCGTAGCCGTGGGTGACGATGACCCGGCTGGCGCCGGTGGCGGCGATGGCGCGCTGCAGGCCGGGCCAGTCGGCGTGGTCGCTGAGGACGAATCCACGGTCCAGGCCCTGCCGGCGGCGCGCGCCGCGCAACTGCATCCAGCCGCTGGCGAAGGCGTCGCTGCACTCGCCGAGCTTGCGCGCCCAGGCGCTGCCCTGCACCGCGGGTGGCGCGATCACGAGCGCGCGTTGCAGCAGCGCGCGCTCGCGCACCTCCTCCAGGCGCAGCGTCGGCGGCAGCGCCACGCCGCCGGCGCGGTAGGCCTGGTTCACGGTGTCGACGGCGCCGTGGACGACGATCGGGCCGATGGACGGGTCCACCCCCGCGAGCAGGCGCTGCGCCTTGCCGAAGCTGTAGGCCAGCAGCAGGCTCGCGCGGCCCGTCGCGGCGTTGCCTGCCCACCAGCGGTCGATCTCGCCGAAGACCTCGCGCGGCGCGCGCCAGCGGTAGATCGGCAGGCCGAAGGTGCTCTCGGTGATGAAGCAGTCGCAGCGCACCGGCTCGAAGGCCGCGCAGGTGGCGTTGTCGTCTTCGCCGCCCGGCTCCGGGGCCGAACCGCGGCAGAAGTAGTCGCCCGAAGCGACCCAGACGCGCCCGCGGTGCTCCACGCGCACCTGGGCCGATCCGAGCACGTGGCCGGCCGGATGCAGGCTGACGCGCGCGCCGCCGATGGCCAGCGCCTGGCCGTAGTCCAGCGTTTGAAGCGTGATGCTGCCCAGGCGCGCGCGCAGCACGCCCGCTGCGGCGCTGCTGGCCAGGTACGCGGCGTGGCCACGGCGCGCATGGTCGGCGTGGGCGTGCGTGATCACGGCCCGCGCCACCGGGCGCCAGGGGTCGATGTGGAAGTCGCCTGCCGGGCAGTACAGGCCCTCGGGCCTGAGCACGATCAGGTCCTCGTCAGCCAGGGTGTGCACGATGGGATTGTGGCTTCGACGACACGCTGCACCCGCGTGGTGGCCCACAATTCCTGTTGCCCGCTCATGACCACCGCGCCTTCGACCCATCGCCCGCTGCGGATCTCTGATCCCACGTCGCCGCTGTTCGTCTTCTTCGCGCTGCGCGGGCGGGTCTCGCGCCGCACCTTCTGGCTCTTCGGCGTGCTGGCGTTGCTGGGCCTGGGTCTGCTCGGGCACGCCTTGCTGGGCATTGCCGGTGTTTCGCAGGAGCACGCCGACGCGGTCGTCAACCTGCTGCTGTTGTGGCCCGCGATCGCCGTGTCTGCCAAGCGCTGGCAGGACCGCGATCGCTCCTTCTGGTGGGTGCTGGTGGCGTTGATCCCGGTGGTGGGCTGGCTCTGGGCCCTCGTGGACAACGGTTTCGTGCGCGGCACACCGGGCATCAACCGTTTCGGGGCGCCTCCGGAGCGTTGACGCCCATCCGCTCCCGGGCCATAGCGCCCAGGGGGCATGGCCGCCGGTGCCGGCTGCCGCGCGCGGCCGTCGCTATGCTGAGCGCCCATGGATTCGCTGTCGCAATTTGCCCTTGGCGCTGCCGTCGGCGTGGCCGTGATGGGCCGGCGCACGGCGGTGTGGAAGGCCGCCTTGTGGGGCGGCGTGCTTGGCACCCTGCCCGACCTGGACGCCTTGATCGACCACGGTGACCCGGTGCGCAACATGGTGCTGCACCGCGCGCAGACGCACGCGCTGTTCTGGCAGACGCTGGCCGCGGTACCGGTGGCTGCGGGGCTCACGGCGCTGATGGCGCGGGCACGGGGCGCGCAGGGGCCGCAAGGTCCACAAGGTCCACAAGGTCAGCAAGGCGCGCAGCCCGCGCAAGGCCGATGGAGCGACTTCCCGCGCTGGCTGCTGACGGTCTGGCTCGTCTTCGTCACGCACGCGCTGCTGGACGCGATGACGGTCTACGGCACCCAGCTCGCGCTGCCCTTCTCGGCCCAGCCCTATGGCGTGGGCAGCATCTTCATCATCGACCCGCTGTACACGCTGCCGCTGCTCGGGGGGCTGGCGGGCACGCTCGCCGCGCGCGGGCTCGCCCGCTGGCGCTGGAATCTCGCCGGGCTGGTGCTGTCGACGGCCTACCTCGGCTGGAGCGCGGTCGCGCAGCAGCACGTGCAGGGGGTGGTCCAGGCCCAGCTCGGCCCACGCGCTGAGGCGGCCCAGGTGGAGCGCGTGCTCGTCACGCCCACGGCCTTCAACACCGTGCTGTGGCGCGTGGTGCTGATGCGCCCGGACGGCTACGACGAAGGCTTCTACTCGCTGCTCGACGCCGGGCGGGCCATCCGCTACACGGCCTACCCCCGCGACCGCGCGCTGTACGAGCAGTTGCGCGGGCTCGATGCCGTGGCCCGCATCGCCGACTTCAGCCGCGGCTTCTTCCGCGTCGACGAGCGCGACGGTGTCGTGCGCATCACGGACCTGCGCATGGGCCAGGAGCCCGCCTACGTCTTCTCCTTCGCGGTGGCGCGCCGCGGCAGTGCGCTGCAGCCCGTGACGCCCCCGCTGCAGGTGGGTGGACGCGACGACATCGATGTGCCGGCCGCGCTGCGCTGGCTTTGGCGGCGCCTGCTGGGCGAGGACATCGACCCGCCGCGCTGAGGCCGGTGGCGGGGCCGGGTCGGGCCATGTCCAGATGGCGGGTCTTCTCCGTCCGGTGGCCCTTGCGGTCGAGCCTGTTCTTCAGGAGGCGCTTTGACGCCAGGCCCGGTGCACAGCCGCGCCGATCATCTCGCTTGATCACCCGGCCGTGTCGCTGCGCGCACGTCATCAATTGAACCGATGCGCACATGCAAAAAGCACGTTCATTTTTCCGATAGATTGCCCGAACTTGCCGAAAGAGACAGGACATGGTCCAGCGCAGACAGGCACGCACCGCCCCCGCCGTCACCGGACGGGCGCTGGCGCTGGCCGCGCGCGCGCAGACTCCGGGCGGCACAGGCCGCGTCGTCGCGGTCTGTGTCGATCAGCGCAGCCGCTTCGTGCCGGACGTTCCCACGGCGAGCGACCGAGCCCAGGCCGGATTCGAGGTGCGGGCCGGGAACGTCGCGACGCTGGGTCGGATGCTGCGCGCCGACATCCCGCAGTGGGCTGGCAGCACGCGCCAGATCGGTTTCAGCACGGAGACATGAGCCATGGACGCGAGGCGGCTGCGCTATTTCCTGGCGATCCACGACAACGCCAGCATATCCAGGGCCGCGGCCAACCTGGGCATCGCCCAGCCCGCCTTGAGCCAGCAACTGGCCCTGCTCGAGCGCGATCTGGGGGCCCGCCTCTTTGACCGCACGCCCACCGGTGTGCAGGCGACGCCGGCTGCCGAACGCCTGTACCCTCATGCGCGCGCCCTGCTGACCGACCTCGACCAATTGAGCGAGATCGTGCGCGGGCCGGCGCGCGCCAAGGTGCGGATCGGACTCATGGCGTCCGTGGCCTTCGGGCTGGGAGTCGACCTGATCGAGGCGGCGCGCCGCCTCGACCCACCCGTCGACCTGCAACTGATCGAGGACCGCAACGACGTCC
The DNA here is from genome assembly GCA_027491255.1 of Rubrivivax sp. Lineage (GTDB taxonomy): Bacteria > Pseudomonadota > Gammaproteobacteria > Burkholderiales > Burkholderiaceae_C > Rubrivivax. Next base: position 647 of record JAIXWM010000033.1, on the reverse strand, counting down.
TGTCCGCCATGGTCGAGCAAGGCCTGCTGGACTTTGCCATCGTCGCCCACAGGAATGCCGGGCACTGCGAGTACGAAACGCTGGCCGCGGAGCCGCTGGTCTACGCATGCTCGGCGTCCTGGAGCGTGAGCGATCAGGTATCGATGCGCGAACTGGCCGATGCGCCCCTCGTGCTGACGGCGCGCCCTCACTCGGTCCGCACACTCGTGGATTGCGCGCTTGACCAGGCCGGCGTCACCCCCCACGTCGTGGCCGAGGTCAATTCGCTGGGTGTGCTGATCCGCGCCGTCAGCGCAGGCATCGGCGCGTCCTTCCTGCACGCGCCCGTCTTGCGGGGGATCGCCGGCGTCAAGGTGTGTCGCACCGAAATCGACATCTCCCGCACCCTCCTGCTGTGCCGGCGGCCGACCGTGTCGAGTGCCGCGACGCAACGCCTGCTCGACGAGACGCGCGCGCTGGTGCGGGCCTGGGCCGACGGCGGGATGGACGCTTAGCCCGACTTTGTCAACTTTTCCCCCGTACCTGTCTTTGGCCCGCCGTAAGCCCTTGTCTGGATTGAACCCCACTCGCAGATCCATAATGTAGTGCCATAATAATCTACTCCTTCCGATCCAAATCCCCTTTTTTGGTGCAACATCGCGTGCATG
>JAIXWM010000152.1 GCA_027491255.1 Rubrivivax sp. | reverse complement strand
CGCGTAGGCCGGCGCGACGGGCTTCTTGATGACCTCGACTTCCTCGTCGACCTCGTCATCCGCACCAATCGCCGCTCGGATGTCCTTGAGGAGACCAGGGTACCTCCCGATCTCCGTCAGCGTCTTCATCGCGAGGGCCTTCTCGCGAGGCTTCCACTCTCCTCGGCCGAGCCATTTCACGTCGCGGACGTTCGCGAGGGGGCGCTCGGCGTCGTGGCGATAGCCAGAGGTGATCACGCCGTGGCCGACGATGAAATGGCGGCCTCGCTTCACGTAGACGGTGTCGCCCTCGTGCATGTCGTGGGCGAACTGCCAGCACGCGAGGCCGGCGTTCATTGGGTCTACGTCGTCCTCGCGTCCTTCACGAAGCTTCGCGCGAACTGCGTCGAGCGATGGATACTGAAGGAGGTCCCCGAGTCCGTTCCACCCGATCGCGATGATGCCGTCGCGGTGACACGCCTCCCACTGATCGGCGTTCCGCCCCAAGGCGATCAACCAGACGCGCCCCGTCGTGGCTTCCTCGGGTTCGTCTTCGTCTGGCTTCGCGGGCGCCGGAGCAGCGTCGTCACGCTGGGTCCAGCGAAGGAGCGATTCGAGGTCCCACGAAGGCACATCGAGCGCCTTCTGGAGCTGCAGGAACGCCTTGCGGAACGCGAGATAGTCATCTGCGACGTCGAGACCGGTCGAGTCGTAGAGGCCGTCGGCTGCGAGAGCGGCACGGGCGGTTTCGTAGAACGGGGGCCACTCCTCGGGCTCCTGCACGTGCCAGAAGCTGCTCGCGAAGAACCGAAGCCGTCCGTCCTGCGGCAGCTTGGAGCCCGACGGCGCGGTGGCGCGCGCTGCCGCCAGGTACGCCACGAACGCTCTCAACGCCGCGGCCGCGGCGGCATCGTCCTTGGGCTTCGCGAGCAATGCCTTCAGCTCCGCGTCGGCGCGCGCGACATCGGGCGCGTGCTTCGCGAGCTGGTTCAAGACCATCGCTCCGCTCAACCCCTTCGCGCCGAAGCTTGCCCACTCGCGCCTGGTCTTCTGGTCGAAGATCGAGCGGAACTCTTCGAGGCTCGTCGCGCCGCTCAGGTAGCGCCCAAGCACCTCGAGGATCTCCGGGCGGATCTGCCGTCGTGTGGCGTTGGTTGCCTCGCGATCCGTCGCCCAGGTCGTGTCGGCGCGGAAGGCCGCCAAGCGGTCTCGCCACACGACGGCTTGGTTCTCCTCAGAGATGTCGGTGATGCGGGCGACCTCGTCTTCGGTCAGCGCGTTCGGGTGGGCCTGCACGAAGGCACGGCCGGTCTTCGTCAAGCGCCACGTCCCGAACGTCGAGCTCTCGGAGAGCCCGGCACGCTTGAGTCGGTCGTGCGCCCATCCGTTCCGGTTCTTGAACGCGGGCTGCTGACCGCTCGGGAGAAGCTCGACCTTGTCCGCGTCGGACAGGCCCAGCCGCGTAGCGACCGCCTCGTGCGCGGCAGCCGTTCGTAGACCCTCCGGGCTCTCCGCGAGAACGCGGAGCAGAGGGTCAACGAAGGTCTGGTAGGGCGGGACGGGCATCTGGACGGCGATTCTACACGTTCGCTGTCCCGGCCCGACAGGGACTCATCAGGGCCGACGATCGCGCGTCTGGCCGGCGGTCCCGCCGATCTGCTGACCCAGGGGATGGGGGGATGGGGGAGAGGGATCCCGGAACCGGGCCTCGTTCCCACCCTGGCTTCCGCCATCCCCTCACGCCCGACGCTGCCTCCTGTGCTCGCGGATGAACCGCGGGCCGCGAGGAGAGCAGCCATGCGTACCACGTCCACCAACACCACCGACTGCCGTTGCAAGAACTGCCAGGCCCTGCTGGCGAAGCACGACCGCGACGGCCTCAGCATCCGTCGCGGCGACATGCAGACCACGGTGACCGGCGCCGACTTCACCGTCGCCGTCACTTGCTACCGCTGCAAGACGCTCAACGTCCTCGCGTCGCCGCGCAAGCCGACGCCGACGCCCACGTCCGCGCTCCCGAGGGCGACGGCCGCGTAGCTCGCGGCCTGCCCCTCACCTCAAGTCCACCGAGCGCATTGACGCCCTGAATCGGCCACCAAGGAGCGCCTGACGCCCGCCGGAAAGGCGGCGCGTCATGCGCGCAAGCTGGGAGGCTCTGCACGCGGGCCTCGATCGTTCCGTTCGTACCCTTCAGGCAGATCAGGCGTTTCAACAGGCGAAGCAGCAGTGCCCGGCACTCGCCGGGTTCGACGAGCCCAAGAAGCTCGTCGCGCACCTCACGAGTAAGTCCGGCGATCTCGACGAGAAGGACCGCATCCTCGGCACCCTCGTCACGCTGGTGCAGCGGCGAGAGCACCACGAGGTCGCGAGCGCGCTCCTCTGGCTCGGGCTCTGGCCGGGGCTCGACGCCGTCTACCGGCGCCGGCTCCGGCACTTCCGCGACCAGCCCGACGAGCTCGTCGCCGAGCTGGCCGAGGCCTTCACCGCACTGGTCGAGCGCCTCGACCTCACCGCTGTTCACCGCGTGGCGGCGACGCTGGTGCGCAGCACCGAGCGCGACGTGATGGACCACCGAAAGCGCCGGTGGGCCGAGGTGAACCACGGCCTCGAGGGCGAACCGAACGAGCCGCTCCGCGACCTCGAGGGGGACATCTTCAGCGCGAGCTGGTTCGACAAGGCGTCGCTCCAGCGCTGGGCAGCGTCCGACCACGATCTCCCGAGCCTCTCGTTCGACGAGGACGTCGCGGTCCTGCGCGCGTGGCTCGAGCCGATCGTCGGCGCCGACGCCGAGCTGCTGCTCGCGGTGCTGGTCCTCGACGAGACCCAGCGCGAGGCCGGCGAGCGCCTGGGGCTCACGCACGACGCGGCCCGCAAGCGCTTCCAGCGCGCGCTCGGACGGCTCCGCGAGCACCTCGCGACCTCCCTGTCCCACTCCGGCCGCGAGAGCCGCGTTTGCCCCCCACGCAACCGCTGAACCGCCCGGAGGAGCCCACCGACATGGACCACGCGCAGCCCATCACCAGCCCGACCGACGACGACGACTTCGTGCGTCTGCCGGGCCTCTTCCGCCGCTGGGAGCTCGAACAGGTCGTCGAGCCCGGCACGGACTTCCACCTCGAGGAGGCGGGCAACGCCTCCGACGGAACCCCGCTCTTCGCCGTGTACCGGCGCGAGCGGACGCAGACGAGCAGCAGCAACCCCAACCCCAAGAAGGAGCAGTGACCAATGGCACCGAGCATGTGGCAGCAGACCGAAGAGATGGCGAAGAAGCACGACCAGGGCGGAAGCCTCTGGCTCAAGCTCGGGAACGACGGCGACAAGGCGGTGGTCGTGTTCCTCGGCGAGCCTCACCCGCGTGAGGTCTGCTTCGTGGACGGCAAGTACATGCCGTTCGACGAGAAGCTGAAGGCGCAGGGGCTCAAGCCCTCGCTGCGCGTGGCGCTCAGCGTCGCGCTCTACGACTCGAAGGAGGTGAAGGTCCTCGAGCAGGGCGTGATGTTCTTCAAGGACCTCGTCCGCGTCCGCGAGAAGTACGGCCTCGAGAAGTGGGCCTTCGAGATCCAGCGCCACGGCGCCGCCAAGGATCCGAAGACGACGTACTCCATCCTGCCCGAGCACCAGCTCTCGGCCGAGCAGCAGAAGGCGTTCCACGCGCTCCCGCAGCACGACCTCGAGAAGCTCTACGCCCCCGAGAGCGAGGGCGGCAGCAGCGCGCCGCTCGGCAGCTACGACCAGAAGTCCGACGGCACCGTCGACCCGAAGGTGGCGCAGGGCATCGCCACGCAGCTCAAGGCGCTGCCGCGCGAGGCGGTCGATCGCTTCCTCCAGAAGTTCGGCGTGCAGCGCATCAAGGACCTGCCGGCCGCGCAGGTCGAGAAGGCGCGCGCGTTCGTCGAGCAGCTGCAGACCGAGCTGGCCGCGCCCGCCGCGACCGAGACCGAGGTCGATCCGTTCGCCTGAGCGCCCGGCGCGAGGAGCCACCCATGAATGACTACCTCTCCGAGGTCTTCGGGGACGGCGGGCTCTTCGCCTCGCGGTTCCCCGGCTACGAAATGCGCGAGGGCCAGGTGGCGCTCGCCCGCATGGTCGACGAGGCCATGCGCGGCGGGCGCCACGCCCTCGGCGAAGGGCCCTGCGGCACCGGCAAGAGCGTCGGGTACGCCGTGCCCGCCGTCTGGCACGCGCACCACGAGAAGAAGCGCGTCGTCATCGCGACGGCGAACATCGCGCTCCAGGAGCAGCTTGTCCGCAAGGACCTGCCGATGCTCGCGAGCGTGCTGCCGTGGCCGTTCACGTTCGCGCTGCTCAAGGGGCGCAACAACTACGTCTGTCTCGATCGTCTCGCCGAGTCGGAGGCCCGCGGCGAGCTGCGCGGGCTCTTCGACGACGGGCAGCAGCGCCAGCTCGACGACGTGCTCGCGTGGGCCGAGGCGACGAAGACCGGCGACGTCTCCGAGCTGCCGTTCATCCCGGCGCCGCAGGTCTGGTCCCGCTTCGCCGTGGGCTCCGACGAGTGCAAGGGCGACGGCTGCCCGTTCCGCGAGGAGTGCTTCTCGGAGCGGGCGAAGGCGGTCGCTCAGGGCGCGGACATCATCGTCACGAACTACCACCTGCTGTTCGCGCATCTCGCGGTGCGCAGGGAGACCGGTCAGGACCTCGTGCTCCCCGCGCACGACCTGCTCATCCTCGACGAGGCGCACGAGGCCGCGGACATCGCCCGCGAGTTCTTCGGCTTCACCGTCTCCGAGCACACGTTCGCTCGGCTCGCGACGGCGGCCGCGGACTCCGGCCACAAGCAGCTCGCCGGAGAGCTGCGCCAGGAGGCGGGGCGCCTCTTCGAGCGGCTCGCCGACTTTGCGCGGTCGCCCCGGTACAAGAAGCGCCTCAAGTCACCGGGCTTCGCCTCCGACGCGGGCGTCCAGCGCGCGCTGCGCTCGCTCGTGTCGCTCGCCACCGCGCGAGCCGAGGATGAGGCGCGGGACCAGAAGGAGCGCGCGACGGCGCGCAACGTGGCGCGCAACGCGACCGTCGCCGGGGCGCGGCTCGACGAGGGGCTGCAGCAGACGGACGCCGACAAGGTCTACTGGCTCGACGTCGATCCGAAGGGCCGCGCGAAGCTGCGCGCCAAGCCGATCGACGTGAGCGAGCTGCTGCGCGAGGAGCTGTTCGGGCGCTGTCCCTCGGTGTCGCTCGTGTCGGCCACGCTCACCACCTCGGGCACCTTCGACTTCGTCCGTCGCGAGCTCGGCGTGCCCGAGGGGGCGCTCGAGGTCATCGCCGAGACGCCGTTCGACTTCGAGTCGCAGGCGCTGCTCGTCGTGCCCGAGCGGATGCCGGACCCGCGCGACCCCGACTTCATCGACGCCGCGTCCGGCATCTTCAAGCAGGTGCTGGAGGCCTGCGACGGCCGCACCCTCGGGCTCTTCACGTCGTACCGGAACCTCAACGCCGTCTACGAGCGCGTGGCCGGTGGCCGACACCGCGTGCTTCGCCAAGGGGACCTGCCGCGTGCGGAGCTGACCCGGCTGTTCAAGGAGGACGTCGGCTCCGTGCTCCTCGGTACCGAGAGCTTCTGGACCGGCATCGACGTGCCGGGCGAGGCGCTCACCGGGCTCGTCATCGACAAGCTGCCGTTCCCGCACCCCGACGACCCGGTCATCGACGCCATCTGCGAGCGCGACCCGCGCGCGTTCGACAACTACCTGGTGCCGCTTGCGATCATCGCGCTGCGCCAGGGCGTCGGTCGCCTCATCCGTTGCAAGACCGACGTCGGCGTCGTCGTGATTCTCGACAAGCGCCTCGCCGAGAAGGGCTACGGCAGGAAGTTCCTGAAGAGCCTGCCGCCGATGCTCTCCACGCGGCGGGTCGAGAACATCGCCCGCTTCCTCGAGGAGGCCGCCTATGCGAGCGCGAGTTGATTCGGCGCTCACCCTCGACGCGCGCGACGTGCCGCCGAAGGTGATCGAGCGCCTGTGCCGGACGCTCTCGTTCCCGAACCCGGCGTACCTGGATCGCCTGCGCCTCGGGCTTCACCCCGGCGCCGAGCTCGAGACGGTGTGCTTCGTGGAGCAGCTGGGCGGCGAGCTGCGGCTGCCCCGCGGGGCCATCCATGTGCTGCGCCGAGCCGGAGCGCAGGAGGGGCTCATCGTCGCCTGCGACGACGCGCGTGTGCTGCCGGAGGCGCAGCTCGACCCCCTGCGCGAGCTGCCGCTCCGCGGGTACCAGGAGGCGGCGGTCGACAAGCTGGCGAAGGTCACGCAAGGCACCGTCGTCATCCCGTGCGGCGGCGGGAAGACCCGCGTGGGCATGGGCGCCATCGCGCGGCTCCGCACGCCGACGCTCATCCTCGTCCACACGCTCGACCTCGCGGAGCAGTGGCTCGGCGAGCTGCGCGACAAGCTGGGCGTCGAGGCCGGCCTCATCGGCGACGGCGAGGAGCAGGTCGCGCCCGTCACGGTCGCCGTCATCCAGGCGCTCGTTCGCTGGGAGCCGACGAAGCTCGACGCGTTCCTCCGCGGGTTCGGGCTGCTCATCCTCGACGAGGCCCATCACGTCGCGGCCAGCACCTTCCACTCCGTGGTCGACCGCTGCCCGGCGCGCTACCGCCTCGGGCTCACTGCGACCCCCGAGCGCGAGGACGGACTCACCGCGCTGCTCGACCTCTTCCTCGGGGCGCCGCTCGTCGTCGTCACGCACGAGGAGTTGGTCGCTGCGGGCGTGCTGACGGTGCCCGAGATCCGCAGCGTCGAGACCGACTTCACTTACCCGTACACCGGCGCCGAGGACTACGCGCCGATGCTCGCCGCCGTCGCGTCCGACGGCGCGCGCAACCGGCTCATCGTCGACGCCGTCACCCGCGAGGCTCGGGCCGGCCACGTCTGCCTCGTGCTCTCGGGGCGCATCGACCACTGCGAGCGGCTCGCCGAGGGCATCGCCGCAGGGGGCGTGTCGGCGGCGGTGCTCACCGGCGAGGTGAAGCGCGAGCGCCGCAAGGTGCTCCTCGACGAGGCCCGCGCCGGCAAGCTGTCCGTCCTCGTCGCCACGAGCCTCGCCGACGAGGGGCTCGACCTGCCGCGCCTGTCGCGCGTGTTCCTGGCGTACCCGGGCCGGGCACGCGGGCGCACCGTGCAGCGCCTCGGGCGCCTGATGCGGCCGCACGCCGACAAGCAGGACGCGGCGCTGTTCGACTTCGTCGATCGCAAGGTGCCCATCCTGCGTCGCCACCACCTCGAGCGCCGGAAGCTCTACGCCGAGGTGCTCGGGGTTCCGGCCTCGAAGCTCGGAACGCGCAAGGCGGCCGGGGGCGCGCACGCATGAGCAGCCCGGCTCCGAACCCCGAGGTCATTCGCTCCACCTGGCGCTGGCTCGCCCATGGCGCGCACGGCGTCTCCGAGGTCCGCGTCATCCGCCCAGCGGGCGGCATCGTCGGCATCGGCTTCTTCGACGACGAGGAGGCCTTCGTCCGCGAGTGCGTTCGTACCAACGCGGCGGGCAATGTCTACGTCGGCATCCAGCCGCGGCCGAGGCGTCTGTTCGAGCTGGCGCCCAACGTCGTCCGGCCGCTCAAGAGCGGCGCCGGCCGCAAGGACGTCGAGGTCGTCACCGCCACGGTCATCGACCTCGACCCCGTGCGCCCGAAGGACACCGCCAGCACCGACGCCGAGCTCGGGCTGGCGATGGCAGCTGCTGAGGCGGCGTCGGAGTGGTGCGAGTCCGCGGGGCTCGCGCGGCCCCGGCTCATGATGAGCGGCAACGGCGCGCAGCTCTGGTTCGCGCTGCCACCGACGCCGCTCGAGGGCGAGCGACGCGAGCGCCTGCAGGCCGGGCTCAAGACCTTCGAGGCGGCGGTGCGCGAGCGCGTCCAGAGCGAGGCCGTCCACGTCGACTCCATCCACGACGTCGCCCGCATCATCAAGGTCATCGGCACCGTGAGCCACAAGGGCGACGGCCAGGGCGACCGGCCGCACCGGGTCAGCGCCGCGCTCTCGAGCTTCGACCGCCTCGAGGACGCGCGCCTGCTCGAGCAGCTCGACACGGCCCCCCAGCCGGAGCTGCCCGCGAAGGCAGCGCCGCGCGTGTCGCTGCCGGTGCTCGGCGAGGCACCCGCGCCGGGGACGGCGAAGGCGAACCGCACGCCGGAGGGCGAGTACGACTGGGAACACCCGGTCGAGATGTGCGGCCCGGTGCAGCGGCTCTGGGAGCAAGGCGGCGAGGACCGCAGCCTCGCCATCTTCAACATGGTGCGCTTCTTCGCGCACAAGGGGCTCGCACTCGACGAGCTCACCGACCTCGTGATCGAGTACGACCGCCGCGGACTCGGCAAGCTCAAGGGCCGCGACGGCCCGGCATACATCCGCAAGGCCCACGAGAAGGTGCTGGCGACAGCGCGTGAGGACGGCTCCATCGCGCCGCCGTGTCACTCGCTGCAGAAGCTCAACTACTGCCGCGTGAACCGCGAGCCCGGCGCGCGCTGCGACCTCTACGACTTCGTCTTCGACATCGAGAAGGCCATCGAGGCGGTGCCCGGCGATGTGCCCGCGCGCGAGCTGGAGTACCGGCTCAAGCCCATTCTCGACGCCATCGCGCACCGCGACCCTTCGGTGCAGAGCAAGTACCTGGGGCTCGTCGAGAAGCGCTTCGGCCTCAAGGCGAAGGACCTGCGCAAGGCTGTCGCCCGCGTAGCGACGGCGCCGCCGAAGGACGACGACGAGCGCGGCGAGGCCGAGAGCACCGACGACGCCATCGAGGGAGAGATCTACGAAGACACCTGCTTCTACTACTGCGTGACCGCGCGCGGGGAGTCGAAGGTCGTCTCGTCGTTCACCATCAACCCGACGATGCGCGTGGTCACCGAGGACGGCGAGCTGATCCTCGGCGAGGCGCATACCGACAAGGGCACGACGGTGCCCTCGCTGCGGCTGCCGCTGACGTCGTTCCACTCGAAGCGCGACCTGATTCGCCAGCTGCCCTCGGCCGACCTGCAATGGACGGGCAGCGACAACAACGTCCAGGGGCTGCTGCGCGTGCTCGCGCGCCGCCCGGTGCCACGTCGCCCCGGCTCGAACATGCTCGGCGACTACAACAAGGGCGAGCACCACGTCTGGCTCGGTCCGGACTGCGCCATCAGCAAGGACGGGTTCCTCTCGCCGTCGCCAGTCATCTACGTCCCGAGCGGCGCCTCGCTCGACAAGCGCGTCTCGTACACGCCGACCGACGACGACACCTTCCTCGAGATCGCGAGCACCGTCTTCCGCTACCTGCCGCAGGTGAACACGCCGGAGGTCATCCTGCCCATCCTCGGCTGGTTCTTCGCGACGCCGATGAAGGCGAGCTTCATGAAGGCGGTCGGTTCGTTCCCGACGCTCTTCGTCTGGGGCACGCAGGGCTCGGGCAAGTCGAGCCTCTGCATCGACATCATGTGGCCGCTGTTCGGCGTGCGCGACGCCGAGCCCTACAGCGCGACGGAGACAGAGTTCGCGCTGCTCAAGCTCCTCACCTCGACGCGCTCGGTGCCGGTCTTCATCGACGAGTACAAGCCCTACGACATGCAGCGGCAGCGGCTCAACACGCTGCACCGCTACCTGCGGCGCCTCTACCGCGGCGAGACCGAGGAGCGCGGGCGCCCCGACCTCAAGGTGAACAGCTACCACCTCCAGGCGCCGGTCTGCGTCGCCGGCGAGACGCGCCCGACCGAGGCCGCGCTGCTCGAGCGCATCCTCACCTCGAACCCCGAGAAGACGACGCTCAGGGAGAAGAGCGGCTACCGCGAGGCGCACCGGGAGCTGCGCTCCGTCGACCTCGTGCTCTTCGCGCCGAGGTACATCCAGTTCTGCCTGGGCCGCGACTTCGCCGCCGACCTCGAGGTCGCGCGCGGCGTCTGCGAGGCGCTGGTGGGCGACCGGAAGGTGCCGGTTCGCATCGCGGAGAACCTCACCGCGATGCTGCTCGGCGTGCATCTGTTCGAGGAGTTCGCGAAGACCTGCGGCTGCGAGCTGCCCGACGAGCTCGGCGCGCGCGCCGCCGTGGATGCGATCCTCGAGGACGTGCTCGAGACGGACCACGGCGTGAAGAACGCGCTCGACCACTTCCTCGAAATGCTCGGCGTGATGGCGGTACAGGGGCATCTCAAGCACCGCATCCACTACGTCTTCGACGGCGGCCATCTCGCCGTGCACCTCGAGAGCGCCTACGACGCGTTCCGCGCGCACTGCAAGCGCATCGACTACGAGGGCGAGGTCGTCGACCTCAAGGCCCTGCGCCGCCTCATCATGGAGAACAAGAAGCAGGGCGGCTTCGTTGTCGAGGAGAGCGAGCGCGTCGTGTTCGACGGCCGCGACGGCCGCCGCCGTGCGGTGCTCGTGGACCTCACGAAGACGAAGGTCGTGACCGCCGACGACTTCCCGCAGCCCGACGACTCCGACCGCGGCGGGTTCCGCGACAACTTCAAGTCGCGCTACGGGTGGAACGACCCCTCGTAGAGGGAGTCTTCACGGCGTCGGCCTCGCCGGGCGCTCCGAGGCGACGGCAATCGCGGAGCAGCACGGCGGCGTTCTGCAGGCCCTCCTCCTGCTTCTTCGTCGGCTTCGTCTTCGTGCCGTCCTTCTTGGTGGTGGTCGTCGTGGCGACGAACTCCAGCCGCGCGAGCGACTCGTCGAGCTCGATGTTCTCGGGCGGGATGCCGAGACGGATGAGTCCCTCGCCGCGCTGGACGCGGAGCAGCGCCTTGCGCTCTTCCTCGCTCAACCCAGGCAGGTCGTACTTCGCGAGGTCGATGCGCAGGTCGTTGAGCGCCGGATCCTTGTCGCTTCCGTCGCGCAGGCGCGACTTGTCGATCCAGCCGCCGTCTTTGCCGTTCTTTCGGGCGGCGGCGAGCAGCAGCAGCCGCAGGAACTTCAGGTCGCTCTTCCGGAAGCCGCCGAAGTCGTGGCCGTTGACCTCGACGACGTGACGATCGCCAGGGCGCGTCGAGAGCCGGAGGCGCACGTAGTCGAGGTCAAGCATCGGGTCGTCGAGGACGCGCTTGCGGTAGTCGGGCGTCAGCTCCTCGAGAGCGCGGACGAGGTCCATGCCGCCGCGCGCATCG
>JAIXWM010000059.1 GCA_027491255.1 Rubrivivax sp. | reverse complement strand
CTGATCCTGGGCACTGAGGTTCCGGCCAGGGCTCATATCCCGAGCAAGTAGACTAATCAAGCGAGCCAGACGACCAGACGCGTTGTTCCGGCCAGGGCTCATATCCCGAGCAAGTAGACTGGTGTCGCGGCAACCCCTTGTAAATCAAGGGGTTTTCCGCTTTTTGGCATTCCGAAAACTGGCTGGTCGTCAGAAGAGATCGAACTGATCGGGCGTTTTCCAGGGTGCCTGCCGCCGGCCGCCTTGGTAGGTGATGATGCGCTCGTACTGCTTGTCGGTGAAGGTCAGGATGTTGACCTTTCCCCCGGGTGGCAAGGCAGCTTCAACGCGCCTGCACAGGGTGTCGACGTGGGCCTGGCTGGTGCAGAAGCGCATGTAGACTGACAACTGAGAGCGCTCGAAACCCAGGTCCAGCAGCATCAGGCGAAAGCGCGTGGCGTCGTCGCGTTCCTCCTTCAGCACGACCGGCAGGTCGAACATGACCACCATCCACATGAGCCGGTAGCCGCTCAGCACGCGCCGGCGCTCTCATGACCCGGCCGCGCCTTGCGGCTGTGTCGCCACGCCGGCCCTGGGCAAGTCCAATCCCTTTCGTTCTCCCAGGTAGACCTGGGCCAGCGAAAGGGCCAGCCGTTGAACACACACCGTGATGGGCGACCGGCCCGTATCGGTTTCCAGGGTGTCGTACAGCCCCATCACGAGCGCGCGCTTGGCGGCAGCGTCGACGTCGGTACGTCCCTGCCGCATGAGTTGCCAGACCCCAAGGTCCACCAAGGGCCGGAAGGGTTCCATCAGGTCATCGACGAGGCGCAGGGCATTGCCCTCGTTGGCATGGTGCAGCGCCAGCGTAGGGTGCAGGCCGGCCGCGACCACCGCGCGCGCGGTGCAGGCGCGCAGCACGGTGTAGCCATAGTTGAGCATCGCATTCACTCCGCCGCCTTGCCGGTCGCGCCTAAAGTCCTCGCCCATCACCAGCGGCCAATAGCGGCGCGCGCCCTGCGCTTCCATGTTCTCCGGGTCGCCCGACCGCACCTTGCGCGATAGCGCGCGCAGCTGCACCGACGCCTGATCGACGGCATCGAGCACGTCGGCCTGCCGCGACAGCTTGGCAACCACGATATCGCGCCACAAGCGCTTGCGGGTGGGCAGCGTCGCCGCCAGTTGCGCGTCGAAACGCCTGGCTTGAAGGTGATGCCCTTCGACCGCCAGCAGCATCGCGACAGCGTTGTGATGGGCGCCGCACAGTACGAAGGGCACGCCTCGTTCTCCCAGAGCCACGAGTACGTTGTGGCTGTAGCTCAACCCGTACCCGTTGGCGATCACCGCGCCGATATCGTCGATGGCCACGCGGCCCACCTCGGCACGCGGCCTACTCGTGGACTCGACCACCAGGAAGCCGCGATGCAGCGACAGGTGGCGGCCTTCCTCGGCCACTTCGACGATGCGCGACAGCACGGTCGCCTCAGGCCCGGAAACCTGGGTCGCGCAGTTCCCCGATGGGCGACACGCTGACTCTGCGAGCGCGTGCCGTCTGGAAGGATCCCGCCATCTTGGAGGTGTACTTGAAGGGGTCCGTCCGGTCACGATTGCGCGCGTCGACATTGGCCTCGTGATGCTCGGCCATGAAGACTTGTCCGTTACCGCTGAGCGTCGCCACCCTCATGGTCCGTGCCTGCCCGTCGAGTTCCATACGGACCATGTCGCCGATCATCAGCCGCATCACCAGGGCTTGCCCGTTCTGCGCCAGGGCTGGGTGTCTCAAGCGTTGTGGTCCGCTCTCGCGGGCGATTTGGTGCGCTTCGAAGGTGGACAGTACCGAGGATTCCCAACGGCCTCTTTCGTTTCGCCAGATCTCGATGCAGTGGTTGCTGTCTCCCTTGTAGCCCTTGTATGGGCGGGGCGTTCCGTCAGGATTGCGTCCGTGACGGTCGGCGGCGGCCTCGCTGGCGATGGGTACGACGGCCAGTCTTTCCAGAACACGTAGGCGGCGAGTGCCGGTGCGGGCACGTAAGTCGTCCAGCTTTTCGGCCAACGGCTTTCCGCTCAGCCCTGCCGTCTGAGTCTGCAGCCACGCCCCCGCCTGCGGGTCGGCCCACTCTCGGCGAGCCACTTCGTCGGCACTCTTCAGTCCGTCGAGCATCAGCCGGTGTGCCACCTCCCCGTCGGCGCGCAGGCCGTACGCGGTCTCGTTGTGCAGCGCGCCCTCGTGCCCGTGGTCAGGCTTGTGGCTGACGACGATGACTGCCACCGCGCGCGCCACGTGTTCCCGGTAGGTGGGCCAGGGCAGAGGCATCTCGTCGACCAGGCGCTGCATGTGTCGCTCGTGTGCAGTGGCACTGGCGCTGGCAAACCGCTTCAGCAGGCCCTGGTCGGTCACGGCGACCACCGCGGCGTCGACGGCGTGGTGACGGTGGTCGTCTCGATTCTTGACACCCTCGACGGACAGCACGGTGTTCAAGCCGAACTTGGCGCGCAGCAGGGCGGTCAGCCGCCCGGGGATCACGCGCACGCGGTTGGGCGGGCAGACCAGCGAAAGATACTCGCGTGCCACGCGGGACAAGTAGGCCGTGTCGTTCAGCGCCCGCGCAAGAAAGTCCTTGTCCTCGCGCAACCAGCGCTGGTAGCCATCGGGCGCGAAGCGTCGGGCTTTCTCGCGCGGCATCAGCGCGGCACGCTGCTGGATTGCTTCATAGTCGTAGCCCGCCGGGCCGTGTCCGAAGGCCTCAAAGGGAGCGCGGTTGCCCTTGTCACGGTTGGCGCGGCGCAGGGCGACCACCTTGTTGTTCAGGCTGTCGTCCAAGGTCATCGAGAATGGGAGGATGTGGTCTACCTCGACCTCGCCCGAGAACAACATCCCCATGCTGATCGCCTCGCCCGTGTAGGGGCAGCGTCGGTTTGCTGCATCCTGCGGGTTGAGTTCGATCCACAGCCTCATGCGCTGCAGGTCGTCACGGGTGGGCTCGCGGCCCCCCATCCCAGCGAGGCTGCGGATGTCAGCGGCAAATCGCTCGTTCTCACGTTGGCGTTCGGCCTGGCGCGCGTTTTCCTCGTCGCGGCGCGCCTTGCTCTGCTTCAGCTCGCGGGTAACCTCGACGACGATTTCGCTCGGGTGGTCGTAGCGGGCGATCAGGGCGTTGACCACCTTGCGCAGTTCGTTCAGGCCGATGTGCACCGTGGGATTGGCAATGCGGCCATAGCGTTTTTCGGGGGGGGCGTCCTCCTTGGCTGCGGGATCGGCAAAGCCGACATGGCGCTGCAGCGCCTCACCGTAGTAGGGCAGGGCGCCGAGCACTTCGCCCGTTTGTTCAGCCTGGGAAATGGCGCTGTGGCTGTCGAAGCCGGCCCGGATCACAGCCTCGGAATAGGGGACGACCGCAGCCTGGAGTTCGGGCAGCACGCGGTGCAGCGCTGCGCGGCTGAGGTTGCCGTAGCCTTCCGGCAGGGACATGGCAGCTATGCGTTCGGCAGCGTCGTCGTCGATGCCGAGCTGTTCCTGGAGCCAGCTGACTAGCACGCTTTCGCTGGGTTCCTCCAACATTCGGGCGACGATCTCATCCTGCGCATCATGGGTCAAGGTGTGCCACCGTTCACCACAGCACGAGGCGGCTGCCAGGGCCTTTGAAGTGGCATTGCCCTTCAGGCGGTCTCGCTTGACATCCTGGAGATTGAACGCCACGGAGCCTGGAACGCCAAGATGGCGCCGCATTGCGGCAAAGGTGACGTCGCCTCGCTCCAGCAGCACTGCAAGCGCATCCCGCTGCTGCAGCGTCAGCGCGGACTCCGTGAGGTCTGGTGCGACCAGGCGCAGGTGGTTCAGTTCCTGCAGGATGCGAAATCGCTGCACGCTGGGCAGGGCCAGCGTAGCCCGCTCCTCGGTCGGCAACAGGGTGCATCGTCCCGGGCGCACCGGCCGCAGGGGGCGCTGGTGCAGCAGGATGTCGCGCAGCTGGTCGCGCTTCTCGTCCGTGTATCGCGTTGGGTCGAAACGTGCCTGGGCTGCCCACAGGCAGTCGAACTCCGCCGCGACCATCGAGCGGTCGATGTACAGCTCGTAGGCACGGTCGCGGGCGGTGCGGCCGCGCAGGCGTGCGCGGACACCCTGACGCGCGGCATGGCGGCGGGCGAGCCACTCCCCTACGGTCCGGGCACCTTGTGCGGCGAGTTCCTCCCGCAACTTGCGGATTGCCGACTTCAGCAGGCCGCTGTCGCTGTCCTTGCGGTCGGTCTTTCGGTTGCTCTGGAATCCCCGCCGCTGGTTCAGGTGAAAGAGGGCGCGGCCGAACTCTGCGGGCGTCAGCGCCCGATCAAGGCCCTCTTGCCGCAACTTGTACGGGTCCAGGGGCTCGAGGGCCTTGCAGGCCATGACGTCTTCGGGCCAAAAGCCCAGACGTACCAAGGCGGCCTGGAAGCGGGCCTTGCGCTTGAGCAGGCGGTCGCGCCGCCGTCGCATCTGCCTCGCCAGCCGACGGGTCACCGCCAGCGAAGAGCCGTCCTTCGGATCACGGCCGTTCGGGAAGATCCGCACGCCCATCTTGATCACGGCGCAGGGCGTGTCTTGCGAGTCCAGCCTGATCATCGTCCAGCCTATGGAGTTGGTACCGATGTCCAGGCCCAGCCGGTAACGCATCTTTGGCAACATCTCGAACCCCCTTGTCGCTTGACAATGATGAGACTCAAGGATAACCTCCAACCCGCTATTTGCTCGGGATATGAGCTCTGTCCGCTAACAAGCTGATGCTGCGTAAGCAGATAGATGCACCAAATGGAAAGGCTGCTACACGCGGCCTTTCGTCTTTTTGCTGAGACATGATCATGTAAGCGTTTGGCGAGCAGCCTCTGCCGACAACTACCTGTGTCAGACCATCGGCGAGGGGCGGGCCAGCGTCATGCTCCTGCAGCAGGCGGCCGATCACCTGAGGATGCTGGTCGATAATGGTTCTGAGCATCCCAGGCCCATGACCGCGCCCGGCGTTCGCGAAGAAACAGTTGCGCTGCTGCGCTACAAGGTGAACGGCAGCGCCGGTATGACCGACACGTCATTGGTGCGAGCCCGCGGCGTTGTTGGACGTCGTGGT
>JAIXWM010000038.1 GCA_027491255.1 Rubrivivax sp. | reverse complement strand
TGCGCTCGCCGGCCACGATGGCGCGCAAGATCGCCTGCCCGCTGGCGCCGGCCACGTCGGCAATGACGTTGGCCAACTGGATGTTCATCTGCACCAGCGCCTTCTGCATGTGCTGCACGCTGCGCGCCTGCGTCTTGAGCAGCGTGGCGCGTTGGCGGGCCAGGGCGCGCAGCACGCACACCTGGTCGTCGGGCCGGAAGGCGCCACTCAGCAGGCCGTAGCTCATCAGCTGCTGCAGCCACTGGCAGTCGAGTACGTCGCTCTTGCGGCCCGAGACGTTCTTGACGTGCCGCGCATTGACCAACAGCACGGTGAAGCCGCGTGCGTCAAGCAACTCGAACAGCGGGATCCAGTACACCCCAGTGGACTCCATGGCCACGGTGTCCACACCGCACTCGCGCAGCCAGTCGGCCAGGCGATGCAGGTCGGCCGTGAACGAGGCGAACTCGCGCACCGGTTCATCGTCGCGATCTGCCGGTACCGCAACATAGTGGCTGGCGCTGCCAATGTCGATCCCGGCGGCATTGGGGTGGGTCAACTCCAGCCCCTTGCGGTTGAAAGCCCGATTGCGTGTGGCCATGTCATCCTCCATGATGAGAAGTGGAACGTGGCGCCGGATCGGGCTCGTCGTCGTGATCACTCTCTCAAACGGGATACCGCCCAGCCGGCTACACACCGGCCAATCGGTTCACCAATGTCGATGACGCAGCCCAAGACCACGCTAACCCGCGGGCAGTACGCACCATTGCCGTATCGGTCTTCCCCGGCGCCACGCTCCACCTTGCCACGGATGCCGTGCTGGCGCCAGGAGTTTCTTCGGGACGATTTGCGGGCGGGGCGGGCCGATTGGATCGCTAACATGTCCCTGCCATGCCAGCGGCCCTGCGCTTGTCCCTTGTCCACCAGACCGTGCTGCTGCTGGTGGCGGCCGTGCTGCTGGCCGTCAGCGCGCTGGGCGCGCTGGTGGCCTGGAACCTGCGCAGCGGCTTCTCCGACTACCTCCGCCTGCAGGACGAAGCCTGGCTCGAGCGCTTCGCCGGCGTGGCGGCGCTGGCGGTGGCGCGCGACGGGCTCGAGGTGCTTGCAGGCCCCCCCGGGTCGCTGCGCCCGCTGCTGGACGAGGCCGGCCCGTTGGCGGGGCGGCCCGCCCCCCGTCGCGACGAAGACCGGGCGCCACGACCTCCAGGCCCCCCGGAACCCCGCAAGGGCCGCCCCCCGCCTGCGGACCCGTCCTGGGCAGGCATGCGGGTGGCCGTGAGCACGCCCCAGGGCGAATGGCTGTCGGGTCGGCCACCTCGGCCCGGCACCACCGTGCTGCAGCAGCCCGTCACCGTGGACGGCATCATCGTGGCCGTGGCGTGGATGGAGGCCTTGCCGCCGGCCCCCCAAAGCCTGGACGCGGCCTTCCTGGCCCGCCAGTACCGGGGCATCCTGTGGGCGGCGGCGGGCTTGCTGCTGCTGGCGGTGCTGGGCGCGGTATGGGTGGGACGGCGCTGGCTGCGTCCGGTTCAGGAGGCCCGCCAGGCGGCCCACCGCATCGCCGACGGCGAGCTGCACACCCGGCTCACGCCCCGCGGCAGCGACGAGCTGGCCGGCCTGGCCCATGACATCAATGCGATGGCGGCCTCCCTGCAGCAGCTCGAGGCCAGCCGCCGGCGCTGGATCGCCGAGCTTTCGCACGAGACGCGCACGCCGCTGGCCGTGCTGCGCGGCGAGGTGGAGGCGCTGATCGACGGCGTGCGCCCGCTGGACCACCAGGCCCTGGCCTCGTTGCAGGGCGAGGTCGCGCGCCTGACGCGGCTCATGGACGATTTCCATCAGCTGGCCTTGTCCGACCTGCGTGCGCTGCCGTGCCACTTCGGCGCGCTCGATGCCGGGGCCCTGGTGCGCGAGGCGGCCACGCGCGCGGCCCCGCACGCCGCGGCAGCCGGCCTGACCCTGGACTGGGCCGTGCCCGCCGAGCCCGTGCGCGCAGACTGGGACCGTCAGCGGATCGAGCAGTTGCTCACCAACCTGATGCAGAACAGTCTGCGGTACACCGACGCGCCGGGGCGCCTGAGTCTTACCCTGCAGGCCGCGGACGACCTGAGCGCCACCCTCGTCGTCGAGGACAGTGCTCCGGGCGTGCCGACGGATGCCCTGACGCGTCTGTTCGAGCCGCTCTACCGCGCCGATCCGTCGCGCAGCCGCCAGTCCGGCGGCAGCGGCCTGGGCCTGGCCATCTGCCAGGCCATCGTGCGCAGCCACGGCGGCAGCATCGTGGCCCAGCCGTCCGCCTGGGGCGGGCTGCGTGTGGAAGCGTGCCTGCCCCTGCACCCGGGGGCGTCGGCATGACGGCCCGCCCGGTCCTCGTGGTCGAGGACGAGCCCAAGCTGGCCGCCCTGTTGTGCGACTACCTGCGGGCACACGGCTTCGCCCCCCACGCGGTGGCCGATGGTCCGACGGCGCTGACGCTGTTTGCCGAGCTGCAGCCTGCGGCGGTGCTGCTGGACCTGAACCTGCCCGGGCTGGACGGCGTGGAAGTCTGCCGCGCCTTGCGCCGCCACTCGAACGTGCCCATCCTGATGCTCAGCGCCCGGGTCGATGAGATCGACCGCGTGCTGGGCCTGGAGATCGGCGCCGACGACTACCTCTGCAAGCCCTACAGCCCGCGCGAGGTGGTGGCGCGCGTGCGGGCCCTGCTGCGCCGGGCCGACGGCGCGCTGGCCAGCCCCCGGGCAGCGCCGGGCTGTCGCGCCGTGGGCGGGTTCATGCTGGACGACGGCGGCCTGCGCGCCTGGTGGCGCGATGTCGCGCTGCCGCTGACCCCGGTGGAATTCCAGCTGCTGCGCACGCTGCTCCAGCCCCCCGGCCGTGTCTTCGCGCGCGCCAGCCTGCTGGATGCGATCTACACCGACTTCCGCGACGTGAGCGACCGCGCCGTCGACAGCCATGTGAAGAATCTGCGGCGCAAGCTCCAGGCGGCGATGTCAGGCCACGATTGCATCGCTGCTGTCTACGGCGTGGGCTACCGGCTGGACATGCCGGACGACCGCGATGCCCTTGCCAGCTGAGCCGGCCGTGCGGCGCTCGTGACACCGCCCCGGCGCTGCCCGGCAGACTGCCGCCGGGGCATGCGTCCGCCGTTCATGGACCTGCCGGCGCCGCTGCGGCAGTTGCGCCGCGGCGCCCGGCCTCGACGTCCCACAGTTGCAGGCGTTGAGATAAGTCGACATCACGCCCGACATGGCCACGCACACGCACCGCGTCGGCCGCACCGGGCGGGCCAACGAGACGGGCTGGGCCTTCAGCCTGGCCGGCATGGACGAGATGGCGCTGGCGGGCCATATCGAGCAGGCCGGCGGCTCAAGCTCCGAATGGCATGCGCTCGACACGCTGACGCCCGCGGGCGGCGAGCCGCTGCGTCCATCCATGGCCACGCGGCAGATCCTGGGCGGCCGCAAGGAGCAGGTCCGCGCCGGCGACGTGCTGGGCGCGCTGAGCCAGGACCAGGGCTTTGCCGCGGCGCGGGTCGGCAAGATCAGTGTCAACGAGTTCTTCACCCACGTGGCGGTGGAGCGGGGCATCACCGCGCAGGTGCTGCAAAGGCTGTCGGGTGGGAAGATCAAGGGGCGTAGCGTGAAGGTGCGGCTGCTGGATGATGGAGCGAGCCCGCCCGCAACCCTCGAGGTTTGTTGCAAGCATGGCCTGCGTGCAGGCATCGACGTAAACTGCATGCAGTCGATGCTCTGCACACGAGTGCTCGTGAGGTGTTCGTCATGGCCATGCTGACAGTGCGCAAGCTTCCGGATGAAATCCACCGTGCGCTGCGCGCGCGGGCTGTTTCTCACGGTCAGAGCATGGAGGCCGAAGTCCGGGCCATCCTCGAGTCGGCGGTCCGCCCCCAGGGGAGGGTGAAACTGGGCTCGCTCCTGGTCGAGATGGGCAGGCAGGCGAAGCTGAGCGACGAGGAGTTCGCCTTGTTCGAGCACGTGCGCGACCGCACGCCCGCGCGACCGGTGAGCTTTGAATGATCCTGCTCGACACCAACGTGCTGTCGGAGCCCCTGCGCCGGACGCCCGAGCCCAGGGTGATCGAATGGATCGACGCGCAGCCCATCGAGACGTTGTTCGTGTCGGCGATCACCGTGGCAGAACTGCGAGCCGGCGCGGCATTGCTGCCCGCCGGCAAGCGGCGTGCCGGGCTGCAGGACAGTCTGGAAAAGCGTGTGATTCCACTGTTTGCCGGTCGCGTCCTGGCCTTCGACATGGCGTGCACGCAGGCCTACGCAGCCCTGATGGCCAAGTCGCGCGCTGCAGGCCTGGCCATGGGCGCTGCAGATGGCTACATCGCCGCTATCGCGGTCACCCATGGACTGGCCGTGGCTACCCGCGACACGAGCCCCTTCGAGGCCGCAGGCGCACCGGTCGTCAACCCCTGGCTGCCCGGCTGAGGCCGGCTCAGACCCCCAGGACCGAGATCTCGATCCCTGCGACCGCCGGCAAGCCGCGGTCGTTCGAGACGAAGCAGGCTGCTTCGCACCCCAGCGCGGTGGCCAGGTGCAAGGCATCGGGCATCTTCAGGGCGTGGGCGGCTCGCAACCGGGCCGCGCGCTCGAAGCAGGCGCGGTCATGGCCGATCAGGGTGACGGCGCCACTCTCCATCAACATCTCCCGGACGGCGCGCACGGCTGCGACATCGTTGTGCCTCAGCGGCTGCACCAGCAGTTCGGCCAAGGTCAGGTCGCCCGTGACCCCGTGGACCTCATTGCGGCAACACGCGTCGAGCAGGCTCACGCACTGCTCCGCCAGACCCGGCGCGCCGTTGAGCACGTAGATGAAGAGGTTGGTGTCGAGGTAGACACGCCTGCCCGCATGGCGGGCCACGACATCGGTGATTCCTGGCATCGGGAGGAGCTGGCCTACCAATCGTCGCGCAGGTCGCGCACCAGGGCATCGGCCTGCTCGGCCGTGTCACCGAACACGCCGCGGCCCAGGCCGACGAAACGGCTCATCGAGCGCGCAGGCTCCTGACCAGCGCGCTGGGGAACGAGCAGGATGCCGCCCTCGACCACCCGCACCTCGAGGACGTCATCGACGGCCAGACCGATGGCGGATACCGCCTCGGCGGGAAGGGTGATCTGGCGTCGGTCTCTCAGGAAAACGCGGGACCTCACCAATTCTTCATGCCCCCCCTCGGGTGGTCGGGCAGGGCGCGCGCGTGCCCTGGAGGGCTTCGAAGGGCCGGTGGTGGATGACATCGGATTTGGGTACGGCGCGGCCATGGCAACCGACGTTAATTCTGACAGAAAGCATATTCAGACAGAAAATTTCGGACCCCCGACCTGCCGGCCCGCGAGGATTTCCTTCGCGCCCGGCTCGGGCTCGGGCGCCTGCACGCACCCGAGCGCACCGGTGCGGTGGCAGGCGGTTCTCGTCGCTGTGTCAAGGATGGTCGGGCGGCGCCAGCGCCTGCCCGGTCATCGGGCGGTGCCCGGTTTCCGGACGTCGAGGGCTGCAGTCTCCAGGTAGGCGCCCGGCATACGTTCGAGTTCACCAGTCAGGATCTGCCGCTGCGCCAGTCGGCCGTCGTCCTCGACCCACCAGCGGTGGGCGGCGGCGTCGATGGCGTCCACGATCCGTTGAGGGATTGCTCAGAATCTCCGGCGTTCCGCACCTTGTCTGCCCGGCCACGGGCTGACCCGCCAGGCCAGCACCTTCGACTGGGACCATGCCGAGTGGCCGGCCGTGGTGGCGGCGCTGGCCGACAGGACCGAGGGCCCGGTGGTGCTGAGGGGGCTGTCGGTCGGCGGGATGCCCGCGGTCCTGGCAGCCCGTGCGGCGAGCGATGTCAGGGGTGTGATCGTGACGACGCTGCTCGACATGGGAGACCCTGCGGTGTTTGCCCGCGCAGCCCGATGGCGCTGGCTGGGGGTGGCGTCCCTGCGGGGCTTGCGATGGATTCCGTTCGTCGTCGATCGCTTGCGGCTGCCGCTGTGGCTGGCTGCGCCGATGGACAAGATGTCCGGCCATGCAGCCATGCGCGACTACTTCACCGCCGATCCGCCGCTGGGCCGTCTGCGCGTGCCGTCCCGCTTCTTCCGCACGCTGCACGCCTGCAAGGTGGGCCGGATCGAGCGGCGCTACGCCCTATTGCTGGCCCACCAGGGCGCCGATGTCTGGACGCCGACCCACCTGAGCCTGCCGGCGTTCGGCCGTGTCGACAACCCCAAGCGCCTGCGCGAATTGTCCAACGGCACCCACCTGCCGCTGGAGCAGCCTGCACGCGACGAGTTGCGCCAGGAGTTGACGGATTTCCTGGCGTCGATCTCCGAGCGCTGACCGGCAATCCCGTCTTGTCGTTCAGGCGTCGTGGCCAGAGGTCACGATCGTCGATGTCGCCTGCGCCGCGTTCAGCAGCAGCGGCACCATCTCGTGGCCGCGCTGCAGCGCCCGGGCCTGCACGGCGGCGTCCCGCACGTATTCATGGACCATGCAGTTGCGGAGCAGGCGAGCCTCGAGCCACGCTTCGCCCGAAGAGATCATGCCCAAACGCTCTGCCTTGGCGATGTTGTCGATGGCCGGGCCCCCACGGGCTCGGCCAGCCACTGCAGCAGACGCGGCAGCAGCTTGTCGCCCAGCGTGTCCTGCAATCGGCCGAAGCGCGCGACGAAGGCGTCCACACGCTCACTCATCTCGGGGTCCTGACGCAGCGTGCCGGCGCGAGCGGCGTCCATCGGCACGTTGAACAGGCGTCGGTCGGTCTCGCTCAACAGGGCCGCTTCCGCGACGACGACCTCAGCCAGAAAGCGCAGGCGCTCATCGGGTGGCGGACGCCGCAAACCGCTCACAGCGCCACCGCCTCGCGCCGTGCGTGCTGGAGCAGCGGCGTCGGCGCGCTGTCTGGATCGGCGACCAGGACGTCGATGCGGCGCAGGCCGATGCGGTGCTGGATGCGGGCTGACAGCTTCAAGGACAGGCCCAGCGGATCGGCCGGCGCTTGCGGCAGTTCGACCAGCAGGTCGATGTCGCCCCCGCGCGCGCGGTCGTCGGTGCGCGACCCGAACAGCAGGGCACGCGCCGCCGGCCCGGCCACTTCGGCCGTGGCCTGCACGATGGCGTGGCGATCTCGAGCGGTCAGACGCATGAGGCGATCGTACGCGAGGCTGAACTCGACGCCGGTGGAGCCTCACCGCACATCGGTGGCGGGCATGTCGATCGCTCCGGCTGCGCCGCAGTCACGGCTTTGGCCGAAATCCTCTGGTCCAGCAAGGACTCGCTTCATGAACCAAGCGGTCGACTGCAGAGTCAAGGTCCAGGCCACCGTTCACCGTCCCTGTGTCAACTCACGCCCCCCCCCGCCGCAGCGGCAGCGCCGTCTTGTAGCGCACCTGCTTCAGCGCGAAGGCCGAGCGGATCTTCTCGACCTGGGCGATCGGTGAGAGCTGCTCGAGGATGAAGCTCTCGAGCGCGGGCATGTCGGGCACGGCCACGCGCAGCAGGTAGTCGGCGTCGCCGGTCATCAGGTAGCACTCCATCACCTCCTCGCGCGCGCAGACGCGGTCCTCGAAGGCCTGCAGCGCCTCGCGGCTCTGCTGCTTCAGGCTGATGGAGATGAAGACGTTCAGGTGCAGGCCGAGCTGCGGGGCGTCCAGCAGCGCCACGTACTGGCGGATCAGCCCGCGCGCCTCGAGCGCGCGCACGCGCGCCAGGCAGGGCGAGGGCGACAGGTGCACGCGGCGCGCGAGCTCGACGTTGGACAGGCTGGCGTCGGCCTGCAGCTGTTCGAGGATGCGGATGTCGGTGTTGTCGAGCTTGTCCATGCGGTGTTTTCCATTGTCTGCAGCATTTTGTGCCGCAAAGACGCCGGATTTGAAGTGTTTTCGGAATCCCCTGCCGCGTCCCCGACCCTACAGTGCGATCGTCCGACAGCCCCCCCGAGGAGCCTGCCCGTGAGCGACGAATCCATCCACCTGCACCTGGCCCGCCTGGCAGCGGCGGCGCTGGCGCCGGCCGGCGCCGGGGCCGACCCCGACCCGGCCGAGTCCGCCGAGTGGCGCGAGGCGCTGCAGTCGCTGCTGCGCGAAGCCGGGCCGGCGCGCGTGCGCCAGATCATGGACATGCTCGGCGCGATGGCGCGCGACCCCGCAGTGGGCTGGCAGCCGGCGGCGGGCAGCCCTTACGTCAACACCATCCCGGCCGACCGGCAGCCGCCATTCCCAGGCGATCTGGCGCTGGAGGAGCGGCTGGCGTCGATCATGCGCTGGAACGCGCTGGCGATGGTGGTGCGCGCCAACGCGGCGCACGGCGAACTCGGCGGCCACATCGCCAGCTACGCGAGTGCCGCCGATCTCTTCGAGGTGGGCTTCAACCACTTCTTCCGCGCCGCCGGGGCCGACGCGCAGGGCCGCGTCAACGCCGGCGACCTGGTGTTCTTCCAGCCGCACTCGGCCCCCGGCGTCTACGCGCGCGCCTTCCTCGAGGGCCGGCTGAGCGAGCGCGACCTCGCGCACTACCGGCAGGAGATCACGGCCGCCCGCGCCGGCGCGCAGGGCTTGTCGAGCTACCCCCACCCCTGGCTGATGCCGGGCTTCTGGCAGTTCCCCACCGGCTCGATGGGCCTGGGGCCGATCAGCTCGATCTACCAGGCGCGCTTCATGCGCTACCTGCAGCACCGCGGGCTGCTCGACACCGCCGGCCGCACCGTCTGGGGCGTGTTCGGCGACGGCGAGATGGACGAGCCCGAGAGCATGTCGGCGCTGACGCTGGCCGCGCGCGAGCGCCTGGACAACCTGGTGTGGGTGGTCAACTGCAACCTGCAGCGCCTGGACGGTCCGGTGCGCGGCAACGGCCGCATCATCGACGAGCTCGAGGCGCTGTTCGGCGGCGCCGGCTGGCACGTGATCAAGCTCGTCTGGGGCTCGGACTGGGACGGCCTGTTCGCGCGCGACGTGCACGGCGCGCTGGTGCGCGCCTTCGCGCAGACGGTGGACGGGCAGTTCCAGACCTTCGCCGCCAAGGACGGGCGCTACAACCGCGAGCACTTCTTCGGCCAGTCGCCCGAACTCGCCGCGCTGGCCCAGGGCCTGACCGACGAGCAGATCGACCGCCTCAAGCGCGGCGGCCACGACCTGGTGAAGATCCACGCCGCCTACGCCGCGGCGGTGGCGCACCGCGGCCAGCCGGTGGTCATCCTGGCGCAGACCAAGAAGGGCTACGGCATGGGCGAGGCCGGCCAGGGCAAGATGACGACGCACCAGCAGAAGAAGCTGGACCGCGACGCGCTGCTGGCCTTCCGCAACCGCTTCGACCTGCCGCTGAGCGACGAGCAGGCGCAGGCGCTGGAGTTCGTGCGCCCGGCCGACGACAGCCCCGAGATGCGCCACCTGCACGCCCGCCGCGCCGCGCTCGGCGGCTACCTGCCGGCGCGCGCCGCGCGCGCGGCCGCAGTGCCGGTGCCGGCGCTGGCCGACGTGGCCGGCTTCGCGCTGCAGGCCGCGGGCAAGGAGATGTCCACCACGATGGCCTTCGTTCGCCTGCTGGGCGCGCTGCTGAAGGACGGCGCCCTGGGCGCGCGCGTCGTGCCCATCGTCGCCGACGAGGCGCGCACCTTCGGCATGGCCAACCTGTTCAAGCAGGTGGGCATCTACTCCAGCGCCGGGCAGCGCTACGAGCCCGAGGACATCGGCTCGGTGCTGAGCTACCGCGAGGCGCTGGACGGCCAGATCCTCGAGGAGGGCATCAGCGAGGCCGGCGCGCTGGCCAGCTGGACGGCCGCGGCCACCAGCTACAGCGTGCACGGCGTGCCGATGCTGCCCTTCTACATCTACTACTCGATGTTCGGCTTCCAGCGCGTGGGCGACGCGATCTGGGCCGCCGCCGACCAGCGCGCGCGCGGCTTCCTTCTGGGCGCGACGGCCGGCCGCACCACGCTGGGCGGCGAGGGCCTGCAGCACCAGGACGGCCACAGCCTGCTGGTGGCCGCGCAGGTGCCCAACTGCCGGGCATACGACCCCGCCACCGCGGCCGAGATGGCCGTGATCGTGCACCACGGCATGCGCGAGATGCTGCAGGCGCAGCGCGACGTCTTCTACTACGTCACGCTGATGAACGAGAACCAGCCCCAGCCCTCGCTGCCGCCGGGCTGCGAGGACGACATCGTGCGCGGGCTGGTGCGGGTGGACGGGAGCGACGCCGCAGCGCCGGCCGCTGCGGCTGCCGGCTTGGCGCTGGACGAAGTGGTGCACCGCGCGCCAGGCAGCGCAGACCAGGACCCGTCCGGCTTCGGCCCGCGTGTGCGCCTGCTCGGCTCGGGCACGCTGCTGGCCGAGGCGCTGGCGGCCGCGGCACTGCTGCGCGAGGACTGGGGTGTGGAGGTCGAGGTCTACAGCGCCACCAGCTACAGCGAGCTCGCGCGCGACGCGCGCGAAGTCGAGCGCCACAAGCGCCTGCACCCGGGCGAGGCCCCGCGCACGAGCCACCTGCAGCGCCTGCTGCCCGGCACCGCCCCGGTGGTGGCCGTCAGCGACTGGGTGCGCGCCTGGCCATCGACCATCGCCCCCTACCTGGACGCGAAGCTCACCGTGCTGGGCACCGACGGCTTCGGCCGCAGCGACACCCGCGCCGCGCTGCGCGGCTTCTTCGAGGTGAACCGCCACCACGTGGTGCTGGCGGCGCTGGACGCGCTGGCCGCGCGCGGGCAGATTTCACGCGAGGCGTGTGCGCAGGCGCTGCAGCGCTACGACATCGACGACGGGGCGCCGCAGCCTTGGGGGGTGTGATCGGTCCCGCCGGCTGAAGAACACCTGTCACCAGCCCGGCCCTCGACGGCTGCCCCCGCACCAGTTCGTCACCGGGGCCCCGCACCCGGGGGGACTTGCCTCATTTCCCCAGGCGGACGGCCATCGCCTCGGCCTTCAGCGCCAGTTCCGTCGCCAGGAAGCAGTGCGCCTGGCTCATGGCGGTCTGGGTACGGTGGCGCACGTCTTCGAGCAGCCGCTGCCCGTAGGGCAGGACCTGGTCGCTGCAGTCGATGTGGCGCGTCTGGTGCTGATCGACGAGAAACAGGTGATCCGTGCCTGGGCGCCCGGCGATGTCCACGTACTTGCGCAACTCGATGTAGCCCTCGGTACCCAGGATCGTGAGACGTCCGTCACCCCAGGTGCCCAGGCCCTTGGGCGTGTACCAGTCCACGCGCACATAGCCACTGCCGCCGTCGCCCCGCAACAGCACCTCACCGAAATCCTCCAACTCGGGCCGCGTCGGGTTGGCGTGGTTGGCGATGTGCGAAGCCACCACCTCGGCCTGGGTCGAGCCGGTGAAGTGCAGGAACTGGTCGCACTGATGCGCTGCGATGTCGCACAGGATGCCGCCATACCGGCGGCGTTGGTAGAACCAGTCCGGGCGGGGGTTCAGTCCGATGCTGTGCGGGCCGAGCCCCACGGTCTGGACCACCCGACCGATGGCGCCTGCCGCGACCAGTTCGCTCGCACGCTCGGCGGCGCGGACCTCGAAGCGCTCGGAGAAGCACACCGAAAAGATGCGCCCGGTTTCGGCCTGCACGCGCCGCACCTCGGCGAGTTGTTCGAGGGTGATCACTCCAGGCTTGTCGACCATGACGTCCTTGCCGTGGCGCATGGCCTCGATGGCCGTGCCGGCCCGCAGGTCGGGAACGATGGCGCTGAGCACCATGTCTATGCCCGGGTCCTCGAGGATGGCGCGCTTGTCGGCCACGCGCACGGCCTGCGGGAACACCTTTCGATAGGCGTCGACGAGGTCATCCTCCTGGGCATGGACGCAAACCAGCTGGGCCCCAGCCCGCACCACCGCCTGGGTCATGCCATAGATATGAGGGTGGTTCAGGCCGATGGCAGCTACGCGGATCGGCGGCTGGGCTGTGTTCATGATCCGGCTCCGTTGGTCAGGCATGCTCCAGTGGCGTCGAACAGGTGACAGTGCTCGGGCTGCAGCGTGAGGCGGACCAGCTCGCCGCGCCGGATGAGACTCTGGCCCACCACCTGCACAACCAACGGTACTTCGGCGCCGATGGTACCGTACAGCAACGTGTTGCCGCCGAGCTGCTCGGTCAGGCTCACCCTCATCGGCAGGCCTGTGTCGGCCAGCACGACTTGCTCGGGCCGGATGCCGAGCACGAGGGCGCGGTCCTCGGCACGCGTCGGCGCGGGCACGGGCAGGGTCAGGCCGAGCCCGCTCGCGACATCCAGCGTCACCGATTCGCCGCTGCGGTCGGCCACGCGCACCTCGAGGAAGTTCATCTTCGGGCTGCCTATGAAACCGGCGACGAAGCGGTTGACGGGCCGGTTGTACAGCGTCAGCGGCGAGCCCGCCTGCTCGACACGGCCGTCGCGCAGCACGACGATGCGGTCGGCCATCGTCATGGCCTCGACCTGGTCGTGCGTGACGTAGATCATCGTCGTGCCGAGATCGGCATGCAGCTTGGACAGCTCGACGCGCATCTGGACCCGCAGCTCCGCATCGAGGTTCGACAGGGGCTCGTCGAACAGGAAAAGCCGCGGCTGGCGCACGATGGCGCGTCCGATCGCCACGCGCTGGCGCTGGCCGCCCGAAAGGGCCTTGGGCTTGCGCTTCAGGTAGTCCTCGATCTTCAGCAAACGGGCGGCGGCCTGGACCCGCTGGTCGATCACCGCCTTGTTCTCGCCGGCGGTCTGCAGGCCGAAAGCCATGTTGTCGTAGACCGTCATGTGCGGGTAGAGCGCGTAGGACTGAAACACCATGGCGATGCCGCGCCGGGCCGCGGCGGTCTCGTTCATGCGCTGGCCGTCCATCCGCAGTTCGCCCGCGCTGATTTCCTCCAGCCCGGCGATCATGCGCAACAGCGTCGACTTGCCGCAACCCGACGGTCCGACGAAGACGACGAACTCGCCGCGCCCGATGTCCAGGTCCACGCCATGGATCACCTCCTGGGCGCCATAGCGCTTGACGATCCCGCGCAGCGTCAGTTCAGCGGCCATGGTGCGCCAGCGCCTTCGGAAAGCCGCCCGCGGCGGGTTGCCAGTTCGCGTACTTCGGATGGTCGCCGCTGATCGGCAGGGTGACGGGTTCGCCGCTGGCGCCGGAGTGATAGATGGCCGTGATCAGCTCCAGCGAGGCCCGGGCGTCAGCCAACGACACCGGCGGCAGGGCACCCGTGGTCAGCGTGGCATGGATGCGCGCCAACTGTCCGGCGAAGGACTCGGGCCCGGGCGCGAAGTCGCTCAGGGCCTGTGCGATCGCGGCGTCGATCGCGGCACTCTTGCCCTTGAAGTGCCAAGGCTCCTCACCCGGCCGATAGGGGCTGGCACTGCCCCCCTCCACCGTCATGTCGTCGAAGACGAACTTCAGCCGGGAAGACTCGGCGGCCGCCCCCAGCGTGGCAGAGAGCACGGCCGGCGAGCCGTCGCCCATCTGCAGCACGATCGCCGCGCAGTCCTCGCCCTCGATGTCGTTGACGCGTGTGGCCAGGCGCGCGTAGACGCTCTTCACCGGCCCGAGCACACAGGTCAGCATGTCGTGCGCGTGGATGGCCTGCGTCAGGCACACGCCGCCCATCTCGGTGGCCCACTTGCCGCGCCAGGGCACCGCGTAGTAGTCGCTGTCCCGCCTCCAATGCGTCTCGACGACCGACAGCAGCGCGTGCCGCGCAAGCCCTTTGGCTCGCAGATGCAGCAACTTCTGCAAGCCGTTGCCGAAGCGGTACTGGAAGACAGGGAACAGGCGCGAGCGGGCAGCCGCCACCGCAGCCTCGAGCGCGTCGGCCTCCGCCAGCGAGCCCACGAGCGGCTTCTCACATACCACGTGCTTGCCTGCCGCCAGGGCCTGCTGCGCCAGTGCGAGGTGGGTGTTCGGCGGCGTGCACAGGTCCACGAGATCGATGTCGTCACAGCCCAACAATTCCTCCATGCGAAGAATCCTGCGCGCGTCGCCCAGCAACTCGCGGGGGTCCGCCGCCGTCCACGACGCGCCGCCACCCTTCAGGCGTTCGGGATCACTGTCACAGACCGCCCTGACCTCGAACAGCTCGGGCAGGCTGCGGTAGGCCTCCAGATGGTTGCGTCCCACGCCCAGGCCTACCACGGCCACCTTGAGTCTCGTGCTCGTCATCGCTTGATCCCGGAATGAGCCACGCCTTCGATGATCAGGCGCTGGAAGAAGAGGAAGAAGAGGAACATCGGCAGCAGCGCCAGCACCGACATCGCGAACAACTGCCCCCAGGCCGAGGTGCCGGTGGCGTCGATGAAGGAGCGCAGCGCCAGGGGGACGGTGTACATCGACGCATCGTTGAGGTACACCAGCGGCCCGAGAAAGTCGTTCCAGGTCCAGAGAAAGGAGAAGATCGCCGTGGTTGCCAGCACCGGCAGCGACAGCGGCAGCATGATCTTCCAGTAGATCCGCCAGGGGCCGCATCCGTCGAGCACCGCGGCCTCGTCGAGCTCACGCGGGATCGACCGGAAGAACTGCACCATCAGGAAGATGAAGAACGCGTCGGCGGCCAGGAACTTGGGCACCACGAGGGGCAGGAAGGTGTCGACCCAGCCGATGCGCTGGAACAGCACGTACTGCGGGATCAGGGTGACGTGGTAGGGCAGCATCAGCGTGCCCAGCATCAGCACGAACCAGAAGCGCTGCCCCCGGAACTTCAGGCGCGCGAATGCATAGGCGGTGATCGAGCACGACAGCGTGTTGCCGATCACCACCAGCACCGCCACGAGCGTGGAGTTGCTGAAGAAGACGGCGAAGCTGTACTGCAGCGCAGTCCAGCCCTTCTCGTAATGGGTGAAGTCGAAGCCGGGCGGCCAGATCGACAGATCGCTGAAGATGATCGACTCGGGCTTGAACGAAGAGGCGACCATCCACAGCAGCGGATAGAGCATCAGGAAGGTCGCGCCCAGCAGCGCGGCGTGGATCAGCAGTGTCCTAGCCCGAGTTTGTCATCCTCTCAGCGCAACCCCAATAAAATCAATAGCTTAGCTCGTCACGGAGGCGCGTATGGCACTACGCTTGCTTTGCCCGCCGCCTTCTTGATTTGACCGCTGGCTCTCAGCTCAGATCAGATCAGCACGCGATGGGTACGGCCCGGGTTGGGTTCCAGCTTGAGCAGGGTGGCCAGCGTCTGATGCCGCGGCTTGGGGCGGGTGGCCTTGCGCACATGCACCGTGCGCCCGTCGC
>JAIXWM010000070.1 GCA_027491255.1 Rubrivivax sp. | reverse complement strand
CCCTGGCTGGTGAACGCGCTGGCCTACGAGTGCACCTGGGAAGACCGCGGCGCGCGAGACCGCACGGTGCCGATCACGCTGGAGCGCTACCGCGCAGCGCGCGAGCGGCTGATCCAGTCGCGCTCGACGCACCTGGAGCAGTTGGGCGACAAGCTGCGCGAGCCGCGGGTGCACCGGGTGATCGCCGGCCTGCTGGAGGGTGACGGCGCGCTCGAGCAACTGTCCATCGACGACCTGGAATACGTGCAGGACCTGGGGCTGGTGCGCACGCGGCCACAGCTCGAGATCACCAACCGCATCTACCGCGAGGTGATCCCGCGCGAGCTGACGTGGAGCGCGCAGGTGCGCATCACCCCGGCGCAGCCCCAGCCCTGGTACGTGCGCCCCGACCGGCGACTCGACGCCCCGCGGCTGCTGGCCGCCCTCCAGCAGTTCTTCCGCGAGCACAGCGACGCCTGGATCGAGGGCTTCAGCTACAAGGAGGCGGGGCCGCAGCTGCTGATGCAGGCCTTCCTGCAGCGCATCGTCAATGGCGGTGGCCGGATCTCGCGCGAATACGGCCTGGGGCGCAAGCGCACCGACCTGCTGCTGGAGTGGCCGCTGGACGAGGCGCTGGGTTTCAGCGGACCGGTGCAGCGCGTGGTGATCGAGCTGAAGCTGGTGAAGAAGTTGCCCGAGGCGACGCTGCAGCAGGGGCTGGAGCAGACCGCGGCGTACGCCGCGCAGGTGGGCGCCGACGAGGCGCACCTGGTGCTGTTCGACCGCCGCCCGGGCGTGGGCTGGGACGAGCGCATCTGGCAGCGCGCGGCGGTGCATGACGGGCGGGAGATCGCGGTCTGGGGGGCCTGACGAGGTCCCCGGCGCGACTCCCGCGGGGCTGACGCCCTTGTAGTTTTTCTCAGTCCCCGTAGACGCCCCACTGCGACAGCGCAAAACCCGCCGTCGGGTGGTTGGCCTCGAGCCGGGTCAGCAGGGTGTCGAAGTAGGTCGGCTCGACGGTGTCGAGGTCCGCGCTGCCCGCGGGCGCGGTCCAGCCTGCGTCGACGTCTCCGCGCAGCACGCCGACGAGCCCGAGCGGCGCGCTGGCGGGCAGCGTGGCCTGCAGCGCCGGGGGCGTGCCCGGGGCGGTGGGTGCCGTCTGCGGCATTGCGGGGGCGGCTTCGTCGAAGAAGGCCCAGGCTGGCCGTGGGGCGGCCTGGCCGACGGCGTGTCGAAGCACCCCGATCGCATCGGCCAGGGACACCGTGCCGTTGGCATCGAAGTCGGCTGCGTGCGCCTGGTAGGGTGACCAGGCCCGGCCCGGCGGGTGGACGGGCTGGCCGGCGATGAGCTTGAGGATCGCGACCGCGTCCTGCAGGTTGACGGCGGCGTCGGTGGCCGCGGTCTCGGCGGCCGGGATCTCGCGCCGCGCGCTGAGCGTGGCGGTGCCTGCGGCGGCGACGCCCATCACGGCGCGGCCGTCGACGCCGGTCGTGGCGGATGCGCTTGAGGCGGGGTCGCCTGTTGCGCTGCCCGCCTGCTCGACGACGACACCGGCCAGCAGCGTGTGCGTCTTCCAGGCGTAGGCGCGGATCGGCAACTCCGGGCTGGCCACCGGCGCGGGCACGTCGCCGTCGGCGAAGGACAGCGTCTCGATCGCGCGCAGCGTGTCGGTGCCGTCGCGCCCGGCGAGGCGGTCGGTGACGGTCACGGCGCCGGTGGTCGCGTCTCGCGCGATGGCGTAGTCGGCCCGCATGCCGCCGAAGACGGCCACGTCCAGGCCGTCGCCGCCGTCGAGGTGGTCGTTGTCGAGGCCGCCGACCAGCGTGTCCGCACCCGCGCCGCCGTCCAGCGTGTCGTCGCCGGCCTGGCCCTCGGCGCGGTCGCTCCCGGCGCCGCCTTGGATGGCGTTGGCCAGCGCATTGCCGAACAGGCGGTCGTCGTGGGCGCTGCCCAGCAGGTTCTCGAGGGCGGTGCCGAAGTTGACCGTGAACTGCCCGGGGCTCGAGATCAGGGCGGCCGGGGCGGCGCCGACGTGGCTCCAGAAGCCTGGCTCCAGGTGCAGCGTCGCGCCCTGGGCGAGCAGGCTGCCGTCCATCGTGTCGCGGCCACTGCCGTCCCACAGGAACTGGCCCGGTGCCGTGCCGTCGAGCACGTAGCTGTCGTCGTCCGGGCGGTCGGCGGCGTCGACGCCGTAGAGGTACTGCAGCGCCGCGATGTCGAAGGCCGAGAACTGCAGCGCGTAAGCCTGACCTTCGGACGAATAACTCATCTGCGTCCAGGCCAGCGAGTCCTCGGCGCCCGTCAGGTAGGGAGGGTCCGCGACCTCGCTCATGTCGTCGGCGCGCGCGAAGGGGTGCTTGAGGCCGAGCGCGTGCCCGATCTCGTGGATCAGCACGTGGGCCATGTAGCTGCCGTCGGCCAGGGTCTGGACGTCGGGCGCGTCGACGTCGAGGAAGACGTCGCTGGCTTCGGGGTCGGGGCCGGGGTGGAATGCGTAGCCGCTGCTGTTGCTCTGCGTGTTCAGCGCCAAGGCGATCGTGCGCGGCGCGTTCGCGTCGCCCACGGGGGTGAATTCCAGCGCCGTGACCGAGCGGATGTAGGCAAAGGCGTCCTCGGCGCGCGTGCGCTGCGCCGCGCTGAAGGGGGTGTAGCCGGCGCCGTTGTCGGCGTTGTCGTCGTAGCTGGGCAGCGCCTCGGGAAAGGCGTAGGCGTAGGTGAGCGCGGGGCCGAGCAGGTGCAGGAAGCCCCGGCCGGCCGCCTCGTCGGGCAGCAGCGCGGCGATCCAGTAGGGCAGGGGCAGGGCGCCGTCGAGGTAGTCGACCTGCTCGACCGTGCTCGGGATCTTGACGAAGCTCGCGCTCACCCGGGCCCGGTCGGCCGCACCGGCGCTGTCGTCGATGGCCGTGTCCAGGCCCGAGACAAGGTAGGTGTCGTCACCGTCGCCGCCCAGGAGCCGGTCCGTGCCCGAGCCGCCGGACAGCGTGTCGTTGCCTTTGCCGCCGTGCAGCGTGTCGCTGCCGCTGCCGCCGTCGACCAGGTCGGCGCCGCTGCCCCCGACGATGAAGTCGTCACCCGCCCCGCCCCGCAGCGTCTGCGCGCCCGATGAAGACCAGAAGGAGTAGGCCGCGCCCGGCGCCTGGCTCGGCTGTCCGTTGATGGCGTCGTTGCCTTCGCCGCCGTCCACCGAGTCGGCTGCGCTGTCGCCGCTGCCGCCGGCGTCGGTGACGAGCAGGTCGTCGCCCGGTCCGCCGAGCAAGGTGTCTGCGCCCGCCTGGCCGAAGAGGGTGTCCTGGCCTTCGCCGCCGGCGGCGAAGTCGGCGTCGCTGCCGCCGGCGATGACGTCGTCACCGAGGCCGCCGTCCAGCGTCTGGCGGCCGCTGGCGGGGTAGATCAGCAGGCCGCTGCCGCCTTCGGGCCGCTGCGCGTTGATGTCGTCGTGGCCGGCACCGCCTTCGGCACGGTCGTCCCCTGCACCGGTAAGCAGTCGGTCGTCGCCGTCGCCGCCCAGGAGCGTGTCGTGGCCGTCGCCGCCGTCCAGCAGGTCCTGTCCCGGCCCGCCGACCATGGAGTCGTCGCCGCCCTCGCCGCGCAGCCGGTCGTCCCCACTGCCGCCGTCCAGGTTGTCGTGGCCCGAGCCGCCGAAAAGCGTGTCGCGGTCGCTGCCGCCGTCGATCAGGTCGGCATCGCTGCCGCCGACGAGGAAGTCGTTGCCCGCCCCGCCGCGCAGGGTCTGCAGGCCGCTGCCCGCGTAGATGCTGTAGGCGCCGGAGATCGGGTCGTAGCCGAAACCGTTGACTGCGTCGTCACCGTCACCTGCGTCCACCGAGTCGTCGCCCGCCAGACTGACCAGCGTGTCGTTGCCGGCCAGCCCGAGCAGCGTGTCGCTGCCGTCCGTGCCGAACAGTGCGTCATCGCCGGAAGTGCCTTCGCGCAGGGCCATCTGTCATCTCCCGGCCCGACCGGGCCTTGCAGTACCGATGATCGCGCAGACTCGAGCCGTCGGGTTCAGTTGTAGGACAGCGTGACGGTGAAGGTACCGGTGTAGGTGGCGATGGCCTGGCTGCCCGACACCGCCAGGGTGCCGCCGATGCCGAAGGAGCCGAGCCCGGCCGAGCTCAGGGTGCCCTGCAGGCCGGTGAGGGTGGTCGTGAACGTGCTCAGCGTCATCGTGGCATTGCCCGTGTTCGCTGTCAGCAGCACCGACGCTGGCAGCGTGACCGAGTAGGTCGTCGACGGTGTGCCGGTCAGGCTGACGGTCGATGCGCTCCCGTCGGAGGTCGTCACGAGCGTCACCCCGCCCGTGGCGCTGCGGCTGCCCGACGCGCTCATCACGACCGCCCCGGGCGTGGCGCCGGGCGCGAAGGTTCCGAAGTCCAAGGGCGTGGTCGAGGACACGGACAAGGTCCTGACCAGGACGGCCGAGGAGTTGACGGTCCCGGCGGAAGAGAACTGGGCATGGGCGCGCGGCAGGGCCAGCAGGCACGAGCCCGACAGGGCCAGAAGCAGCCGTGGCGCATTGCCCACCGAACGGCACCAGGAACTTGTGCTGCGCATGCGATTCCTTTCCCAGAACACGGTGCGCGAAGGCCAGGGCGCGAGACGTCCGTCGCCCTGTCTTCGACCGCAAGCTGATCGTCACCCACCGGCGAAGGCGGTGGGGTCACGTCAGTTTAGCTAATGTATTTTGGGAAGTAAATCACCTAAGCCTTTGATTTTCTTTTGATGGACGCGTCTTGTCGGTGACTGGCTGACTACCCCCGCTTGAGCACGAGCGTCAGGATGTCGTAGCTTGCCACCAGCTCGCCGTGCTGGTTGGTGACCTGCACGTCCCAGGCCACCACGCCCTGGGGGGGCTGGTCCTTCTTCGCCGGCTTGTCGATCTTGCGCTTGCAGGTCAGGCGCGACTGGATGGTGTCGCCGATGCCCACGGGCTTGACGAAGCGCAGCGTGTCGAGCCCGTAGTTGGCCAGCACCGGCCCGGGCGCGGGCGAGACGAACAGCCCGGCCGCGGCCGACAGCACGAAGTAGCCGTGGGCGATGCGCTTGCCGAAGGGGCTCTCCTTCGCGGCGATCTCGTCGAAGTGCATGTAGAAGTAGTCGCCCGACAGCCCGCCGAAGGCGACGATGTCGGCCTCGCCGACGGTGCGGCGGTGCGTCAGCAGCGAGTCGCCCACCGCCAGGTCCTCGAAGTGGCGGCGGAAGGGGTGCACCTCGGACTCGCGCACGCGGGCTCCGCGCACGTATTCGCCGGTGATCGCCGCCAGCATCGTCGGCGAGCCCTGCACCGCGCAGCGCTGCAGGTAGTGCGCCACCGCGCGCGCGCCGCCCAGCTCCTCGCCGCCGCCGGCGCGGCCCGGCCCGCCGTGCTTGAGCCCCGGCAGCGGCGAGCCGTGGCCGGTGGATTCGACCGCGGCCTCGCGCTCGAGCACGTGCACGCGCCCGTGCCAGACGGCCGCCGCCGGCACCACGTGCGCGGCGATCGCGGGGTCGCGCGTGACGAGCGTGCTGACCAGGCTGCCGCGCCCGCGCGCGGCCAGCGCCACGGCCTCGTCGACCTCGTCGTAGGGCATCAGCGTGCTGACCGGCCCGAAGGCTTCGACGTCGTGCACCACGTCCTGCTCGTGCGGGTGCGCGCAGCGCAGCAGCGTCGGCGCGAAGAAGGCGCCCTGCGCCACGCCCTCGCCCACCGGCGCCCAGCCCCGGCCCAGGCCCACGCCGGCGCCGAAGACGATCTCGCAGCCCTCGGCCAGCTGCGCCACGCGCGCCGCCACGTCGGCCTGCTGCGCGCGCGAGGCCAGCGCGCCCATCTTCACGCCTTCGACCGCCGGGTCGCCGGCCACCGTCTTCGCCAGCCGCGCCGCCAGGCGCTCAGCCACCGCGTCGAGGTGGCGCCGCGGCACGATGGCGCGCCGGATCGCGGTGCACTTCTGCCCCGCCTTGACCGTCATCTCGCGCGCGACCTCCTTGACGAAGAGCTCGAACTCCTCGTCGTCGGGGCCGACGTCGGGCGCCAGGATGGCGCAGTTCAGCGAATCGGCCTCGGCGTTGAAGGGGATGGAGCGCGCCACCAGGTTGCGGTGCACGCGCAGCCGCGCCGCCGTGTCGGCCGAGCCGGTGAAGGTGACGACATCGGGCTCGGTCAGCCGCTCCAGCAGGTCGCCGGTGCCGCCGACCACGAGCTGCAGGCTGCCGGGCGGCAGCAGACCCGAGTCGTGCATCAGCCGCACCGCGGCCTCGGTCAGGTAGCTCGTCGCCGTGGCCGGCTTGACGATGCAGGGCATGCCGGCCAGGAAGCTGGGCGCGAACTTCTCCAGCATCCCCCAGACCGGGAAGTTGAAGGCGTTGATGTGCACCGCCACCCCG
This sequence comes from Rubrivivax sp., assembly GCA_027491255.1. Classification (GTDB taxonomy): domain Bacteria; phylum Pseudomonadota; class Gammaproteobacteria; order Burkholderiales; family Burkholderiaceae_C; genus Rubrivivax. The sequence goes on along the minus strand of JAIXWM010000070.1, from coordinate 26,715 downwards.
CGCCGCGGCACCAGGATGTGCGTGCCCGAAAAGCCGCCCTTGCGGCCCAGCGGCACCGCCGGGCCCTCGTGCACGACGTTGCCCGAAGGCAGCTCGGCCGCGCCGATGCCAGCATAGGCGAACAGCGTGCCGGTGCCGCCCTCGATGTCGACCCAGCCGTCGGCGCGCGTGGCGCCGGTGTGGCGCGACAGCGTGTACAGCGTCTCCTTGTGCTCGAGCAGGTGGGCGGCCAGCGCCTTCAGCCGCGCCGCGCGCTGCTGGAAATCCAGCGCCAGCAGCGCCGGCACGCCGACGCGGTGCGCGTGGTGCACGGCCTCGGCGAAGTCGGGCCGCTCGGCGTGCGCCAGCGCGACCGGGCTGCCGTCGACCGCGCTGTGCAGCACGGCGCCGGGCTGGCTGCCGAACCAATGGCCGGCGATCAGGCTTTGCAGGATGGGGGTGAGCATGGGGGTGGGGTAGGCTGGAGTGGAGTGGGTGGCGTCGCGTCAGGTACCCGGACGCAGCACCTGCCGGCAGTCGTCCGGCCACGGGATGTAGCTGGCGCAATTGTGGCCACGAATGCCGGGGGTTCAACCTTCTTCTGACTAGCTCCAAGGCCCTGGCCGAGGCTGTAATGCATCGATTACATTTGTGAGATGTACACCGTCAAGCGCACGCCGGAGTTCGATGCGTGGTTCGACGGCTTGAAAGACTCGCTGACCCGCAAGCGTCTGGCCCTGCGCCTGCGCAAGGCTGAACTCGGGAACCTGGGCGACGTCAGGTCGGTGGGCGAAGGGGTGTTCGAGATGAGGGAGTTCTTCGGGCCGGGATGGCGGATGTACTTCGCGCACCGGGGCGATGTGCTGGTGGTGATGCTGGGCGGGGGCGACAAGTCCACGCAGCAGGCTGATGTCGCGGCCGCCAAGGCATTGGCTCGCGCCATCGAGGAGTGACGGTCATGAGCGCGTCGGGCCGCTCCCCAGCGCGAATCCCGCGGCACGAAGTGCGGAGGGTAGTTCAGTGAGCGAGAAGATCCGTGCGGCGGACCTGCCGAGCTTCGACATCACCGAGATGCTGAAGACCGACGAGGACATCGCCGAGTATCTGACGGTGGTCATAGAGGATGGCGACCCCGCCATGCTGGCAGTGACGCTGGGGGACATCGCGCGGGCGCGCGGCATGACACAGATCGCCCGGGACAGCGGCATCACGCGCGAGGCGCTGTACCGCGCCCTGCGTCCTGGAGCCACACCGCGCTTCGATACCGTGGCCCGCGTGTGCAAGGCTTTGGGGGTGCGACTGGTCGCGCAGGTCGCGCCCGTGGAAGCCGGCACTGCGACCGCACAGGCGACGGCGACCGGGCAGGCCACCCGGGATTGAGCGGGGCTCGAGAGCCTGGGTTTCCGCCTGCCCTGTGCCTGCCCTGGGCCTGCCGCTACGCCCCCGCCAGCGAACTGCGCAGCACCCCCGACAGGCGCTGCGCCTGCTGGTGCAGCAGCCCCGCCACCTCGCGCCGGCGGTGTTCGTCCAGGCGTGACGAGATCGCCGCCACGCTGAGCGCCGCCACCGGCGCGCCGGCCGGGAAGGCCACGCCCACGGCCGCGGTGCCCGGGAACACCGGGCCGTCGAGGAAGGCATAGCCCCGGTCGCGCCCTTCGCGCACCGCGGTACGCACGCGGTCGGCGTCCAGGTGGGACAGCTTGGCGTAGCGGGGGCCGTTGGCTTCGATCAGTTCCTCGGCCTCGGCGGGCGGCAGCGCGCACAGGATGGCCAGCCCGCCGGCGCCGATGCCCAACGGGCGGCGGATGCCCACGTCCAGCGTCAGGGCCTTGATCGGGAAGTCGCCCAGGGCGCGGGCCGAGCAGACGGCCTCGAGACCGCGCCGCTCGCTCAGGTAGATGGTGTCCTGGGTCTGCTCGGCCAGCTCGGCCAGCGCCGGCTCGCAGCGCTCGGCCAGGCTGAAGCGCGGCCGCGCCAGCAGGCCGAGCTCGAACAGCAGCGGGCCGATGGCGTACCTGCGCGTGGCCTGGTGGCGCTCGACCAGGCCCTCGATCTCCATGCGCTGCAGCAGGCGGTGGCAGGTGGAGGTGGGCAGCCCGGTGGCCGCCGCCACATCGCCCAGGCGCATGCCCTCGCGCCCGCGCGAGGCCACGACGCGCAGCATCGCCACCAGGCGCTCGATGCTCTGCGTGCCGCTGCGCGGCTCCGCCCCGGCACCGTCGGCCGTCACCGCGGGCTCCTTGCCGGTGCCTGAACCTTCAAGCTTTTTCCACCATATGGCAGAAGTTCGGGTTCGCCCCGAATCGCTTTTCTATTGGTCATGATGGAATTTCCTGAGACATCAGTCCCTGCATATTGCCACATGGTGGAAATAGTGAGCCGCGTTCCACAGACCATGACCGAGAAGATCCTGGCCCGGGCCAGTGGTCGCCCTCACGTCCAGCCCGGCGACGAAGTCGAGGCCCGGCCGGACTTCGTCGTCAGCTACGACTTCCCCGGCTACACCGACGTGTTCTTCCGCGAGGCGCGCGAGCTCGGGGTCGACCGCGTGCCGGGGCGCGAGCGCTTCGTGCTCTTCATCGACCACATGGTCCCCGCAGCGACGCCGAAGGAAGAAGAGCTGCACCGCGGCACCCGGGCCTGGGGCGCCGATCAGGGCGTGCCGGTCCACGAGCGCCAGGGCATCGGGCACCAGGTCAGCGCCGAGCTCGGCTACGCCACGCCCGGTGCCTTCGTGGTCCACTTCGACGGCCACGTCAGCCAGCTCGGCGCCTTCGGCACCTATGCCTTCGGTGCGCGCAAGGGCGTGCTGGAGGCCTTCGTGTCGGAGACGATGGCCATCCGGGTGCCACCGACGGTGAAGATCGTGCTCACGGGCACGCTGCGGCCCGGGGTGATGGCGCGCGACGTCTTCCACCACCTGGTGCGCGTGATGGGGCCCTCGTCCTGCGCCTTCAAGGCGGTGGAGCTCGCCGGCCCGGTGATCGACGCGATGAGCATCGAAGGCCGGCAGACGGTCTGCGGACAGGCCATGTTCCTGGGCGCCAACACCATGCTGATCGCGCCCGACGCGCGCACGCTCGCCTGGGTCGAGGGCCGGGCCAAGCTCGACCTGGCGCCGGTGTATCCCGATGAAGACGCGGTCTACGAGCGCGTCGTCACCATCGACGTGTCTGCGCTCGAGCCCATCGTCGTCGTCCCGCCGAGCCCCGCCAACACGCGCGACCTGTCGCAGCACGTCGGGCTCGAGGTGCACGCTGGCTACCTCGGCTCCTGCGCCAGCGGCCGGCTCGAGGACCTGCGCGCCGCGGCCGATGTTCTGCGCGGGCGCCAGATCAAACCCGGCTTCCAGCTGCATGTGGTGCCCACCTCGCAGGCCATCATGGCGCAGGCCGCGCGCGAGGGGCTGATCGAGACCCTGGTCGAGGCCGGCGCCTTCATCAGCTCGCCCACCTGCGACTACTGCTACGGCCGCATCGCCACCATGGCCGACGGGCAGCGCGCCGTCTCCACCGGCACGCTGAACACGCCCGGGCGCATGGGCAGCGTCGACTCCGAGATCTACCTGTGCAACGCGGCCGTGGTGGCCGCCTCGGCAATCGAGGGTCGCATCGCCGACCCCCGCCCCTACCTGGGAGCCGCGTGATGGCCCTGCCCAACCTGCGCGGCCGCGTGGCCTGGGTCTTCGACGAGGACGACTTCGACATCGACCTCATCATCGGCGTGCGCAACATCAAGATCACCGACCTGGACGAGCTCGCGCGGCTGGCGATGAGCGACCGCACCCCGGGCTTCGCCGCCACGGTGCAGCGCGGCGACCTGCTCGTGGGCGGGCGCAACTTCGGCTACGGCCACCCGCACTACCCCGCGATGCGGGCGATGCGCCACATCGGCATCGCCGGCGTCGTGGCCGAGTCGTTCTCGCCGGGCTTCTTCCGCGGCGAGATCAGCATGGGCTTCCCGCTCGTCACCTGCCCGGGCATCCTGGGCCTGACCGCGCGCGGCGACATGCTCGAGGTGGACTGGGCCGCGGCTGCAGTGCGCCACCCCGCGAGCGGCCGCGCGCTGCCCTTGCAGCCGCTGGCCGAATCGGAACGCCAGACCCTCGAGGCTGGCGGCCTTCTTCCCTACCTCAAGGCGCGCCGCAGTCGCGCACAAGGAGTTCACCCATGACCGCAGCCGCAGCCCGGCAACGCCTGCGCCAGTGCCTGGCCGATGGCACCACCTTCTGGTTCGCCGGCGTGCAGGACACCCTGTCCGCGCTGCTGGTCGACCAGTCCGGTTTCGACGGCGTGTTCACCACCGGCTTCGGCATCTCGGCGTCGCTGCTGGGCCAGCCCGACATGGAGCTGTACACGCTGAGCGAGAACGTCCAGGTCGTCGACCACATCGCCAACGTCGTGCGCAAGCCCATCTTCGCCGACGCCGACACCGGCTACGGCAACGTGCTGAACGTCGGCCGCACGGTGCGCGCGCTCGAGAAGGCCGGCGCGGCCGCGCTGTCGCTCGAAGACCAGGTCAGCCCGAAGCGCTGCCCGGCCGCCGCGGCGCCGTTGCTGACGCTGTCCGTGGCCGACGCCGTGGCCAAGATCCGCGCTGCGGTGGACGCCCGCCAGGACGCCAACCTCGTCATCGTCGCCCGCACCGACGTGGCCGACCCCGACGAAGCCATTGAGCGCGCCTGCCGCTACGTCGAGGCCGGCGCCGATGTCATCCAGCCGATCTCGCGCACCTTCAGCGACCATGCCGGCCTGCTGCGGTTGCGCCAGGCTTGCGGCCGACCGCTGTCGCTGCAGCTGATGGAAGGCACGTGGACCGCGCAGCTCGACCGCGCGCAGATCGAGTCGGTGGCCGGCTTCGCCACCTACCCGCTCGTCACGCTGATGAGCACCGTGCACGCGCTGCAGGCCAACCTGGCGGCGCTGTCGGCCCGGCGCGGCGAGCCCATCGCCGATCTGCCCTGCGGCCGCGCCTCGATGGGCGATTTCAAGAAGCTGATCGGCTGGCAGACCGCCGAGCAGCTGCAGGCTCACTACGAAACCGGCGCGCCCGCGCCCTGAGGGCGGCAGCGCCCCTGCGTCATCAATCCCTTCCCGCACCAGGAGAACCCATGAAACTCACCCGTCTGCTGGCTGGTGTCGCCGTGCTCGGCACCGCACTGCTGTCCGCCACGCCCGCGCTCGCGCAGACCGCCGCCTTCCCGACCAAGCCGCTGCGCATCATCGTTCCCTACCCGCCGGGCGGCGCCACCGACGTGGCCGCGCGCCTGGTGGCCCCGCGCCTGGCCGAGGAACTGAAGCAGAACGTCGTGGTCGAGAACCGGCCCGGCGCCAGCGGCAACCTCGGCATGGTCGCGCTGCTGCAGAGCCCGCCCGACGGCCACACGATGGCGATGAGCCTGACCGGGATGGTGTCGATCAACCCGACGACCTACAGCAAGGCCGGCTTCACCGCCGCCGACTTCACCCCGGTGGCCCGCGTCTCGCTGGCACCGCTGGTGCTGGTGGTGCCCGCCAATTCGCCGTGGCGGTCGATGAGCGACCTCATCGCCGCCGGCAAGGCTGCGGGCAAGGGCGGCCTGCCCTATGGCTCCACCGGCGCCGGCGGCATCTCGCACGTGGCCTCGGAGCTGGTCAATGCGGCGGCCGACGGCAACTACACGCACGTGCCCTACCGCGGCGGCGCGCCGCTGGCGCAGGCGCTGATGGCCAACGAGGTGCGCTGGGGCCTGCTGGGCACGGCCGACGCCCGCGCCCAGATCCAGGGCGGCAAGCTGCGCGCGCTGGGGCAGCTGCGCGCCACGCGCTCGGAGCTGTGGCCCGACGTGCCGACGCTCACCGAGCAGGGCGTGCGCGGCGGCGTCGACTTCGACATGTGGTTCGGCCTCGTCGTGCCGTCCAAGACGCCGGCGTCCGTCGTGACCTTGCTGAACGAGAAGGTCGCGCAGATCGTCGCCGAGCCCGACTTCCGCCGTCGCCTGAACGACATCGGCGGCGTGTCGCTGACCACGGGCAACACCACGGCGGCCTTCGCCGACGTGATCCAGCGCGAGCTCGACGTGCTGCCGAAGACGGCACGCGACCTGGGCCTGAAGCTCGACTGACCGATCGGTCCTTCCCCACCAAGGAGACAGACATGGCAACGAACCGCACCCGGCTCACCGCAGGCCAAGCCTTGCGACGCCGACTCCTGCAGGCTGCAGGCACGGTCCCCTTCTGGTCGCTGGAAGCCGCTGCCCAGGGCACGGCCGCGGGCGGCGTGCTTCGGGTGGCTGCGCCGCACAACCCGTCCACGCTTGACCCGATGACCGGGCGCTCGGGACCGGACCATGTCTATCTCTACACGCTCTTCGACACGCTCATCGACTGGGAGCCGACCGCCCTGACGCCCGTGCCCGGGCTGGCCGAGTCGTGGAGCTATCCCGATCCGACGACCCTGGTGCTGAACCTGCGCAAGGGGGTGAAGTTCCACGACGGCGGGCTCCTCGATGCCGAGGCCGTCAAGGCCAACCTGGATTGGGGTCGCAGCAACGAGCGGTCCTCGGTCAAGGTCGACCTGGCGTCGATCGAGAGCATCGAGGTGCGTGGTTCGCACACCGTGGCCTTGAAGCTCAAGCGCCCCGACCGCGCCCTGCCGCTGATCCTGTCCGACCGAGCGGGGATGATGCGCTCACCCAAGGCCGTGCGCGAGCTGGCCGCCGGCCATGACCGCAGCCCGGTCGGCACGGGACCCTTCAAGTTCGTGAGCTGGGCCGACCGCGACCAGGTGGTCGTGACCCGCAACCCGGACTACTGGAAGCGCGACATCGGCAACCTCGAAGGCATCGTCTTCAAGGTCATCTCGGAGCCGCAGACCGCGTTGCGCTCGGTGGTCTCGAACGACAACCACTTCACCTACTACGTGCCTCCGCAGCAGCGCGCCGTGGCCGAGCGGTCCGGGCGGCTGACGATCGACGTCAGTCCGTCGCTGCAGCTGGGAATGCTGTACTTCAATCACGCGCGCGGCCCGCTGAAGGACCTGCGGGTGCGTCGCGCCGTCAATCACGCGATCGACCGGGCCGCCTACGTGAAGGCCACGGCCGGCGGGCTCGGCGAGCCGGCGGACATGGCGCTGCCCAAGGCGCACTGGGCCTATGCGCCGGAACTGGCTGGTTTCTACAAGCACGACCCCGAGCGCGCGCGGGCCCTGCTGCGCGAGGCCGGCCTGACGAGTGGCGTCGAGATCCACCTCATCGCCTGGAACGACCAGCTCTCGATGCAGCGCACCGAGGTGCTGATGGAGATGCTCAAGCAGGTCAACATCCGCCTGAAGGTCACCACCGGCACCGGGGTGGACACGGCAGGCCAGTTCTTCGGCAAGCAGGAAGGGGACATGCACCTGTCCTTCTGGACGGGTCGTCCCGACCCGTCGCTCACCTACGACCTGCTGTGCGCGGAGGGCTCGTTCTTCAACGCCGGGCGCGGCGCGACCGCCGGCATGGCGCCAGTCCTGTCGGAGGCGCAGGCCGGGGCGACCCTGGAGGCACGCAAGGCGGCCTTCGCGAAGGTGCAGCGGCTGGCCCTGGAAAACGCCTTGTTCTGTCCGTTGATGTTCGACGTCCAGATGGTGGTCCACAGCAACCGGCTGCGGGGCTACCGCCCGAACCTCATCGGCAAGCCCAAGCTGGACAGCATCTCCCAGGCATGAACGGGCTGGGTGGCGCGGACGCGCAGCCGCGGTGCGTGCTGCGCGACCTGCTGCACGCACAGGCCGAAGCGCGGCCGGACGAGGTCTACGCCGCCTTCGAGAGCGGCCAGACGTGGACCTTCCGCGAACTGCTGGCGCAGGTGCGGGAGACGGCCGCGGGCCTGGCTGCACTGGGTGTGCGCCAGGGGGACTTCGTGGCGTTGTGGCTGGCCCACGGCCCGGTGGCGCTGCGCACCTGGTTCGCGGTGAACTACCTCGGCGCCGTCGCCGTGCCGGTCAATCTGGCCTACAAGGGGCAGCTCCTGGCGCGTGTGCTGGCGAACTCGGGCGTCCGACTGATGGTGCTCGAGTCGCACCTGGTCGATCGGCTGCAGGCCCTCGCGCCGGCCGATCGGGCCAGCTTGTCCAGCCTCGTCACCGTTGGCGACGGTGAGCCCAGCGTGCCGCCAGGCCTGCGGCAGGTCGACGAAGCCGCGCTCCATGGTGCCGGCTCGAGCCCTCCTGAACCCTCCGTGCCCATCCGCGCCACCGACCTCCAGGTCGTCCTTTACACCTCGGGGACGACCGGGCCGTCCAAGGGAGTGCTCTGCTCCTATCTGCACCTGTGGACCTCGGGTCACAACGTCTACTTCCTGACGGCCCGCGACCGCTACATGGTCAACCTGCCGCTGGCGCATGTGTCGGGCATCCTGCCGTGCACGCTGATGCTGGCGCTGGGGGGGTCGATCGCGGTGGTCGAGCGTTTCCAGACCGATCGCTTCTGGGAGCAGATCCGCGGCTGCCAGGCCACTTTCGTCATCCTGCTGGGCGCGATGGCCAAGTTCCTGCTGTCGCAGCCGGCGCGCGACGAGGAGCGCGGCACGCCGCTGACCAAGATCCTGCTGCTGCCCTTCGACATGCCGACGGAGCCGATGCGGCAGCGCTGGGGCGTGGACGTCTACACCTCGTTCAACATGACCGAGGTGTGCTGCCCCATCATGTCCGCGCCCAACCCGACGGCGCTTGGGTCCTGCGGCCGCCTGCGCCCCGGCATCGAGGCCCGCATCGCCGACCCCGAGGATTTCGAGGTGGCCGACGGCACGGTGGGCGAGCTGCTGCTGCGCACCGACCAGCCCTGGAGCTTCAGCCACGGCTACCACGAGGACCCCGCCGCCACGGCCCGCGCCTGGCGCAACGGCTGGTTCCACACGGGCGACGCGTTCCGACGCGACGCCGAGGGCAATTTCTATTTCGTCGACCGGCTGAAGGACACGATCCGCCGCCGCGGCGAGAACATCTCGTCCTTCGAGGTCGAGGCCGAGCTGCTGGCCTTTCCCGCGGTCCAGGAGGCGGCCGTCGTCGCGGTTCCCAGCGAGTTCGGCGAGGACGAGGTGATGGCCGTGGTGACCAGCAAGCCGGGCCAGCGGGTGGATCCCGTCGAGCTCGTCCACTTCCTCGTGCCCCGCATGCCCTACTTCATGGTCCCGCGATACGTGCGTGTGGTGGCCGAGCTCCCCAAGACGCCAACCCTCAAGGTCGAGAAGCACCTGCTGCGACACCAGGCGCTGGAGGCGCCCGGGGTCTGGGACCGCGAGCAGGCGGGTCTGCACCTGAATCGCAACACCTGAGACCGCATCATGAGCAACGTCCGAGGAGCCATTGCGTACCGGGGCCGCGTCGGCAGCGGGCAGACCGACGCCCAGGGCGCACTGTCGCTGGAGGGCGCGGCGGCGATCGCCGCCGATGCCCTGTACGCCGCTGGTGCGACGCCCCACCTGGGTTCGGTCACGCTGCGCCGAACCCAGAGCGCTGCGCCGTGCCTGGGCGACATCGTCACCTGCACCCTCGAGCCTGGTGGCGAAGCCGAGCGGGTGCTTGCCAGCATCCACGGACCGCAGGGCGTGGCCTGGGAGGCTCTTGTGCAGCTGACGGAGCCGATGCCGACCGCGCCCGCTGCGTCCGAGCCGGCCTTGCCCCTGCCTGAGATGCAGTTGATGCGCCCGATGCGCGCTGGTGACTGCGACCAGGCCGGCCATGTCAATGTGCGCGTCTTCATGGAACTGGCCGACGAGGCGACCCGGATGCTGCTGGCAGCAACACCGGGCGCGGGCAGGCACCTGCAGATTGCGCAGGTCCGCATCACCTTCAAGCGGGAGCTGTTCCGGGGTGACGTGGTGACGGTGCATTCGGGTGTCCGCCGGGCGGACACACAAGGCGCCGAGTTGGTTCACGGCATCGTGCACCTGGCCTCGGGGGCCCTGGCCTGCGTCGTCGAAACCCGAGTCGCGCCCGAACCGGGTGGCGTGGGCAGCGCCGACGGCAACCGCCCGGCGCTCGAGGGCCTGATGTCGTTGGCGGGCGAGTGGCCCCGCCTGCCGCAGGCACGCGCCCCGGCCGCGCCGCGCGCGGGCGCCGAGGCGGACGCTGGCGCCGTGGTCACCGCCATGGCCGTGGTCGACGCCTGGGACTGCGACGAATCGGCGCGCCTGTGCCTGCGCGCTCTGGTCAACCTGTGCTCGACCGGCGCGCGGCAGTACCTCGCGACCATCGGGCTGACAGGCGAGCGTTTCCTGCGCGAGCGCATCACCGTGGCGGCGGTGGACTACCTGATCGACGTGGTGCAGCGTCCGGGCCTGGGCTGCAACGTCACCATGCGAACTGCATTCCTTTCAGGCAGCGCCAAGTCGATCCGCTTTGCGCACCACCTGGTGGACTCCGACACAGGCACCGTGTACGCCGTCGTGGAGATCGTCGGGGTGATGCTCGATCTGGCGGCTCACCGGTCCACGGAGATCCCGCCGGATGTGAAGCAGCGGCTGGGGCTTGGATGACCTCGACCCAGTCCGCATCGCCTGGGGCCCCGGTCCTGTCGCTGCACGACGTCGGCATCAATTTCCGAACGGCAGCAGGAGACCTCGCCGTCACGCACAAGGTGTCCTTCGAGGTCGCCGCGGGCGAGCGGGTGGGTCTGGTCGGCGAGAGCGGATGCGGCAAGACGGTGACCGGTCTGGCCGTCATGCGACTGCTGCCGGCGCATCAATGCCGCGTGGACGGCAGGATCGGCTTCTCGGGCACTGACTTGACCCGATTGCGCGAGAAGGAGATGCGCTCCATCCGCGGCCGCGACATCGCCATGGTGTTCCAGGAGCCGATGAGCGCCCTGGATCCGGTGTTCACCGTCGGCTCGCAGATCGCCGAAGCCTGGCGTGCCCACCACCCCCGAGGCAGCGCCCGCGAGGCGCGCGAGCGTGCCGTGCAGGCGCTGTCCCAGGTCGGCATACCGCTGCCCGCAAGGCGCTACGACGAGTACCCGCACCAGCTCTCCGGCGGCATGCGACAGCGCGTGATGATCGCGATGGCCATCATCTGCAACCCCCGGCTGCTGATCGCCGACGAGCCCACGACCGCGCTGGACGTGACCGTCCAGGCGCAGATCCTGGACCTGCTGCGCGAGCTCAGCGAGCGCACCGGCATGGCGCTGCTCTTCATCACGCACGACCTCGGCGTCGTGGCCGAGACCTGCACGCGCATGATCACGATGTACGCGGGCGAGGTGGTCGAGGACGCGCCCGTGGATACAGCGCTGATCCGTCCACGGCACCCCTACACCTCGGGGCTGCTGCGCTCGCTGCCACGGCTGTCCACCCCGGGCAGCCGCTTCAGCGCCATCCCCGGCCGCGTGCCCACGCCGGCCCGCATGCCCAGCGGATGCCGCTTCCGCGCACGCTGCGCCCACGCGCAGTCCGGCTGCACCGCCGAGCAGAGCCTGCTGCCGGTGGCTGCCAGCGGCGCGAGCCCGCGATGGGCGCGCTGCATGCGTCATGCCGAACTCGACCTGCCGGGGTCGGTCTCGCAGGCCGCGATGCCGCGCGAGGAGGGCCCATGACGGCATCGCCGCTGCTCGAGGTGCGCGACCTGCGCGTGCACTTCCCGACCCGGGACCGACAGCAGACGGTCAAGGCCGTCGATGGCGTCAGCTTCCAAGTCTTCGCTGGCGAAACCTTCGGCATCATCGGCGAGTCGGGCTCGGGCAAGACCACGCTCGGCCGAGCCCTGGTGTCGCTGGTGGCGCCGACTTCCGGCGCCATCCTGCACGATGGCGTCGATCCCACCTCGCTCGACGCCGAGGCCCGGCGCGCGCACCGGCGCGACTACCAGATCATCTTCCAGGACGCCAACGCGGCGCTCAACCCGCGCATGCGGGTGCTCGAGTCGGTGCTCGAGCCGCTGCGATATGCCGGCGGTGCACGCCGGGGCATCGACGCGCGCAAGCTCGCGCTCGAGGCCCTGGCCCGGGTCGGCCTCACCGCAGAGCAAGGGCAGCGCTACCCGCACCAGCTGTCCGGCGGGCAGAAGCAGCGCGTCACCATCGCGCGCGCGCTGATGCTGCGCCCGCGGCTCATCGTCTGCGACGAGGTGGTGGCGGCGCTGGACCTGTCGATCCGCGGCGACGTGCTCAACCTCTTCGCCGACCTGCAGCGCGAGTTCGGCCTGACCTACGTCTTCATCACCCATGACCTGTCGGTGGTGTCGCACATCAGCGACCGCATCGCCGTCACCTACCTGGGTCGGTTCGTGGAACTCGGACCGACGGCCAGCCTCGCCGACAGGCCGCTGCACCCGTACACGCGCGCGCTGATGTCGGCCGAGCCGCTGCCGCTGCCCGCGCACCTGCGCACCGAGCGCCGGATCCGGCTCGAGGGCGAGATCCCCAGCCCGCTGGCCCCACCCTCCGGGTGCCGCTTCCGCACCCGATGCGCCCACGCAACGCCACAGTGCTCGACCGAGGAGCCCGCATGGCGAGAGCTGCGGCCCGGTCACTTCGTGGCCTGTCATTTCGCCACAGCCGAGGGTGCGCCGACGTGAGCCGCGACCCTGCTCCCGTGGCTGCAGCCTCTTCCTGGCGGCGCCTGCGCCAGCACCTGCTGACGCGGCGGCTTCTGCAGGCGCTGCCGGTGGTGCTGCTCGCCACCTTCCTGGTGTTCGGGCTGTTGAAGCTCCTGCCGGGCGACATCGCCATGGCGCTGGCTGGCGACAACGCCAGCGAGACCCGGCTGGCCGAGATCAGGGCGCTCTACGGGCTGGACCAGCCCTTCCTCGTGCAGTACGGCCAGTGGCTTTGGCAAGCCCTGCAAGGTGACCTGTCACGCTCCTTGATCTCCGGCGAAGCGGTCGCGACGTCCATCGCGCGCTGTCTTCCCCACACCCTGTTGATCGTGACGCTCGCCCTGGCCCTGGCCGTGGTCATCGGCATCCCCCTGGGCCTGGTCGCGGCGTCGTTCCAGGGGCGTCGCCTGGACGGCCTGATCATGGCCGGCGCGTCCCTGGGCGTGGCCGTCCCCAACTTCTGGCTGGCGATGCTGCTGATCGCCTTTTTCGCCCTGCAGCTGGGTTGGTTGCCGGCCACCGGCGCCGTCAGCTTCAGCCAGCAACCCCTGGACGCCATCCGCCACGCGCTCATGCCGGCCATGGCCCTGGCCTGCGGCGGCGTCGCCGAGGTGGCGCGGCAATTGCGCAGCTCGCTGGTGGACCTGGCGTCTTCGCAGCAGGTGCGCACGCTTCACGCAAAGGGCCTGAGCCCGGCCGCGATCCTCTGGCGGCACGGGCTGCGCAACGTTGGCGTGAATCTGCTGACAGTGGTCACCTTGCTGGCCAACCGCATGCTGGCGGCGACCGTCGTGGTCGAGGCCGTCTTCGCGGTGCCCGGGATGGGCGGGCTCATCGTGAACGGCGCGCTCACGCGCGACTTCCCGGTCGTGCAGGGCGTGGTGCTCGTGATGGTCTTGATCGTCGTCTTCATCAACCTGCTCGCCGACCTGCTGTACGGCGTCATCGACCCGCGCGCGAAGTGAACGAGCCGACAACTCCCGCGGACGACCCCCTGGCCGGGGATGCACCACCCCATCTGGCGGGCCGGCTCGAGCGCGTCCTGGCCTGGATGCGCGCCGATCCCGGGGCCGCAGCCAGCCTGCTCTTTTTGCTGACCCTGGCGTTGCTGGCGCTGACGGCGGACGGGGTGGCCCCCTACCGACCCAGCGCCCAGGACCTGGGCAACACGCTGAGCCCGCCGTCCGCCGCCCACTGGCTGGGCACCGACGACCTGGGCCGTGACATCCTGAGCCGACTCATCCACGGCGCACCGCTCACCTTGTCTGCCAGCTTCCTCGCGGTGTCCGTGGCCGTGGTGCTCGGCGTGCCTGTCGGCCTGGCCGCCGGCTACCTGGGAGGGCGCTTCGACGAGATGGTCGGGCGCTTGATCGACACCTTGCTGTCGTTTCCCGCGATCGTGCTGGCCATCGCCGTGACCGGCGCGCTGGGCATCGGACTCACCAATTCGATGATCGCCGTGGGCATCGTCTTTTCGCCGCAGCTCGCCCGCATCGTGCGCGCACGCGCCCTGGTGGTGCGCAACGAGCTGTACGTCGACGCAGCCCGGTGCTTCGGCGCGCCGACCTCGAGCATTCTCTGGCGCCACGTGCTGCCGAACACCCTGCAGCCCGTGATCGTGCAGGTGACCCTGCTGCTGGCCGGCGCGCTGCTGGCCGAGGCCAGTCTCAGCTTCCTGGGCCTCGGCGTGCAGCCGCCTCACGTCAGCTGGGGATCGATGCTGGCGCGCGCCTACCAGAACATGGAGCTCGCACCCCAGCAGATGTATGCCCCCGGGCTGGCGATCCTGCTGACGGCACTGGCCTTCAACACGCTCGGAGAATCGCTGCGCGTGGCGCTCGACCCGACCCGCAAGCAACTCTGACCGATAGGCCGGCCCCAGCCGTGGCATTGGTGCCGGCGCCGGCGCAAGGCCACCGACGAGACCCGGAAACACCATGATCCACAAGGTTCTGATCGCCAACCGCGGCGAGATCGCCGTACGGCTGGTGCGCGCGCTGCGAGACCAAGGCATCGCCAGCGTGGCCGTTTTCGCGCGCGACGACGCACAGGCCCTGCACGCCCGGCTTGCCGATGCCGCCGCGGCCCTGGCGGCCAGTGGCCCGGCTGCGTACCTGGACATCGCCGCACTGGTGCAGGTGGCGCGCGAGCAGGGCTGCGACGCGGTGCATCCCGGCTATGGCTTCCTCAGCGAGCGCGCCGACGCAGCCCAGGCCTTCGCCGACGCTGGGGTGACCTTCATCGGGCCCACGCCGGCCCATCTGGCCCTGTTCGGCGACAAGGCCGCGGCGCGCGCCCTGGCCGAACGGTGCGACGTGCCTGTGATGCCCGGGAGCCCGGGCGCGGTCTCCCTGGACGATGCGCAGGCGTTCTTCGCCGCACATGCACTCGAAGGCCGGGGCGTGATGGTGAAGGCCATTGGCGGCGGCGGCGGGCGTGGCATGCGCGCCGTGCTGCAGGCCGCCGATCTGGCAGGCGCCTACGAGCGTTGCCGCTCCGAGGCCCGGGCGGCCTTCGGCGTCGACGGTGTGTACGTCGAGTGCCTGATGCCCCGGGCCCGCCATGTCGAGGTCCAGGTGCTGGGCGACGGCCGGGAGGTGGTCAGCCTGGGCGATCGCGACTGCACGCTGCAGCGGCGCTTCCAGAAGCTCGTGGAGATCGCGCCCAGCCCGCGCCTGCCCGAACCCCTGCGCCATGCCATCACCGGTGCGGCCTTGCGCATGGCCCGCAGCGTGGCTTACCGCGGCCTGGGAACGTTCGAGTTCCTGGTCGACGAGGCGTCGGCCTCGCTGCCCTTCGTCTTCATCGAGGCCAACCCGCGCCTCCAGGTCGAGCACACCGTGACCGAGGCCGTGACCGGCCTGGACCTCGTCCAGTTGCAGCTCGGCATCGCGGCCGGGCAGTCGCTGGCGGACCTGGGACTGGCAGTCGGCAGCTCCGTGGCGCAGCAAGGTTTCGCGATCCAGTGGCGCATCAACGCCGAGACGCTGGACGTCCACGGCCAGGCCCGCCCCGCCAGCGGCGCGCTGCGGCGCTTCGACCTGCCCAGCGGCCCCGGCGTTCGCGTCGACACGCATGGATACACCGGCTTCGCGCCGTCGCCGCATTACGACACGCTGCTGGCCAAGCTGATCGTGCACAGCCCGTCGCCGCGGTTCGCCGACGCGAGCCGCCGCGCGCAGCGCGCCCTGGCCGAGTGCCGCATCGAGGGCATGGCCACCAACCTCCAGCTGCTGCGCGTCCTGGCCGCCCGCGAGGAGTTCACCTCCCAGGCCCTCCATACGCGCTTCTTCGAGGAGCACCTCGCAGCGCTCCTGGAAGCGGCCGACGCCCTGGCGACTGGCGCGACGGGCGAGACCGGCGCGCACGCCGAAGCCCCTGCGCAGGGGCCGCAGCCCATGCCGGGCGCTGCGGACGGCGGCGACGGGCGCGGCGCCGTGCTCGCCCCCATGGCCGGGCGCGTGGTGCATATCGGGGTGCAGGTGGGCGATCTGGTCCCACCGGGTGCCGAGGTCGGCGTCCTTGAAGCCATGAAGATGGAGCACCTGGTCCAGGCCCCCGAGGCCGGTCGTGTGGCGGCCCTGTTGGCTGTGGCGGGAGACTTCGTCGTCGAAGGCCAACCGCTGGTGCGTCTGGACCCGGCGGACGCGGCGCTGGTGCCGGCCCAGGCGCACGTCGAGGTCGCCCTCGACGCCCTGCGTGACGATCTCCAGCGCGTCATCGACCGCCATGCGTTCACCCTGGATGCGCAGCGCCAGGCGGCGGTGGCCCGGCGGCATGCGCAGGGGGGGCGCACCGCGCGCGAGAACGTCGCCGACCTGTGCGAGCTCGATGAACACCCCGAGCGCTTCATCGAGTACGGGCAGCTCGCCGTGGCGGCGCAGGCGAGTCGCCGCACCCTGGACGACCTGATTGCCAATACGCCGGCCGACGGCATCGTGACCGGCATCGGCAACGTCAACGCCGGCCTCTTCGGCACCGAGGCGTCACGCTGCGTCGTGATGGCCTACGACTACACCGTGCTGGCGGGCACGCAAGGCCTGCGCAACCACCAGAAGCAGGACCGCATGCTGAAGCTGGCGCACCAGTGGCGCCTGCCCGTGGTGCTCTTCGCCGAGGGCGGCGGCGGCCGTCCGGGCGACACCGACATGCCGGTCATCGCGGCCCTGAACAACCACACCTTCAGCCAGTTCGCTGCGCTCTCGGGCAAGGTGCCCGTGGTCGGCATCGTGCACGGCCGCTGCTTCGCCGGCAACGCGGCGCTGCTGGGGTGCTGCGACGTGATCATCGCCACCCGGGCCACCAACATCGGCATGGGCGGTCCGGCCATGATCGAGGGCGGGGGCCTGGGGCGCTTCGCGCCGGAGCAGGTCGGGCCCAGCGCCGTGCAGTCGGCCAATGGCGTGATCGATGTGCTGGTGGCCGACGAAGCGGCCGCCGTTCAGGCCGCCAGGAAGTACCTCGCGTACTTTCAGGGCCGCACCACCGATTGGCAATGCGCCGACCCCCGGCAGCTGCGCCACGCCATCCCCGAAAACCGCCTGCGCGCCTACGACGTGCGCGCCGTGATGCACGGCCTGTTCGACACCGATTCGGTGCTCGAGTTGCGCGCGGGCTTCGGCGCGGGCATCGTGACGGCACTGGCGCGCCTGGAAGGCCGCCCTGTCGGCGTGTTCGCGAACAACCCACACCACCTCGGGGGCGCGATCGACGTCGCGGCGGCGGACAAGGCGGCGCGGTTCATGCAGCTGTGCAACGTGCATGGCTTGCCCCTCGTCTCACTCTGCGACACCCCTGGCTTCATGGTCGGCCCCGAGATCGAGGCGCAGGCCCAGGTGCGCCATGCCTGCCGCATGTTCATGGCCGCGTCGCATCTGCGCGTCCCGGCCTTCACCGTGGTGCTGCGCAAGGGCTACGGGCTGGGCGCGCAGGCCATGGCCGTGGGCGGCTTCGACGCCCCGGTGTTCACCGTCTCCTGGCCGACCGGCGAATTCGGCGGCATGGGCCTGGAAGGCGCGGTGCGGCTGGGCTTCAGAAAGGAGCTGGAGGCCGTGCCCGACGGCCCTGACCGCGAGGCGCTGTTCCGGCGGCTGGTGGCGCAGCAGTACGAACGCGGCAGCGCCATCAACATGGCGCAGGCGCTCGAGGTGGACGCCGTGATCGACCCGGCCGAGACCCGGCGCTGGATTGCGCAGGGGTTGGCGTCCAGCGCCGCCGGCGTGGGCGTCGTGACGCCATACCTGGACGCCTGGTAATCAGCCGCTGCGCCGAGAATGCCGGGCCTGCCCACCGAGCCATGCCCGCCGCACCCGCCCCCACCCCCACCCGCGTGCTGTCGCTCATCCCCCCGATGACGCAGCTGAACACGCCGTACCCGTCCACCGCTTATCTCACGGGCTTCCTGCGCTCGCGGGGGGTGGCGGCGGTGCAGGAAGACCTGGCGCTGGCGCTGATCCTGGAGCTGCTGTCGCCCGCCGGCCTGCAGGAGCTGAAGGCGGCTGTCGATGCGCTGCCCGCCGCGGGCCGCAGCGCCGCCGTCGACGCCTTCGATGAACGGTTCGACGAGTACCGGCAGACCCTGGGCCCCACGCTCGCCTTCCTGCAGGGCCGGGACGCCACGCTGGCGCACCGCATCTGCAGCCGCCGCTTCCTGCCCGAGGGCCCGCGCTTCGCCGCGCTGGACGTCTACGTCGACCCCGACGGGGGCGACCCCATGGCCTGGGCCTTCGGCGCCCTGGGCGCGCACGACCGCGCGCGCCACCTGGCCACGCTGTACCTGAACGACCTGGCCGACGTGCTGCGCGAGGCCGTCGACCCACGCTTCGAGTTCGTGCGCTACGCCGAGCAGCTGGCGCAGAGCCAGCCCACCTTCGACCCGCTGGCGGCGGCCTTGGCCGCGCCCCTGAACCTGGTCGACCGCACGCTGCAGCAGCTGACGCTGCAGGCCATCGAACGCCACCGGCCGACGCTGGTGCTGGTCTCGGTGCCTTTTCCGGGGGCGGTCTATGCCGCCTTCCGCATCGCCCAGGCCATCAAGACGCGGCACCCGCACATCGTCACGGCGCTCGGCGGGGGCTACGTCAACACCGAGTTGCGCGAGCTGAGCGAGCCGCGCGTGTTCGACCACTTCGACTACATCACGCTCGACGCCGGCGAGCGCCCGTTGCTGGCGCTGCTGGAGCACCTGGAAGGCCGGCGCTCGGCCAGCCGCCTGGTGCGCACCTACCGCCGCGATGCCGATACCGGCGCGGTGAAGTACGTCAACTTCGTCGAGCCCGAGGTGCCGTTCGAGGACGTGGGCACGCCCACCTGGGACGGGCTGCCGCTGGACCGCTACCTGTCGCTGCTGGACATGCTCAACCCCATGCACCGGCTCTGGAGCGACGGGCGCTGGAACAAGCTGACCGTGGCCCACGGCTGCTACTGGAAGAAGTGCAGCTTCTGCGACGTGAGCCTGGACTACATCTCGCGCTACGACGCGGCCAGCGCCGGCACGCTGGTCGACCGCATCGAGGCCATCGTCGCCGAGACCGGGCAGACCGGCTTCCACTTCGTCGACGAGGCGGCCCCGCCCAAGTCGCTGAAGGCGCTGGCCGCCGAGCTGCAGCGCCGCCGTCTGGCCATCTCCTGGTGGGGCAACATCCGCTTCGAGAAGTCCTTCACCCCCGAGCTGTGCGAACAGCTGGCGGCCAGCGGCTGCATCGCCATCTCGGGCGGGCTCGAGGTGGCTTCCGACCGCCTGCTGGCGCTGATGAAGAAGGGGGTCTCGGTCGAGCAGGTGGCGCGCGTGACGCGCGGCTTCAGCGACGCCGGCATCCTGGTGCATGCCTACCTGATGTACGGCTTTCCCACGCAGACCGTGCAGGACACGGTGGACGCGCTGGAGTACGTGCGCCAGCTCTTTGCCGCGGGTTGCATCCAGTCGGGCTTCTTCCACCGCTTTGCCTGCACCGTGCACTCGCCGGTGGGCCGCGCGCCGCAGGACTACGGTGTGACGCTGCAGCCCCTGCCGCCGGTGAGCTTTGCGAAGAACGACATCGGCTTCATCGACCCCACCGGCACCGACCACGACGCGCTTGGCGTGGGGCTGAGGAAGGCGCTCTACAACTACATGCACGGTATTGGCCTGGACGAAGATGTGCGGCAGTGGTTCGACTTCCCGGTGCCGAAGGCGCGCGTGCCGCGGCACCGCATCGAGCGCGCGCTGGCGTCGACAGCCCCGGCCTGAAGACATGAGGCGGCGCGCCTTCCAGCGTGCCCGGGCGGCGGCCAGGCCGGCTGCCGCCACCGCCCCCAAGACTTGACGAGCCTGCCGCCATGAACGACGACCTGCGCCTGCACAGCCCCGCGGCCGAGCGCAACCGCGGCCCCCTCCTGTGCCAACTGCAGCGGCTGCTGCCGCCGCGCGGCGTGATGCTGGAGATTGCGGCCGGCACCGGCCAGCATGCCGCGCACTTTGCCGCCGCGCTGCCGGGCTGGCAGTGGTGGCCCAGCGATGGCGATGCGCGCTCCATGCCGTCCATCGCCGCCTGGTGCGACGGCCTGGCCAACGTGCGGCCCGCGCTGCAGCTCGACGTGCTCGCACCGGCCTGGCCGGGTGTGCCGCCGCAGGTCGATGCGATCTTCTGCGCCAACATGCTGCACATCTCACCGTGGGCGACCTGCGCCGCGCTGATGCACGGTGCCGGGCGGCACCTGTCGCCGCAGGGCCTGCTGCTGCTGTACGGGCCTTTTGTCGTCGACGGTGAAGCGACGGCGCCGAGCAACCTGGCCTTCGACGCCGACCTCAGGTCGCGCGATGCGCGCTGGGGACTGCGCCGGCTGGCCGACGTGGCAGGCGAAGCCGCGAAGGTGGGCCTGGCCTTGAGCGAGCGTGTGGCGATGCCTGCGAACAACCTGCTGCTGGTGTTGCGCCGGGGCTGAGCGGCTGAGCGTCTTTCCCCTCTGACCCGCGCTGCGAAGTCCGGTCGGCGGCGTTGCGCTCACCCCGCCGCCCGATGCGCGCCTCGGGCCGCCGCAGCCCCCGGCTCACCACCGTCGCGTGCTGCCCCCCAGCGAGTCCAGCACCCCCAGCCAGAACGACCCGCGCTCGGCGTGGGCGTCGGGGTCGATGGCGCCGCTGGCGCCGGCGAAGACGGCCGTCTGCACGATGACGATGCCGCTGGCCGGCTGCACGAGGATGGACTGGCCGTGCACGCCCTGCATGACGAAGGTGCGCTCGGCCGAGGGGTGGAGCCAGAACTGGTAGCCGTAGCCGAAGAAGGGCGTGGCGCGGTAGGGCTGGAAGGCTGAAGGCTGGCGCCTGGCGTCGGTGGCGTCGAGCAGGTACTCGCGCGGCACGATCTCGCGCTCGCCGACCCGGCCGTCGCGCGCGAGCATCCAGCCCAGGCGGCCCCAGTCGCGCAGCGCGGCGTTGAAGCAGTAGTAGGCCGATTCCTGCCCTGCGGTGTCGGTGCACCAGAAGGCGTCGCGCTCGGCGCCCAGCGGCTGCCACAGCCACTCCTGCGTCAGCGCGGCGAGGCTGCGCCCCGTGGCGGCCGTGAGCACACGGCCGAGCACCTCGGTCTCGCTGCTGGCGTAGACGAACTTGCGCCCGGCCGCGGAATGCCGGTCGGCGATCGAGCGCAGCAGCTCGACCACCGCCGGCGTGCCGGTGGCCACGCTGCGCGACAGGCGCGCGATGTCGTCCTGGCCGTCGTAGCGCTCGGTGAAGGTCAGGCCCGAGCTCATGCGCAGCAGGTCCCGCACGGAGGTGTCGCCGTAGCCGCTGCCGGCCAGGGTCGCCACGTACTTCGACGCCGGGTCGTCGAGCGAGGCGATGACCCCGCGCGCCTGCGCGATGCCCACCAGCAGCGAGGTCACGCTCTTGGCCATCGAGAACGACAGGAAGCGCGCGTCCTCGGTGCGCCCGTAGCGGTAGCGCTCGACGAGGATCTGGCCGTCCTTGACGATCAGCAGCCCGGTGATGCGCTGGCGCTCGAGGTAGTCGTCGAGCGTGTAGCGGATGTTGCGGTGCCGGTAGCGGATCTCGGGCGCGGACGCGGCGGGTGGCAGCGCAGAGACGGTGTCGCCGCGCTGCACCGGGGCCACCTTCACGCCGGGCACGCGGTCCAGCGCGGACCAGGAGCCGACGCGGTAAGGCATCTGACCGCTTTGCGCGCGCGAGGGCCCGACCGGGTAGCCCTGCGCCTTGCCCAGCGCCATCTCGTCGGGCTCGGCGTGAACGGCGGCGGCCGCTGCCAGGAGGGCGGCGGCCAGAAGGCGGGGGCGTGTGGTCATCGGCGACAGGGTTTGTGGTGGGCTGGCCTGCTCAGGAGGTCGGGCCCTGACGGGCGCACCCGCAGCGCCTGCTCACGGCCCCGGTGGCCGGTGCGCACCCGCCCCCAGCACGGTGTCTGCCCGGCGTGAGCGCAGCACCGGGAACAGCCACTGCACCGCCCAGCGCTCGGGCCCGTGGGCGCGGTCGTCGGCCAGGCCGTAGGCGGGCGGCAGGCGGCGCGTGATGTGTGCGGTGCCGAAGAGCACGTCCCACAGGAACAGCAAGTTGCCATAGTTGCCGCTGTAGTGGCCCACGCCGTCGTCCTGGCTCAGCGCGTGGTGCGCGAAGTGGGTGGCCGGGGTCGAGACGGTGCGCTCCAGCACCCAGGCCAGCGGGTGCAGCACGCGGTGGCGGTACAGCGGCGCGTCCCAGCGCAGCGGTGAGTGCGCGCCGATGATGACGGCCAGCTTGACCACCGTGTAGCCCACGTAGACCCAGCCGAAGCCCAGG
The DNA here is from genome assembly GCA_027491255.1 of Rubrivivax sp. GTDB lineage: Bacteria > Pseudomonadota > Gammaproteobacteria > Burkholderiales > Burkholderiaceae_C > Rubrivivax. The sequence continues at coordinate 4,415 of JAIXWM010000070.1, read as the reverse complement.
TACAGCAGCCCGCCCGACAGCCACAGCCCGGGCATCAGCGCGTAGTACAGCGCGTTGTTGCGGTAGACCACGCGCACGCTCATGTAGGCCGCCGAGTGGTGGGCACGGTGCAGCGGCCACAGCACGCTGGTGTGGCTCAGGCGGTGCCACAGGTACTGCGTCAGGTCGTCGGCCACCAGCAGCACGGCCAGCATGCCCCACCAGGGCCAGTGCGCGAGCGCGCCGCGGTGTTGCGGCCAGATCCAGGCGCACAGCGCCGAGGAGGCCGCCAGCACCGTCCCCGAGATGAGCGGGAAGGTGAGCGTGACGACCAGATCCAGGCGGTTGTCCTCCCGCGTGGCCTCGCGCGGGAAGAACCGCCCTGCGGCCAGTTCGGCCAGGGCGAAGCCCAGCAGCAGCGAGCCGATGACCAGCAGTTGCACGGTCTGCATGTGCGCGTCGTTCATGGCGAAAAGACTCTCAACTGCTCAGGCTTTGCCGCCCCGGCAGGGCGGCGGAGGCGACCCGAACCCCCGGCGATTGTGGGGCGGCTGAGACAACGTCGCTGCTGCTGCGTGTTACGGGGCAGGGCGGGGCAGGGGTTTCAGCCCCGGTGCTGCCAGCGCAGAGGTGCGCGGATGCATCCCCGGCCGCGAGCCAGGCAGGCCGCTCACCCGCAGCGTTCGCCTTCACAGCGGCTCGCAGCGCAGCGTGCGCCGCGCCGCCTCCACCACCTCGCGCTCGGCCGCGTAGTCGGCCACCAGCACACGCATCAGAAGCAGGCCCTTGGCGCTCGGTGCATTGACCACGCGCGTGCCGCGCGGCAGCACCGGCGCCTGCGCATACGCCTTGGGTCCGACGACCACCAGGTCGACCGGCGTGCCGCCCGCCTGCCGGTCGTTCAGCACGAAGTGGTTGTCCGAGTTCGCCGCGTACAGAGCGATCGACCAGTAGTTCGGCGTCTTCGGGTCGGCGCGGATGCGCATCGGGCGCTGCGAGACGTCGATGCTGCAGGTGGCGTACAGCAGGTCGGGGCTGGGCATGACGATGCGGCGCTGCGTGGCGTCCGTCATCGGCGGCAGGTAGACGCCCGCGCGCTCCTCGGTCGAGGCGGTGGCCGACAGGCGCCACATGATGGCGCGCGGCAGGGCCCACACGGCCAGCAGGTGGACGAGCGCGGCGGTGGCGATGGACAGCAGCACGCCGCGCAGGGCCCAGCCGCGCACAGGCCGGGGAGAAGGCGGCATGCGCAAGAGCGTCCTCACCGGCAGTCCCCCAGCAACTCGATGCGCGGCGCCTGCAGCGTGCCCGGCGCCGCAGCCAGGGCCGGGTCGGGGTTGTAGACGCGCAGCGTGAACATCAGCCCGCGGTCGCCGGGCGTCGGCAACCAGGGCAGCGTCTGGGCGCCGACCGGGGAAGTGGGGCCGCTCAGCAGCGCGAAGCGCCCCTGCGCGTCCAGCGGCGCACTGGCGCCATTGACGCTGTAGCGGCGCTGCGGATTCGGGAACAGGAACAGGTCGTCGGCATAGGCCGTCACGCTCCACCAGCGCGCCTGGGGCGGCACGCCGCTGACGCGGTAGCTGCAGCGCGAGCGCAGCGGCGCGCCGGCGGAGTCCGTCGCCGCCACGAAGTACATCGTTTCCTCCCGGTTCAGCGCCAGCAAGCCGCCCAGCGCCACGCGGGCGCGGGTGTAGAGATCGGCATCGGGGCTGCCGGCCAGCGTGCTCGCACGCCAGGGCCCGGCGCTCGCCCCGTAGCCCGACACGCTGCGCAGCACGCCCCAGGCGCTGCCCAGGCCCAGCGCCACGGCGGCCAGCAGCCACAGCAGGCGCCAAACGATGCGGCCCTGGGGGCGCCCGCGCCGCGACGCCCGAACCGCCGCGCCCATGCCGGCGCTGGGGGCGGCGCCGGCCAGGAGGGGCTTGCGGCGGTGGGTGCGCATGGGGGCAAGGTTTGCGCCGCAGTCTAGGGGCGCCAGCGCGGGCGGGGGATCGGGGTCTGCACGGGGGCGGGGGGTGCCGATGACGAGGCTGCCCCCGCGGCGGGGCAGGGGCAGGGGCAGGGGCAGGGGCACGGAAACGCGTGGAGCAGAGAAAGTGCCGACCTCGCCCCGCTTGAAGGCCCCGACGCGGCGGAGGATCTCGGCGTCTCAGGCCGGCTCGATCCTTGTGGGCGGCCGCTCGTGCGGCGACCCGAGCCGCGCTTCAATGCACGCCGAAGACGTCCGTCAACGAAGCAGCGTCCAGAACGCGGTCGGCCCACAGGTCGACCCGCTCGTCGGTGGCGCCTTTCAGGCGCTCGATGGCCCATTGCGGCAGCGGGCCGAAGCGGCGGGTCAACTGTCGCGTCAGGGTCTCGAGCTTGCCTTCGAGCCTGCCTTGCTGCATGCCCTGTTGTATGCCCTGCTGCATGCCCTGCTGCATGCCTTGCTGCATGCCCAGCTGCCTGCCCTCCGCGATCCCCTTGGCGAGCCCCCGCTCGATGGCCAGGCGCTCCACGCTCGTGACGTACTTCATCTTGGCCTTCCTTTCGATCTCCTCGATATCTTGCCAGACCTGCCGCTCCTGTGGCTTGGGCAGTGCGAGCATCCAGTCGATGATGGTGAACAGGTCGATCACCCGCTGGCGCTGCCAGCCCTGGGTGTAGAGCAGGCGCACCAACTCCCGCTTGGCTGCGAAGCGGCGGTCGGTGTCGTGCCGCGTGCGCAGCGCGCTCAGGTGAGCAGCCGTCACCAGCGCGAACGGGTTCGAATCACGCCTCAGTTCCGCCAGGCGGTGTTCATGGTCCAGCAGCTTGGCCACCGGGAAGCGGAAGACGTGCTCACACCCGAGCACGTCGGTTCGGTAGCTTGATGGCCGCCAGCCCGGGCTGTCGTCGGCCAGCAGCGCAAAGCTCGCCACACCCGGGCCCCAGCGGTCGATCAGGCGGTGGTGATAGGTGAACATCCGCCAGGCGAAGGCGTCGTCGCGCTGGGTCTGCACCTCCACGTGCACGTACAGCAGCCGTGCAAGGGTGTCGTGCCCCGTCACGCGCACCAGCAAGTCCACAAACTTCTTGCCGCTGGCGGCATCCCGCGCCACCTGGCGCAGCTCCTTGTCCAGGAACTCGTGGCCCGCCTCCCAGGCAATGGCCGCGTGCGCCGCCGGAAAGTAGAAGGCCGTGAACTCGGGGAACGCGCCTTCGATGGCCTCCTTCCACGGCGAGTCGTACTCGTCGGCAGGGCGGGCTTGCGCGGCTTGCCTGTCCTCCGCGGCGGGTCCGTCGGCTGGGAGACTGTCGGGCGGGAGCTTCTCTTCGGCGGGCATGCGCCCACTGTAGGCAGCCCGCCCACGCGACGCATCCCCCGGATGGGGCGCCCGAAAGGGCCTCCCCCGTCCGGGGGAGGTGACCATCAAACGGCTCGTCAGGTCGAGGATCGCCAGCCTTCCTTCCTGCCCCGCCGCCCACCTACGGCACGGGCGTGTAAGTCATCGTGCGTGCTCGCACCGCTGTGGCCCGACAGCTCCTGCACCACGCGGATATCGGTGCCACGTGCAGCAGGTGCGTCGCAAAGGAATGCCGCAGCGTGTGCACGGACACCGGCTTGGCGATGCCGGCTGCCGCCGCGGCGGACTTCAGATCGCGCTGCAGCCGAGCCGGCCCTGCAGCGGCTGGGCCAGCGCCGCCGGTAACATCACCACCCTGTCCTTGCCGCCCTTTCCGCTGCGCACCACCACCACGACGCGGCGGGCGAAGTCCACATCCTTTACCCGCAGTTCACCCGCAGGGCCAGAGCCTCGGCCATGCGCATGCCCGAGTCGTAGAGCAGCAGGGCAAGCAACCCGGTCACCCCTGTCATCCGTTCGAGCACCTGCTGCACCTCTGACACCGTCAGAACGGCGGGAATGCGCCGTCGCTCGGGTGGCCGGCTGATCTCTTTCATCCAGGCCAGGTCCCGGCTCAGCACCTCCTTGTACGGAAACAGCAGCGCGCTCAGCGGCTGCCGGTGCGATGCCGGCGACACCTGGCGCCTCTCGCCCACATGAGTCAGGAAGCCCACCACGTCCTACCGCGCCGTCTCGTTCGGGTGCCGCTTTCCTTTCCACAGCACGTATTGCCGAAGCCAGTAGACGTCGGTCTGCTCGGTGCGTAGACTTCAGTGAAGGTAACGTAACCTTTGGCGCATCTGATCGAGCAAGCGCTTGGGCTGGACGTGGACAGGGGGCGCTTCCGTCATCGGCATCTCCGGTGGGGCTGTATGCAACAGCAGAGTCCAAGCAAAGAAAAGCTACGACAAGGGCAATCAACCCAAGCTCACCAAGATCGACACGCGATGACGCCTCTCAAGAAACTCCCCATAAGTGACTGACGTACAAGTGATTTTTCAAGCCGCCTGCGCCGCTGGAGCGGTTGCCACCAGCGTCATGCCCAACTGTTGCGCCCGCCGGTTGAGGTTG
>JAIXWM010000134.1 GCA_027491255.1 Rubrivivax sp. | reverse complement strand
GGTCCTGAAAGATTATCACGGCATCATCTTCAGCCGGAACGGCCGCCTCATCGATTGCAAGACCAAGACGCCTTGGACCACCTTCATCAACAATGACCGGTATATCCGCATCGAAATCGAATTCCCGGCCGCCTTGGATGAACTGTTCGGCGTTACCACCGCAAAGCAACAAATCTCCGTCTCGCTCGAAATGTGGGACAGGCTACGCGAGGCCGGGTTGGTCAAGGCGATCGAGCAACTTCGCAGTAGGGTTCGATCGCTGAAAAGCGATCGCGCCCGCACCCCTACCATCGCTCCCCCGTTCGAACGTAGCAATGCAAGAGGTTCGATAAGGGAATCACAACCGACCTCGCACTCGGAGATCCAGCAGATGGGCGACCTTCCTTCTCTCCTCCTACGTACGAGCAGCGGCGCGCTCGGCATCAACCTGTCCCACCCGGCATTCGGCGGTGGCGAGCGACCGAACCCGATCGCGCTCCAAGACGCACTTGAAGCCCTGCTTCATGTCCTCGACGTCAGAGGTCGCGAGCGTTCGGCCGCGCGGCGACGCATTATCTCCGAAATACTAAGCGACTGGAGCCAGTCGCTCGACCCGGATCTCCCATCTACTGCGAACATTTCATCTCCTTGAATCCGTCAGGTTTCGCGCTTTAGCGCGCTGGAGTTCCACCACGATTTTTGGCATATTCGGGCTAGGAGAATGGGTTGTGCAAGGGGGGTCTCGATTGATGTCGGAAGGGAAGTTGCGGTTGAGTTCAGGGCAAGTGCGAACGGTCTCCCCTTTCCTACGCATCGATCAAAAGAGGGAGTTTCGCAGCCTCCTAACGTTCGAGGGCCCACCCCAACCCTCTTTCGCCGAGGAACTGCGCACGCTGGCGCGTGGCTATATCGACGATGGCGAGAGCCGGAAGCTCCGCACCGTCTGCCTCCTCGTCGCCGATCTCTTCGAGCAAGGCTGGCGCGTTGCCGTCGAGGACGATCACATTGTCTTCGAGGCGCCAGGCATCACGCGGCAATCGGAGCAGTCGGTCGACGACGTGAAGCGCCGCGTTCGTGACGCCCTGCAGGCCGCCCGCCAACGGCAACTACGGGAACCATCCGTCGAAGCCTTCCTTCGACGTATGGAGCGCCGCACGCTCCGCGCGCCAGGGGTGCGGAGTTGCATCCTCGATCTGGTCGACAACGGGTCTGAGCTCGCCGCCGAGTTCCGACGGATCGCGTCCCTTCCCACTGATCAGCAGGAGTCTGCGTTAGCCGACGTCGTCGATCCCGTCGTCGAGATCTGCAGGGCACGTGACCGCTGCTCAACGACCGGCTTGCCGCTCAACGACATATGGCGCTATTTCCGCCACACTTGGGCGCACGAATATCGCCCGATCCCTGGGCGCCAGTTGCTGGTGTTGATCAGAAACGCTGCTCGCCCGAACCGCCCCGTAATTGGCATCGCCATGCTCGCGAGCCCTGTCATGCGGGTCACGGCCCGCGATCGCTGGATCGGTTGGCTCCGGGAATCAATGGAGTCGCGCTTCCTCGCCGGCGAATGGGCGCCCGAGGATATCGCGAAGGCCTTCCTGGGCCGGATCGATGCGTCGATCGCCAATCTCCGGTGGGACGACCTCGCGTCCGAGAGCGAGGTCCGCTCGCCTGTCGAAACTACGATCCTACGGTTGGAGCAGAAGGCTTCGGGCGCGGCCTACTCGCGCGATCTCCAGCTACGCGCTCATTATGAGGACAACCGGGCCGCCGACGGAAGCGTCCGGCCGATGCGGGGCAACGTGAAGGACGCACAAGGAGATTCCGACTGGCGAGCGGCGTCTGAGGACCTTCTCTTCGTGCGCAAACGATCCGAGCTTCTGGCGCAACTCCTGTTCGCGAAGCAGACGCTTCGTGCGGCCGGCCTCGCAGAGAAACCGCGCGCCGCGATCGAGCAACTTCTCGCCGCCAAGACAGGCCAGCGTGCGATCGACATCACCCTTACGGAATTCCGCAAAGCCGGCCTGTCGAGCCAGGTCGCCGACGTCAGCATCTGCGGCGCGATCCATCCCTACAATGAACTGATCGGCGGGAAGCTCGTCGCCCTGCTCCTCGCCTCGCGCGAGATCCACGATTACTACGCCGAACGATACGGTTCGCAGATCAGCGTCATCGCTTCACAGATGGCGGGCCGGGCAATCTACAAGCCCGCCGACCTCCGTATCCTTACGACGACCAGCCTCTACGGCGTGGGCTCAAGCCAATATAATCGGCTTGTCCTGCGCGCGAGCGACCACGCCGATCTAAGCCACGATGTCCACTGGGACGCCATCGGCAAGAGTCTGACCGGCGGTTACGGCACGTTTCACCTCGGCAACGAGACGGCGAATGCGCTGCGACAGATTGCGCAGGTTCGACACGACTCCCGGCGTGTGAACAACCGCTTCGGTGAGGGGACCAGCCCCCGGCTTCGGCAAATCAGAGAAGGTCTTGATGCGCTTGGCATCGACAGCGACGCCATCCTTCATCACGCTAACCCAAGGCTGTTCTACGCCTGCGAACTTGGTTCGGCATGCCGCGATGCGCTCCTCGGGATGCACAGCGAACCGCCATCGCTGTCCAGCGCTTCGTCGATCGGCGCGGCATGGCGCCGACGCTGGTTGCTAGCGCGGTCCAGGCGGCCGGAAACCCTCGCCGCTATTGAGAAACTCGGCCCGCACAGCGTGCAAGCGGCGTTGATCTCCCCGGCGTCGGACCCGTCACTGCTCCCGATCTGATACCGACCGAAAGCGCGTCAAATCGAATCGACGTCCTCGAAGCCGATCAATTCAACGATATCGGGCCGGGCCTTTGCCGCCTTCAGCAAGGCGTCGCGCACGAAGCTCTGCTGTGATCCGATGTTGATGACGAGTGTATCGATCGCGCGCGTCAGCGGGATCATCACCCATCGGGACGCATGCAGTTTGGCGAGATCCTTGGCCGACGCATAAAGGTCGTCGATGGGATGGCCGTCGTTGAGCCATTGGGCACGCTTATAGTCCCAAAGTTCGTCCAAGCCAAAGTTGATAACGGTCCAACCCTCGAGGCCACGGCAGCCGTGTCGCGTCGATTGCTCGCAAGCGGCCCCACGATCCGGGCCGTGGACCAAAGCGATATGAGATTGGCGATCTGCGGCATGGCCGACGGCGAGTAGGCAAGGTTCGCCAGGTTCGGCTTCACAAGCAAACCTTGCAGCCCCCCAATGACGGCCGGCATACTAACTATCAAGGCCTGCTCCATCTCTCCGCAGGAGATGACGCAGAGCCCGCCCTCATTCTCTGGGAGAAAACCATCGATCGCGCGTTCGAGGCTGATTGGCTCCGGCCGGGCGGGATGGGAGAAGGGATAGAAGGTCAACGCTGGCGGAGTATCACCCTCATGATCATCGACCAGTCGAAGTGTCGTGCCGTGCACCGCTTTGTGCCACACCCAGCGGACGGGGGTGACGTCGCGCTGGAGGGCTATTTGACGCAACCCAAGTTGATCGCCTTCCACAACGAGGCGCCCCGACGCAGCTCGCAGAAATGCCCAAGGGTCTTTCTCCTTCGAGAGGAAGATCGAAAGGGCGCGGTCCCAACGTTCGACCGTCACCGGCAACGGCAGGTCGGCGATAACTTCGCTACCAAGCTTCGCTCCTGTAGCGTCGAGCAAATCCAAATTGATGCGGACATGATGGTTGGCTGGTCCGAAGACCTGCAGTTTCACATCGCCCTCCCATAGGCGATCAAGGCTTGGTTCTTCGGGCTCGATGGTCGTGACCAAGCCGGTATGCGCGGCGGTGCCCGCTATCCACGGCCGGGCATGTCGCACGGATATTTGAAGGAGGCCCGAGATGACGGGTGCGGTCTTTTCCACGGGGTGGACTTCGACGTTCAGCGTATGGAGCCCAGGGGGCAAATGCGGGAACCTGAGCAATATGGGATCGGATCGCCCCCTCACGTCGACATGAACGAACTCTGCATTGAGCTTCACGCAATAGCGCTCGACCGCGAAATCAGCGAGTAGCGACACGCAGGGTGTCTCGCCGTTCATCCATTCGGCAAAGCCTTCGCCATCCCAGCGCCTCGCGTCGAGGCCGATCGGCGCAAGCCTCACATTCTTTGCGATGCCGAGTTTCAACGCTCGAAGTAAATCCACTTGCGCCGGCGCCAGCACGGCGGGGAGGTCGATCGCCAGTGCGCTCACCCCGGTGGCCGTGATGCGAACCGCGTCACCAAGAGGCGTGGCCGCGATCGGATCCGATGAAACATAGATGTACCGGTTGCCGGGGCGGACCATCCGGCTGATGTTTTCGCGCGCAAGGCCATCCACGCCGACCTTAAACAGCCAAACTGGCCCTGGAGTAATGCACCCGTCGACCCGGAGCAGGTGTTCCAGGGCCAACTGCTCCTTGTCGAATTTGACGATCGGCTCGTTAGATGGAGGCCAAGACGACAAAACACGTCGCTGGTCGCCCTGGAGCAACCAGCCCGCCGGCAAAACGCCTGGCGAGCCCGCGACCCGGCAACGGGTCTGGCGCAGAAATCTGCTTAGGTCGGAACTGATTTCTGACAGGGGCCGCAGCGACGGAAGTTCAACGACCGGCGTCCATTCGTCAGTGGATATGCGGCGCAGTGTCAGTGCCGGCCTGATTTCCGGTTTCCTCTCTTGGGTCGCGGGCTCCCTGCGATCAGCACCGGTCAGATTGGTTGCCTGATGAACAGACGATGTTCCATGAACGCGCGCGCGCTCGACGACCTTCCGCGCGTCTTGCAGCCAGGCGCGTCCGCTGCCGGCCTTCTGCAGGTCGGTGACGATCCTCTCCAGGGTGCCTGGATGGATGAAGCGCTCGACGTCTTCAGTCCTGCCGCCCAGGAGCGCGATCACGATCCTCCCGACGATTTCCTCCTGTTGGAGGAAGTTGCGAAAGCGAGAACTCGCATCGTCGCTGGCCGTCGCGAGAAAGTGACCCAGTTCTGCCGGCGGCAAGTCGATACGCTTGAAGCGCACTTCCGGGCCTTGGCGGAGATGCGCCGGGCTTGTGGCCTTCCGGTGTTCGCCTTGGAGCACGGGCTTGACGCTAGTGAGCGAAAGACTCTAGCCGAAGAACTCAATGCCTCATTGGCAAGGGGCGAACGCACTTCAAAGTACTGGCTGTTGTGGGTCGTATATTCAGCCGAGCAAGGCTACGACTACGACGGTGACGAGTTTTGGGAGACATTTGAGAGAAGGACTCCGCGCTGGACGCAGCATTTCTATCGGCGGTCGCTCAGAACTTGGTTCGGTAAGTTTCACGATCTCTTTGAAGGTTTCAATCCGACAGGACCTTGGGCCTCCTGGTTCTCAATCATTGCGTGTCCGATCACGCACGCCCTGCTGCCACGCGATCTGCAACTGCAATTGGCGAGAGCCCTATACACTTGGCGTCATGCGCTGGCGAAGCCGCGCGTTCCAATCCGCAAGATTGCTCACCATGCCAAAGGCCGCGAGGCCGCCATCACATTCGAAGCGGTTGGTGCCGGTGCAATCGGCGCTGCCAAGTCACTCTCAGCGTCATAGGCCCCCTCTTCAAAACTCGACTCCGCAAGAGCCCTTGGATGCGAATTAGAACTCAAGTGATTAAAAGAATCTAGCGAATTCAGTCGAGACCTTTTCCTCCACCCGCTTAAGTCGGTTTCTCGGCAGCCATGTTTATGGCCATTCCTAGGAACCGCCGTACCATCATCGAGTTTGCTCCACGTTCCGCGGCGAGATTGCGCCGTGACGCATCTCAGTCCACGACCCGGCCAAACCGCCTTGTGAAGGCATCGGCGAAGCCTGAACGGAAGGCCGTTATCTGGAAAGTCAAATTCAGCTCGAGATGACCGCTCTGTCGGCGACCGAGATCGAAGGCCTCAATGATATCTCAATGACCGGCGAGGGTGTAAGCTGGCGCTTTCAGAACCACACCGGAACGACGGACTCTCCCACTCATTGGCAGTCAGGACGATCAGCTAAGTCGGCAGCGGATCTCCGGTTCACGAGCAACGCAATTCCAACCTCGCTAGCCGGCGTGATGGCAATAGACGCCCGCTTCGCCGGAGCCCAGTTGCTCGATGCCATCGTTGCACGGGGTGTGGACCCGGGTGATGGCAAGCAGCCGAGCCAGACCGACGTCATGGGGCAGGATCGTCATCCGGTCAGCATATCGGTCCTGCGAGGTGAATGCCTTCTGCAACGACATGCAGAGGCAGAAGAAGCCGGGGTACACCTGTGCGTCGAACAAGCAGAACTATGCTGCCCACATTTGGGTCCGGCTCGATGCGAATGGCTACATGGGAGCCATGGCCTGTGTCGCGGTGCCTAGATTCTGGAAAAGCAACCATTCAGAGGGCGACTGCAGGATTTTGGCCCGGTAGATCCACGAGCACCTGCCTTATTCGACCCTTTACTTCTTCCCGACCTACTGGGCTGTCAACATCGGGTGGCACGAGAAGCCGGAGAGGACTATCCAGAGCTACGCTGAGCCAAAGGGCTTGTTCAGCCCTTGAACTTCCGTTTGTGGCCAGGTCACCTACCGCCTAAGGGGAATGCAGGCCCATCAGATCCCGGCATCGCGAAAGCTGAGTCCATCGCTAACCCTCTTCCAAGCCCCCGGCCCACTGCAGTTTCCATCCCTGATGACCCCACCTGCTGCGCTTGAGCTGCTGAACTCATGATCGCATGCGAACCGGTAAAGCTCAGGGGCTGCACTTTTTACCAGCACACCGTCGGCCACAAGCTTGTCCCGAATTGGACGATCCCTTTTCCTGTTCGGAGAACCATCGACCATCGCCGTAGATCCGGCCCTCACGAGGAAGCCGTTGGCTGTGGGCCTACCGAATGCCTGGGCCGTTTCCGGCGTTATGGTGTACCATTCCGATTGCAACATTTATGCTTCTCCAGTCGGGGCGAACTCGCCGCGTGTCCTGAGTTCCACCATAACTTGGGTTTCTGTCGGGAGGGCCAGCAGATTGTAACCCCCTGAGATACGGCGTGCCCGCAGGGCCTAAGCCGGATCGATAAGGGGGTGGAGATCTGCTGGCCCGGTCCTTCTGTTGGGAGCCAAAGATCGCAGATATGCTGGGCCGCCTTCCTTACTGTCACCGCAGCACATTGCGCCCTACTGGAGCTCTGGTCAGCGATCTGGTTCTTCGCCAGGCGCCCGACCATCAGCTTCCTGTGCGGGCCTAGGAGGGGCTTAGGGCTGCGGCACGCGTTATCTCCCAGCCTCAGCGACAATGCGACCAGCACATCGCTCGGGGGCTTTTGAATGCGAGCTGATCTAACATCTTGCAGGGAACCAGTGGGCCAGGGCCTCGGGTCCGCAGGCGATTGATGCTGCTTGGGCAGGTGTGGGTATAGAAGCAGATACTCAGCAGGCCGAAGGAACTTCACGGATCGCATACTGAAAAAAACGCTGATGACGTCTCCCGGCACTATCTTCTCAAGAAGGGCCCCCCTTCCGGGAAACACCCCCCCAGGGGGTACACCTCCACACGAACACATACCCCCCCCTCCACTTTCCTTCTACTTCATCAACGAACCATCTCCGGTCGAGCCAGTCAGGCCAAGAGCCAGCCCACTTCGCCCTCCTGCAGCGACGGTCAGCCAGCACCCACATCCACCATCATTAGACTGCCAGATGATGGTCAGCGGTTTTTCTGGTTCCGGAACCGGCAAGATGATCGATCTGGGGCGTGACCTTCCTGGGCACAGAAAGTCCGAACCAGGTTATGTTCGGTTCAGATTTCCGCTGCCAGATGTTCAAAGCGAAACCCAGTTCACATGGCATGGCGAGTGACCAACGCGATGCGGCCAAACGACTTTAGGGGTTTCATATGTCAGAAGAAAACGGCCATTATGAAGAGCTTCTCTTGCAAGCTCACGCCGACCAGAGTGGGATCACTGATCAGGTGACTGAACTGATGCGATCGGTTCTGCGAGGGATCTCAGCAGGACAACCCGGATCGGCAGCGGGTGGCATTCTCGAGAAACTCGACTTCATCAGCAAGCTCGTTGCTCGCTGCGAAGCATTCGATGAACATCAAGCCGTCTCAGATGCGATCCGGTCCTTCTCGAATCAGGATAATCCAAGCCCCTTGGACGAGGCTTACTTCGACATATCAATCGCCGGATTGAGGTGGCTGGCGGAGAGCAGTGCAAGAGACGGCTTTGCTCAAGCCAGGGCGGCGAAGTGCAGATCCGAGCTGCTTCGGTCGGTCCTAACGCTCGTAGAGCTGCGGGAAAGGGGCGGCAGGCCGTGAAAGCAGTCTAGCTTCGAGCAGCTCTCTACACCGCTGTTCCATTGAGGGCTCGCCCCGAACGATCAGCGGTTTCCTGGTCCTGGACCCAGCAAGATCATCGAGGGCGCAATTGCTCCGTTCACATTGCTCGGTCCACCACCTCGCCCGATCCCGGCTCCCGGCCTTCCCCGACGATCCTCCGCTCCGCTGCGATCGTCGAGAGGCCTTCACCGGCATCAAGCTCGAGCACCTAGATGGTCAGGTGAGTCAAAGGGGAGTGTCACCGATGGTCAGCGGTTTCTTCGGGGTTCCAACCCTTAAGGAGAAACATCATGTACCTATCTATCAGCACCGTGAGTGATCATCCCTCGCCCTCGTACCAAGGGAGGGGGGACTCCGATCAGCCTCAGCTTGTTCAATTTGCCGGTGTCGTCACCAATCACGACGGTCGAGAGCAAGATCGGTTCGTCACCTTGGTGAAGCCTGTCGGGTTCCCGGATCAACTGACCGGCGACAAGATCTTCGACGTGCAGGTCTTCTCTCGAGCCATGAAGATTGGTGTGGCTCCCGATGAGGTGCTGAGCTGGGTTGAGAACCAGGCTCGATCGGCCACCATCGTCGTTGGCCACCACATCCGCGATGATCTTTTGGTCCTTTCCAGAACGGCAGCGATGCTCGGCAGGCCTTTTGCTGCACCTTTGAGCACCTTCAGTACGATGTACGGCTGTGTCGCCACTGGCCTTGTTCAGGTCAGTGCTGATTCAGCAGTGCAGGGAGACAACGAGCTTCGTGGCCCAACTTTGTCAGAGTGTTTCCAACGGGTAATCAGAAAGCCTCTGGAAGGAGCCGTGGGTATCAGGTCAAACGCTCACGCAACCGCGATGGTGTTCCACCATATCTGCAGGCTACTCGTCAGCGATGAGCCATAGGGCCCTGGCTCCGAATCCGAGCTGCCAGCAGCCACCCTGGTTCCCCGCATGACCGTCGGGATCCCATGGACATACGCAGATTAGTTTGGGCGGGGAATTTTCTGGGTTTCCCCCGTCCGTCCCGGTGGGTTTGGTCGCCCGCCGGGACACCAGCATTATACGTTGATTTCTTCCGGTTCTGACTGGTTGTTCCTTCACAGGCCAATGACCACGTGACCTCGCTCTCGGCTACTGCTGCCAATCTTCCCGCTGCGCGTCAGATTGGCAGCAAGCCGTCGCGACGCCCCGCTGCCATCGTCCAGACGGCATTGGTTACTTGTTGGCTAGCCGTTCAAGGTGCAGAGCCAGTAGCCGTTCCTGCTCCTTGCCCGTCAACTTCAGACCCGAGTTCAACTTCACGACCAGCCTCATGTCCCTACTGGTGGCAGTGATCAGCTTGAGTTGGGCCTCGGCTTCGGCAGTGCGGTTTCCATGCACGAAGGCATTCCTGTTGCCCGTTGGAGCCCCTCTGTTGGTCCCTCCGTGCATGCGGCACCGTTTCCTGCCCCTGACAGCAGGGGAGAGGCAGGGGTGCCCACTACGGGTCTGCGCACCGCATCGGGGAGGGGAACGGCATGAGGTCGTCGAGCCTTCATCCGGCCGACCGGGATCTGCCAGACCGCCTTCTCCAAGTCGAACTCGGTCCAGTCGGCGAGGCGCAGTTCACCAGGCCGGACAAACACCCGAGGGAGGATCCTCAATGCGTACATGCTGGGAGGGTAGCCTTGATAGGCGTCGATCGCCCGGAGGAGTTCACCGAGCTTCTCTGGTTCCACTATGGCTGCATAGGATTTCGGCACCGGAGCAACCAGAGAGCCGCTTAGCAGATGTGCTGGATCAGCGTCGCACCGGGCCGTGGCCACACCGAACCTGAAGACGCGGCTCGCGAAAGACCTCGTTCGTTTGGCACTCTCCCTGGTTCCCTTGCGTTCGATCTTCCTCAGGGCTGCCAAGAGCTCGTGCGGAGTGATCTCTGCGATCGGTCGCTTGCCTATGTCCTTCCTAAGCAGATCGAGAAAGTACCGGAGCTTCTTCAACGTTGCCGGTGCGAGGTCCTCAGCTTCCCGCTTGGCTATAAACTCCTCGGCCACCTCCTCGAACAGGTTGCCGGCCCGTATCTGCGCAGCCAGCTTCTCCTGGCGCCGACGTTGCACGGGATCGCCACCCCGGATCATCTCCAGCTTGGCCTCGTCTCGGAGAGTTCTGGCTTCCTTTAGGCTGACCTGCGGGTAGGTTCCGAAGGTCAGCGTCTGCTCCTTTCCCCGAATCCTGACCTTGCAGATCCACGTTCGCCGCCCGGTGGGACGAACCAGCAGCATGAGGCCTCCAGCGTCGGTCAGCTTGTACTGCTTATCCCTCGGTTTTGCCGAGCGAATTTGGATGTCGGTGAGGGGCATTGGGGGTTTCGCTTTCAGAAATCGTCGTTCCGAAGGCCGATCTGGGGGTTCGAACCCCCTCCTGAACCCCGCCGAACCCCTGAATCTAGGTGAACACGGCTGAACGAGCGTGGACGCTGGAAGCGAATATATGGCTGTTTTCTGCGGTTTTTCCAACCGCAGACAGCCTAACATGGATAGGTGAATGGTGCCCAGAAGAGGACTCGAACCTCCACGCCCTTGCGAGCGCCGCCACCTGAAGACGGTGCGTCTACCAATTCCGCCATCTGGGCACGGGGCCTTTGGTCATCGCTGCCGCAGGC
>JAIXWM010000078.1 GCA_027491255.1 Rubrivivax sp. | reverse complement strand
CCGGCGACGGCGCCGCTTCCGACCTGTGCGGTCCCCTGCGTGGGGCTCGTGGACTCGAGGTCGGCGACGATCTCCTGGAGCTGCGCCTGCACGTTCGTCGACGTGATGTGCGCGTGCGGCAGTGCTGCGATCGCGCTGGCGTTGTGCGCGGCGCTCGTGGCGCCGACGTGCGCGTTGAGCCACGCGAGGAGCTGCGAGAGCTGGTTGTCGACCGTGCTCGGTCCGAGCGCATACGGGATGCCCACCGCGGCATCGGCGCCGATGCGCTTCGAGCCCGGGTCCCCCGAGGTTGTCGCCAGGAGCTTGTCGAGGAGCTCGACGAGCGCGGCCTGCAGGGTCGTTGCGGCCAGAAACGCGTACGGAGTCACGTCGATGGCCGAGGCGGCGTGCCTGCGAGCGGTGCCCGCGAAGTGTCCGTGAAGCTCGGCGTCGACCGCATCGAGTGCAGACTGCACGCTTCCAGTCGCCGGCGAGAGCGTGGTCCAAAGTCCCGTCTGCACACCAATGGTGGTGCCCTGGGCGAAGATGAACGCCTGGCGTCGCGCGGTGTCGATGTCGGTCGCGAGGATCTGCGTCTGGCCAGGCCGGCGGCGCACGTCGCAGACGAGGATTTCGTCCGCCGGGAGCGCGGGCTTGGGCGCCGAACCCGCGGGGCCCTCGGGAGCTTGGCGAACGACGACGTCGAAGGACTCGTCGCGACGGAAGAAGACCTGCTGCGAGTTGCCGTCGGTGCGCGGGTCCGAGAGCAGTCGCTTGAAGCGCAGAAAGACACCGACCCAGCGCTCGTTCGCAGCGGTGCTCACGTCCGTCGGAATGCCCGCGAGGTCGACCGCGCAGTTTACCGTCTGCCCAGTGCCGAAGAAGACGCGCTGGCCGAGGTTGTCGTAGGCCCGGCCCGGCGCGGTCAGGTCGATGGTGAGGTCCGCGACCGGCGTGTGGGGCGCGGGCACGGCACCCGAGACGACTCCGTGAATGCCCAGGTCGGCGGCGAGGTTCCGATCGGCGTTCTCGAGCTGCGAGAACGCGAGGTCGAGCTCGGCCTCGGTGACGCGCTGCCTGAAGTAGAAGTCGACCCGGTCCGCCATGCGCTGCCCTTCGACGGAGAGGTCCGTCAGGAAGGACAAGGGGCGTGCGTGGCGGGATTGGGGACTTCCTCGCGAAGTTTCGGCGGCGGGTCGATGGATCGCACCGCGTGCGCTATGCTCACCACCGATGACCCAGCTCGCGATACGTGTGCCCGACAGCTTGCTCGCAGCCTTGCGAAAGGCGCCGCACGAGCTCGAACGCGAGATGCGTCTGGCGGCGGCGATCCACTGGTACCAACAGGGAGCGGTCTCGATGGAGCGCGCGGCGGAGACGGCCGACATGGACCGGCCGCGATTCCTCGAGGAGCTCGCTCGGCGTCGCGTCGACGTGTTCGTGGTCGATGATCAAGACCTCGAGCGGGAGCTGCGGAGTGTCTGAGTGGGTGGTGAACTCGTCGCCGCTCGTTTTCCTTGGAAACGCAGGGCGGCTGGAATTGCTTCGCGAGGTCAGCGGAGGCCGCGTCGTCGTTCCGGCAGCTGTCTTCGCCGAGGTCACGGCCTCTGCCCACTGCGACCGCGCGAGTCGCGCCGTCGAGGCCGCCGTCTGGATCGAGCGAGCCAACGCACGCACGCTGCCGACGTCTGTCATCGAATGGGATCTCGGCGCCGGCGAGTCGGAGGTCATCGCCCTCGCTTGCGAGCGACGGAGCACGCGAGTCGTCATCGACGACTTGGCCGCCCGGAAGTGCGGCCTTTCTCATGGCCTTGACGTCATCGGGACCATCGGCGTCGTAGTCGCGGCGCAGCGGAAAGGCCTCATCACCGATGCAGCGGACGTCCTCTCGGAGCTTCGTGCCGCGGGAATGTGGCTGTCCGATACAGTGATGGCACGGGCTCTCGCCCTCGCGCGGACCACGAAGTAGCGGCGCCGATGAGCGCCTGGAAACCGGGAAGCCCGACTTGCGCAGTCCATGATGACGCGCCATGATGACGTCATGCGGACCATCATCGATCTCCCGCCCGATCAGCTCCGCGCGCTCGATGCGTGGCGCGAGGCGCATGGCGTGAGCCGAGCCGAGGCGGTTCGCCAAGCCATCGCGCGGCTCCTCGAGGCCGACGACCAGCGCGGCGAGGTCCTCGCGAAGACGCGAGGCCTCTGGGCCGCTCGTGACGAGGATGGGCTCGCCTACCAAGAGCGCATGCGAAGCGAGTGGGATCGGTGAGGTTCCTCGTCGACTCGTGCATCGTCATCGACCACCTGCGCGGCCACGAAGCGGCCACGGCCTTCCTTGCGTCGGAACGGGTCGCCGCCATCAGCGCGATCACGTGGATGGAGGTCATGGCCGGCGCATCGGGCGAGCGCGAGGCCGACGCCCTTCGCGGCCTGCTCGAAGCCTTCACGCTCATGCCCATCGACGGTGCGGTCGCCGAGGAGGCCGTCCGCCTTCGCCGTGAGCGCCGCCTCAAGCTACCCGACGCGATCATCTTTGCGACCGCGCGCGTGCACCAGCTCGAGCTCGCCACGCGCAACACCAAGGATTTCCCTCGCGCTGAGCGCGGTGTCGTCGTGCCTTACGAGCTCGGGTAGCGGCGAGCGGTGGCCGTAAACGGCGGGGCGCGCCTCGATGAGGCAGAACAGAATGCGCTCAATGCACCACCGTCGTCACCCCGACCTCGCTCACGCCGATCTCCCAATGGTCTGGGACCACGGGCGGCAGCGGCGCGACGAGGTCGACGAAGTGCGTGTGCGCGGGCTTTAGGTATTCGACGATCGCGCGCAGGCGCTGGCGCTCGAGGGTCGTGAGTACGCGCGCGACCTCGATGTTGAACGCGTAGAGCGCGAAGCGGCCGCTTGGCCCGAGCACCCAATCGACGCCGAGCTGAGACGCACCGAGCGTGAGCGCATCGGCGTTGAACGCCGTGATCGCCGTGATGTCGATGCCGAGGAAGAACCGGATCGCGTTGCGGATGCCCTTCGCCGTTCCCTTCTGGCCGTACATCGCGACGAGCACCGATGCGAGGCGACGCTTGCCCCGCTCGTCGAGCTCGAACGGGAACGGATTGCCGAGGTCTTCGAGGATACGGTCGAGGAACGGCTCTGGCGCGCGCTCGAGGTCGAAGATGTCGGGCCATCGGTCGATGTCTGCGAGCAGGAGATCGGTGACCTCTTGGAGGCACGCGATGAAGCGCGCGAGGTCGCCGGTCTGGTCGTCGCGGCGGTTGTGGCGCGGGAGCATGCGCCAGAGGTCGAAGTTGCGTCGCGTTGGTCGCGGCGCGCGAAAGCCCACGAATCGTGCACGGTCAAAGGGTGCGAGTACGGGGTTTCCCGCTCGATCCACGACGCCTGCCACCACGACCGCATGCTCGACGTCGGGGGTCATCTCCGTGTTGAGCGTGAGGAGCATCGTCGCATCGACGGTCGACGCGCTCACAACGCGCACGGGCACCGCCGGACCCGCCGTCGCGACGATGGTGATGAGCGAGGCGTCGACGACCTCGACGGGCTCATCGAAGCCGAGGCGCACCGACCGCTGCCCCACGGCCTGGGCCGCCACGAGCCGCGGGGCCGTGCGGTCCTCGACGACGAAGCGGTAGGTCTCGTCGAGCGACGCTGCACCATCGGCCGTCGCACTTACGACGCGCACACTCACCGGCGCGAGGCTCGAGAGCGGATGCT
>JAIXWM010000028.1 GCA_027491255.1 Rubrivivax sp. | reverse complement strand
GAATGAACATGCACGCGATGTTGCACCAAAAAAGGGGATTTGGATCGGAAGGAGTAGAATATTATGGCACTACATTATGGATCTGCGAGTGGGGTTCAATCCAGACAAGGGCTTACGGCTGGCCAAAGACAGATAAGGGGGAAAAGTTGACAAAGTCGGGCTAGGCCGAAGCCGTAGCCGTAGCGGGTCGGCCAGAGCCAGGGGTCAGGAAGCACCGCTCCACAGGCGGAACTTGACGTGCCTCGAGGCAGCGCGAAAGTCCTTGTCGGTGCTGAGCAGCACTAGATCGTGCCGCAGACACAGTTGGATCAGCACCGCGTCGATCGTTCCGATCTGAACGCCGCTCCTTCGGCAGGTGTTGCGGATCTCTGCGGCTTCGATGTGATCGTCCCTGTCGGGCTGCAGAAAGGCCAGGGCCCCAAAACTCTCGATGAGTTGGCTTCGCGCCTTGGGCCCGGCAAAGCCTTGCAGCAGTTCCTGGAGCACCAAGCCGGTGGTGAACACCTGGTCGGCGCCCTCCAGGGCGCTGCGCAGCACTTCCACGGCCTGCGTCGGCGCCTCGGCATCTCGGCGGAAGGCCAGAGACCAGACCGACGTGTCCACGAGCAGACTCACGACCGACGCGCCCGCTCTGTCTTGTAGTCGAACGCGGAGTCCCACTCCAGCTTGCCAAAGAGCTCTGCCACCCGACGCTGTTCGCGCCGAGCAATGAACTCCTGGAGAGCGCGCGTGACCGCCGCCTTCTTCGTCGCTTCTCCGCTGACCCTGAAGGCGCGGTCGAGCAGTTCCGGGTCGAGTGCGAGGTTGGTTGCCATCTGTGTAGCTCCTTCGGTGGGAGTCTACACAGACCGGCGGCGAGAGCAAGGCTTGCGCGCTGCGGTCGCGTCCCGCACCGGCGCATGAACATCGGGGAGCAGGACTCGGCAGGCGCCACCCCGCACGCGTCTGACCTTGGAGCCCAAGAAACGTACAATAAAACGTACAAAAGACCCAGGGTCACGACATGGACGCGATCACCTACAGCGCAGCACGGGCCAACTTGGCCAAGACCATGGACCGCGTGTGCGAAGACCACGAGCCGCTGATCATCACCCGCAATGGCGAGCGGTCGGTCGTCATGCTTTCGCTGGAGGACTACAAGGCGCTGGAAGAGACCGCGTACCTGCTGCGCAGCCCCACGAATGCAAGGCGGCTCCTGGCCGCCGTGGCGCAGTTGGCTGACGGCAAGGGCACCGAGCGGGCATTGCACGAATGAGGCTGATCTTTGCCGATGCCGCCTGGGAAGACTATCTGTACTGGCAGAAGCAAGACCGCAAGATGATCGAGCGCATCAACAAGCTGATCCAGGAGACGATGCGCGAGCCGTTCACAGGAGTGGGCAAGCCGGAGCCGCTGAAGCACGCCCTGGCTGGGTTCTGGTCACGTCGGATCACCGACGAACATCGAATGGTGTATCGGGTTGAGGATGGCGGACTGTTGGTGGCTCAGTTGCGATATCACTACTGACCTCTCCCGAGGCGGTCCGCTGCAACGAAGACTTGGGCGTCTGCTTGTCACTTCGACCGAATATCAATGCCACGGCTCTGATTTAGCGTCCTGCAATCACCTCGATGGATTCCATCGAGAAAGGAAGCAATGACTTGCGTGGTAAGTAATTCGGTTCGACGAGACATGCCGAATCCAGCAAAGTTCATGTGCGTTGCTCCATCAATGACACCCAGCCACTTGCAGCCGACAGGCATGTTCATATACGGCTCTGTACGCGTCTCCCAAGAGGCGCCACCGAGTTCGTCATCGCGATTTCCTGTGAGCGACAGCACCGGACGCTTTATATCTGTCCATGCGTTTTGAGGAAATATTGATCCAGTCCCTTGCGGAGATAAAGCAATGTATGCACTGAATGAATCAGTGCCGTTCAAGCCAAGTTTGTTCCGAGCACCCGCCTCCATCATCGCGGTTGCTGCGCCCATGGAATGGCCTATCAATATCGATTCGGATGCGTTGCACTTGAACGCTGCCCATACTTTGGCAGCGGCAATGTCCATGAATCTTCCGCGATAGGCATTCGGGTCCGTTATCAACTCTGACAGGCCCTCTCGCAGGCCATGGTTCCGCAAGTGTTCACGCAAAGCGCCGCGACCGCTTTCCTGGTGGCCTACAACGACGGCCAAGTATCCGAGGGACGACATGGCTTCGCCGATGTACTGGTATCCCTTCTCAGAGCCCCCCGCACCTGGCGAGATGATCGCAACACCACGGCAACCTGCGCTCTTGGGCGAGTACGCGGTAACTTGAACAGCCTTCTGATCCTGCCGCAAGAGTGATACTGCGTCTTGAGCGCAAGCTTCCATTGCAATCAAAAGAACAAGAACGCCACCTGGAAAAGAGCGGGATAGTCTGTTCATTCCACGCTCCAGTGCGGTCGAGCTCTGGCGCGCAACGTTGACGGTAGCCTGACTGCAGCTTACCTCGTTGGCCTGCTGACGCATGCGGTTGCGGGTCAGGTTGTCTGGTTTGTCAGGCCACGCTTCTGGCGCAGAACTCACGTGTCATGTGAGTAAACAATAAAGCCATGGTGTTTGGCAATCTTGTCATACAACAGCCTCGCTGCGGAGTTGCTCTGGTGCGTCTGCCAATACACTCGCTTGATTCCTTCACGTTTGGCGGCGGCGTAGACAGCTTCAATGAGTGTACGCCCAACTCCCCTTCCTCTTGTTTCGGCCGCGGTATAAAGGTCTTGAAGGTAGCAGGTGAGTTCGAGTCGGGTCGTGCTCCTGTGGTGCAGAAAGTGAGCAAAGCCGACAACCTGGCCTTGAAACTCAGCAACCAGAGCGAATACTGGTTCTGTTGGGTCAAAGAACCTGGACCAAGTTACCTTGGTAATCGTGGGATCAAGCGCTGTCGGACCCACGCGACCATAGAAAGCGTTGTACCCATCCCAAAGCGGTAGCCAGGAATGAAGATCCGATTCTCGAATCGGTCGGACAGTAATGTCTGCGGAGCTCATGAGTCTTTGGGAAAGCGTAGATCGGCAGCTTTGTCTGCGTGTCCTAACGTTAGATTTACACTGCCTACCGTAGCAGGTCGGATTGAACTAGAGGCTAGGCCTCAGCCGGCACTTAGCGAAGTGTCAAGCGTTTTAGCCAAACTGCTGCGGCACAAGCCAGGGCGAGCCCGAGTAGAACCTCGGTCCAGATGGTGATGTTGGCAGCCAGGGTGTGTTCGGAGCACAGCGCAAGCGTGTAATGCAACAAGCCATCGACGCCAAGAAGACCATAGACAACCAGAAGGCCTGCAGCGGTTCGCTTCCAACCTTGCGAGTACGCCACTGCGGCGACTATGCCGACGGCAGCTACACCCAACCACGCAAGGTACACCGACTCTCTTGTCATCCACGCAGGAAGACCTGGATAGTACGCGATGTACTCGGCGTTGTGAGTGAAGTGCGCGAGGCTTGCCAAGGTGTACAGCGTGGCGAGAACGAGCATTGGAGAGTGAAAGCGCATGGCGGGAATGTTGATTTGGATCTGAGGCTTAACGTGAGCTAACCGGCGTGCGGCAGCGGGCGGCGACCGGGCCAGATTGAAATGGGGCCCGGGCGACGAAGGCTGTTGCACCTCCGGTTGGGCGTAGGGTTAGCCCGAGTTTGTCATCCTCTCAGCGCAACCCAAATAAAATCAACAGCTTAGCTCGTCACGGAGGCGCGTATGGCACTACGCTTGCTTTGCCCGCCGCCTTCTTGATTTGACTGCTG
>JAIXWM010000047.1 GCA_027491255.1 Rubrivivax sp. | reverse complement strand
CTCGCGCACCACGCCCAGGCGCACCAGTTCCTGCAGCACGGCGCGGTGGTGGAAGTCGGTCGACACGCGGCGCACCAGGGCCTCGAACGAGGGCTCGGAGCCGGCGAACGGCAGTTCGTCGGGCCAGTCCAGCCCGAGCCAGCGCGTGGCCACCTGGCTGGCTGCGCTCGGCCGGCCCCAGGCGGCGCCGCGTCGCGCCACCGCGGCGGCGTCGCCCTCGGCCGACGCGCGCAGTTGCCGGACATCCTTGCGGTGCAGACCCGACAGCAGGCTCAGCGCGGAGTCGGTCGGCTTCTGGCCGAGACGCTGTGCCTCGGCCATCGCCTGGGCCAGGAAGACCGGCTTCAGCGCCGCGGCGAAACCCGCGTAGCCCACCCCTGAGCGCACCAGCCAGGCCACCAGCGGCTGGGCGACGGTCAGGGCCTCGTCGGCGACGGCGGGGGGAGCGTCGGGCCGGGGCGAAGGAAGCGGGTTGTCGGAAGACACGTCGGCAGTTTATGGGATTTTTTCCCATTTCAACAGGAATTTTCCGAGGCATACCATGCAGCAGCCCGGAGATCACCACTGCATGCGCGATGACAGGCTCCACGAGGCCCAGGGATCGGCGGTTCGGGCATGTCCAGGGTGGCTGCAGCGTGCACCCGGTGCGGGCGCTGAAGCGCAGCCCGGCGCGCGGAGCCTGGAGTACAGGGGCGTGCGCCGGTTGCCGAGGCGCCCAGGGGGGCCTCGAAGCCGGTCGCGATGGGCTGCCCGCCTACGCGGCGGCGCCGGGCCAGGCCTCGCGCAGCCGCCGCTCGCCCGGCAGCGCCGTGACGATCAGCAAGCGGGCCAGCGCCACCACGGCCAGCCCCGCCAGCAGCGCGGTGAAGCCGGCCGTCTTGACCATTGGGCCGAGCAGGAAGACCGCGGTGGAGCTGAGCGTGAACGAGATCGCGAGCCGCGTGCCGGCCACGCGCGAGCGCATCGAGTCGTCGACGTAGCGCACCACCATCACGTCGTTGAAGGGGATGGAGCCGAAGACACTGACCATGCAGGCGATGGCCAGCGCGTACCAGAGCCAGCCATCGGCCTGCGCCGCGGCCGCGAACAGCAGCACCTGCGCCGCCAGGATGGCCAGGAACAGCGGCTTCAGCGGCACGCGGTCGCGACGACAGGCACCCCGGGGGCCGTGGCGCGCAAGGCGGTCAGCGTGGCCAACCCGCGACTGTCGGGCAGGTCGAGATCAAGCAGCACGAGATCGATGTCGCCCATCGAGCCCAACACCAGTTGCGCCTGCATCAGGCTGGCCGCCTCGACGAAGCGCAGTTCCGGCATGCGCTGCGCGAGCAGCAGCACCAGGCTCTCACGAACCACCAGATGATCATCCACCAACAGGATGCGTTTGCGGAGCGAGGCGTCCATCCAGTTCGAAGCTTCGACGGTGAGGCAGGCTGCGCCAGACATGGCGCAGCCCGCGGCAAGCCGTCCGCCATCGGGCCGGCGGAGCCGCTGTCGCCCAGGACCCCACGGCTGCATTCTGCCGGGGTTCCGGCGGTCGCCGGGAGCTGGGCCTGCGCAGCCACGGAGTCTGGCGTACCGATGCATCATCCGTCGGCGGCTACGCGTACCCGGATGCGCATGGCGCAGGTGACTGCGCGCTCAGCGCTACCAAGCCGGATCAGCCCGGGTAGACCCCCCACATGGACGGGTCGAAGCTGGCGTCGGGGTTGCGGGCGCCGGCACGGCTGGCGAGGTCGGCGAACCAGGCGTCGTCGAGGTGCTCGGCGCTGGCGGGCGGTGCCCAGCTGCCATCGACGTCGCCACGCAGTACCCCCACCAGCCCGAGCTTGCCCGACACGGCATGCGGCGCGGCCGGCTCCTGCGGCAGAAGGCCGGGGTTCATGCCGGCCCGCCCGGCCAGACCGGGATCGGTCTCGTCCACGAAGACCCAGTCGGGCTTTGTGCCGGTCGCGCCGACCGCGTGCCGCAGCACACCCAGGGCGTCCCCAATCCCGACCGTGCCGCTGCCGTCGAAGTCGGCCGCGATGGACTGGAAGGGCGAGGGCGATCCGCCGGAGGTAAGCCCGGCGATCATCTTCAGGATCGCCACCGCGTCGCGCAGGTTGACCGCCGCAGCGTCGGGCGCGGTCGTCGGTGCGGCGTCCTGCACCGATCCGGTACCCGCTTCCGCGGCCACCGGAGCAGGGGCGCCCTCACGGCCGGCCGACAGGCGCAGCGCCAGCCTCTGTCCCCCGGCGTCGTCGCCTTCCAGCACGGGCTGAAACAGCCGGGGCGTCGACTCGCCCCCCAGGGGTTCGACCTGCTCACCCATGCGCCAGACGGTCTTCTCGAGCACGGCGCGGCTCTTCCAGTGGTAGGCAACGAGTTCGACGTCGGTCACCTCCTGCGGGGGCGGCTTCGGGGTGTCGGACGCAGCATCGTCGCCGGGGGTCGGGTCCTTCCTCGGGGGCAGACCGGCCTGCTCACCACCGTCGAGCATGTCGGCCGGATCACGGACCGGGGGGTCGATGTCGACAGGCGGATCGATGCGGATGGGCGGATCGGTATCCACGGGCGGCTCTTCCTTGCCGCCGCCCGTCCAATCCGGGCCGAGCTCCATCCAGGCATCGGCGTCCAGCGGGCGGTACGATGGGTCGGGCGTCGCAACGACTT
>JAIXWM010000034.1 GCA_027491255.1 Rubrivivax sp. | reverse complement strand
GTCCACAAGTCGCAGGGGAGCGAGTTCAAGAAGGTCTTCGTGATCCTGCCGAAGAA
This sequence comes from Rubrivivax sp., assembly GCA_027491255.1. Taxonomy (GTDB): domain Bacteria; phylum Pseudomonadota; class Gammaproteobacteria; order Burkholderiales; family Burkholderiaceae_C; genus Rubrivivax. Next base: position 12,746 of record JAIXWM010000034.1, on the reverse strand, counting down.
CTGCAGGCTGCTCTCGCGCGAACTCGTGTACACCGCGCTCACTCGTTCGCGTGAACAGCTCGTGCTCCTCATCGAAGGCGACGACGCCACGGTCCTCTTCGATCTCACGCGACCGGAGCGCTCGGAGACTGCGCGTCGCAACACGAACGTCTTCCAGAGCGTCATCCGCGCCGCCGACGATTCGGTGCCGTTCGCCGAGCACCTGATCCACCGGACCGAGAAGGGGCATCTGGTGCGCAGCAAGTCGGAGCTGGTGATCGCGAACATGCTGTTCCAGCTCGGCATCCCCTACGAGTACGAGCGCGTGCTCGACGGGACGACCGCAGCGGGCCGCCTGCGCCCCGACTTCTCGTTCGTCACTGCCGACGGCGACCTGCTGGTCTGGGAGCACCTCGGCATGCTCAGCCGTCCCGACTACAAGCGTGGCTGGGAGTGGAAGCAGGCTTGGTACGGGAAGAACGGCTTCACCGAGGGCACGACGCTCTTCACGTCGACGGAGGAGGACGGCAAGGGCCTCGACTCTGCGGTACTGAAGAAGACCGCCCTGGCCATCAAGGCCCTCCTTGAGTGACCCTCGCGCGGGACCACGCCTCGGGCGTTCAACAGTCCCGCGCCCCGCCGCGCCGTGCGGGCCCACGTGCGCGGTGCTGCCCGCGCCTGCGCCACGCTCTCCCGACCACGGCGTTCGGCGCGCCTTGCGCCAACGTGGGCGCTCGCTCGGCCAGCGCCCCGTTCGTCGCCGGGCATCGCCGCGCTGGCCAGTTAAACGTCAGCGGCTCCGTCCCGCGAAAACGGGCTCCGCTGTTAAACGCTCTCGGTTCCTCTCTCCCCGCGGGCCAGAAGAGAGAGCGCGAACGCCGTCCAGAGCGCCCTCGTCGCGCGCTCCTTCACGCCCGCGGCGCTCTCTGCGCGAACGCTGTCCACGCGCGGCCGGTGCTCGGCGAGCGTCGAAGGTCGCGGAAACGTGGGGGAGAAATGCAACGGCCCCGGAGATCGCTCTCCGAGGCCGCTGTTAAAAAGTGCGGGGTCGCGTTTCCGCGACCCCGCGTGAATGGCTCAAAATCGAGGGGCCTATCACAAAGCACGAAACGTGTTGGTGTGGAGATGTGCAGGGCGCGAGATGCGGGGCGGTTTGTGTGACGCGAAGCCGGTTGTTCAACTCTATAGATTAGCGCAAAGCACTGCCGACTCGGGTTGGGGTCGATCGGCCCTCTATAGCGAGGTACATCATGATGAGGACTGTTCCCATGCGCTCCGGACGCGGGTCATGAATAGCCTCCGTCGCTCGTCGGTGCTTCCAAGAGCTCGATCAAACGACCAGCGCGTCGGGCAAGGCCGCCATCTCCTTCGGCGAGAACGCGTAACCGGTTCAGCACAACCGGGACGTCAAATAGGGGCTCGATGGTTGTCGGGCGCAAACTCTCCCGATTCGGAGACGTCTTTCGGCCCTCGACGTACAGAGTGGGACGCGCAATGAAGTTCTCGAGGACGCCGACCAGTGCCTGGTCATCCGCAACGTGCTCCGCGATTGCCGCGCGCACCGTCAGCTCGTCGCGCCAGGCGCGCCACCGGAACAGAACGTAGGGCAGAGTCTTCGCGCTCCACAGTGTCCCTGCCGCGCGCTGGCTCTCGATTCGTTCAAGCGCGGCGTCGCGCAGCTGCTCCCAGATGCATCGGTCCGCGAATGCTGGCGGCCCCGCCTGTGCGCTGTCACGCGGCTCTGACAGCGAGACCTCGTGGATGGCCGTCGAGAACGATGCACCGCTGCGCACCAACGGAAGTAAGACTTGCAGTCGTTCCTGTTCGGTCGGAAGCGTGAGGAGGCACTGGTACACAATTCGCGACACCTGCATCTCGCTCGACAGCTCGAAGAAGCCTCTGGGTTCGTACTGAATCGAAGCACCGCTGTCGAACAACAGTCCGATTAGTGCAACGGCAGTTTCGCGAGGCATAGACCTCGTAAAGTCTTCGAGGCGCTCGAGCAGACGCCGGGCCTGACCCGAAGCGATCATGCGTGCGAGGAACGACGCGCGGATCGATGGATCGCTCAGACCATCGACGAATGCCTGAATTTCAACTTCAGATATCTCTCCTTCCGGAACACCGAGGAGGAAGTACTTGTCGAAAGCTGCTGGCGAGCAAATGCGGCATTCCCTTCGCCACTTCGCATCATAGCCGTCTCCGAAGCTGGTATTTGCGTAGACTCGGGCAAGCTCCGGAAACAATACCCGCAGTACTGCCCGCACCGATTCCTCGAATCCGGGCGAAGCCCTCTTGCACAGCTGGTCCACCCACTCACGTAGGCGGGGCGCGGGAATTGAGTCCCTGTCGCCCATGCGCACCGGCGCCAGCATGTGCTTTCCCTCTGCCAGGCCAGCGTATACGTCGGGATGGAACGTCCTGATGAGCTCTGCCGCCATGAAGTCGACGAGGTCGACCTCTTCAGCAACGGGAGTCAGCGTCACTCGGAGACCATTCGCGTAGCGCTTGATGTGCCGGATCGTCCGAAAGTGGGACCGCAAGCCTGCGTGCAGAACGTCTCCCCATCGCTGCTCATCGAGGGGCCTCGTCTTCATGGTCGCGAGAACGACATCGAGTTCGGCGAACAGGATTCGGTCGCGGGTCGCTGCTTCCGGGGCGGGAATGTCGAAGGCGACTTGGATAATCTTCTCCAAGTAATCGCGCCCCCGTATTCCACTTTCTTCGTTAAGACTTCGCTCGACAACGAGGCGATCGAAAGCCAGTACGTAAGTGACATTTGGGAAACACGCGTTCAAGCGAATAACGCGAAAAAGCAGGCGAAGTGTATCCCGCTCAAGTCGATCGATGTCGTCAACGAAAACAACGATTCGCTGGTCAAGGTTCACCAATAGACTATCGAGCTCGGCCTTTATCTCTTCAAGGCTCTTGCTTCTATTGAGTGCGCCACCCGCCTTCTTCAGCAGAGTTCCTGCGCCGGTATGAAACACGCTCGTAAGCTCGCCGATTGCCTGGAGTCCGGTCCCGACCTTCTTTGCGATGGCCTTGTCAGCGGACTTGCCAACGCCGCGAGCGAGTTCAGCAAAGAAGATCTGAACGAGCGTCTCGACGCTATCGTAGTTCCACGGGTTAAATCGAATGACGACAGGTCGCCGGCGAATTGGGTCAACGGATTCTGCGCCTGAACCCGACGGCTCCCCGAGCTTCTTCTCGAGCAGGTTCAGAAACGAGGACTTGCCGGCGCCCCAGGGCGCGTTAAGGGCGACAACAACGGACTGGCTCGTTGAGCAGTGGAGGATATGCCTGGCGATCACATCGACGAGTGGGCCGCGAGCCAATCGGTCGTCTTCGTACGAGCGAATCGGCTCATCGCTGCGAAGCGCCGGCTCGGCGATGTCCTGCCTCGACTGAGTGCCCATCGTCACTAATTCTCCCCTACAATCGCTCAAGCTTTCGATTCGTCAGCTCCGTCAACCTTTGCGCAATCAACTCGTCTCGGCCTTCGTGCAACGGAGGCGCCTTCCCAATCTTTGGACGGCCCGTCGGTCATCCATCCGCCTCCACCGCAGCGAACGCCGTCGGATCGACCTCGAGCATCTCGATCGTCCGCTTCCGCACGCCGATGCCGTGCTCGATGAGCATGTCGAGCAGCTTGTCGCCGTCGATAAGCGTGATCGGTGCGGCCCCGGTCGCGAACGCCGCTTCCTGGGTGCCTTTCGCGAACCGCGCCGTCGTCACGATCGTGCCCCGCACGGCATTGAAGCGGTATAGCGAGCCGCGAAGCGCATCGAGGTCTTTGCGCTGGATGGGCCGGCGATGCTTCTTGACCTGCACGACTTCGCGCACGGAGGTAATGCCGAGTTCGATGTCGGCAACGACGTCGACGCCGCCGTCCCCGGAACGTGAGGTGACCTGCACGTTCTGGTAGTCCATTTCCTCGAGCAGGCGCTTCACCAGGTGCTCGAAGGCGAACGGGTCCATATCCAAAAGGAGCTCACGGAGGCTCTCCCGAACCGCCGTCTCCTGTTCGCGAATCATGGCCCAAAGCTCGTGGTGCTCGTCACCTCCGACGGAGTCCTCGTCGCCGACGCGCTGCAGGTATTTGAGCCCATCAGACGACACCGAGTAGAGGGTGCCCTTGCGTTCAACCAGGCCCCGTTCGAGGAGGTTGTTGAGACGGCGTCGGAGCGTGTCCTTGAACGTCGAGTCGGTCCCAAAACCCGAGCGGCGCTTGAGGTAGTCCGCCCACTCACCGAGCAGTTCGCCAGGCCTCGCCGGCCCCGTGTCGGCGACGATAGCGAGGAGCTTGGTCACGCCTTCCGCTTCGTCGAGCGCGGCCTCGGTTTGGCCTCCGGGGGTTTCGAGGAAGTCGCGTCCGTTTGGCGTGAGCTCGAGGTTGCCCTTCGCGTCGTCGCGAATGAGCTCATAGCGCTGCGCGAGGCGCCAGTGACCATAGGTGTGTCGCGGATTCACGGCGCCCTTCGATTCTCGCCAGATCGCCTCGGCGAGCTCGCGCGCATCCCCTTTCAAGCGTTCGGGAATCCAGCTTTCAGGGGTTGTCCAATCGACGGAGTTCTGCGGCGTGCCGGTCAGCTCCATGAGAGCGGACTGCAAGCCCGTGACGCGCTTCCGCGAGACTCCCGGCCAGATTCGCAGCAAGTGGCGCACCTCGCTGTAGACAGGGAAGAATGGCACACGGACGCGCGCGGTCGACTCATCTTCCTTCGTGCCGGAAGGCTGAACTGACGAATCTCTCTCGGTGCGGTCGGCGGGCGCGGGCGCCTCAAGCGCAGGGATGCTCGTCGCATGAATGCCTCGAAGTCCGAAGACGCCGGGGCTCACGCGCACGAAAGTGCTGCCGTTCGCCTTCCGCTTGATGTCGACAGCGATCATCGCGTTGAGCGAGGCCTCGGGCGTGGCTCCCTCTGTTTGGACGAGCCCGCTCGCCGTGATCGCCTCGGCAAGGTCGCGATAGTGCAAAGGCCCGCGATCGCGGAGCACCTGAATCGCTGCCTGTTTGAAGGTTAGCTCGCCAGCCATCACACCACCTGCCGATCGTCAGTCTCGAACGCTTTCGCTACGCCACCCAATAATCCGACAACAACTCCGCCTGCTGCAGCACGGTGTTCGTTGCCGTTTCCTGCTTGTCCGGCGGGTAGCCGTACTTGCGCAGGATGCGCTTCACGATGACTCGGAGCTTGGCGCGCACGGATTCGCGTACGGTCCAGTCGATGGAGACGTTCGCCTTCACGGTTTCGACGAGCTCGCGCGCGATGAGACGGAGCTGCGCGTCGCCGAGGACCATCACCGCGCTGTCGCTCACTTCGAGGGCGTCGTAGAAGGCCAGCTCGTCGCTGGTGAGCCCGAGTTCCTCTCCGCGCTTCTGCGCGGCCCGCATTTGCTTGGCGAGCTCGATGAGTTCCTCGATGACCTGCGCGGCCTCGATGGCGCGGTTCTGGTAGCGGCGCACGGACTTCTCGAGGAGGTCCGCGAACGAGCGGCTCTGCACGAGGTTGTGCTTCGAGCGCGCCTTCACCTCGTCGTTGAGAAGCTTGCGCAGCAGCTCGACCGCGAGGTTCTTGTGTTGAAGCCCGCGCACGTCCGCGAGGAATTGATCGGAAAGAATCGAGATGTCGGGGTTCTTCAGTCCTGCGGCCGCGAAGATGTCGATGACCTGATCGGACACGACGGCCTTCGACACGATTTGTCGAATCGCGTGATCGAGGTCGCCGGATGACTTGCGATCACCGGCCGAGGTCTTGGCGATGGCGGCGCGAACGGCTTGGAAGAAGCCGACGTCGTCTCGAATGCGAATCGCCTCGTCGTGCGGCACGGCCAAGGCAAATGCCTTCGAGAGTTCCGTGACGGCCTGGAGAAGCCGCTCCTTGCCGCTTTCCTGCGCGAGGACGTGTTCCTGGGCCGCAGGGAGCACCGAGAGCCGCGCAGCCGGTGTGCCGCTCGTCCACGCGCTCCAATCGAAGCCATGGAAGATGCCGAAGCACACCTCGTAGCGCTCGAGCATGAGCGCCACGGCCTCCTCTTGGTCGAGCGCCGTTTCGCCCTGCCCACCGCTCTCGGTGTATGTGTGGAGCGCTTTCTTGAGCTGATCGGCGAGGCCCAAGTAGTCGACGACGAGTCCGCCCGGCTTGTCGCGGAAGACGCGGTTCACGCGCGCGATCGCCTGCATGAGGCCGTGTCCCTGCATCGGCTTGTCGATGTACATCGTGTGCATGCACGGAGCGTCGAAGCCCGTGAGCCACATGTCCCTGACGATCACGAGCTTGAACGGGTCGCTCGGATTCTTGAAGCGCTTGGCGAGTGCCTCGCGCCGCTGCTTGCTGCGAATGTGCGATTGCCAGCCACTCGGGTCCGAGGCGGAGCCGGTCATCACGATCTTGATTGCGCCCTTGTCGTCGTTGTCGTCGTGCCAATCCGGGCGCAGCGCGACGATGGCCTTGTAGAGATCGACGCAGATGCGCCTGCTCATGCAGACGAGCATCGCCTTGCCGTCCATGACGTCGAGGCGTGCACCGAAGTGCTCAACGAGATCCCTCGCAATGAGCTGCACGCGCCGTTCGGTTCCAACGAGCGCCTCGAGCGCCGACCACTTGGTCTTGAGCTTTTCGCGCCCTTCGAGCTCTTCACCCTCGGTGAGTTCGTCGAAGGCCTCATCGAGATGCGGCCGCTCGTCTTCCTTCAGCTCGAGCTTGGCGAGGCGGCTCTCGTAGTAAATCGGCACCGTGGCGCCGTCTTCGACCGCTCGCTGAATGTCGTAGACGCTGACGTAGTCGCCGAAGACCGAGCGGGTGCTCTTGTCCGCCGAGTCGATGGGGGTGCCCGTAAACCCAATGAACGACGCATTCGGCAGCGCGTCGCGCATGTGACGCGCGAACCCGTCGATGAAGTCGTACTGGCTTCGGTGCGCTTCGTCGGCGACGACCACGATGTTCGCGCGGTCCGAGAGGAGCGGAAACGTGTCGCCGCGGGTCTCGGGCATGAACTTCTGAATCGTGGTGAACACCACGCCACCCGAGGCGACCTTCAAGAGGTCGCGCAGGTGCGCCCGGTCTTTCGCCTGTTCCGGGCTCTGGCGCAGGAGGTCCTTGCAGCGTGCAAACGTTCCGAAAAGCTGCTCGTCGAGGTCGTTGCGGTCGGTCATCACGATGAGCGTCGGATTGCGCATCGCCGGGTGCAGCACCACGCGGCCTGCGTAAAAGGCCATCGTGAGGCTTTTTCCAGAGCCCTGCGTGTGCCAAACGACACCAACGCGGCGGTCGCCTTGGGGCTGAGACGCGCCCAGCGTGGCCTCGAGTGCGCGGGCGACGGCATGGAACTGGTGGTACCCGGCCACCTTCTTGATGACCGCGTCTCCGTCGCCCTCGAAAACGACAAAGTACCGGAGCAGGTCGAGAAGGCGCCGCTTGTCGAAGACGCCTCGAATCAGCACTTCGAGCTGCGACATCGACTTGGGCGCCAGGGCCTCGCCTTCGATGGTGCGCCACGGGAGAAAACGCTCGCGGTTCGACGAGAGGGTGCCAATGCGAGCTTCGAGGCCGTCGCTGATGACAAGGAGCTCGTTGAAGACGAAGAGCGCGGGCAGTTCGTCCTTGTAGGTTTGGAGCTGCTTGAACGCGTTCCAGATGGTCGCGTTTTCGCTCGCCGCGTTCTTCAGTTCGATGACCGCGATGGGCAGGCCGTTTAGGAACACGACAACGTCGGGGCGCCGGTTGTGGCTCCCTTCGGTGACCGTGAGCTGGTTCACCACGAGCCAGTCGTTGCCCTCGGGGTCGTCGTAATCGACGATGCGCACCGGGTCGTAGCCGATGGTCCCGTCCGCGCGCAGGTACTCCACGCTGACGCCGTTCACGAGGTAGTGGTGAAGCTCGTGGTTGGCGTCGAGGGGCTGCGGCGACGAGATGCGCGTGAGCTTGCGGAATGCCTCGTCGAGACCTTCGCGCGAAACCGAGGGATTCAGGCGCGAGAGCGCATCACGAAGGCGCCCCTCGAGGACGACATCCGCAAACGAACGCCGTTCCGCACCGGGCTCGCCGGGCGCGATCGTTGGCCCGGAGACCACCGAGTAGCCGAGGGCTTCGAACCATTCGAGCGTCGCCTCTTCGACGACCGATTCGGTGAAGGCGCTCATGGCTTTTTGCGCTCCTTGATCGTGCGAGGAGTTGCAGCTTTCGCCTTCGCGGCGAGCTGTTTGGTCTCCGCCACCATTCGGTCGAAATCGCTCTCGAAGAGGCGATCCTGCAGGATGCGGTACTTTTCGAATTCGCTCTCGGCGTGTGCTTTCGCGATCTCCGCAGTGACCTTTCCAGCGTCCGCGAGCACTTCGCGAGCGGTTGCCTCAAGGAAGCGATTCAGCCTTGTTTCCCAGTCCTGCATCGTCATGGGAATCTTGCGGAGCGCCATATCCTCGGCCACGTCGAGGTAGGCGTTCACGAGCCGCGAGAGCTGCGCCATCTCGGGTTCGGTGAGGTAGTTCTTCGCGACGCTCACATCGAACTTCTGGATCTTCCCCAAGGGCGCGTCGGCCCAGGTCTGGAGGCCCATGTGCTCTTTGGTCGCGTCCGCGCGGTCGAGGATGACCTCGGCGGCCGTCTGCCCGTGAATGGCCCAATGCAGTTTGTTCTGCACGGTGGCGAAGAAGCGCTTGGTCGCCTGCGCCGTCACGTCGTAGTCGACAGACGTGGCGTAAATGTCGGTAATCTTCTGGTAGAACTTGCGCTCGGAGATGCGGATCTCGCGAACGCGCTGGAGCTGTTCCTCGAAGTAGCGATCGCCCAGAATCGAGCCGCCTCGCTTGAGGCGCTCGTCGTCCATCGCGAAGCCCTTGATGGTGAACTCTTCGACGACGCGCGTAGCCCACTTGCGAAACTGGACCGCGCGCTCGGAGTTGACCTTGTACCCAACGGCGATGGTCGCCGAGAGGTTGTAATGCTTCGTGTCGTAGCTTTTGCCGTCTGAGGCAGTTATCCGAAATTTTTGGATAACTGCGTCTTTCTCGAGCTCGCTGTCCGAGAAGATCGTCTGCAGGTGGTAATTGACGGTGCGGACATCGACGTCGTAGAGCTGCGCCATCATCTTCTGGCTGATCCAGACGTTCTCGCCCGAGTAGACCGCGTCGATGCCGCCATGACCGCTGGCCGCGACAAAGGTGAGGTATTCGGCCGCAGAGGAGCGGACGAGAGAGGCGGCGGGCATAGGCTTGCGGGTCATGGGACGTCGCCCCGTCCACCTTTGGACTGGTGAGCGTGCGTACGCGGCGAGGACACTGCTGCCGCACTTGCGGCCGAGTTAGCGAGGCGCACTTCACCCTCGCGGCGCCGGCGCTCGTAGCTGGGGGAGTTCACGGTGTAGCCATCTCGGACAGCGCGTCACGGAGGACCTGAAAGCTCCTGGACGTGTTTCGTTTCGGCGACATGTTCGGCGCGATCGTCCTCGCCGCTTCGATCTTCGCGAGGCCTTCTTCAAAGTATCCAGCCTTCTGGAGTACCCTCTCGAACGCTTCCCATGTGCCTCCTGCAATCGCGTCAGGTTCGCGATACTTCCCTCTCGATGGAATCGTCGCGGGAACACGCGGGTAGGCTGCCCGCACGGCCTCCCAGTCACCGAAGTACCAAGCCTCGAGCTCCTCAATTGCTATCCGATTCACCACGACGTACGCCTTTCGCCGGCGGGCCGTTGACCGTGTGGTGAGCCTCGCGGCCTTGGCGACCTTCTCGAGCTCTGCCTTGAGCTTGGCGCAGTCATCGTCGTCGCGGTCGACGATCACCACGATCCGCCAAGTCTCCGGCAGCCAGGTCGCGTAGCCGCGAAAACGCTCGAGCAGCCGCGCACGCAAGTCTTCCTTGCCTTGGTGGACATAGACCTCGAACGAGGTTCTGCCGACGATATTCGGCAACAGCGCGCGCAACGCCATCTCCATCGACGGCTCTTCGACAAGAACCTCGATGTGCTCAACGCTCATTTGCTCTCCCCTTTGCACGGGCCGGTGCGCCTTCGCGAACCAACGGGTCGCCCATCCCGAACCGACCCTCGAGCCAAAGGTGGCCAAGCGATGCGCCCGCGGCGATAAACTCGGGAATGCCCTGGATGTCGGACGCGCGGACGGCCTGGGTGAACCCATCATCGTCGCGGTACAGCACCCGAACTTCTTCCGCCCGTAGACCGTTCAGGAAGAACGGCGAGTGGGTCGTCGCAAGCAGTTGCGAGCGGGCAGCGGCTGTTCTGCACTCCTCGGCCAGTTCCTGAAGCAATCGCGGATGCAGGAAGTTCTCTGGCTCTTCGATGCCGATGAACTGCGGAGGCGCCGGATCGTGGAGCACGATCATGTAGGCCAGCAGTTTCAGCGTGCCGTCGGACGCAAAGCGCGACAGCACGGGCTCGGCAAAGGGGGCATCCTTGATCTGCAGCAGCAGGCGCCCGTCGGGCATCGGGTCAGCGAGTACTCGCTCTAGCCGAGGAACTCTGCGACGCAGCTTTGCGAAGATTTCATCGAGTTGCTGCGGATGCTGCTCCTTGAGGTACTGGACGACGTTAGGAAGATTGTCGCCCGTCTTGCTGAGGCGCTCCTGCGGACCGGCTTCAGGCTGGCCACGCGCGTCGTCGATCGAGAGGTAGGAGACGTACCAGTCCGTGATGAACTCGCGCAGCGCGGCAACGCGCGGGTGTTCGGCAAACTGCCCGAGGGTGTTCACGGCGATGAGATCCGGCGACCGTAGAGGTGTTTCTACGCGCTTGCCGGTCTCGTCCGGGTCAGCGCCGCTTACCGCCGAACCCTGACCGCGCTTGTAGTCGAGAAACTTGAACGGCTGGCCGTGCGCTCCACGCTTCCATCGAAGCCACTCCTCGACGACGATGGGCTTGCCACGATCCTCGTCGATCGCGAGGTGATACGTGATGAGCGGGGCCTTAGGACGCTCGCGGTATTTGACCTCGATCGTGATTGGGCCCTTCTGCCCACGGGTTCGCAGCTCCTTCGCGCGACCACGTCGGTCCCAGGCGTGCCGCAGTCCGAATTGGAAGCACTCCGAGAGAAAGTTGAAGACGTCGAACACGGTCGACTTGCCGCTTCCGTTGGGTCCCAAGAGGACCGTAAGGGGCGTGACGTCCGACAACTCGACGCGGCGGAGCGCGCGGTAGTTTTCGACGCGTAAATATTCGATACGCGCGGGCCCAGGCCTAGCTTTGGCGAGCATGGTTTTCGTACTGGTCTTCGTCATACGGCGTCTCCCGTCGCGAACGTGGGGCTATACGATTCGGGCGTGGAGGCAACTTCGCGTTCGGCGGCCCCGACAGACAGCTCGCCCGAGATCAAGCGTGGAAGCAGCTCGTCTCGCAGCCGCGCCAGCTGACGGCGCTCCAAGTCGAGCGCGATTGTGCGTTCGAGGAGAGGAGCGAGCAAGTGCCCCGCCGCATCGAGGACGGAGCGGTCGGGCACGATGCACCTCGCAGCCCTGAGGTGGTGGCGCTGGATGTGGCCCATCGTGGTCGCCTTATCGCCCGCGATCCGCTGAAATTCCGGCAAGTGGTGCAGGAGCCATTGAAGGTAGAACCACTTCGGCTTGTGAGCTGACGTGACTCGGAACAGATGCTGGTTCAACGCCGCCCGTCCGCCGCACCAAACGACAACGGTGAGGCTGCCCGACCAAGAGAAGACAACGTCACCATTCTCCAGAATGCAGTCGACCGGGATGTCATCCGTCGCCCATTCTCCGCTATCTGGTTGTCCAGTCCGGAGCTGGGCGATCTTGACGACCGGAAGGCTTGGTGCACCCTCCGCCGGCCGAAACTTCTGGAGTGCGAGACCATTTCGAAATTCCGCGAGCGAATCGAGAGGTTCGATGGACCACCCCTTCGGAATCGCCCCCAACTCCGACTCCACGAATTCGCTCGGAAAGAGCGCCGCTGTCTCGGCGTCCATCCCGCTCGGCGCGCGGCCCTCGGCCTTCGCACGCACCGGGTCGAAGTCGACGAACCACGATTTGAACAGCGCCCGCGCCATCGCCTCGAGCGTCGCGTTCATCTTGCGGTTCAGTTCGATCTTGTCGTCGAGCGCGCCGAGGATGCGGGCGATCGCGCGTTGCTCCGCGAGAGGTGGAACACGCACAGGCAACTCGTGCAGATGGTTCCTGTTCACGCCGGGAACGGCGGCCTTGTCGGAGCACGAGTAGAAGTCGATCGTCTTCAGGAAGTAGCTGACGAACTTGGGATCGCTGCCCTTGAAGTCCCGAACGTAAAGCGTCGTGTTGAGCGGCCAGAAGTCTTGTGTGACGAAGAAGACCTCTCCGATGGTGCCGTATCGACCGGTCACAACGCCCGGCGCCTGCACCATCGCGTCCGAGTGAAACCCGCTTGGCCCCGATGACGAGACGATGGGAACCGGACCGGGATGGCGGTGGTGCGAAGGGAGATCGTAGCCTCTCTTCAGCTCGAGCACGTCGCCCAACTTGCAGTCACGCCATGCGCGAAGCTTACCCCCCATAACCAAGCCCCCGCAGATTCGCGCGAATCTCTTTTTCGAGCCGCGCCCCCTCGGCGAACTGCTCTTCGAGCGTCGCCACGAGGCGCTTCATCTTCTCGTCGAAGGGCTCGCCGTCGTCCTCGACCTCTTCCGCGCCGACGTAGCGCCCCGGCGTGAGCACGAACTGGTGCGCGGCGATTTCCTCCGTCTTCGCGCTCTTGCAGAAGCCCGGCACGTCTTCGTAGGTGCCATCGCCGTCACCACGCCAGCGATGGTACGTGTCGGCAATCTTCGC
>JAIXWM010000082.1 GCA_027491255.1 Rubrivivax sp. | reverse complement strand
CCCTGGGCGGCACGGTCCGCTCCGATGGCGTGGCCCGTGCGCTGACGGTCAAAGACAGTGGCACGACCACGCTGGCTGGTGCCGTGGGCGGATCCGTTGCAGGCGAAGAACTCAGCAGCCTCGCCACCGACGCTGCGGGCGTCACGTCGATCAACGGCGGCAGCGTGCGCACGAGTGGCGCGCAGACCTACGGCGATGCGGTGACGCTGGGAGGCCAGACGACGCTCACTGGAGTCGGCATCACGCTGGGCAGCACGGTCAAGTCCGACGGGACGGCGCGGTCGCTCACCATCAACGACAGCGGCACGACCACGCTGGCCGGCGCTGTCGGTGGTTCCGCCTCAGGAGAAGAACTCAGCAGCCTCACCACCGACGCCGCAGGCACCACGGCCATCAACGGCGGCAGCGTGCGCACCAGCGGCGCGCAGATCTATGGCGATGCAGTGACGCTGGGCGCGAGCACCACGCTCGCGGGCAGCACGGTGACCACGCAGGGCACGCTCACGGGCCAAGCGAATGCGCTTACCGTCAGCGGCAACGCGGTGCTGGGCGATGGCGCCGCCGACACGGTCAGCGGGCTCTCCGGACTGGTCGTGAACGGTACGGCGGTCATCAACACCGTCGAGATCACCACGACCGGAGCGCAGGCGTTCAACGGTGCCGTCACCCTTGCTACGGACACCACACTCACCGGTGTCGGAATCACGCTGGCCGATGCGCTCAGTTCTGATGGCATCAATCGCGCGCTCGCCATCCATGACAGTGGCACGACGACCTTCGCCGGGCCGGTTGGCGGCGCTGGATCGGCCGGTCTGGCACTGAGCAGCCTGACGACCGATGCGGCAGGCACCACCGCAATCAACGGCGGCAGCGTACGCACCGTAGGCACCCAGACCTACGGTGACGCAGTGACGCTGGGCGCTGACACGCAGCTCACCGGCGCGCGCATCGCCACATCGGACGCCATCGGCGTGACGGGGGGCGGCGGGCGCGCCCTCAAGCTCGACGCAGGGGCCGGCGAAGTCGTGCTCGCTGCTGCGGTGGGTGCGGGTCAGGGATTGAGGTCTCTCGAGATCACCGCAGGGCGGCTCAGTACCCAGACCCTCACCGTGGCCGGCCCGATTGCGCTGTCGATCGGCGTCCGTGGCGATGTCGACGGCGCAATCACCGGTTCGGGCGCGTCGCTGCGCAAGACCGGTCCAGGGACCCTCAGTCTGAACGCTGCCAGCACGTATGCGGGTCCAACGGCGATCGAAGCGGGAAAGCTGATCCTGACAACGGACGGCGCGCTGGGCGGCGCAGGAGCCGTCTTGGTCGCCGCAGGCGCCACTCTGGAGTTGCAGAACACGGATCTCGTGGGCAATGCCCTCAGTGTCGATGGCGGAACGCTTGCGGTGTCACGGGGCGTCGGCACGGTTTCCGGCCCCGTTCGGCTCACCGCGAACAGTCTCTTCGATGTGCAGGGCGAGCGCCTGACGGTGTCCGGCGCGATCGATGCAGGCGACAAGGGGCTGGCCCTCCAAGGACCTGGCGTCTTCCAACTGGTCAGTGATTCCAACCGCCTGGCCTCGCTGGCGACGCAAGGGCCTGTGGGGCCGATCGAGGCGAACAACTTGACGCCCCTCACCGTCGGCACGGTGATCATCGGTGGTACCTCATACGCAGGGCTGAGAAGTGCCGGATCGATCACCCTGAGGAACCAGGGCGAACTGACGCTGTCCCCCGGTGTGACGGTTCAATCCGACAACGGCCCGATCGTCATCGAAGCGGGCCGATTGAACAACTTGGCGGGTGCCGGTGGATTGCGCGCGGGCGGCTCCGCGGCCTGGCAGGTGTGGAGCATGAACCCCGCTCCGTACGACCCGGTGACCGGCGACAGCGTGGGAGGCTTGCCCAAGGACTACGTCCAGTACGACGCGCAGTATGCGGTGACGCCAACCATGGGTAGCGGCAATGCGCTGCTCTACCGCTTTGCTCCGGCATTGACGGTGGCCCTCGTCGGCGCGGTGAACAAGCGGTACGACGCCAACGCCGAAGCCACGTTGGTCGAGAAGAACTACACGATCACCGGTGAAGTCAACGCAGATTCGCGAACACTCGGACGGTTCGAGAAGGGGATGTTCACCAGCAGTGGCACCGCAGCGGCGCCGCAGGATGCGGGCGCCGGCAAGGTCGTCACCGTGACCGGGCTCACCATCACGGCCAAGACTGCCGGCGACGAGCGGCCCGTGTACGGTTACCGGATCATTTCGCCTGCCGGGCAGACGCTGGGCGACATGCGTGGTTTCACAGCCGGTGCGGCGATTGGGTCCATCGACCCCGCGCCGCTGGACCTCACACTGAGCAAGGTCTATGACGGCAACGCTCAGATCGGTCCGTCGAACGCCTACGAGTTGACCGGCATGGTTGCCGCTGAGCTTGCACCCAGGATCACCGGGGGTGTTGCCAACGTGGCGAGTCCGCGAGCGGGCAACTACAAGAGCACCTATTTGGAGTTGGCTGCGCCAACGCTCACGCTGAGCGACCCGAACTACACCCTGCGAGGTGGTTCAGTCGATGTCACGATCCAGAAAGCGCCACTCGGTGTCACGGCAGAAGGAAATTACAGCGGCTCGACCGAGATCAAACCGAACACATTCACGGTTGTCGGCCTGGTGGCCAACGAGACTTTGACGGATCTGGAGAAGTTCCTGGTCAACGTCCGCGAGGTGTCAGCCAACGATGTCAACTTCGTCACTGAACTCGTCAAGTCGCCAGGCGGCGGGACGGCAGATCTCGCCAACTATCGTCTGACCTTGGCCCCCAACAAGGAGGTGGGAACGACTCAGAACTCGGTCAGGATCAAGTCGCTGTCGACCCTGATCGTGGACGTGCCCGCGAAGCCGGTCATCGGTGCGTCACCACGCCCCGAGTCAGCGGCTCCGACTCCCGCGTCAACGGCGGTAACGGCTCCTTCTTCTGCTGTGGCGTCAGCACCAGCGGTGGAAACCGCGGCGGCGGCCCCAGTTCCTTCCAACACCGCGTCCCCTCCCGCGACCTCCAGTGCCCCGGACATTGGCGTTGCGCCCGAAACTGGCGCGCCTCCAGCGGTAGCGTCGCCGGCGACAGGGACCGGGGGCGCAACCGGCACGCAGCAGGCCGCAGGCGACACGTCCACCACCGCACGCACCGAGCCGGCCAGTGGCAGCGGGCAAGCTGCAGCGGGCACCGGCGAGGGGTCAAGCACGACGGCAGCGCCAGCAGCGACGGCCGGCGCAAACGCGCCTGCCGCGGCGGCACGCGCCCCGGACCTCACCCCTGGGGTACGTGTCTCGGTCATCGCGCAGCCGGCGACGGGAACCGCCGGGCTCGTTGCCGTGGTCGTGCCGCAAGGGTCTACCCGAGCCGGCAGCCCTGTGGTTCTCAGCCTGCCCGAGACGATCATGCCGCAAGCCCCGGCGGGTACGAGCGCGAGCATGAATGCGACGCTCACGAATGACCGTCCTCTACCGAACTGGATCCGGTTTGATGCTCAGCAAAAGGTGCTGGTGATCGAATCGACCGCGGCCACTTCGCTGCCTGTGACTGTCGTGCTGACGATAGGCGGGCAGCAAACCAGTATTGTCGTGACGGAGTCGACAACCACTTCGCGGTGACTGCAGCAACTCCTTCACACCCCCTACGTTTCAAGCACTCTTGAAGGCCTTTCAATTGAAGAGAAGAATGTCCTACAGGATTGGAGCCATGAGGCTCGTTTCTGCCTGCTGTCTGACATTGCTTGCAGAATCGATTCACGCGCAAGTGGATGCTGGTGCGTTGCAGCAACAGATTGATCGTGCGCAGCAGTTTCGGCTCCCCCGGTTGCTGGCCCCTGCAGAACCCAAGCGTTCACAGGTGCCCCCGGCAACCAGCGGCCCGCGCATCACGGTCAGGCAGTTCAAGATCGTCGGCAACACGTTCGTGCCAACCGCTTCACTCGAGCGCCTGGTGGCGACCTATCTTGATCGCCCGCTGTCGTTCGGGGAACTCGAAGACGTTGCGGCTCGTATTGCCGCGCATTACCGGCAGGCGGGCTGGACGGTCAAGGTATTCTTGCCCGAACAGAATGTGGTGAACGGTGTGGTGACGGTTCAGGTCATCGAAGCCGTGCTGGGTTCCATCCGCAGCGAGGGACCGGTCGCAAGGCCAAGTTCTCTCGAATCGATCAGAAAGATCGTCGAAGCGAGTCAGCGTGCCGGCGCATACATGGCCACACAAGCGGTCGATCGAGGTCTGCTCATCGCCAACGACATTTCCGGCGTTTATGTATCAGGCAATCTGGTCGAAGGAGAAAAGGAGGCAGAGACCGATCTCTTGCTGAAGACGCTCGAAAAGCCATTCCTGGAGAGCAATATAAGCTATGAGAATTCCGGCTCCTATGCCACGGGCCCGAATCGCACGGCCGCGATGTTCAGCGTCAACAACTTCTTCAAGCCCGGTGGGGCGCTCAATTCCCAGTGGGCCCATACCTCGGGAAGCATTTATGGTCGGATTGCGACTGCGATACCCGTGGGCCTGAATGGCTTGCGAGTCGATGTGAGTGCTTCCCGGCTGAATTATGAAATCGTCAATCTCCCGAAGGAATTCGACGCCAGTGGAATTTCGACGACTATAGGTTTGGATCTGATTTATCCATTGATGCGGGCGCGTACGCGAAATGTGTATCTGAATCTGGGTACCGATCAAAAGAAGTTCACTAATTTCGCACTCGGTAATCTTTCTTCCAAATATCTGAACCGAACGCTTTCTCTTGGC
This sequence comes from Rubrivivax sp., assembly GCA_027491255.1. Classification (GTDB taxonomy): domain Bacteria; phylum Pseudomonadota; class Gammaproteobacteria; order Burkholderiales; family Burkholderiaceae_C; genus Rubrivivax. Next base: position 87,584 of record JAIXWM010000082.1, on the reverse strand, counting down.
CTTTCTGGCAATCGTGAGACTGAATTCTTCGAGCAAGCGGGTTCCACGGCTGCAAACATCACGCTGACCTCCGGGCTGCTCAACATGAGCGGCTCACCAAACGAGGAAACCCTGCGCTCGGACTCCAACCCTGCCGGCAGGTTCAACAAGGTCCGCTTCAATCTGAGTCAGGAACAGTCGCTCACCGACGTCGTGTCGGCGTACGTGGCCATGTCGGGGCAGTGGGCCGCCAAGAATCTGGACTCGTCCGAGAAATTCACTCTCGGGGGCGCTGGCGGTCTCCGTGCCTACGGCAGCGGTGAAGCCACCGGTGCGATCGGTCGAATGGTCAATGTCGAACTGCGCTGGCGCGTCATTCCCGCAGTCACGCTGACCGGCTTCTATGACATCGGCTCAGTGACGGTCAACGTCAACAACGATTTCCGCGGCGCTCCCTTGCTGAATCGCTATTCACTCAGGGGCGGCGGTGTGTCGGCCAGCTGGACGGTTGCCAAAGGACTGTCCATTCGTGCAACGGTGGCCAGGCGCACGGGCCAGAATCCCAACGCGAACATCGAGACCGGCAAAGATCAAGACGGATCGCTGGTGCTCAATCGGCTGTGGTTGAGCGCCAATGCGTCGTTCTGAGCGCCAGTTCCAAGGGCTGGTGCCGGTTTGCGACGGCGCCGGCCGCTCAGTCAGGGCTCGACCGGTGCTGGGCAGGAGCGCCGTCAGGTTGCGGCGCCCGCCAAGCCAAGGCTACTCCGGCTCGATGCCCGCCTTGCGCGCCAGTTGCTGGATGCTCGACACCTCACGCTGAATCCATGCGTCGAACTCCGACGGGGTGGCGAGCCAGGGCGAGGCGAGGAAGTTTCCGATCTTCTGGCGGACTTCGGGCGTCTGCAGCGCGGTTCTCACCGCCGCGTTGAGTTGTTGCGTGACGGCCGGCGGCAGGTTGGCCGGGCCGAAAAGGCCCCACCAGCCACGCACCTCGATCCCCGGAAAGCCCTGCTCGGCCAAGGTAGGCACCTCGGGCAGGAAAGACGAGCGTTCTGCGGCGAGCACGCCGACGAAGTTCATCCGCCCGGTGCCGCGGAAGGGCAGAACGGAGGCCATGGTCGTGACGGCAAAGTTGACATGCCCGCCCGCCACGTCCGTCACCGCCGGGCCGGTGCCCTTGTACGGCAACTGCTGCATCTTCAGGCCGGTGGTGTCGCTCAACTGCTGCACCGCCAACCGGATCGAGGACTCCGCCGTGGCGAAGTTCAAGGACTTCGGGTCGCGCCGGCCCAGGTCCACCAGGTCCTTCAGCGACTTGACCCCGCTGGCGGTGCCGGCCACCAGCACCAGCGGTGACGTGGCCAGCGGTGCGATGGGCGTGAAGTCCTTCAGCGTGTCGTAGGGCAGCTTGCGAAACAGCGCCGGGTTGGTCGTGTGCGCGTTCTGCGTGATCATGATCGTGTAGCCGTCGGGCGCGCTCTTGAGCAGCGCATCCGATCCGATCTGGCCGCTGGCGCCGGCCTTGTTCTCCGGCACCACGGACTGCTTCAGGATGCCGCCCAGCGCCTCGGCGATCACGCGGCCGATGCCGTCTGTGCCGCCACCCGGCGCCGAGGCGATGATCAGCTTCACGGGCTTGTTGGGGTAGCCCTGCGCGATGGCGCTGCTGGCGCCGCCGAGCGCCACGCTCAGGAGGCTCAGGCTGAGGAAGGTCTTGCGTTTCATGGGGGCTCGTCCTTAAAAACGGGGCAACACCAGCACCATGGCGTCGGTGGTTTCGGTGGCTCTCATCACGGGCGCCTCGCCGCTGGCCAGAAGCGTTGCGTCCCACCGCGCCCAGTGCTCGCCGCTGGAGAACGTGCCCGCTCCTTCGTTGAAGAACAGGATCCGTTCCTGCGGCAGCACGGGCAGTGCATAGGAAGCGCCAGCGTCCAGATTGACGCAGCCGATGCGGATGCCCCGCTCGCTGAAACTGCCGAGTTCCTTGGTGCTCGCGCCGGGCTGTCCGTCCACAGGCTGCCACGGGATGTTGGCTGCCCGGAAATGCACGGGTTCGGTCAGCCGCGGCCGGGGGTATTCGATGCGGCGACCGTTCGTGTGTTCCCAGATCGCCTCGTAGGCGTCCTGGTTGACCCGGCCGCCTTCCGGGGTTCGCTCGCGCCGGAAGACGCCGTCCTCGAAGCGCCCGTGCGCTTCGAGTTCCTTCTGGGCTTGACGTGCCTGGACTTGGCTCATGTAGCCGTTGCCCGAGGCGCCGCCGAACTGGATGACCATCGCCATGCTCGACTGGCCCACCAGTTCCTGGTCCTGCGGACCGTAGTGCACACCCTCGGGGAAGTAGGCGATGTCGCCGACCTCGATGTTCTGGCGCGGCCCGTAGTTGGTGGAGCCCTGCAGCGTGATGCGGATCTGGTCGAAGTTGTGGCGGTGGCGCGGCGACTTGAAGCTGATGTCGGTGTCCGCCAGCACGAGCGAGAAGTTCGTCAGCGTGCCATCCGTGCCGGCCAGCAGTTCCTTGAAGGTCAGCTTGCCGCCGCGCAGCGTGCGCACGGGTCCCCAGGGGGTGGTTTCGGCGTGGGCGATGTTCATGCGTGCTCCGGGGTTGAAGAGGGGAGGGCTGCGCCGCCAGGCAACGTCCGGTCTGTGAACACGGGGTGTGTCAGGACCAGGATTTCGCTGGCTGCGTGCGCTTTCAGATTCGCGTGCTCGGCCGCTTCGAGGTGCAGGGCGTCGCAGGGCGCATAGGGCAAAGTCGATGTGCCGTGGGAGCAGCCGCCGGCGCCGGACATCACCCAGGCGGTCAACGGGCCGCTCAGCGGCAGTTGCGCTCCAGCGTCCAGACCGTAGAGCTCGCAGCCCACGGTCTGGCACCCGAAGTCCCACAGCCGCTTGTGCCGCACGCCTGGCAGGGTGGCGTGCGCCAACCATTCGAATGCGTCGGGATGCACGAGCATCGGGCGCTCGAAGCGCCGGCGCGCGTAACGCACCTTGCGGCCGGAGGCTTGCTCCCAGGCCGCCTCGAAGCCGTCCTGCCCGGACCCGCCGGCGTCGGACGCTGCGAAGTAGCGTCCACCGCTGAAGCGGCCTGACCTGTTCAGGGCCGCGACCGCCGCGGTACGCTCGACCTCACCCACATAGCCGGCGCCACCCGGGGCGCCGATCTGCAGCACGAGTTGGGCGGTGTCCTCGGCCGAGGTCTGGGGGCCATAGGGCGTGCTCTCGGGAAAGTAGCCGATCGTGCCGGGATGCATCGTCCCGTCTTCGCCGAAGGCGAAGGTGCCGCGCAACTGAAACCGCACCTGGTCGAAGTTGTGGAAATGGCGCGGCGAGAAGAAGTCGCTCGCGCTCAGGACCCAGCGCAGGTAGAAGTTGCCGGGCTGCCCCGGCGCGCCCTGGCCCAGGTCCTTGTAGCGAAAGGTGCCGACACGGTGGTTTTCGCCCCGGGTGTGGAGCGGGGCATCCTCGAAGGCGAAGAATTGCATGGGGGCTGCGTTGTTGCGCCGATTATTGGCGCATGCGGGCCAGATGGGAAGGGGCGCTGTTGCAGTCGGTCGGGCCCTCAGCGCGTGCCCGATGGCATGGCCCCGTCATTCGTGGCCACAGCGGCTGAGCTGCTGCGTCAAGCGCGCCGCACGACCACAACCAAGACGCCGATGGTCTCGACGGTGCTCTTGGACACTGTCGCGGAGCGTTTGGGCTGGCGTGCTGGCGGAGGGAGCGGGATTCGAACCCGCGGTGGGCTGTTAACCCACACACGCTTTCCAGGCGTGCGACTTAAACCACTCATCCATCCCTCCGCAGGGATGCCGCGCGGCACAGGCCGGCGGACAGTGCTGGAGCCGTGAGCCCCAGCGAAGCGGCGCAGTTTAGCCCACGGGCTGCCAGGCGTGTTCCTGAAGCCATGCCAGAGGCACGAACTCGAGTGCCTTGCGGTGCGTGCTCTCCAGCACCACTGGCGGGGCGCAGCCGGCCAGGTAGGCCTCTTTCCAGCGCTGCGCGCACACACACCACCGGTTGCCTGGCTTCAGGCCGGCGAAGCGGTGCTCGGGGCTCGGGGTGATCAGGTCGTTGCCGCGCTCGAACTGGTGGTTGAGGAACTCCACCGTCACGCGGGTGCAGATCACGTGGCTGCCGGCGTCGTAGGCATCGGTGTGGCACCAGCCGTCGCGCAGCCAGCCGGTCAGCGGGTCGTAGGAGCAGGGCACGAGCTCGGTGCCCAGGACGTTCAGGGCCTTCATGGGGTGTTCCGGGCTTGCTTCAGCAGGGTCATCGCGGTGCCGATCAGGGCCGAGACCTCGCTCATGTTGCCCGGCACGATCATCGTGTTGTTGGCCTTGGCCAATGCGCCGTAGGCATCGACGGCGCGCTCGGCCACCTTCAGCTGCACCGCCTGCTCGCCCCCGGGCTCGCGAATGGCGGCGGCGATCTGGCGGATGGCCGCGGCCGTGGCCTCGGCCACGGCGGTGATGGCGGCCGCCTCGCCCTGGGCCTTGTTGATCTCGGCCTGCTTCTCGCCCTCGGAGCGGGCGATGAAGGCCTCGCGCTCGCCGGTGGCGATGTTGATCTGCTCCTGGCGCCGGCCCTCCGAGGCAGCGATCAGCGCGCGCTTCTCGCGTTCGGCAGTGATCTGGGCCTGCATCGAGCGCAGGATCTCCGCGGGTGGCGTCAGGTCCTTGATCTCGTAGCGCAGCACCTTCACGCCCCAGTTCAGCGCCGCCTCGTCGAGCGCGCTGACGACCGAGGCGTTGATCAGGTCGCGCTCCTCGAAGGTCTTGTCGAGTTCCATCTTGCCCACCACGCTGCGCAGCGTGGTCTGCGCAAGCTGCGTGATGGCGACGATGTAGTCGCTCGAGCCGTAGCTCGCGCGCATCGGGTCGGTGACCTGGAAGTACAGGATGCCGTCGACCTGGAGCTGCGTGTTGTCGCGGGTGATGCAGACCTGGCTGGGCACGTCCAGCGGCACCTCCTTCAGCGAGTGCCGGTAGGCCACGCGCTCGATGAAGGGGACGATGAACTTCAACCCGGGCGTGAGCGTGCGGTCGTACTTGCCCAGACGTTCGACGACCCAGGCGTGCTGCTGCGGGACGATCTTGAAGCTGCGGGCGATGAAGACCACGGCGACCACAAGGACGACGACGGCGATTTCCATGCAATGGTTCCTTGGTGGGGCGGTGCCAGGCCGGTTGACGGGCGCCAGGATGCGAAGGGTACAGGCAGGCGTGGTCCGCTTGCCGCGGCGCCGCGCAAGACCCTAACCGTGCTCCTGCGCAGCGAGCTCGAGGCGGTTGCCGTGCACGGCCACGATGAGGTGTGCGCCTGGCCGGGGCTGGCCGGGGCCCGCGTGGCGCGCAGTCCAGGCCGCGCCGCGGTGGCGAACGCTGGCCAGGCCTTGCGCGTCCCAGGCCTCGACCATGACGGTCTGGCCGATGTCGAGGTTGACGTCGGCGTTGGAGGCCGCCGGCGCAGAGCGCGGCGCGCGGGCTCGCTTCAGGTGCCAGGCGGCCGTGGTTCCTCCGCCCACCAACGCCGCGGCAACGAGCTGGATGCTGAAGTCGGCGCCGACGTGCGCGGACAGTGCCGCCGCCACCGCGCCGAGGGCGAGCATCAGCAGGTAGAAGGTGCCGCTGAGGAGCTCGGCCACCACCAGCAGCCCGGCCAGCACCCACCACAGCGTCGAGGCCTGGAAGTCCATCTGTGCATCTCCCGCCACACCGTGACGTCGGGCAGTGTAGCGGTGGCACATGCAGCCCTACACTGCGCGCCGACTCGTTCACGCCGGGGCCACCCGGGCAGGGCTGCAAGATGATCCGCTTTCGCTTTCCCGTCGTCATCATCGACGAGGACTTCCGCTCCGAGAACACCTCCGGGCTGGGCATCCGCGCGCTCGCGCAGGCCATCGAGAAAGAGGGCTTCGAGGTCCTGGGCGTGACGAGCTACGGCGACCTGAGCCAGTTCGCGCAGCAGCAAAGCCGCGCCAGCGCCTTCATCCTGTCCATCGACGACGAGGAATTCACGCCCGGCCCCGAGCTCGACCCCGCGGTGCTGAACCTGCGCAAGTTCATCGGCGAGATCCGCTTTCGCAACGCCGACATCCCGATCTACCTGTACGGCGAGACGCGCACTTCGCAGCACATCCCGAACGACATCCTGCGCGAACTGCACGGCTTCATCCACATGTTCGAGGACACGCCCGAGTTCGTGGCGCGTCACATCATCCGCGAGGCCAAGAGCTATCTGGACTCGCTGGCGCCGCCCTTCTTCAAGGCGCTGATGGACTACGCCCAGGACGGTTCCTACTCGTGGCACTGCCCAGGCCACAGCGGCGGCGTGGCCTTCCTGAAGAGCCCGGTGGGCCAGATGTTCCACCAGTTCTTCGGCGAGAACATGCTGCGCGCCGACGTCTGCAACGCGGTCGACGAGCTCGGCCAGCTGCTCGACCACACCGGCCCGGTGGCCGCGAGCGAGAAGAACGCGGCGCGCATCTTCAACGCCGACCATTGCTTCTTCGTCACCAACGGCACCAGCACCAGCAACAAGATGGTGTGGCACCACACGGTGGCGCCGGGCGACGTGGTCGTGGTCGACCGCAACTGCCACAAGAGCATCCTGCACTCGATCATCATGACGGGCGCTGTGCCGGTGTTCCTGCCGCCCACGCGCAACCATTTCGGCATCATCGGGCCGATTCCGCAGTCCGAGTTCTCGCCCGCGGCGATCAGGAAGCGCATCGCCGCCAACCCGCTGCTGGCCGGGGTGGACGCGAAGAAGGTTCGCCCCAAGATCCTCACGCTGACGCAGAGCACCTACGACGGTGTGCTCTACAACACCGAGACGATCAAGCACTCGCTGGATGGCTACATCGACACGCTGCACTTCGACGAGGCCTGGCTGCCTCACGCGGCTTTCCACCCCTTCTACGGCAGCTTCCACGCCATGGGCAAGAAGCGGCCGCGGCCGAGCGACCAGCTTGTCTTCGCGACCCAGAGCACGCACAAGCTGCTGGCCGGCCTGAGCCAGGCCTCGCACGTCCTGGTGCAGGACGCCCAGAACCGAAAGCTCGACCGGCACCTCTTCAACGAGGCCTACCTGATGCACACCTCGACCAGCCCGCAGTACGCGATCATCGCGAGCTGCGACGTGGCTGCGGCGATGATGGAGCCGCCCGGGGGCACGGCGCTGGTCGAGGAGAGCATCCTCGAGTCGATGGACTTCCGCCGCGCGATGCGCAAGGTGGACAAGGAATACGGGCGCGACTGGTGGTTCAAGGTCTGGGGCCCGGACCGCCTGGCCAACGAAGGCATCGGGCGCGCCGAGACCTGGATGCTGAAGGCCACCGACAAGTGGCACGGCTTCGGCGACCTCGCGCCCGGCTTCAACCTGCTGGACCCGGTCAAGAGCACCATCATCACCCCCGGCCTGGACCTGTCGGGGCGCTTCGCCAAGACCGGCATCCCGGCGGCGGTGGTCACCAAGTTCCTGGCCGAGCACGGGGTCGTGGTCGAGAAGACGGGCCTGTATTCCTTCTTCATCATGTTCACCATCGGCATCACCAAGGGCCGGTGGAACACGCTGCTCACGGCGCTGCAGCAGTTCAAGGACGACTACGACCGCAATCAGCCGATGTGGCGCGTGCTGCCCGAGTTCTGCGCCGCGCACCCGCGCTACGAACGCACCGGCCTGCGCGACTTGTGCCAGAGCATCCACGAGGCCTATTCACGTGGTGACGTGGCCCGCCTGGTCACCGGCATGTACCTGTCGGACCTGCAGCCGGCGATGAAGCCGAGCGATGCCTTCGCGAAGATCGCGCACCGCCAGACCGAACGCGTGCCCATCGACGTGCTCGAGGGGCGGGTGACGACTTCCTTGCTGACGCCGTATCCGCCGGGGATACCGTTGCTGATCCCTGGCGAGCGCTTCAACCAGCGCATCGTCGACTACCTGAAGTTCACGCGTTCCTTCAACGCCGCTTTTCCCGGTTTCGACACCGACGTGCACGGCCTGGTCGAGGAGGAGGGCGAAGGCGGCTCGCGCCGCTACTTCGTCGATTGCGTCAAGGATTGACCGCGCGCCGGCGCGGCACGGCGGGGTGGGGTGGGGTTCCACCCAGCGCTTCAGCCTTCCATGCCCCCGGCCACCCGGCTGAAGCCGCCGTCGACGTAGGTGATCTCGCCGGTGACGCCGGCGGCCAGGTCCGACAGCAGGAAGGCGGCCACGTTGCCGACGTCGTCGATCGTCACGTTGCGTCGCAGAGGCGCATCGCGCTCGACGACGTCGAGGATCTTGCCGAATCCCTTGATGCCCGAGGCCGCCAGCGTCTTGATCGGCCCGGCCGAGATGCCGTTGACGCGCACGCCCTTGGGGCCCAGGCTGGCGGCCAGGTAGCGCACGCTCGCCTCGAGCGAAGCCTTGGCCAGCCCCATGGTGTTGTAGCCGGGCACGACGCGCTCGGCGCCCAGGTAGGTCAGTGTCAGCAGGGCCGAGCCCGGGTTCAGCCTTGGCGCGGCGGCCTTGGCCAGGGCCGGGAAGCTGTAGGCGGAGATGTCGTGGGCAATGCGGAAGGCCTCGCGTGACAGGCCGTCGAGGAAGTCGCCGGCGATCGCCTCGCGCGGGGCGAAGCCGATGGCATGGACGAAGCCGTCGAAGCCGCTCCAGTGCTCGCCGAGTTGGCTGAACATGCGCTCGATCTGCGTGTCGGCGCCGACGTCGCAGTCGAAGGTGAGCGATGAGCCGAAATCTGCTGCGATTTCGGCGATGCGGTCTTTGAAACGCTCTCCGACGTAGCTGAAGGCGAGTTCGGCTCCCTCGCGCCGGCAGGCGCGGGCGATGCCGTAGGCGATCGAGCGCTGGTTCAGCACTCCGGTCACGAGCAGGCGTTTGCCGGCGAGAAAACCCATGCGTCCTCCGTGGTCGAATGGTGAGATTCTCCCACGGGGCTCCCTTAAGGCGGCCGGGAGGCCTCGGCCGCGCTGGCGGCGGGTCTGGCAGTGAACTCTTGGTGGCGCTGGCCCGCGAATTGCTGTGCAGGTTGCCTTGGGCTTGCGCGCTGCATATAATGAGCGGCTCGCTGAATGACGAATGGGCGGATTCTTCCAGCCCATTTTTTTTGGCTGTTCGGCGAAGGGCGGCAAATTGCCGGTCAGCGGGTTTGCGCCCCGCGCGAGGTTCGGCCCGTGGGGCTGGGGAAGGTCGTTGTTGCAGGGGGAAAGCGTGGACGGGTCGATGACCGGAGTGCCGGTGCCAGGCGGCAGCGGCCATGCCTGCATCGAGCGCACGGTGGTTGGGCTCGGGTTCGAGGTGGTGGACGTCGAGCGCTCCGCCCGCGGACTGCTGCGCGTCTACATCGACCGGGTGCCCGGTCGGGTTTACCCTGAGGCCCAGGGCCCTGGCGAATTCGTCACCGTGGACGACTGTGAAGTCGTCACCCGGCAGCTCCAGTACGTTCTCGAGGTCGAAGGCATTGCGTACGAGCGGCTTGAAGTGTCGTCGCCGGGGCTGGACCGGCCGTTGAAGAAGGCTGCCGACTACGAACGTTTCTGCGGCCAGGCGATCGAGCTGACCCTCAGGCTGCCCTACCAGGGGCGCAAGCACTGGCGCGGCGTCCTCGGCCGCGGCGCTGTAGGGTACGTGCTTGCCCTGGGTGACGATCGCGCCGGCACCGAGCTCGCCTTCACCTTGGACGAGGTGCGTGAGGCACGTCTCGTCCCCGTCATCGATTTCAAGGGGCGGGGCCGTGCCGCGCGCCCTGCTGGCTGAGAGAAAGGTCTGGTCACGATGAACCGCGAATTGCTGATGCTGGTCGACGCGATCTCGCGCGAGAAGACGGTCGAGCGCGAGGTTGTCTTCGCCGCGGTCGAGGCGGCCTTGGCCTCCGCGACAAAGAAGCTGCATGGCGGAGAAGTCGACATCCGCGTCTCCATCGACCGCGAAACCGGCGACTACGAGACCTTCCGTCGCTGGCATGTCGTCCCCAACGAGGCCGGCCTGCAGATTCCCGACGCCGAGATGCTGCTGTTCGAGGCCCAGGAGCAGATCTCTGACATCGAGTCTGGCGACTACATCGAAGAGCCCATCGATTCGGTGACCATCGGTCGCATCGGGGCCCAGGCCGCCAAGCAGGTGATCCTGCAGAAGATCCGCGATGCCGAGCGCGAGCAGGTGCTCAACGACTTCCTGTCGCGTGGCGACAAGATCTTTGTCGGCACGGTCAAGCGCCTGGACAAGGGCGACATCATCGTCGAAAGCGGCCGTGTCGAAGGCCGGCTCAAGCGCAACGAGATGATCCCGAAGGAAAATCTTCGCACCGGTGACCGCGTGCGCGCGTTCATCGCCGGCGTCGATTCGACCCAGCGCGGAGCGCAGATCATGCTCTCGCGCAGCGCGCCAGGGTTCATGATCGAGCTTTTCGCGCAGGAAGTGCCCGAGATCGAGCAGGGCCTGCTCGAAATTAAGAGCTGCGCGCGCGACCCGGGGTCGCGGGCGAAGATCGCAGTCGTCTCGCATGATCGCCGCGTCGATCCCATCGGCACCTGTGTGGGTGTGCGCGGGTCGCGGGTGACGGCGGTCACGAACGAACTCGCGGGCGAGCGCGTGGACATCGTGCTGTGGTCCGACGATCCGGCCCAGTTCGTGATCGGCGCCTTGGCGCCGGCCAACGTGCAGTCCATCGTCGTCGACGAGGAAAAGCACGCCATGGACGTGGTCGTCGACGAGGAGAACCTGGCGATCGCCATCGGCCGGGGCGGTCAGAACGTTCGGTTGGCGTCGGAGCTCACGGGCTGGCGCATCAACATCATGACGGCCGAGGAGTCTCAAGCCAAGTCCGAGGCCGAGTCCGACGCCGTTCGCCGTACCTTCGTCGACAAGCTCGATGTCGACGAGGAGGTGGCCGACATCCTGATCGCCGAGGGCTTCGCGAGCCTCGAGGAGGTGGCCTACGTGCCGCTGCAGGAAATGCTCGAGATCGAGGCCTTCGACGAGGACACCGTCAACGAGCTGCGTAATCGCGCCCGCGACGCGCTCCTGACGATGGAGATCGTCAAGGAGGAGAAGGTCGACGATGTCTCCCAGGACCTGCGCGACCTGGACGGCATGACCACCGACCTGATCTCGCGCCTCACCTCGGGCGGCGTGCATACGCGCGACGACCTGGCCGATCTGGCCGTCGACGAACTCGTCGAGCTCACCGGGCTGAGCGAGGATCAGGCCCGGGACATGATCATGAAGGCCCGCGAGCACTGGTTCACCGCCTGAGCTCGAACCCGGTCCCTCATCCCGATACACGCCTACGTCCCGACCTTCGAAGGACCTCCACCCATGGCAGTGACCACCGTCGCCCAGTTCGCCGCGCAACTCAACCGGCCCATCGCGGCCTTGCTCGAGCAGCTGCAGTCGGCAGGCGTCGCCAAGCAGTCGCCTGACGACGCGCTGACCGATGGGGACAAGGAGCGTCTGCTCGAGTACCTGCGCAGCGCCCACGGCACCGCCTCCGCCGAGCGCAAGAAGATTGTCCTGACGCGCAAGAGCACGAGCGAAATCAAGCAGGCCGACGCCACGGGCAAGGCGCGCACGATCCAGGTCGAGGTGCGCAAGAAGCGGACTTTCGTCAAGCGCGATGAGTTCCCGGGGGCCGAGGAAGCTGCTGCGCCTGCAGCGTCGCCGAACGTGATCGATGCCGAGGAGCAGGCGCGCCGGGACGCCGAGGCCGCAGCTCAGGCTGCGTTGATCCAGCGACAGCTGGAAGACGCCGCCCAGCGCCAGGCCGAGGAGCAGGCGCGTCGCGAACGTGAGGCTGCAGAAGCGGCGGCTGCAGAAGCGGCGCTGGCTGCCGAGCGCGAGGCGGCGGCCCGCGCTGCGGCCGAGGCCGAGGAGGCCGCCAGGGCCGCGGCTGCGGCTGAGGCCGCGGCGCAGGCTGCCGCGCAGCTGAGCGCTGCGGCCGAGGTTGCTCCCACGGCTGCTGCACCGGTTTCGACCCCGACCCCGACCCCGACCCCGACCCCGACCCCGGTGTCTGCGAAGGTCGCGCCCGCGGTGGCGCCTGCGGCGCCCGAGGCTCCCAAGCCTGGATTGCGCGTCGTGAAGGCTGCCGACGCCGATGCCACGGCGCGTCAAGTGCAGGCTGATGCCGATGCGCGGCGCCGCAAGGCCGAGAGCGAGGCGGCGGCCATCCGCGAGATGATGGCCCGCCCGCGTCAGGTCCTGATGGCCAAGAAGCCCGAGGAGCCCAAGCCCGCCGAGGGTGCCGGGATCAAGGGCACCATCCACAAGCCGGCGGCCAAGCCCGGCGCACCGGCTCCGGCTGCAGCCCCAGCGGCCGCCAAGCCTGGCGAGAAGAAGCAGGTCAAGAGCGAGAAGCTGTCTTCGAGCTGGGCTGACGACGCAGCCAAGAAGCGTGCGCTCAAGACCCGCGGTGACGGCGGTGCCCGTCCCGGCTGGCGTGCTCCGCGCGGCTCGCGCCGCGGAGAACGCGACGATGGCGGCGAGAGCTTTGCCGCCGTTTCGGAAACGCAGGTGCACGAGGTGCACGTGCCCGAGACGATCAGCGTGGCCGACCTGGCGCACAAGATGAGCGTCAAGGCCAGCGAGGTCATCAAGCAGTTGATGAAGCTCGGGCAGATGGTGACGATCAACCAGCAGCTCGACCAGGAGACGGCGATGATCGTCGTCGAGGAGATGGGTCACAAGGCGCTGGCGGCCAAGCTCGACGACCCGGAGGCCTTCACCGAGGAGGAGCGCGCCGCGCAGAACGCGGAAGAACTGCCGCGCGCCCCCGTGGTCACCGTGATGGGCCACGTCGATCACGGCAAGACCTCGCTGCTGGACTACATCCGTCGCGCCCGTGTGGCCGCTGGTGAGGCCGGCGGCATCACCCAGCACATCGGCGCCTACCACGTCGAGACTCCACGCGGGATGATCACTTTCCTCGACACCCCGGGCCACGCCGCCTTCACGGCGATGCGCGCGCGCGGTGCCAAGGCCACCGACATCGTGATCCTGGTCGTGGCGGCGGACGACGGCGTGATGCCGCAGACGAAGGAGGCGATCTCCCACGCCAAGGCGGCGAAGGTGCCCCTCGTCGTGGCGATGAACAAGATCGACAAGCCCGAAGCCAACGTCGAGCGTCTGAAGAGCGAATTGGTGGCCGAAGAGGTCGTGCCGGAGGAGTTCGGCGGCGAGTCGCCCTTCGTCCCGGTGTCGGCGCGGACAGGCCAAGGCATCGACGACCTGCTCGAGCAGGTGTTGCTGCAGGCCGAGGTGCTGGAGCTGAAGGCCCCGACCGAAGCCGCAGCCAAGGGCCTGGTGATCGAGGCCCGGCTGGACAAAGGGCGCGGTCCGGTGGCCACCGTGCTGGTCCAGAGCGGCACGCTCAAGCGTGGTGATGTCGTGCTCGCGGGTTCGAGCTATGGCCGCGTGCGCGCCATGCTGGACGAGGACGGCAAGCCCGCGCAGGAGGCCGGCCCCTCGATTCCCGTGGAGATCCAGGGCCTGACCGAGGTGCCGCTGGCGGGCGACGAGTTCATGGTGCTGGCCGACGAGCGGCGCGCACGCGAGATCGCGACCTTCCGCCAGGGCAAGTACCGCGAGGTGACGCTGAACAAGCGTCAGGCCGCCAAGCTGGAGAACATGTTCGAAGGCATGGGCGAGGGTCAGGCGCAGACGCTGGCGCTGATCGTCAAGGCCGATGTCCAGGGCTCGCAGGAGGCGCTGGCGCAGTCGCTGGTCAAGCTCAGCACTCCCGAGGTCAAGGTGCAGATCGTGCATGCCGCGGTGGGTGGCATCTCCGAGAGCGACATCAACCTTGCGATCGCTTCCAAGGCGGTCATCATCGGCTTCAACACCCGTGCAGACGCGGGCGCTCGCAAGCTCGCCGAGGGCAACGGCGTCGACATCCGCTACTACAACATCATCTACGACGCGGTCGACGAGGTGAAGGCGGCCATGGAGGGGATGCTCGCCCCCGAGCAGAAGGAGGAGGTCATCGGCATGGCCGAGATCCGCACCGTCTTCATCGCCTCCAAGATCGGCACCGTGGCCGGCTGCATGGTCACCGCGGGCACGGTCACGCGCAGCGCGCGCTTCCGCCTGCTGCGCGACAACATCGTCGTCTACACCGGCGAGATCGAATCCCTGAAGCGGATGAAGGACGACGTGCGCGAGGTCAAGGAAGGCTTCGAGTGCGGCATCAAGCTGAAGAACGTCACCGATATCAAGGAAGGCGATCAGCTCGAGGTCTTCGAGGTCAAGGAGGTCGCGCGCACGCTGTAGGCGGCATGCTGGGGCGGGCCTGCCTGGCAAGACCCTGCGTACCAGGGCAGCCGCGGCGGGCCGATGGCCCCGCTCGCACGGCCCGGCTTTCACCTTGGAGCCCCGCACCCGCGGGGCTCCTTGCTTGACGCGTTTCCCCATGAGGCACAAGAAAGCCATCCCGAACCGCAGCTTTCGTGTGGCCGACCAGATCCAGCGTGATCTGGCGGAGTTGCTGCGCGAGCTGAAGGACCCGCGAGTGGGCATGGTCACGCTCAGCAGCGTGGACGTCTCACCCGACTACGCGCATGCGCGGGTGCGCTTCTCGGTGCTCGTGGGTGAGCCGGCCGAATGCGAGACCGCGCTGAACGAGGCCGCAGGCTGGCTGCGCAACGCGTTGTTCAAGCGCCTGAGCATCCACACCGTGCCGACGCTGCACTTCCAGTTCGACCGCACGACCGAGCGAGCGGCCGATTTGAACGCGCTGATCGCGCGCGCCGTGGCCTCACGCGCGAAGGATGACTGAGCTTGACCCCCAAGACAACCTGGCGGCCGGTGCACGGCGTGCTGCTGCTTGACAAGCCTGTGGGTCTGTCGAGTCAGGACGCGCTGTGGCGCGCACGGCGCCTGCTGCAGGCCGAGAAGGGGGGCCACACCGGTACATTGGACCCGCTGGCCAGCGGTCTGCTGCCGCTGTGCTTCGGCGCGGCGACCAAGTTTGCCCAGGCCAGCCTGGACGCCGACAAGGGCTACCTCGCCACCGTGCAGCTGGGTGTCACGCGCGTGGGGGGTGACCTGGAGGGCGAGGTGATCGAGCGTCGACCGGTCACGGCCGACACCGCCGCGCTGGACGCGGCCCTGGAACGCCTGCGTGGCGACATCGAGCAGGTGCCACCGATGCACTCGGCCCTGAAGCATCAGGGGCGGGCACTGTACGAGTATGCCCGCGCAGGCGTCGAGATCGAACGTGCGCCGCGCCGGGTCCGCATCGACCGCCTGGTCCTGGTCGAGCGCCGCGGCGACGAACTCGTGCTCGACGTTCAGTGCAGCAAGGGCACCTATGTGCGCACGCTCGCCGAGGACCTGGGCCGCCTGCTCGGATGTGGCGCGCACCTGAACGCGCTGCGGCGCACCGCCAGCGGCGCCTTGCGCGTCGAGCAGGGCGTGACGCTGCAGGCGCTTGAAGCGCTGGAGCTGCCGGCGCGCATGGCTCTGCTTCTTCCGCCCGATGTCCTGCTGCGCGACTGGCCCGAGGTCCGCTTGCCCGAAGACGAAGCCGGCCGCTTCCTCACCGGGCTGCGTCGCCGTGTCGCGCTGGCCGACCGCGCCGCGGTGCGCGTCTACGGCCCGCAGCCGCGTGCCTTTCTCGGCAGCGCCCACATCCACGCCGGCGAACTGATCGCAGACCGCCTTCTCAGCCCCCCCGAGGTCCAGGCCCTTGTGGCCGGACAGAGTGCCCCATGAACAAGCAGATCCGCAACATCGCGATCATCGCCCACGTCGACCACGGCAAGACCACGCTCGTGGACCAGTTGCTTCGCCAGAGCGGCACGTTCCGCGAGAACGAGAAGATCGCCGAGCGCGTGATGGACAGCAACGACCTCGAGCGCGAGCGCGGCATCACGATCCTGGCCAAGAACTGTGCGGTGTCGTGGCAGGGCACGCACATCAACATCGTCGACACGCCCGGCCACGCCGACTTCGGTGGCGAGGTCGAGCGCGTGCTGTCGATGGTCGATGGCGTGCTGCTGCTGGTCGATGCAGTCGAAGGGCCGATGCCGCAGACGCGCTTCGTGACGAAGAAGGCGCTTGCGCTCGGGCTCAAGCCGATCGTCGTCGTCAACAAGGTCGACCGGCCCGGCTCGCGCATCGACTACGTCATCAATGCCACCTTCGACCTCTTCGACAAGCTCGGCGCGACCGAGGAGCAGCTGGACTTCCCGGTCGTCTACGCCTCGGGTCTGAACGGCTGGGCCTCGCTGGAGGCCGGCGAGACCGGCACCGACCTCGCACCCTTGTTCGAGACCGTGCTGCAGTACGTGCCGCCGCACGAGGGCAGCGAGGACGCACCGCTGCAGTTGCAGGTGTGCTCGCTCGACTACTCGAGCTACGTCGGCCGCATCGGCATCGGCCGCATCCACGAAGGCGTGCTGCGCCCGGGCATGGACGTGGCCGTCTGCGCCGGCACCGACGGCCCGATGCGCAAGGCGCGTATCAACCAGGTGCTGAAGTTCGAGGGCCTGGAGCGGCGTCAGGCCGACAGCGCCGGCCCGGGCGACATCGTGCTCGTCAACGGCGTCGAGGACATCGGCATCGGCGAGACGATCACCAGTCTAGAGGCGCCGCGGCCGCTGCCGATGCTTCGCATCGACGAGCCGACGCTGACGATGAACTTCTGCGTCAACACCTCGCCGCTGGCCGGGCGCGAGGGCAAGTTCGTCACGAGCCGGCAGATCCGCGACCGGCTCGACCGCGAACTGCAGAGCAACGTGGCCCTGCGCGTGAGCGACACCGACGAGGACGGTATCTTCGAGGTGGCCGGCCGTGGCGAACTGCACCTGACCATCCTCCTCGAGAACATGCGACGCGAGGGGTATGAGCTGGCGGTCTCGCGCCCGAAGGTCGTGTTCCATGAAGTCGACGGCGATCGCCACGAGCCGATGGAGTTGCTCACCGTGGACGTCGAGGACGCGCACCAGGGCGGCGTGATGCAGGAACTCGGCCTGCGCAAGGGTGAACTGGTCGACATGCAGCCCGACGGTCGCGGGCGGGTGCGGCTCGAGTACCGGATCCCGGCGCGCGGTCTGATCGGCTTCCAGGGCGAGTTCCTGAACCTGACGCGTGGCACCGGGCTGATGAGCCACATCTTCGACGGCTACGAGCCCTACAAGGGCGAGATCGGCGGTCGCAAGAACGGCGTGCTTATCAGTCAGGAGGACGGTGAGATCGTCACCTACGCGCTGGGCAAGCTCGACGACCGCGGACGGATGTTCGTCAAGCCCGGTGACCCGGTGTACGAAGGCATGATCGTCGGCATCCACAGCCGTGACAACGACCTGGTCGTCAACGCCGTCCGTACCAAGCAGTTGACCAACTTCCGTGTCAGCGGCAAGGAAGATGCGATCAAGATCACGCCCCCGATCCAGTTGACTCTGGAATACGCGGTAGAGTTCATCGACGACGACGAACTGGTCGAGATCACACCCAAGAGCATCCGGGTGCGCAAGCGCTTCCTGAAGGAGCACGAGCGCAAACGGGCGGGCCGCGAGGCCGCCTGAGGCACAGCCCTCCTGCGGGGTTGTAGCCGCCGCGGTCGGCCCCCAACAGGAGACAGCCGTGCCGCCCCTCACCCCCGAGTCTTCCTTGCTACAGACTGCTGCCATACCGCTGGCGGTCGCCGCATGGGCGGGCCTGGCGGGGCTGCGACATGTCAATCCCCAGGCCTCCGGTCCCGCCTGGTGGGCTGCGGCCCTGGGCGCCATGGCGCTCACGCTGGCCCTGTTGCCGTCCACCGTCGACGCCTCGCCGCTTGGGGCCAGCCTGCACGCGATGCTCGCCCTGGCTGCCATGCTCGCAGCGCTGGAAGGTACCCTTCGTTTCCGCGGCAGGCCGGTCCAGCCCCGGCGCTGGCAACTGGGAACGGTTGCCCTGGTCCTGGCGGGCGGGCTGGCCTGGCTCGGCGCCGGGGGCTTGGTCTGGCCCGGGCGCGCGCTCGATGCGGCGCACGCAGCCGTTGCGCTGGCACTGGCCGTCGTCGGCGCTCGCGGTGCTTCCGGCGCTGACCGCGTCGGCTTGAGGCTGGCCGCGGCCTTTGCCTTGCTGCTCGGCGTGGCCTACGCATGCCGGGCCTGGGCCGGGGGAGGCGCAGTGCTCGGCGCACCGACGTGGTGGTTGCTGGCGCTGATGATCTTCTGTGCAGGTTGGCCGGTTTCGCTGCTGCTCGCCTGCTATGGCCGCGCGCACACGCGTGTGCGCGCACTGGCGACCCAGGATCTTCTGACCTCGCTGTCCAACGGGCGCCACTTCGAGACCCGCCTGGCATCGTTCGCGGCCGAGGCCGGGCGCGGTGGTCCGCAGTTCGGACTCGCAGTGCTCAGTCTGGACGGCCTGGCGGAGGTCAACAGGCTGCTGGGCTCAGACGCTGGTGACGCGATGCTGGCGGAATTCGCCCGACGTCTGCGGCGTGCCGTCCGACACGATGACCTGGTGGCGCGCACGGGCGGTCAAGAATTTGCAGCGGTCCTTTTCGGGGCGACGGATTCCGAGGCGCTCCAGGCGACTCTGGACCGGCTGGTGACCAGTCTGCAGGGCCCCCTGGCATGGCAGGGTCATGCGCTGCGCCTGCACTGCCGCATCGGCGCGGCCACCTGGGGCGAGGCCCAGGGCAGGCTGGATGATCTGCGCGCGCTGACCGATCGCCGCCTGAGCGCGGCGCAGCCTGTGCCTGGCGCCGGGCCGTGGGTCAGCCCGGCCTCGACTCCGCCTCGGCCACCAGGGACAAGGTCGCGAGCCAGCGATCCGGGCTGAGGCTCATGCTGTCGATCCCCAGGGCGATGAGCTGGCGCGCGATGTCGGGGCGGTCGGACGGCGCCTGACCGCAGATGCCTATGCGCCGTCCGTGCCGATGCGCGCCCTCGATGGCCAGACGGTACATGCGCAACATTCCGGCATCGCCCTCGTCGAAGCTCCCGGCCACCAGGGCGCTGTCGCGGTCCACGCCCAGCGTGAGCTGGGTCAGGTCGTTGCTGCCGATCGAGAAGGCGTCGAAGCAGGCGGCGAATTCGTCGATGAGGATCACGTTGTTGGGGATCTCGCACATCATCACGACCTCCAGCTCGGGGCCCTCGGCGTCGGCCCTGGGCGCCGATCCGCGTGCGAGGCCGTGTTGCGCCATGGCCGCCAGAACCCCGCGCGCCTCCTCCAGGCGTCGGCAGAAGGGCACCATCACGGCCAGGTTGTGCAGTCCCATTTCGCTGCGCACGCGGGCAAGGGCTGCGCACTCGAGCGCGAAGGCTTCGGCGTAGGTCGGATGAACATAGCGCGCTGCACCGCGCAGCCCGAGCATGGGGTTGTCTTCGTGGGGCTCGAAGTCCGCGCCGCCCGGCAACCCGGCGTACTCGCTGGACTTGAAGTCCGACAGCCGCGCCACCACTGGACGCGGCCAGAAGGCCGCGGCGATCGTGCCGACGCCTTCGGAGAGCTTCTCGACGAAATAGGCGGCGCCACTGGGCCAGCGCCCGTCCTGCCACAGCGCCAGCACGCGCTGGCGTTGATCGACGTCACTGATGCGCTCCGGGTGCAACAGCGCCATCGGATGGGCGCCGACGTGTTCGCTGATCACGAACTCCATGCGCGCCAGCCCGACCCCGTCGCAGGGCAGCAAGGCGGTCTTCCAGGCCAGCGCGGGGTTGCCCAGGTTGACCATCAGCCGGGTCCGTGGACGCGGCAGGGCGCCCAGGACGATGCGCTCGGTTCGGTGCGGCAGGGCGCCGGCGTAGACATGCGCGGTCTCGCCCTCGCAGCAGCTGACGGTGACTTCCTGCCCCGCTGCCAGCACGGCCAGCGCGCCTGCAGCGCCGACAACGGCGGGAATGCCGAGCTCGCGCGCGACGATGGCGGCATGGCAGGTGCGACCGCCGCGCTCGGTGACGATGGCGCAGGCGCGCTTCATGACCGGCTCCCAGTCCGGCGTCGTCATCGGCGCGACCAGCACGGCGCCCGGCTGGAACTGCTGCAGGGCGAGCGGACTGTCGACGATGCACACCCGACCGGTGGCCACGCCCTCGCCGACGGCACGCCCGCTGAGGAGGGCCTGTGCCGGCTCGGGGTGGGGCAGCAGCACGTGGCGTACGAGCTCGTGCGCAGGCCGGCGGGAGACGACGGTCTCCGGGCGAGCCTGGACGATGTACAGGGGACCGGCGGGGCCGTCCTGCGCCCACTCGATGTCCATCGGCGTCCACCGGTCTGCCAGGTCGCTGTAGTGGCGCTCGATCGCCATGGCTGCCCCCGCCAGCTCGAGCACGGCCTCGTCCGGCAGGCAGGCGCGTCGACGATCGACCTCCGGAACGGGCTCGGTGTACGGCGCGGCCGTGCCGGCGTCCCCCAAGACCCGCGCAGCGCGTACCACGCGCGTCTGCTTGCCGCCCACACGATGCTGCAGCACGCAACGCGCCCCGCTTTCGAAGGTGCGCTTGTGCACGAGGTACTCGTCAGGGTCAACTGCGCCCTGGACCAGACCCTCGCCCAGGCCCCAGGTGGCCTGCACCAGCACGACGTCCGGGTGCCCGGACTCGGTGTCGAGCGTGAAGACCACGCCGCTGGTCGCCACATCGCTGCGCACCATCGTCATCACCGCGATCGCCAGCGCCACTCCGGCATGGTCGTATCCCCGCGCCACCCGGTAGGCGATGGCGCGGTCGTTGTACAGCGAAGCCTGGCAGTGGCGCACCGCTTCCACCAGCGCGTCTTCACCCTGCACGTCCAGAACGCTGTCGTGCTGGCCCGCGAAGCTCGCCCCGGGCAGGTCCTCGGCCGTGGCCGAACTGCGCACGGCCACCGATACCGCGCCGCCTTGCGATTGGGCCAGCGCGCGCCAGGCGGCCCGCAGTGCGATCTCCACCCCCGCGGGCATCGCAACCTGCCGCACCAGCGCCCGAGCGCTGGCTCCAGCCGTGGCAAGCGCCGCGGAATCCGCCACGTCGAGCGTGTCGAGCAGCCGGTCGAGAGCACCCTGGATGCCGGCCTTGGTGATGGCCTCGCGGTAGGCTTCGGCGGTCAGTGCGAAGCCGGGTGGCACGCGCACACCCATCGTGCCGCACGCGCGATGCAACTCGCCGATCGACGCTGCCTTGCCGCCCACCAGAAACACATCGCGAAGAGACAAGGACGCCAATGGTCGGATGTATCGCGGGTCGGGCTCGGGCAGGGCGATGACTTCTTGCACCCTGCGATCCTGCGCGAGGCTCGCAGCACGGTGCTTGATCTTTCGCATCCGGTGGCGTGCAAGCGCGCGCATTGCTCCCGGGTGCTCGCGCCCGCAGACACGATGGCGTGCACCACCACGGCCAGGAGAGCCCTCGGGGCGCGAGCGGTGCACCGGCTGGTCCCCAAGACGGGGGTCATTCACACGCCTGCGCTGCGCGGCGGGGGATACCTCAGGAGCGCGTCACTGACCTGTGGTGGTGCCGGCCTCCAGCGGCACGTCTATGCTGAGCCGGCTGCCGTGCCCCGGGGTGCTGCGGAAGTCGGCATGCCCGCCCAGCCCCTGCGCGAGACCGCGGCACAACACGAGGCGCAGGCCGTCCAAGCCCGCTTCGGAGGGCGAAGGCAGGGTGCCCGTGTCCCAGGCCTCGGCCAGCTCGTCCAGCTTCTGTTGCGGCCAGCCCTCGCTGGAATCGATGAGGTCGATGCGCAGGCCGCTGGGTGTCCTGAGGACCTTCAAATCGATGCGACCTTGCCGGGTGACTGCCACGGAAAGCCCCAGCAGGTGCCCCAGCAGGCTGGCGATGCGGGCCGAGTCGCCCTCGGCTGCTCCCAGCGTGGCTGGGTACTTGTAGAGGCCGAACTGGACCCCGCGCCCCGCAGCCTTGCGGGCCGGCAGGGCGACCAGTGCATCCAGCAGTTCGTCGATGGAGAACGCATCGCGTCGGGCGGCTTGACGCTCGTGCGTGAGGTGAGTGAGGTCGGCCGCCGTGCGGATCCACGTGTGGATATCCTCTGCCAGCGCCTGAGCCCGCCCCAGCGCGTCGGTGTCTCGGCTTGACGGGTCGCGGGCCTCGGACGCCGACTTCAACGCGGCGATCTCCCAGTTCAGGTCCTCGACGGCACGCGCGATCGGGTCGTCGGCCCCCACCAGCCAGCGCACCGGCGGAGCCGAGGTTTCTGCGCCCTGGTCGGCGGACGCCCGTAGACCTGCGGCGTCCGCCTGTCTCGCCCGAAGATGCTGCAGCACCAGCCCGCCTGCCAACATCAACGCCACCGCACCTGTCAGCAGGATGACCAGGCTCCACGCCTGCTCAGCGGCGATCTGGTCCAGGAAGGCGATGGAACCGGTGCGGTCGGAGTAGATCTCGAGCACGGCCTCGATCCGATCGCCGACGCGGACGGGGACGTAGGTCGACACCAGATCGCGCTGGTGGAGTTCCGCGTCGAAGGCGCTCACGCGACCGCGGTGCGTGAGTTCGCTGGCGACCTGCCCGCGCGCAGAGGCCTGGAATCCCGGGTTGCGCGACTTGTTCTCGCCGATCTGGACGCGGTCGGACGAATAGACCGTGGTGCCGTCGAGGTCGTAGATCTTGACCTTGAGCACGTCCGTGGTGCGGCTGAACCGGCGCACGATCTCCTCGATCTCCGGCACCCGGGGATTGGCGCGTGCGGCTTCCGGGCCGCTGCCCGCGGGAGGCAACAGCGGACGCACGCGGTCCCAGCTCTCGTTGACGAACACCCGGGTCAGGGTCTTGTTGGCCTCCTCGGTGGACTGCTGCACGACCGTGCGCAGGTCGCGGACGAGGACCTGCCAGTGCATGGCGAGCACGGTAACCAGCAGCGCGACCGTCGCTGACAGGATCCACCACAGCGGGTGTCGGGCGAGGGTGCCCTTCCAGGAATCGGTGTTCATGACAAGGGCAAGTACGAGGCTCGGGATCGACCTTGGCAGGGCGGGCGCAGAGCGCGGCGGCGAACTCCAGGCCGCTCAGTCGGGGTGGGCGACGAAGATCTCATGAAAGCGGGCGCTGTGGGCCAGCAGCAGGTCGGTCAGCCAGGGATCGAAATGGCGGCCGCGCAGCGACCTCAACTCCTCGACCACCGCCTGCATCTGCCAGGGCTCCTTGTAGGAGCGGCGTGCGAGCAGCGCATCGAACACGTCCACCAGGGCGACGATGCGTCCGTTCAGGGGAATCTGCTCACCAGCCAGCCCCCGCGGGTAGCCGCTGCCGTCCCACCTCTCGTGGTGGGTGCGCGCGATCTCCGCGCCGGCGCGCAGGACCGCCAGGCTGGGGTGCCACAACAGCGCGTGGCCCAGCTCGGCGTGCTGCTTCATGAGCGCCCATTCCTGGTCGTCCAGCCGGCCGGGCTTGTTCAGGATGCGGTCGGGTATCGACACCTTGCCGATGTCGTGCAAGGGCGCTGCGGCCTTCAGGAGCGCCGTCTGCGCGTCGTCCATGCCGGCCAGCCGGCCGAGTTCGGCCGCGTACTTTGCAATCCGCCGGATGTGCGCGCCCGTCTCCTTGCTGCGGCTCTCGACCGCGCCGCACAGGCGATGAAGCACCTCGGTCTGGGCGTCGATCACCTCCTGCTGCAGCAGGACGCTGCTGAGGATGCCGCTGCGCTGGCCCAGGAACAGCCGCAGCATCTTCAACGCATCGGCGGGCACGCTGCCCACGTCCGCGATCCAGAAGTGAAACGACTCCCGCGGGTGCGCTTCGTGGCTCAGGAGCAATCCGCCGGCGGTGGGGCGGGTCGCCTCCACCGACGTGCCCGGGGTGAAGCACTCGTCGGAGATGACCCGCACGAGCCGCGGTGCCGTCTCGGCGACGTTCCCACCAACGAATCGTCCGAAACCACCGACGACTCGCAGCCCCGCGGCACCGTGCTGCAGCACCAGCCCGTGCGCCCGCGCCTGACCGAGCGCGAAGCTCATGATCTGGGCGGCCTGAACCACGAGTGCGTCGAGGTGATCGGCCCATCCACCGGCGCTGCCGACGACGGCCGGGGTCTCGATGATGTGCTGCAAGCCCTCCTGGAAATGCAGCCTGGCGAGTAGATTGCGATAGCTGCGCAGGGAGGTCAGCACCGCCGTGCACAGACGGTCGGCGGTGAGCTCGGTCTTTTCCTTGTAGTCGTCGATTTCCAGGTAGCGCACGACGTCGCGTTCCGGAGCGGCACCGGGGTTGCCGGTGCGCAGGATCAAGCGCGTCCTGTCGTTGCGCAGCTGCTCGCGCACGTATTTCACCAGGTCCAGGCCGGCGTGCTCGGTCTCCATCACGACGTCGATGAAGGCCAGGGCGATGTCGCTGTGCTGCTCGAAGAGCGCGCGCGCCTCCCGCCCCGATCGCGCCGTCAGGATGTTCAGCGGGCGGTCCTCGAAGGTCAGGTCCTCGAGCACCATGCGGGAGACTTCGATCACGTCCTCTTCGTCGTCGACGAGGAGGACCTTCCAGGCCAGGGTGTCGTTCATCTTGTTCGCGCGCTCAGTCCTCGGGCGTGCCGGGCAGGTCGATGTGGAACACGGTTCCGACACCAAGGCGGGATTCGAGCGTGATCCGGCCGCCGAGCACCTGTTCCACGGCACGCCGGCTGGAGAACAGCCCCAGGCCCGAGCCGCCCGTTCCCCGGCGGGTCGTGAAGAAGGGCGTGAAGGCTTTGGTGACCGCTTCTTCGCTCATCCCCACACCATTGTCGGAGCAACTGATGCGCACCCCGCCCGGCGTGCGGACGACGTCGATGCGCACGCGGCGCTCCTCTCGGTCCGCGAAGGCGTGGATCGAGGCATTGACCAGCAGATTGGTCAGCGCCCGTCCGAGCGAGCCCGGCTCGGTGCGCAGCACCAGCGACGCCGGACAGTGCACCTGCACCTCGCAGCGCGCGCGCCTCATCAGGGGCGAAACGGAGACCAGCAGTGTGTCGAGAAAGGACTTCACGTCGACCATGCGCCACTCCTCGCGGGTGGCGTCGGCCGTGGTCTGCTTGAAACTGCGCACGAGCACGGCAGCCTTGTTCAGGTTGTTGCGCACCAGGGCCAGCGAACGCTCGGCCTGGGTGAAGAAGCGCTCGAGCTTGTCCTTGGCCGGTGGCGCCGTGGCCGCCTCGGCGGCCATGCGCCGGGCGCTGTCCTCCAGCAGCGAGGACGCGGTGATCGCCACGCCGATCGGGGTGTTCAGGTCGTGTGCGATACCTGCGATGGTCAGGCCCAGGCTCTCGAGCTTCAAGGACTCGTGCAACTCGCCCGCCAGGCGCTGTCGCTCCTCGTCGGCGCGGCGAATGTCGGAGATGTCGGAGATGCAGGCGACGTAGTGCAGCAGCCGGCCCTCGGTGCCGAAGCTCGGGAACATCACGATGCGCGTCCACAATGGCGTGCCGTCGCGGCGATGGATCACCAGTTCGAGCTCGCAGGTCCGGCCCTCCGCGATGGTCGCGTCGACCTGGGCGATGGTCTCCTCGCGCGTCCGCGGTCCCTGCAGCAAGCGCAGCCCGCAGCCGATCAGCTCGTCGGCCAGGTAGCCTGTCTGGCTGCACAGGGCCTGGTTCACGTAGGTGAAGCGAAGCCCGGGCGCCCCCGGCTCTGCGATCAGGATGCCGAACGGGGCTCGGTCCAGGACCGTGGTCTTGGTGCGCAGCTCGGCGATCGTCTGCGACAGGGTCTGCCCGCGTTGCTCCAGTTCGGCACGCGAGATCTCGAGCTCGTCGTTGATGCGGCGCAGCCGCGCGTTGTTGGAGCGGGATTCCAGTACGGCGAGCAGGCCGGAGCCGAGAAAGAGCACCATATACAGTGCCAGCAGGCCGCTCTGGTCCGCCTGGTCCACGATCGCCAGGTCGACGCTGACGTCCTGTATTCCCCGGACGTCGCCCACCTTCCAGCTGCGCACCGGCGAGTCCGGGTGCGCGTTGTGACAGCTCACGCAGTCGGCCTCCATCGTGACCGGGACGGCCAGGCGCATGCGGTGCACGCCTGGGCCTTTCTCGACCTGCCAGTACTCCCGGGATGCCGCACCTTGGCGGAAGACGCGCAGCGCCTGCGCCTGGAAGTCGCTGAGCGCCGGCCGCGCGCGGTTGCGGAAGGGGGCGTCGGAGACGAAAGAGAACTGCAGGCTCTTGTCCACCGCCTCCAGCCGCATCTTCTCGCCGAGCTCGATCGACAAGGTGGCAGGAATCGGCACGCCGCCGGGGATGTCGCGATAGCGTTCAGTGACTGCAGCATGCCCCGAGCCTTGCAGCAAGCGCCCGGTGACGTTGGCGGCGTAGTAGGAGCGCACGATCGAGATCACCGCGCTGAAGGCACGGGCATCCTTCAAGGCCTCGGTTTCGGCATGCCGCAGAAGCGCCATGTACATGACCATCGGGCCGGCCAGGAGCGCCAGCACGAACACAGACAGCGCGGGCGTGATGCCGGCACGCCGGGCGGCCCGCCACAGCGAATGCGCCATGCCCCGCGCTGCTGGCGCGGGTGCAAGCTCGCTGGGTCTTGCTGATCGGCGCATGCGGTCAGGGTAGCATCCCGGCGCCCGGCCCAAGCCGGGAAAATCACCCTCTGAACACCCTGCGTTTCATCGAGCCCGATGCCATTTCCAACGATGCTCACGGACACCGAGCCCCAGACTGCGGGGCCGTGTCCGCCGACGGGTCGACACGCCTGGCGCCTGTGCGTGGCGCCGATGATGGACTGGACCGATCGCCACTGCCGGCACTTTCACCGCTTGATCACGCGACGCGCGCGCCTCTACACGGAGATGGTGACCACGGGCGCCCTGCTGCACGGCGACGTCCCGCGGCACCTGGACTTCGACCCCGCGGAGCATCCGCTGGCCCTGCAGCTCGGCGGCAGCGAGCCCGACGATCTGGCGCGCTGTGCACGGCTTGCGGCGCGCTGGGGCTACGATGAGATCAACCTGAACTGCGGATGTCCCAGCGAACGCGTGCAGCGCGGGGCCTTCGGCGCCTGCCTGATGGCCGAGCCCGACCTGGTGGCCGACTGCGTGGCGGCGATGCGTGAGGTGGTGGATGTGCCGGTGACGGTCAAGCACCGCATCGGGGTCGATCGGGTCGAGAGCTACGACTTCGTGCGCGATTTCGTCGGTACCGTGGCCGAGCGAGGTGGCTGCCAGGTCTTCGTCGTCCACGCCCGCAATGCCTGGCTGCAGGGGCTGAGCCCGAAGGAGAACCGCGAGATTCCGCCCCTGCGCCACGAGTTCGTGCACCGGCTGGCGCTCGACTTTCCGGACCTGGTCTTCGTGGTCAATGGCGGCATCACGCAGCCGCAGCAGGTGGCCGAGCAGTTGGCGCACGTCGACGGGGTGATGGTCGGTCGCGAGGCTTACCACAACCCCTGGTCGATGGCACGGTGGGACGACCGTTTCCTGGGGGCGCCTGATGCGGTGGCGCGCTCGCGCGAGGAGGTCGAAGAGGCGATGGTGGCCTACATGGAACGCGAGCAGACGGTGCGCGGCACGCCCTGGCGCCAGATCGCGCGCCACATGCTCGGGCTGCGCAACGGTCTGCCGGGCGCGCGCCGCTGGCGCCAGGTCTGGAGCGACCACAGGCATGCCGGACTTCCCGCGCGCGAGGTCTGGGCGATCGCAGATCGCGCGGCGCGTGAGGGCCAGATGGCGGCGCTCGCCTGAGAGGCTGAGCGGCTGTCGCCCATCCTCGACTCGCGCGCCCAAGGACCCTGCCTCGTCGTTGCGGAACATGGCCATGGCCCGAGCCTTGGCTGCGTTTTGCGCCCGGATATGGTGCGTTCTGACGTGCTTTTGGGGCACGACGGGAAATGTCCAGGCTCCGAGCGTCGCGGCGGCGAGCTTCAGGCCGCCTGAGGCCGGCTGTCCGGTTTCGTCAACTCGTGGTAGGCGAGGGCCGCCAGCACCGCGGTTCCCCCCAGCAGCGTGGCTGCGCCAGGGCGTTCGCCCCCAAAGGCCCAGGTCAGCAGGATGCCGAAGACCACTTCCAGCAGGATCAGCAGCGAGGCCTCGGTGGCACTGAGGTGCCGCGCGGCACGCATCGCAAGGACGCAGGGGATGCCGAGTTGGAACACGCCCAGCACGGCCAGCAGGCCGAGGTCGTGGCCGCTCACGCCCAACGGCCAGGCCAGAGGCAACACGCACAGCGCCGAGATCGAGCCCCCGATCAGGACGGCCATCGACAGATCCGGCCCGCGTCCGGCGCGCTGCACCACCACCCAGTTGATGGCCGCTGCCACCGGAATGCCCAGGGACACCAGGACCCCGAGCATATGCCGACCGTCGAGGCCGGAGACATCGAACACATACATCGCGCAGATGCCCAGCGCCGCAACGATGATCGCGGCCCAGGTGCGCCCGCCCACCGGCGTGCGCAGCACCACGCCCGCCAGCAGCGCCGTGAAGACCGGGGCCAGGCTCTGAACGATCAACACGTTGGCCACCAGCGTCAACGACAAGGCGATCGTGAAGCAGGTGAACATCGTGGCCCACATCGCGCCACTGATCCACACGGTCGAACCTGCCGCCGCCAGGGCACGAAAGGCGCGCCCCCGTCCCTCGATCACCATCCACACTGCTACCGTCAGGGCCGCGAACAGGCTGCGCCAGAAGGTGACCTCCGGCCCCTCTGCCGATTCGAAGTGTCGACTGACCACGCCCCCGGTGCTCCACATCATCGTGACGAAGATCATCAGGGCAACGGCTCGAGGGTGGGTCATGGTCTGGGGGCTGCGGCGCGGGCGCCGCGGCAGCAAAATCCGCCCATGTTATCTGGCGATGCGCCTTCCACCCGCCTGCGCGTGGCCTTCCTGCTCGCGCCGCGGTTCACGCTGACGGCCTTCGCCGGCTTCGTCGACGCGCTGCGGCTGGCCGCAGACGACGGTGACCGCAGCCGGCAACGCCTCATCCGTTGGGATGTCCTGGGCAGCGAGCCTGTGCGTTCGAGCTGTGGCTGTTCCGTCGCGCCGACCGCGACGCTGGGCGAGGCGGCGGCCTGGGATGTGGTGGTCGTCGTCGGTGGCCTGCTGCACGGCGGGCAGAAGGTGCCGGGCGCGGTCACCGCCTTCCTGCGCGAGGCGGCGGCCGCGGGGCGGCGGCTGGTGGGGCTGTGCACCGGCTCCTTCGTCCTGGCCCGTGCCGGTCTGCTCGACGGCCACCTGGCCTGCGTGAGCTGGTTCCACCGCGCCGACTTCGAGGCCGAGTTCCCGGGCCACCGGGTGGTGTCGAACCGGATGTTCGTCGTCGACCGCGAGCGCCTGACCTGCGCCGGCGGCACCAGCGTCGTGCACCTGGCGGCCCACCTGATCGAACAGGCGGTCGCCCGCGCCAGCGCCACCAAGGCGCTGCGCATCCTGATCGAGGACCAGCCGCTGCCCGCCACCGCGCTGCAGCCCGAGGAGGTGCTGACCGAGCGCGCCAGCGACCCGCTGGTGCGCAAGGCCATGCTGCTGCTCGAGCAGCGTCTGCACGAGGCGCTGGCCGTGCAGGCCGTGTGCGACCAGCTCGGGCTGGGGCGGCGCCAGTTGGAACGCCGCTTCCGGCAGGACGTCGGTCTCAGCCCGGCCGGCTACCGGCTGCGGCTGCGGCTGGAGCGTGCGCGCTGGCTGCTCGTCCACAGCGATTTGGAAGTCGGCTCGGTGAGCCTGGAGTGCGGGTTCCAGGACAGCGCGCACTTCGCTCGCGCGGTGCGGCAGGCCTACGGCCGCAGCCCACGAGAGCTGCGCGCGCGCGGGCGGGCCGAGGCTCAGCCTCAGTCGTTGGGCTGACGCGCGCCTCGAGCACCCGCGTGGGCGCAGTGCCGGGCCCGTGCTCGGTGATCCAGCGGCACACTGGCTCGAGATCGATGCACTCGTGATCGGCACGAAGGGCGTGCCCGGCTGGATCACAGATGTGCGCGACCGGCACATGGCGCTGGAAGACCATGCCGATGTTGCGCCGCTCGGGCAGTTGGACGAGCGGGGTGTTCACGCCTTGATGATGTTGTGCTCGGGCCCGTACGGGAAGCCGGTGAGGTTGCGGTTGCCCTCGGGCGTGATGACCAGGATGTCGTGCTCGCGGTAGCCGCCGGCGCCCGGCAGGCCTTCAGGCAGCATGATCATCGGCTCCATCGAGATCACCATGTTCGGCTCCAGCACGGTGTCGATGTCCTCGCGCAGTTCCAGCCCGGCCTCGCGGCCGTAGTAGTGGCTGAGCACGCCGAAGGAGTGACCGTAGCCGAAGGTTCGGTACTGCAGCAGGTCGTGCGCGGCGAAGATCTTGTTCAGCTCGCGCGCGACCTCGCTGCACTTGACGCCGGGCTTCAGCAGCTTCTTGCCCTCGTCGTGCACCTTGACGTTGATCTCCCACAGCCTGAGGTGGGCATCGCTGGCGTGGTCGAGGAAGAGCGTGCGCTCCAGTGCCGTGTAGTAGCCCGAGATCATCGAGAAGCAGTTCAGGCTGAGGATGTCGCCCTTCTGAACGCGTCGGGTGGTGACGGGGTTGTGCGCGCCGTCGGTGTTGATGCCGCTCTGGAACCAGGTCCAGGTGTCCATCAGCTCGGTGTGCGGGAAACGCCTGCCGATCTCGCGCACCATCGCGTCGGTGGAGGCCAGGGCCACCTCGTGCTCGGGCACGCCTTCCTTGACGGCGGCAACGAGGGCCGCGCCGCCGATGTCGCAGACCTGCGCGCCATGGGCGATGAACTCGATCTCGGCCGGTGACTTGACCATGCGCATGCGCATGCAGGCCGCGGCCACATCGATGAACTCGACGCCCGGCAGCGCCTCCTGCAGCGCCTTCAGGCGGTCCACCGGCAGGTGGTCCATCTCGACGCCGATGCGCCGGCAGCCGGCCAGGGTCTGCGCGACGGCGCGGAAGTAGTTGCCGCGCTGCCAATCGGTATAGGTCAGCACGTCGTCGGCCACGCCCTTGCGCCAGGGCTGAGCGCCGTCGATGTTGGCGGCGATCAGGGTCGTCTTGTCGTGCGTGACCGCCAGGCCGTAGAAGCGGCCGAAGGAGCAGTACAGGAAGTCGCTGTAGTAGTTGATGTTGTGGTACGAGGTGAACAGCACCGCGTCGATGCCGTGCCCGGCCATGTGGCGCCGCACCTTGGCCACCCGCGCGGTGTATTCCTCGACGGGGAAGGTGTTCTTGACCTTCTCGCCGTTGCGCAGGCGGATCAGGCTGGGCATGTTGTCGATCATCGACAGGCTCCTTGCTGGGGCAGTTCGCGATGCCTCGAATGATCGATTTCAGGGCGTGTTCAAGCCCCCAGGAATGCGCCAAAAAATGTCATGAATGCGACATCCTTGGGTTAAGTGAAAACCCGTAGCCGGCACCGGGTCTGTGCATCGCGCACAGCCTTTGTGAGCGCCGGCCCGCGGCGCTGCACAGGGGGCGCATGCGCCTCAGTCCGGTGCGCGCTCCGAAGCAGTGCGTCCCGCGCGGTCGGCCGCCGGGGTGCAACCGTGCATCTGCCGGTAGCGTGCGACGAAGTGGCTCGCCGAGGCGAAGCCGAAGGACTGCGCGATGTCGTCCAGGCTGCGCTGGCTTCGCAGCACCGCCAGGCGCGCGCGCGCCAGCCGCAGCTCCAGGTATTTGCGCGAAGGCGTGGTCTTCAGGTGCAGGCCGAACAGGCGTTCGAGGGTCCGTCTGGAGATCCGCAGGTAGTGCGCGATCTCGTCCACGTGCAGCGGCTCCTCGAGGTTGCTCTCCATCAGCTCGAGCGCGTCGAGAAGCGGCGCGGGAACGTTGGCGAAGCGGTCGCGCAGCGGCACGTTCTGCAGCGCGTCGGGCTCGCGACGCTGCGCCACCAGCAGGTGCGCCACCTGCTCGGCGAGCTCGCGGTTGCCGGGCGGCCGGCTGAGCAGCCAGGTCATCATGTCGAGCGGACTGACGCCGCCGCTGCAGGTGTAGCGGTCGCGATCGACCTCGAACAGGCGCTGCGTCACCTGCAGGCTCGGGAAGTTCTCGAGCAGGCGCTCGCGGTCCTCCCAGTGGATGGTGCAGCGGTGGTTGCTCAGCAGGCCGGCCTGCGCCAGGTAATAGGCGCCGGTGTCGATGCCGCCCACGGCGGCGCCGCCGGCGGCCTGGCGCCGCAGCCAGGCCGAGATCTCGGCAAAGCCCCGGCGCGGGATCGGGTTCGGCCCGATGACGAAGACGGTGTCGAAGGCCAGGCCGTCGTCGGTGGAGGCGTCGGGCACCACGCGGATGCCGTCGCTCGAGATCACGGGCTCGCCGGCGAGGCCGATCGTCACCCATTCGTAGGCGCGCCGCTCGAGCACGCTGTTGGCCAGACGCAGCGGATCGACGACCGCGGCCAGCGCGATCAGCGAGAACTGCGGCACCAGCAGCAGTCCGTAGCGCTGGGGTGAGGGAGCGTCGTGCGTCACGGGGGGCGCGCCGGCAGGTCCGGTGCCTGCCACACGCGCATCTCGGATGATGCCAGCGCGTCGCTGCGGGCGCTCTGCCGGAGGGCTCCGCCGGGGCCCGTTTCAGGCGTTCAGGGTTGCTTCTCCGGCAGCGCGTCGCGGAACGCGGACCAGAAGGCTCGATCCCGCGCGTACTGCGCCGGCTCGATCTTCGACTTGAAGTGTTCCAGGGCGTCGAGCTTCCCTGCGGCGAAGTCGGCCCAGCTGAACCCGGCGGCCTCCCTCGCGTTGACGAAATCGGGGTCGCCCGGCATCGAGACCCGGACACATTCGCCGCGGCTGTTCAGGTGGATGTTCTCGGGGCCGACGTGGAAGACGATGGAGCCCGAGCGCAGCAGCTTTTCCTCGGCGGACATCCCGCGGGTGGCCTGCTCCCAGGCTCGGACCGCCTGCGGTGGAGTGCGACTGTCCGGGAAGGGCAGCGAGCCCCCGCGGCCGGCCGAAGTCAAGCCGTTGCCGTCCAGATCCACGGTGGCCGCGGGCGGCATCAGCAGGTTCAGCGCACCCTCCCTCGACAGCGTGCAGGGCTCGATCGGGTCGGCCAGATGGTGCACCTGCTGCAGCGCGGCCAGGTCCGCTGCCGGCAGGCTGCGCAGCCAGGCCTCGGGCGCTGCATAGGCGCCGGCCTGCACGGCGTCGTGCACGATGCGGCCGAAGTCCTGCCGCAGGTCGTCGGAGCCCTTGCCCCGGCGAACGGAAGGGTTGCCCTCCAGTCCCCGCAGGGGCAGGAAACCGCCTTGCTGATCGAAGCCGTACCGGGAACTGCCGTGGGCCGCGAGCCAGCCCTCCCAACTCGCCACGGCGCGCTCGGCCGTCACCCGCTCGGTCTGAGCTGCTGCCGACTTCCACCCTTCGTGCCCGGCTTCGCGCAGCAGGGCGGAAAAGACGCTGCGTACGTCGTCGTCGGCTGTTTTCAAGGCGATGGCCTGCTGCAGGGGGTCACTGGATCGGTACCGGGTCTCGACGGCCGATGGCGCGGCCGCTGCCGATGCGAACGGAGACATGGGGCGACGGACTTGAAACGGGGATGTCTGCAGTAGAGCCGGGCGTGCGATCGGTCGATCTCCGGAAGAGCACGGTCTGGAGGTCTCGATTCGGTGGTCGGGCGGCTTCCGTGCCGCCGCTTGTCGCATCGGTCTTGTAGAGTGACGTAAAAAGGCAGGTGGCTTCGGCCCCCCGCGCCGATCATCCCGCATCCATGGCTGTTTCCGTTTTCGACCTCTTCAAGATCGGCATCGGGCCGAGCAGTTCGCACACCGTGGGCCCGATGCGGGCCGCGCGCCTGTTCACGGCGCGCCTGGCGGCCGACGCGCAACTGGCGCAGGTGGCGCGCGTCAAGGCCGAGCTCTTCGGCTCGCTCGGCGCCACGGGCAAGGGCCATGGCAGCGACAAGGCGGTGCTGCTGGGCCTGGCCGGGCACGAGCCCGACACCGTCGATGTAGAGGCCGTGCCGTCGCTGCTCGAGGCCATCCGCGGCGGCGGCCGCCTGCCGCTGGGCGGCACGGGCCCGGCGGTCGCCTTCGACGAGAAGGCCGACCTGGTCTTCCACCGCCGGCAGACGCTGCCCTTCCACGCCAACGGCATGCGTTTCGCGGCCTTCGGCGCCGACGGCGGCGAGCTGTGCGCGCGGGTGTACTACTCGGTGGGCGGCGGCTTCGTCGTCAGCGACGAGGTCGCGGCCGACGGCTCGCGCCACAAGGCCGTGGCGCCCGACGCCACGGTGCTGCCGCTGCCCTTCCGCAGCGGGGCCGAGCTGCTGGAGCTGACGCGCACCCAGCGCTGCTCGATCGCCGAGGTGATGCGGCGCAACGAGCGCCACTGGCGCGGCGACGCCGAGATCGACGCCGGGCTGATGAAGATCTGGCAGGTGATGCAGGCCTGCGTGACGCGCGGCTGCCGCACCGAGGGGGTACTGCCGGGCGGCTTCAAGGTGCGCCGCCGCGCCGCGGCGCTCTACCGTGACCTGACGTCGAACCCTGAAGCCGCGCTGAAGGACCCGCTGCAGGTGATCGACTGGGTCAATCTCTACGCGCTGGCCGTCAACGAGGAGAACGCTGCCGGCGGTCGCGTCGTCACGGCGCCCACCAACGGCGCGGCCGGCATCGTCCCGGCGGTGCTGCACTACTACGCACGCTTCGTGCCCGGGGCGCACGACCGCGGCGTGGTGGATTTCCTGCTCACCGCCGCGGCCATCGGCATCCTCTACAAGGAGAACGCCAGCATCAGCGGCGCCGAGGTCGGCTGCCAGGGCGAGGTGGGCGTGGCCTGCTCGATGGCCGCCGGCGCGCTGTGCGCGGTGATGGGTGGCACGCCCGAGCAGGTGGAGAACGCGGCCGAGATCGGCATGGAGCACCACCTGGGCCTGACCTGCGACCCCGTGGGCGGGCTGGTGCAGATCCCGTGCATCGAGCGCAATGCGATCGCCTCGGTCAAGGCGATCAACGCCGCGCGCATGGCGCTGCGCGGCGACGGCACGCACCACGTCAGCCTGGACAAGGTCATCAAGACCATGCGCGAGACCGGCGCCGACATGCTGACCAAGTACAAGGAGACGGCCCGCGGCGGGCTGGCCGTCAACATCGTCGAGTGCTGAAGGAGGCACGGATGCAGAAGTTCTCGATCTGGTCGCTGGCGCGCAACGCGCTGGGCTACCACGAAGGCTGGCAGCGCCAGTGGCGCGCGCCCGAGCCGCAGCGCGAGTACGAGGCCGTGGTGGTGGGCGGCGGCGGGCACGGCCTGGCGACGGCCTACTACCTGGCCAAGCTGCACGGCATGCGGCGCATCGCCGTGGTCGAGCGCGGCTGGCTGGGTGGCGGCAACACCGCGCGCAACACCACCATCGTGCGCAGCAACTACCTGTGGGACGAGGCCACCCACCTTTACGAGAAGTCGATGAAGCTGTGGGAGGGTCTGAGCCAGGACCTGAACTACAACGTCATGTTCAGCCAGCGCGGGGTGATGAACCTCGGCCACACGCTGCAGGACATGCGCGACATCGAGCGCCGCGTCACCGCCAACCGCCTGAACGGAGTCGACGCCGAGATGCTGAGCCCGCAGCAGATCCAGGCGATGCTGCCCTTCATCAACCTGAGCACGCGCTACCCGGTGCTGGGCGCCTCGTACCAGCGCCGCGCCGGCGTGGCCCGGCACGATGCCGTGGCCTGGGGCTTCGCGCGCGCCGCCGATGCGCTGGGCGTGGACATCCTGCAGAACTGCGAGGTCACCGGCATCCGGCGCGAGGGCGGCGCGGTGGTGGGCCTGGACACCGCGCGCGGCTTCATCCGCACGAAGAAGGTGGCCATCGTCGCCGCCGGCCACTCCAGCGTGCTGGCCTCGCTGGCGGGCTTCCGCCTGCCGCTCGAGAGCCACCCGCTGCAGGCGCTGGTCAGCGAGCCGATGAAGCCCATCTTCCCGACCGTGGTGATGAGCAATGCCATCCACGCCTACATCAGCCAGAGCGACAAGGGCGACCTGGTCATCGGCGCCGGCATCGACCACTACACCGGCTACGGCCAGCGCGGCAGCTTCCCCATCATCGAAGGCACGCTGCAGGCCATCGTCGAGCTGTTCCCGCTGTTCTCGCGCGTGCGCATGAACCGCCAGTGGGGCGGCATCGTCGACGTCTCGCCCGACGCCTGCCCGATCATCGGCCTGACGCCGGTCAAGGGCCTGTACATCAACTGCGGCTGGGGCACCGGCGGCTTCAAGGCCACGCCGGGCTCGGGCTGGGTGATGGCGCATACCGTGGCCCAGGACCGCCCGCACCCGCTGAACGAGGCCTTCAGCCTCGACCGTTTCCACAACGGCCACCTGATCGACGAGCACGGCGCCGCCGCCGTCGCCCACTGAACGAGGGAGGGCAAGCCATCATGCTGATCATCGACTGTCCCTGGTGCGGCCCCCGCGCCGAGAGCGAGTTCGCCTACGGCGGGGAGGGCGGCATCGCCCGGCCCGGGGCCACCGAGGCGATGAGCGACGAGCAGTGGGGCGACTACGTCTTCATGCGCAAGAACCCCAAGGGCCTGCACCACGAGCAGTGGCGCCACGCCAGCGGCTGCGGCAAGTGGTTCAACGCGCTGCGCGACACCGTCAGCTACCGCTTCCACGGCACCTGGAAGATCGGCGCCGAGCCGCCGCCGGCCTTCGCGCGGCTGGGGCAGGGGGCTGCCACACCGGCCACCCCGGCCGCGCTGCCCGCCGCCGAAGGAGCCGCCCGATGAGCGCCGCCGCCAACCGCCGCCTGCCGCAGGGCGGGCGCATCGATCGCAGCCGGCCGCTGCAGTTCAGCTTCAACGGCCGGCCCTACACCGGGTACGAGGGCGACACGCTGGCCTCGGCGCTGCTGGCGGCCGGGCAGAGCCTGGTCGCGCGCAGCTGGAAGTACCACCGCCCACGCGGCCTGCTCGCCGCCGGCGTGGAGGAGCCGAACGCGCTGGTGCAGCTGTTCGAGGGTGAGCGCACCGTGCCCAATGTGCGGATGACCGAGGCCGCGCTGGTCGACGGGCTGGTGGCCCGCAGCATCCACGCCAGCCCGAGCGTCGAGTTCGACGTCGGCGCGGTCAACGGCTGGTTCTCGCGCCTGATCCCGGCCGGCTTCTATTACAAGACCTTCATGGCCTCGCAGGCGGCCTGGCACTTTTTCGAGAAGCACATCCGCGCCGCCAGCGGCCTGGGCCACTCGCCCGAGGTGCCCGACCCCGACCGCTACGACAAGCGCTACGCCCACGCCGACGTGCTGGTGGTGGGCGCCGGCATCGCCGGCCTGGCGGCGGCGCGCGCCGCGGCCCGGGCCGGGGCGCGCGTGATCCTGTGCGACGAGCAGTCCGAGCCCGGCGGCTGGCTGCTGTCCAGCGACGAGACGGTGGACGGCTGGCCGGCGCCGAAGTGGGCCGAGCTGACGGCGCGCGAGCTGGCCGCGATGCCCGATGTCACCGTGCTGCCGCGCACCACGGCCTTCGGCTACCACGACCACGACTTCGTGACCCTGGTCGAGAAGCGCGCCGACCACCTGCCGCGCGGGCGCCAGCCCGCCTACCGCGAGCGGCTGTGGCGGGTGCGCGCCAGGCAGGTGGTGCTGGCCACGGGGGCGCACGAGCGCCCGCTGGTCTTTGCCCACAACGACCTGCCGGGCGTGATGCTCGCCTCGGCAGTCTCCACCTACGTGCGCCGCTACGCGGTGCTGCCGGGCCGGCGGGCCGTCGTCTTCACCAACCACGACGGCGCCTACGACGCGGCGCTGGCGCTGAAGGCCGCCGGCGCGCAGGTGCAGGTGGTCGATGCCCGCGCCCGGCCTGACGGCTCGATGGGCGAGCGCGCGCGCGCCGCCGGCATCGAGGTGCTGGCGGGCCACGTCGTCACCGAGGCCCAGGGTCGCCGCGCGGTCACCGGCGCCCTCGTCCAGGCGATCACCGACGACGGCCGCCTGCAGGGCGCCCCCCGCACGCTGGCCTGCGACCTGCTGGCCACCAGCGGCGGCGCCAGCGCCGTCATCCACCTGCACTCGCAGGCCGGCAGCAAGGCCGTGTGGAGCGACGAGCTCGCGACCTTCCTGCCCGGCGCGCCGGCGCAGTCCGAGCGCTCGGCCGGCGCCTGCGCCGGCGCGCGCACGCTGGCCGAGGCGGCCGCCGGTGGCGCGGCCGCGGGGCTGGCGACGGCGCATGCTGGCGGCTGCACCGGCCCGGCCGGCGAGCCGCCGGCCGTTGCGGCAGCGCAGGCGGGCGCCATCCGCCCGCTGTGGCTGGTGCCGCACGCGCTGCCGCCGTCGCGCGCACCCAAGCAGTTCGTCGACTTCCAGAACGACGTCTGCGCAGCCGACCTGCTGCTGGCCGTGCGCGAGGGCTTCGAGAGCATCGAGCACGTCAAGCGTTACACCGCGATGGGTTTCGGCACCGACCAGGGCAAGACCGGCAACATCAACGGCATGGGCATCGTCGCCCAGGCCCTGGGCAAGCCGATCCCGAAGGTGGGCACGACGACCTTCCGCCCCAACTACACGCCGGTGACCTTCGGCGCGCTGGCCGGCATGGAACTCGGCGACACCTTCGACCCGGTGCGCACCACCTGCATCCAGCCCTGGCACGTGGCCCGCGGCGCCGCCTTCGAGGACGTGGGGCAGTGGAAGCGGCCCTGGTACTTCCCGAAGCCGGGCGAGGACCTGCACGCCGCCGTGGCGCGCGAGGTGCGCGCCGCGCGCGAGGCCGTGGCCACGCTGGACGCCTCGACGCTGGGCAAGATCGACATCCAGGGGCCTGACGCCGCGACGCTGCTGAACTGGGTCTACTCCAACGCCTGGAGCAAGCTCGAGGTCGGCAAGGCGCGCTACGGCCTGATGCTCGACGAGAACGGCATGGTCTTCGACGACGGCGTCACCGTGCGCCTGGCCGAGAACCACTTCCTGATGCACACCACCACCGGCGGCGCGGCGCGGGTGCTGGCCTGGCTGGAGCGCTGGCTGCAGACCGAATGGCCGCACCTGAAGGTCTACCTGACCACGGTGACCGACCACTGGTCGACCACGGCCGTGGTCGGCCCGAAGAGCCGCGCGGTGCTGAAGAAGATCTGCCCCGACGTCGACTTCGACGACGCCGCCTTCCCCTTCATGTCGTACCGCGAGGGCACGGTGGCCGGGGTGAAGGCGCGGATCTTCCGCATCAGCTTCTCGGGCGAGCGCAGCTACGAGATCAACGTGCCGGCGGCCCACGGCCTGCAGGTCTGGGAGGCCATCCACGCGGCCGGCGCCGAGTTCGGCATCACGCCCTACGGCACCGAGACCATGCACGTGCTGCGGGCCGAAAAGGGCTTCATCATCGTCGGGCAGGACACCGACGGCTCGGTGACGCCGATCGACCTGGGCCTGGGCGGCATGGTGGCCAAGACCAAGGACTGCCTGGGCAAGCGTTCGCTCGCGCGCAGCGACACCGCGCGCGCCGACCGCAAGCAGCTCGTCGGCCTGCTGACCGACGACCCGGCCTTCGTGCTGCCCGAGGGCGCGCAGGTGCTGATGGGCGACTGGCCCCAGGGCCCGGGCCCGGTGCCGATGGCCGGTCACGTGAGCTCGAGCTACTGGAGCCCGACGCTGGGCCGCTCGATCGCGCTCGCCCTGGTGCGCGGCGGCCATGCGCGCCTGGGCGAGCGGGTGCACGTGGCCACCAGCGACGGCCGCAGCCGCACGGCCGTGATCTCGAGCCCGGTCTTCTACGACACCAAGGGGGAGCGCCAGAATGCCAGCTGACACCCACCTGCAGGTCCGCTGGGACTGCAGCCGCGCCATCGTCAATCTGCGCGGCGACCCGGCCGACACGGGCTTCGTCGACACCGTCTCGGCGGCCGTCGGCCTTCCGCTGCCGACGCAGGCGGGACAGTGCCCGTCGAATGCGGCCCGGCGCATCGTCTGGGCCGGCCCCGACGACTGGTTCGTCGTCGGCGAGTCGGGCGCCGAGGGTGCGATCGCAGGCGCGCTGCGCGCGGCTGCCGGCGCGCGCCACCACGCCGTCACCGACGTCAGCAGCGGCTACTGCGTGCTGCGGCTGGCCGGCGCGCTGGTGCGCGACGTGCTCGCCCAGGGCTGCCCGCAGGACCTGCACCCGCGCGTCTTCCCGGTGGGGCGCTGCACCGGCACGCACTTCTTCAAGGCTTCGGTGTGGCTGTGGCGCACCGAAGACGACGCCTTCGAGCTGCTGGTGCGCAGCAGCTTCGCCGGCTATGTCGGCGAGTTGCTGCGGCGCAGCACGCTGGAGTGCGGGATGATCGAGGCCTGAAAGGCCGGCCGGCGCCCCGCCGGCACCCCAGGAGCCCCCGAGGAGCCCCCATGCGCAGCGACATCGACATCGCCCAGTCGGCGACCCTGAAGCCGGTCACCGAGATCGCCGAGCGGCTCGGCCTGCCCGAGGACGCGCTCGTGGCCTACGGGCGCCACAAGGCCAAGATCACGCTCGCCCACCTGCGCACGCTGCAGGGGCGGGCACCGGGGCGGCTGGTGCTGGTCACCGGCATCAACCCCACGCCCGCCGGCGAGGGCAAGACGACCACGACCGTGGGCCTGGGCGATGCGCTCAACCGCATCGGCGAGCGCGCCGTGGTGTGCCTGCGTGAGCCCTCGCTCGGGCCAGTGTTCGGCATGAAGGGCGGCGCGGCCGGTGGCGGCCACGCGCAGGTGGTGCCGATGGAGGACATCAACCTGCACTTCACCGGCGACTTCCAGGCCATCGCGCTTGCGCACAACCTGCTGGCCGCGCTGGTCGACAACCACATCCACCACGGCAACGCGCTGCGCATCGATGCGCGGCGCATCACCTGGAAGCGCGTCGTCGACATGAACGACCGCGCGCTGCGCGAGATCGTCGTCGGCCTGGGCGGGCCCGGCAACGGCTACCCGCGCCAGGACGGCTTCGACATCGTCGTCGCCTCCGAGATCATGGCCATCCTGTGCCTGGCCACCAGCCTGGCCGACCTGAAGGCCCGGCTGGCGCGCATCGTCGTGGCCACCTCGCTCGACGGCAAGCCGGTCACCGCGGCCGACCTGCAGGCCACCGGCGCGATGGCGGCGCTGCTGCGCGACGCGATCCAGCCCAACCTGGTGCAGACACTCGAGAACAACCCGGCCTTCATCCACGGCGGGCCGTTCGCCAACATCGCCCACGGCTGCAACTCGGTCATGGCCACGCGCACCGGCCTGCAGCTGGCCGACTGGGTGGTCACCGAGGCGGGTTTCGGCGCCGACCTGGGGGCCGAGAAGTTCCTCGACATCAAGTGCCGCAAGGCCGGGCTCTGGCCCTCGGCGGCGGTGATCGTCGCCAGCGTGCGGGCGCTGAAGTACCAGGGCGGGGCCGACGTGAAGGCGCTGTCCCGGGAAGACCTGCCCCGCCTGGCGGCGGGCCTGGCCTCGCTGGAGCGCCATGTCGACAACGTCGCCCGCGTCTACGGCCTGCCCTGTGTGGTGGCGCTGAACCACTTCGTGCACGACACCGACGCCGAGGTGGCGATGGTGCGCGAGCGCGTGGCCGCCACCGGCGTGCCCATGGTCGTGGCCCGGCACTGGGCCGAAGGCGGGCGCGGCGCCGAGGAACTGGCGCGCGCCGTCGTGGCCTGCGCCAGCGCGCCGAACCCCGCGCCGGCCTTCCTCTACCCCGACGAGGCCACGCTGTGGGACAAGGCCGAGACGGTGGCGCGGCGCGTCTACCGCGCCAAGGGCCTGGTGGCGGGCTCGAAGGTGCGCGCGCAGCTGCAGAAGCTGCAGGACCAGGGCTTCGGCCACCTGCCGGTGTGCATCGCCAAGACGCCTTACTCCTGGGGCACCGACCCCAACCAGCGCGGCGCGATCGAGGGCCACGAGATCGACGTGCGCGAGGTGCGGCTGGCCGCCGGGGCCGAGTTCGTGGTGCTCGTCTGCGGCGACCTCATGACCATGCCGGGCCTGCCCGCGCTGCCCTCGGCGGCGCACATCGACGTCGACGACGACGGGCGGATCGTGGGCTTGTTCTGACGCAAGCCTGGGGTCTGCCCACCCCCCGTGGAGGCGGCTCGCAGCCCGCGGGGGGTGGCTGGAGGCGGTCCACCAGGCTGGCAATGAGCGTCGCATGGCCAGGCTCCCTCGTGGCCGGCCAGAACAGGCACACCTCATACAGCGGAAGACCTTCGTCCACCTTGACGACGCAAAACCCGCCGCGGGCAGCGTCGCTCGGCCTCAGGACTGGGTGGGGCACCACGCAGAGCAGGTCGGTCTGCGACACGAGCTCGAGCAGGGTCGGATAGTTACCGCACTGGACGAGGATGCGTGGCGGCGGCAGCCGGTGGACGCGGTGAGCCTCCTCGAT
Source organism: Rubrivivax sp. (assembly GCA_027491255.1). Classification (GTDB taxonomy): domain Bacteria; phylum Pseudomonadota; class Gammaproteobacteria; order Burkholderiales; family Burkholderiaceae_C; genus Rubrivivax. The sequence continues at coordinate 45,470 of JAIXWM010000082.1, read as the reverse complement.
CACATTGCCCGCGGTGCCCGCGCGACCCGTCACGGCCCAGCCGGCTGCGGCGATGTCGCGCAGCGACCGCGCGCCGGCCAGCGGGTGGCCCATGCGGGCGTGGATGGTCGGCGTGCTCGTGTGCAGGGTCAGGCGCTTGATGCCCGCAGCCGAGTATCGGCGCGGCAGCGGTGCGATCACCAGGTCGAGGCCATCGTTCTGCAGCGCAGTGAGCATCTCCGACGCGTTGCCTCCCACGATCTGGAGCAACCCGTCGGGCGCGTGCAGCCGCCAGGCAGCCTCGACGGCCCGTGCATACAGCAAGGCTGCAGCGGGCGCCATGCCCACGCGCAGCATGGACGATCTGAGGCCCAGGCTCCCGTCCGGTGGTTCGATGGCGGTCCTTGGCAGGTGCTCGATCCGGCCCAGCAGTTCGCCGGCCTGCTGTGCTGCCCGCACCGCGGCGCGGGTCGGTGTCTTCTGCCGTCCGGTTTTTTCGAACAGGACAATGCCCCAGGCCTGCTCGAGGCCGCGCATGGCCAGGGCGATCGCCGGTTGGCTGACGCCAGCGGCTTCGGCTGCTGACGCGAAGGAGCCTTTCTCGACGACAAGCTGCAGGTAGCGCAGGTGCTGCAGGTGCATGTGACGAGGGTAGCGCAGTCCGCACCCTCCGCCCGCCGGGTGCGCTACGCGATGCTCGTGGGGTTCGGGCTTGAGTCGGCGTGCTCGATCATCAACTGCGTCAGTCGCTGCATCAGCGCAAGTTTCAGGTCCTGGGCGTCAGGCACCTTCCAGAGGTTGTGCACCTCGTGTGGATCGGTGCGCAAATCGTACAGCTCGCCCCAATCGCCCTCGGCGAACACGCTGAGGCGGTGCGAGGCGCTGACCAAGGTGCGCACCCGCACGGGTTGGTCGAAGCCCAGGTAGGCGCGCTGCTGGTTTTCCTCCACCAGAACGGCGTCACGCCGCGTCGGCCGGGCCTCGCCTTGCGGTCCTACGAGCGCCCGGCCCTGGTTGCCGTTGGGAGGGGCGATGCCGGCGCGGGTGAGCAAGGTCGCCGGCAGGTCGATCGAGGACACCAGGTCGGTGCGCGGCACCGCCGGCATGGACCCGGGCTCCCGCCAGATCAAGGGCACGCGGATCAGCCCCTGGTAGTGCAGCGGCCCCTTCAGCACGATGCCGTGGTCGCCCATCAGGTCGCCGTGGTCCGAGGTGAAGACGACGACCGTCTTGTCGTCGGCACCGCTGGTGCGCAGGGCCTCCATCACCAAGCCGACGCGATCGTCGATGTTGGTGATCATCCCGTAGGTCAGCGCGATCATTTCCCGCACCTCGCGCTCGGATGCTGCGAACAGGCGCGGCCCGTCCACCTTGGCCTGGCCTTGGCGGCGTTCCTCGAGCAGCCAGCGCACGTGCGGCGCCGGCTCACCGCGCCAAGCCATGCTCGCGGGCAGCTCGATGTCGTCCGGGTCGTACATGTCCCAGTAGCGCCCCGGGGGCGTCCAGGGGTGGTGCGGGTCTGGGAAGGAGCACACCAGCGCGAAGGGCTGGTCGACATGTTGCTCGACGTGAGTCCGGATCCACTGTGCCGTCTGCTCTGCGATGTAGTGCGTCGGGTAGCTGAACTCGTCGAGGTTCGTGCGCCAGGCCTGAGGCGCCACGTAGCGGGGATCGCGGTGGCCGTGTTCACGACCCAGCCGCCGGGTGAGTTCGGGGTGCTCGACCTGCAGCCAGCGCAACCAGTCGCCGAAGCACTCGTCGGCGTGGTGGTTGCACAGCGTCACCTCCTGGAAGCCGTAGAACGGCAGCGTGAGCCTGTGAGTGGGATCGAGCCAGCTCGAGCGCAGTTCCTGCCGGTAGGCCGACGGCGGTGCTCTTTCTCTTCTCGACTCCGGATGGCGCGGCGAAGGCTGGGTGCCCGGCAGCCGTTGCGGCGGAGGCAGCAGCGGTGCTTTGTCTTCCATGTTCTGCAGGTGGCTCTTGCCGATCAGCGCCGTGCGATACCCAGCCTCGGACAGCAGGTCGGCAAAAGTCACTGACTCCAACGGCAGCGGCACGCCGTTGCTGCGTGCGCCATGGGCCGAAGGCATGCGCCCAGTCATGATCGAGCCCCGGTTGGGCATGCAGATGGGCGTGGCGACGTAGGCCCGTTCGAAGCGCTGCCCGGCCCGGGCCAGCGCGTCGATATGGGGCGTTCTGACGATCGGGTTGCCGTAGCAGCCGAGGTGGTCGGCGCGGTGCTGGTCGGTGACGAAGATCAGGAAGTTCGGACGCATCACGCGGGCTCAGTCGACCTGGAGCTTGCGGGCCTCGATCAGCCGGCTCCATTTCGACTGGCTCAGCTCGATCCAGTGCGCCACGGCCGCAGCGTCGAGGTTCGGAATGTCCACCCCTTGCGCCGAAAGAGCCTTGCGGACCTCCGCGTCGTTGAGCGCCGTCTGCAGCGCGGCGTCCAGTCGGTTGCGCACGTCGGCCGCAAGGCCGGCCGGGCCGACGACGGCCCACCAGATCGCGCTCTCGCTTCCCAGCGACGAGATCCCCGATTCGGAAAACGTGGGGACGTCGGGCAGGTTCAGCGACCGCCTGTCGCCGGTGACCGCAAGGGCCACGAGGTCCTTGCGGCCGGCCTGCTGCAGCGCCACCGGCATGCCAACGAACATCAGGTCGATCTGGCTGCCCAAGAGGTCATTCATCGCCGGTGCCGCACCTTTGTACGGCACGTGCAGCAGATCGATGCCTGCCTGGGCCTCGAACAAGGCGCCCACGAGGTGTGACGGCGATCCGTTGCCGGCCGAGCCGAAGCTGAGGGCGCCGGGTTTGGCCTTGGCTTGGGCGATCAGGCCGGCCAGGTCGCGAATGCCCAGGCCGCGGCGGGCCATCAGCACGTTCGTCTGCGAGGCCACGATCCGCAGCGGCGTGAAGTCCTTCCTCGCGTCGTAGCCGGCGCTCTTCGACAGTTGCGGCTGCACCGTCAGCGCCGCGTCGCCAGCGAAAAGCAGCGTGTAGCCGTCGGCTGCAGCCCTCGCGGCCTCGCGCGTGCCGAGCACGCCACCAACGCCGGCCTTGTTCTCGACGATCACCTGCTGCCCCAGGGCCTTGGACATTCCAGTGGCCAGCACTCGGGCCAGCAGATCTGTCGGCCCGCCTGGCGCGAAGGCCACGATCATCCTGACGGGCTTCGCCGGATAGGCCTGCGCGAGGAGCGGGCCGGGAGCCGCCCATGCGATGGCGAGCAGGATGAAGGTCCATCGGCGGATCAGGGGCAAGGCGGCCTCCATGGTCGGGCAAACATCCTCATTCTTGGCGTGCGAGCCTTCCTGACGCAACGCCCCAGGGACCAAACCTATAAATTCGATTTATGGTTCTGAGGCTGTCGCGCTTTGCATCCGCGAGAAGTTGCGGCCCATCCCAGGCGCCCGCCCGATTGCGCCGCGGCACCCAGGCCACGGCGGGCCGGCCATTTCAAGGCGGTCGAGCACGTGCTGAATCTCGTGGGCGAGTCCCTGATCGCAACCGCGTTTAGCATGACGGTATGACGCCCACCTCCCATCTTCCCCGCATCCCCGGCCGCCGCTTCCTGCACTCCCCGGGCCCGACACCGGTACCTGACGAGGTGCTGTGGGCGATGAGCCGCCAGCCCATGGACCTGGGCGATCCGCGCCTGGCGCGCACGATCGCCGCCTGCGAACAGGGCTTGAAGCAGGTGCTGCAGACCGAGGCCGGCGAGGTCTTCCTGTACGCTTCCAACGGCCACGGCGTGTGGGAGGCCGTGGTCGAGAACCTGCTGCCGCTGGGCGGTCTGGCGCTGGTACCGGGCACCGGGCATTTCTCGGAATCCTGGGCGGTGCAGACCGAGGCTCTGGGCCGGCGCGTGCTGCGCACACCCTGGGTGCCGCGCCAGCCCATCGACGTGGATGCGGTGGCGCAGGCGCTGCGCGACGACAAGGCGCGCGAGATCGCGGCCGTCTTCGTCGTCCACACGGACACCTCCAGCGGCGTCACCAGCGACCTGGCGGCGCTGCGCGCGGCGATCGACGCCACCGGTCACCCGGCGCTGTTCGTCGTCGACGTCGTGGCCTCACTGGGCGCAGCGCCCTTCGCCATGGACGCGCTGCGCGCCGATGTCGTCGTCGGTGCCTCGCAGAAGGGGCTGATGTGCCCGCCGGGCGTGGGCTTCGTCGGCGTCAACGCGCGGGCGATGGAGATCGCGCGCGGCAACCCGGCGCCGCGCTATTACTGGGACTGGGTGCGGCGCGCCAGCGATCTTTCGTACCGCAAGTTCTGCGGCACCGCGCCGCAGACGCTGATCGCCGGGCTCGAGGTGGCGCTTGGCCTGCTGCTGCGTGAGGGGCTGGAGGCGGTCTTCGAGCGCCACTGCCGCCTGGCTGGTGCCGTCCATGCCGCGGTTCAGGCCTGGTCGAGTGCCGGGGCGCTGGGCTTCTACGCCGAACAGCCGGCGAGCCGCTCGATTTCGGTCACCACCGTCACCGTACCCCCGGGCACCGATGTCGACGCGCTGCGTGCCGTCGCGCGCGAGCGTTTTCAGGTTGCTTTTGCCGGCGCGCTGGGCCCGCTGGCGGGCACCGCGTTCCGCATCGGCCACCTCGGCGACCAGAACCCGGCCTCCATCCTCGGCTGCCTGGCCGGCATCGAGGCCGCGCTGGACGCCTGCGGCGTGCCTTTCGGCCGCGACGGGGTGGCGCGCGCCGTGGCGGCGCTGGCGCTGGATTGACACGCCCGCACCCCGAAACCGTACGCAGGCAGGAGACCCCTTCCATGAAACCCATCGACGCCTTCGCCGACTTCTCGCGCTTCACCGCCATCCGCCGCGACATCCACGCCCACCCGGAGCTCGGCTTCGAGGAGCACCGCACCAGCGAGATCGTCGCGCGCCTGCTGCGCGAGTGGGGCCTGGAGGTGCACACCGGCATCGCCGGCACCGGGGTCGTGGGCGTGCTGCGCTGCGGCAGCAGCGCGCGCACCATCGGCCTGCGCGCCGACCTGGACGCCCTGCCGCTGCAGGAGGCCAACCGCTTTGCGCACCGCTCGGTGCACGACGGGCGCATGCACGCCTGCGGCCACGACGGTCACACCACGATGCTGCTGGCCGCTGCGTGGCACCTGGCCCAGGCGCGCGGCTTCGACGGCACGGTGCACTTCATCTTCCAGCCGGCCGAGGAGATGGGCAAGGCCGGTGCGCTGAAGATGATCGAGGAGGGGCTGTTCGAGCGCTTCCCTTGCGACGCCGTGTTCGCGCTGCACAACTTCTCGATCGGCGGAAAGGGAGTGCCCGGGCAGTTCGCCGTCAACCCGGGGGCGCTAATGGCCTCCAGCAACACCTGGCGCGTGACGCTGCGCGGGCGCGGCACGCATGCCTCGATGCCCCACACCGGCATCGACCCGGTGGGTGCGGTGATCGACCTGGCGCAGCAGCTGCAGGGCCTGGTGCCGCGGGTGATCCCGTCCACCGAGCGCGCCATCCTGGCCGTGACCCAGCTGCAGGGCTCGGACGCGCCCAACGTGATCCCCGACATCGCGGTGGTCGGCGGCACCGCGCGCACCTTCTCCGAGAAGGCCACCGATGCGATCGAATCCGGCCTGCGTCGCCTGGCCGAGGGGATCGCCCACGCGCACGGCTGCACGGCCGAGGTCTTCTTCCGCCGTGCCTCGCCGCCGCTGGTCAACCACCCCGAGGAGACGCGCTTCGCCGCGCGGGTGATGCGCGAGATCGTCGGTGACGAGGCCGTGGACGACAACTTCCCGGCCGTCATGGGCGCCGAGGACTTCGCCCACACGCTGAAGGTGCGCCCGGGCTGCTACGCCTTCATCGGCAACGGCGACGGCGCCCACCGCCTGCCCGACCACGGCCCGGGCCCGTGCATCGTGCACAACACCTCGTTCGACTTCAACGACGCCATCATCCCGATTGGCGCCAGCTACTTCGTGCGGCTGGTGCAGCGGTGGATGGAGCGGTGAGGGGGTATCTCGTCTCTAACCCCGACCGCGCTGGGTCGGGCATCGCACTGTCCCATGCCAAGGCCGCCAGGCGCCGGGCGAAGCGCGCGCCTCACATCCCCGCGTAGTTCGGGCCCCCGCCGCCCTCGGGCGTGACCCAGACGATGTTCTGCGTCGGGTCCTTGATGTCGCAGGTCTTGCAGTGCACGCAGTTCTGCGCGTTGATCTGCAGTCGGTCGCTGCCGTCGTCGTTCTTGACGTATTCGTAGACGCCGGCCGGGCAGTAGCGGCTCTCGGGACCGGCGTAGCGCGCCAGGTTGATGGCCGCCGGCACCGACGCGTCCTTCAGCGTCAGGTGGGCGGGCTGGTTCTCCTCGTGGTTGGTGTTGCTGATGAACACCGAGCTCAGGCGGTCGAAGGTCAGCTTGCCGTCGGGCTTGGGGTAAGCGATGGGCGCCACCTGGCTCGCGGCGTGCATCCGCGCGTGGTCAGGCGTGTGGCGGTGCACGGTCCAGGGCGGGCTCTTGACGCCGAGCTTGGGCAGCAGCCACTGCTCGACGCCGGTCATCACCGCGCCCACCGTGTTGCCCTTCTTGAACCACTGCTTGAAGTTGCGGCTGGCGTTCAGCTCCTCGTGCAGCCAGCTGCGCTCGAAGGCCTCGGGGTAGGCGGTGAGCTCGTCGCGCTGGCGCCCGGCGGCCAGCGCCGGGGCGATGGCCTCGGCCGCGAGCATGCCGGTCTTGATGGCGGCGTGGCTGCCCTTGATGCGCGCCGCGTTCAGCGTGCCGGCGTCGCAGCCCACGAGCGCGCCGCCGGGGAAGACCAGTTTGGGCAGGCTCAATAGGCCGCCGGCGGTGATGGCGCGCGCGCCGTAGCCGATGCGCTTGCCGCCTTCGAGGTGGGCGCGGATGGCCGGGTGCGTCTTCCAGCGCTGCATCTCCTCGAAGGGGCTGATCCAGGGGTTCTGGTAGTCGAGCCCGGTGACGAAGCCCAGCGTGACCTTGTTGCCCTCGAGGTGGTAGAGGAAGCCGCCGCCGTAGGTGTGCTCGTCCATCGGCCAGCCGGCGGTGTGCACGACCAGGCCCGGGCGCGCCTTGGCGGGGTCGATCTCCCACAGCTCCTTGACGCCGATGGCGTAGCTCTGCGGGTCGCGGCCCTCGTCGAGGCCGAAACGCGCGATCAGCTGCTTGCCCAGATGGCCGCGCGCGCCCTCGGCGAAGACCGTGTACTTGCCCAGCAGCTCCATGCCGAGCTGGAAGCCATCGTGCGGCTGGCCGTCCTTGCCGATGCCCAGGTTGCCGGTGGCCACACCGCGCACCGCGCCCGTGTCGTCGTAAAGCACCTCCGCGGCGGTGAAGCCGGGGAAGATCTCCACGCCCAGGGCCTCGGCCTGCTCGCCCAGCCACTTCGTCACCGAGCCCAGGCTGATGACGAAGTTGCCCTCGTTGTGCAGGCAGTCAGGCACCAGCCAGTCGGGCGTGCGGCGCGCGCGTGTCTCGTCCAGGAACAGCACCTCGTCGGCGGTGACCGGCTGGTTCAGCGGCGCGCCGCGCTCCTTCCAGTCGGGGAAGAGCTCGGTGATCGCGCGCGGGTCCATCACGGCGCCGGACAGGATGTGTGCCCCGGGCTCGGAGCCCTTCTCGAGGACGACGACGGAGGCCTCGGGGTTCAGCTGTTTCAGCCGGATCGCCGTGCTCAGGCCGGCCGGGCCGGCGCCGACGACGACGACGTCGTATTCCATCGACTCGCGCGGGCCGAACTGTTCGAGGATCTCCTGCGGGCTCATCTTCCCTCTCCGTGACTGTCGTCGCTGGCTGGGGATTCTAGGTGCCGTGCTATCTTCGCCGCACTCACACCAGACCTTGCAGGAGGGGCCGAGCGATGGCCTACGAGATCGACCTTTCGGGCCGTGTGGCCTTCGTGACCGGTGCGTCCAGCGGCCTCGGGGCGCAGTTCGCGCGCACGCTGGCCCGCGCCGGCGCTGCCGTGGTGCTGGCCGCCCGCCGTACCGAGCGCCTGACGACGCTGCGTGCCGAGATCGAGGCTGCTGGCGGTGACGCCCATTGCGTCAGCCTCGACGTCACCGACATCGACAGCATCCGCGCCGCCGTCGCCCACGCCGAGACCGAGGTCGGCACGATCGACATCCTGGTCAACAACTCCGGCGTCAGCACCACACAGCGTCTGGTGGACGTCACGCCCGAGGACTACGCCTTCGTGATGGATACCAACGCGCGCGGCGCCTTCTTCGTGGCTCAGGAGGTGGGCAAGCGCATGATCGCCCGCGCCCGCGGCGCCGCGCCGGGCACCTTCGTGGGCGGGCGCATCGTCAACATCGCCTCGATGGCCGGCCTGCGCGTGCTCAGCCAGATCGGGCTGTATGCGATGAGCAAGGCGGCGATGATCCACATGACGCGGGCGATGGCGCACGAGTGGGGCCGCTTCGGCATCAACGTCAACGCCATCTGCCCGGGCTACATCGACACCGAGATCAACCACCGCCACTGGCAGACCGAGGCTGGCCAGAAGCTCGTGCAGATGCTGCCGCGCAAGCGCGTGGGGCACCCGCAGGACCTCGACACGACGCTGATGATGCTGTGCGCCAACGAGAGCCACTTCATCAACGGCGCCATCATCCAGGCCGATGACGGCCATGCGGTCTGAGCCCGCCATGGTGATCGCCCCATTGCGCCCGCTGACACCGCTCGAAGCCCGAGTGCTGGGCGTCCTGGTGGAAAAACAGCACACCGTCCCCGACACCTACCCGCTGTCGCTGAACGCTCTGGTGGCCGGTTGCAACCAGAAGACGGCGCGCGCGCCGGTGATCGAGGCCTCCGAGGCCGAGGTTCTGACGGCCGTCGACGGCTTGAAGGCGCTGAGCCTGGCCTTCGAGGGCAGCGGCAGCCGCGTCGTGCGTTTCGAGCACAACATGGGGCGTCGACTGGGCGTGCCGAGCCAGGCGGTGGCGCTCCTGGCGGTGCTGATGCTGCGCGGGCCGCAGACGGTCGCCGAGTTGCGCATCAACTGCGAGCGCCTGCATCGTTTTGCCGACATCTCCTCGGTCGAGGCTTTCCTCGTCGAGCTGGCCGAGAAGGACCCGCCCCGTGTGCTGCGCCTGGCCCGTGGACCTGGCGAGCGCGAGTCGCGCTGGGCGCACCTGTTGTGCGGTGACGCCGGGCTGCCGGCGGCGGCAAGCGACACGGTTGGCGCGGGGGCCTCACCCAGCGTGGCGGCATCCGAACTGGCGGCATTGAAGGCGGAGCTGGCCCGCGCCCACGCCCGCATTGAAGCCCTGGAGACCAGCGTTGCGCGGCTGTTCGGCGAGTTGGGAGTGCAACAGTGAGCGGCCTGCGCTTCGAGTTGCCCGGGCCGCAGTCGCGCAGGCTCGTCTACGAGATGGTCATCCCGGTGCGCTGGGGCGACATGGACGCCATGGGCCATGTCAACAACACGGTCTACTTCCGCTACATGGAGATCGTGCGGCTTGAATGGATCTTCACCCGGGTGGCGCCCCCGGGGCCGCAGGGCCCGGTCATCGTCAACGCCTTCTGCAACTTCCTGCGGCAGATCGAGTACCCGGGCGACGTCCTGGCGCGGCACTACGTCGGGGAGGTGGGTCGCAGCAGCTTCGACACCTGGATCACGCTCGAGCGCACCGACCAGCCGGGCGTGCGCTATGCCGAGGGTGGAGCGCGCATCGTGTGGGTCGACCACGCGGCACAGAAGTCGGTGCCGCTGCCCGCCGCAGTGCGCGCCTTGATCGAGGCGCCGCCGGCTACAGGTCCGTCCTGAGCTTCCAGATCTCTGGGAAGAGCACGACGTCGAGCATCTTGCGCAGGTAGCCCACGCCGCTGGTGCCGCCGGTGCCGCGCTTGAAGCCGATCACGCGCTCGACCGTGGTGAGGTGGCGAAAGCGCCACAGGCGGAAGGCGTCCTCGAGGTCGGTGAGTTCCTCGCCGAGCTGGTAGAGATCCCAGTGGCGGGAGGGGTCTCGGTAGACGACGAGCCAGGCCTGCTCGACGCCGTCGCTGGCGGGGTAGGGCTCGCGCCAGTCGCGCTGCACGTGGCTGGCCGGCACCGGCAGGCCGCGCCGGGCCAGCAGGCGCAGGCTCGCGTCGTACAGCGAGGGCGCCTCATAGGCCGATTGAACGCGCGCCAGCAGGTCCGGCCGGTGCGCGTGCGGCTTCAGCATCGCCGCCTTCTTGTTGCCGAGCGCGAACTCGATGCAGCGGTACTGCCAGCTCTGGAAGCCGCTGGAGTTGGCGAGGTAGCCGCGGATCGCGCTGTATTCCGGCGGCGTCATCGTCGCCAGCACGTCCCAGGCGTGGACGAGCTGCTCCATGATGCGGCTCACGCGCGCCAGCATCTTGAAGGCCGCGGGCAGCTCGTCGCGCGCGACCGCGCCGATGGCGGCCTGCAGCTCGTGCAGCATCAGCTTCATCCACAGCTCGCTCGTCTGGTGCTGGATGATGAAGAGCATCTCGTTGTGGTCGGGCGACAGCGGGTGCTGGGCGTTCAGCACCTGGTCCAGGCGCAGATAGTCGCCGTAGCTCATGTCGCGCGAGAAGTCGGTCTTGGCGCCCTCGGCGATGGCGGCGTGCAGGGGCGCAGCCGCGGTCGAGCCCGTCCTCGCCATACCGGCGGCTGGAGCTGGCGGGGTGGTTCCCGACGTCTCCTTGGGGTGTTCGCCTTCGTCGTCCTCAGGCGCATCGGACGCGCCGTGTCCGTAGGGGCAGCCCATCAGGTCACCTGTTGTCGTTGGTGAAAGCGCGGCTCGCGCCATTGGCCGCTGTCCAGCACCTCGCGCAGCTGCTCGGCCGCGTCCCAGACGTCGACGTGGCGCAGGTACAGCGGCGTGAAGCCGAAGCGCAGCACGTCGGGAGCGCGGAAGTCGCCGATCACGCCGCGCTCGATCAGGGCCCGGACGATGGCGTAGGCGCCCTCGTCACGCGCCAGGCTCACCTGGCTGCCGCGCCGAGCATCTTCGTCGGGAGAGACGATGCGCAGGCCATGCCCGGCGCAGCGCTCGCGCACGAGCCGCGCGAACAGCCGCGTCAGTTCGAGCGACTTCGCGCGCAGGGCCGCCATCCCGCCCAGGGGCTCGGCCGCGAGGACGGTGTCCACGCCGCACTCGAGCGCCGCCACGGCCAGGATGGGCGGGGTGCCACACAAATAGCGCGCGATGCCCGCGGCCGGGCGGTAGCCGGGCGTGAACTCGAAGGGCGCGGCGTGGCCGATCCAGCCCGCCAAGGGCTGCGAGGCCCGATTGACGAGCGCGGGCCGCACCCAGACGAAGGCCGGCGCTCCCGGGCCGCCGTTGAGGTATTTGTAGCCGCAGCCCACCGCGAAGTCGGCCTGCGCCGCGGTGAGGTCCACCGGCAGCGCGCCGGCGGTGTGGGCGAGGTCCCACACCGTGAGCGCGCCGGCCGCGTGCGCCGCCTGCGTCAGCGCGGCCATGTCATGGATCCGTCCGGTGCGGAAGTTCACGTGCGTCAGCAGCAGGATGGCGACGTCGTGCCCGTTTCCATCCGCCAGCCGGGCGGGAATGTCGGCGGCGTCCAGCAGTTCGAGCCGGCCGCCGTGCTCGCGCGCCAGCGACTCGGCCATGTACAGGTCGGTCGGGAAGTTGTCGCGTTCCGAGACGATGACCCGCCGGGCCGGTGCGGCGTCTGCGGACTCGGTCGCAAGCTGCAGCGCCGCGCTCAGCGCCTTGTACAGGTTGACCGAGGTCGAGTCGGCGACGACGAGCTCGCCCGGGCCGGCGCCCACCAGGCGCGCGATCTTGTCGCCCACGCGCTGCGGCAGCGTCATCCAGCCGGCGCTGTTCCAGCTGCGGATCAGGCCCTGGCCCCACTCCTGCTCCATCACCTCGGCCACGCGCGCAGGCGCGGTGCGCGGCAGCGGGCCAAGCGAATTGCCGTCGAGGTAGACCAGGCCCTCGGGCACATGGAACTGCTCGCGCAGCGGCGCCAGCGGGTCTGCGCGGTCGAGCGCGGCGCAGTCGTCACGGGTCAGGGTCATCGGGCCTCCGGTGGGGTGGCGTTCGTCGGCAAGGTGCGCAGCACCGCGCGCACCGGCGAGGCATCTGCCTGCATCAGCTTCAGCGGCAATGCGATCAGTTCGTAGTCGCCCTCGGGCACGGCGTCGAGCAGGAGGTTCTCCAGCACCCGCAGACCGCGTCGGCGCACGGTCTGGTGGCTGGGCAGGTCCTTGCTGGAGGCTGGATCAATGCTTGCGGTGTCGATGCCCACGAGTGTCACGCCGAGGTCGGCCAGACGCTCGACGAGCGCAGGGTCCAGGCCGGCCAGGTTGGGGTCCCAGCGGTCGGCAGGGTGCTGGTGGTAGGTGCGCACCAGCACCCGCGGCGGCAGCGGGCCGCGGCCCTGAAGCCCGGCGGCGACATGCTCCCAGGTGACGAGTGGGTGGGCGCCCAGCGCATGGACGACACGGCAGGGGCCGAGGTAGGGCTCCAGCGGCAAGGCGCCGGCGCAGGCGCCGTCGGCGTCGTAGTGCCGCGGCGCGTCGGCGTGCGCGCCCACGTGCGGGCTGAGCGACAAGGTGGCCACATTGACAGGGCAGCCGGGGCCGATCGTCCAGCTCCAGGTCTGGGCGTAGGGCGTGTCGCCGGGGAAGACGGGCGAGCCTTCGTGCACGGGTGGCGAGATGTCCCACAGACGGGGCAGGGCGGTGTCCAAGATCCTCAGGTCCTCCGTGGGCGGTGATGCGGCGGCTCGGCAGGCTCGTTCCGGGGTGGTGGCCCTGGCCCTGAATGCCCCTGGAGCGACGTCCCTGCGCAGGGTATCAGGGTCGATCCGGGTGTCATGGGGCTGCCACAGGAAATAGTTTAGTTATAAAGTAAATCGTCGCCCGTTCCTGTGGGCGTACTCACGAGAGGCTTGCATGGCGCCCCCTGTCGACACCTTTGCGCGCGACCGCCTGCCGGCGCCGCCGGACCTGCCTGAGTTCCTGTTCGAGCGGCCCGAGCTGCAGTTCCCGCGGCGCCTGAACGCGGCGGTGGCTCTGCTGGACGACCGCGTCGCCCAAGGGGAGGGCGCGCGGCGCTGCCTGATCGGCGCCGACGGCAGCGTCTGGACCTACGCCGAGCTGAAGGACCAGACCGACCGCATCGCACGCGTCCTCGTGGAGGACCTGGGCCTCGTGCCCGGCAATCGGGTGCTGCTGCGCGGCGCCAACAGTCCCATGCTGGCGGCCTGCTTCCTGGCCGTGATCAAGGCCGGTGGCATTGCGGTGGGCACCATGCCGCTGTTGCGCGCCAAGGAGCTGATCACCATCGTCGACAAGGCGCAGATCAGCCACGCGCTGTGCGACGCGCGCCTGGCCGGCGAGCTCGAGCAGGCGCGCGCGCAGTGCCCGACGCTGCGCACCGTGCTGCACTTCAACGGCGGCCCGGGCTCGGCGCTGGAGCAGGCGGCCGGCGCGAAGCAGGCGGATTTCGAGCCCTTCGACAGCGCGGCCGACGACGTCTGCCTGATGGCCTTCACCTCGGGCACCACCGGGCAGCCCAAGGCGGCCATGCACTTCCACCGCGACCTGCTGGCCGCCTGCGCCTGCTGGCCGCCGCACGTGCTGCGCGCCACGGCCGACGATGTCTTCATCGGCAGCCCGCCGCTGGCCTTCACCTTCGGGCTCGGGGGGCTGCTGCTGTTCCCGCTGTCCATCGGCGCGGCCACGGTGCTGCTCGAGAAGGCCACGCCCGACGCGCTGCCGGCGGCAATCGAACAGCACCGCGCCAGTGTGCTGTTCACCGCGCCCACCTCATACCGGGCGATGGCCGCAGCGGTGGCGCAGCACGATCGGTCGGGAGAACGCGAGGCCGCCCCAGGTGCTCCCGACCCCCTCGGGGGGCAGGCCGGGCGCGGCCCGGCGCTGGGGGCGCTTTCCAGCTTGCGCAAGTGCGTGAGCGCCGGCGAGGCCCTGCCCGCGGCCACGCGCGCGATGTGGCGCGAGGCCACCGGCATCGAGATCATCGACGGCATCGGCTCGACCGAGATGTTCCACATCTTCATCTCGGCCGACGAGGCGAGCGCCAAGCCCGGCGCGACCGGGGTGCCGGTACCGGGCTACCGGGCCTGCATCGTCGACGACGAGTTCAAGGAACTGCCCCGCGGCAGCGTCGGCCGCCTGGCGGTCAAGGGCCCGACCGGCTGCAAGTACCTGGACGATCCGCGCCAGGCGCAATACGTGCAGCGGGGCTGGAACCTCACGGGCGACGCCTACCTGGTCGATGCCGACGGGCATTACGTCTACCAGGCGCGCACCGACGACATGATCATCTCCGGCGGCTACAACATCGCCGGCCCCGAAGTCGAGTCGGCGCTGCTGCTGCACCCGGCCGTGGCCGAGTGCGGCGTGATCGGCGTGGCCGACGCCGACCGCGGCCAGATCGTCAAGGCCTTCGTCGTGCTGCGCCCGGGTCAGGCCGCCGACGAGGCCATGGTCAGGGCGCTGCAGGACTTCGTCAAGCAGACGATCGCGCCCTACAAGTACCCGCGCGCGGTGGAGTTCCGCGACAGCCTGCCGCGCACCGAGACCGGCAAGCTGCAGCGCTTCAAGCTACGTGCTTGAGGTGCCCGACCGTTTGGAGCCGCGTGGGCGGCCTGTGCAAGCTCTCTGATTGAAAGACACATGCGATGAAAGTTCTTCAGCCCGCCGGATGGACGGCTCCCAAGGGCTATGCCAACGGCGTGGCCGCCGAAGGCCGGCAGGTCTTCGTGGCCGGCCAGATCGGCTGGAACGCGCAGTGCGCCTTCGACAGCGACGACCTGGTCGCCCAGGTGCGCCAGGCCCTGCTGAACGTGCGTGCGGTGCTGGCCGAAGCCGGCGCCGGCCCCCAGCACATCACCCGCATGACCTGGTACCTGGTCGACAAGCGTGAGTACCTCAAGCGCGCGCGCGAGATCGGCGCGGTCTTCCGCGAGCTGATCGGCGTGTACTCGATCGCGATGACCGCGGTCCAGGTGGCCGCGCTGATCGAGGACCGGGCGCAGGTGGAGATCGAGGTGACGGCGGTCGTGCCCCAGGGGTGAGCGGCCGAGCCTTTGGGGGCGCTTCCATCGGGCGCACTGCTTCGTGCGCCGGTAACCGAGTTCCCTGACCGGTAGGTTGTTTACCTGTCCATCCAGAGCCGCGAGGTCCCGGGCGGCCGATGCTCCGCGCGGGCTTCGCAGTGCGACCCTGACGAGGTCGGTGTCGACGTGTGCATCGACGACCTCAGGCGCGATCCGCCTGCGGCTCGGGATGCAACGCCAGCAACTGCGCCACCGCCGCCACCGCGATCACGCCCGGTTCCTTGCCTTCGAGGCCGGGCAGGCCGATCGGGCAGGCGATGCGCTCGACCAGGGCCGCGGGCAGGCCGCGTTGGGTCAGGCGGCTGACGAAGCGGGCGCGCTTGGTGCGGCTGCCGATCAGGCCGAGGAAGCCGAAGTCGCCGCGCCGCAGGATGGCTTCGCAGATGCGCAGGTCCAGGTCGTGGCTGTGCGTCAGCACGAGAAAGCTCGCACCGGGCGGCGCGGCGGCGACCTCGGCCTCGACGGGTTCGACGCAGACCCGCTCGATGCGCGCCGTGCCGCCGCCACCGCTGTCCTCGCCGGGGTCCGGCGGCGGGAATTGATCTTCCCGCTCGTCGATCCACTGCACGGCGCAGGGCACGCCGCGCAGCACCTGCACCAGGGCGCGGCCCACGTGTCCTGCGCCGTAGAGTTGCAGATGGAATCGCGGCGGCAGGTCGGGCCAGGCCGCCAGCAGTGCGGCGTCCAGCGTCAGGTAGCGCAGGGTCACCGCGCCGCCGCAGCACTGGCCCAGCGCCGGGCCGAGCGGGAAATGCTCGGTGTCGACAAGCGCCTGCGCAGGCCGGGAGGTCTGCCCGGTGTCCGGGCCGCAGGGGCGCTGCAGCCGGCGCCGTGCCGACTCGATCGCCTTCAACTCCAGGTGCCCGCCGCCGATCGTTCCTGCCACGGCCGCAGCCGTGACGAGCATGCGCGTTCCCCGCCCCCGCGGCACCGAGCCGCGTGCCAGCACGACCTCGACCACCACAGCAGCCTCGCCGCGGGCCAGGGCGGCGCGGGCTGTGGTGCGAGGGTCGTCAGCGCTCGGGCGGGATGAAGGCATTTCGAAGGCCGCGGTCAGGGCCGATGTGCTGACGAACGACTGCCGGCCAACATGCCGGCAGGGCGCCGGGCGTGGTCGTCAGGGCGCAGGCCCCACCCGCGTTCGCCGACGCGGCGGCTCCGCGGCCCGGTGTGGACGAGGCGCTGCACGCCCGCCGGGGCCTGCTCCCGCGAGCATGGGCCGCCGCACGGGTGGTCGCGCCCGACGCCCTGCGAGGTCCGCGCCTGCCTTCGCCAGCCCGTGCGCACCCCTTACACCACCGCATTCACGGCCCGCAACACGGCCTCGGGCGTGGCGGGCGCCGTCAGCGGCGGATGGGAGCGGTGCCCGCCGGCGGCCGAGACCGCGTCGCGGACGGCGAGGAAGGCCGAGAAAGCCAGCAACAGCGGCGGCTCGCCCACGGCCTTGCTGCGGTGGATGCTGTCGACGGCGCAGGGCTGGTCGAAGAGGGCGGTGCGGAAATCCGCCGGCACGTCGTTGGCCGTCGGGATCTTGTAGGTGCTGGGCGCATGCGTCAGCAAGGCGCCGGTCTTGGGGTGCCAGACCAGTTCCTCGCAGGTCAGCCAGCCCAGGCCCTGCACATAGGCGCCCTCGACCTGTCCGATGTCGATGGCCGGGTTCAGCGAGCGCCCCACGTCATGCAGCAGGTCGGCGCGCAGCAGCCGCATCTCCCCCGTCAGCGTGTCCACCAGCACCTCGCTGACCGCCGCGCCGTAGGCGAAGTAGTGGAAAGGGTGTCCGGTGAGCGTGGCGCGGTCCCAGTGCAGACCGGGCGTGGCGTAGTAGCCATCGCTCCACAGCTGCACCCGCGCCAGGTAGGCCTGGGCCACGATGTCGTCGAAGCGCGCCCCGTGCGGGCCGCAGCGCAGCTCGCCGTCGGCGAAGACGACGTCCTCGGCCTGCGCCTGCGCGGCCGGCGCGAGGCTTGCGACCCAGAACGCCGCGAGCCGCTCTCGCACCTGGCGCGCCGCAGCCTGCGCCGCCTTGCCGTTGAGGTCGCTGCCGGTGGAGGCCGCAGTGGCCGAGGTGTTGGCGACCTTGCTCGTGTCGGTGGCCGTGCAGCGCACCCGCTGCAGCGGCAGCCCGAGTTCGTGCGCCACCACCTGGGCCACCTTGGTGTTCAGGCCCTGGCCCATCTCGGTGCCGCCGTGGTTCACCAGCACCGAGCCGTCGGTGTACACGTGCACCAGCGCCCCGGCCTGGTTGAAGTGGCTGACGTTGAAGGAGATGCCGAACTTCACCGGCGTCAGCGCGAGGCCCTTCTTCAGCACCGGACTCGAGGCGTTGAAGCGCGCCACGGCCTCGCGGCGCGCGCGGTAGTCGCTCGTGCGCTCGAGTTCGTCGGTCAGCGCGTGGATGACGTTGTCCGCCACGGGCTGGCGGTAGGGCGTGACGTCGCAGCCCGCGCCGGGCTTCTCGGCGTAGTAGTTCGTGCGCCGCACCTCGAGCGCGTCGCGGCCGAGCGCGCGCGCGATCTCGTCGACGATGACCTCGATCGCCAGCGCGCCCTGCGGGCCGCCGAAGCCGCGGAAGGCGGTGTTGCTCTGTGTGTTCGTGCGCACGAGCACGCCGCGTATCGAGACCTCGGGCAGCCAGTAGGCGTTGTCGAAGTGGCAGATGGCGCGCGTCAGCACCGCCGGCGAGAGGTCGGTGGAGAAGCCCGCATTGCAGATCATCAGCACCTCGGCGCCGAGGATGCGACCCGCCTCGTCGTAGCCGACCTCGTAGTCGAACTCGAAGCCGTGGCGCCGGCCGGTGATCATGAAGTCGTCGTCCCGGTCCACGCGCAGCTTGACCGGGCGGACGAGCCGCCGCGCTGCCACGGCCGCGACGGCGCAGAACAGCGCCGACTGCGACTCCTTGCCGCCAAAGCCGCCGCCCATGCGCCTGCACTCCACCTGCACCTTGTGTGCCGGCAGCCGCAAGGCGTGCGCGACCACATGCTGCATCTCGCTCGGGTGTTGGGTCGAGCTGTGGACCTTCATCGCGCCGTCTTCCAGCGGCACGGCGCAGCAGATCTGGCCCTCCAGGTAGAACTGCTCCTGCCCGCCGAGCACGAAGCTGCCGCGGCGGCGGTGCGGCGCGCTGTCGATGGCGCGTCGCGTGCCGCCCGGCGCGGATTCGCGCGCCAGCGCCATCGGCGTGCCCAGATGCTGCCCGCGCTCGTGCGCCTCGCGGGGGGTGAGCACCGCAGGCAGGGGGTCGATGCGCAGCACGTCGCGCGCGCGCGCCGCGGCGCGCCTGGCGAGGTCGCGGGTGGTCGCGATCACGGCGAAGACCGGCTGTCCGAGGTAGTGCACGGTGCCGTCGGCGAGCACCGGGTCGTCGTGGACGATGGGGCCGCAGTCGTTGACGCCGGGGATGTCGCGCGCGGTCAGCACGTCGACGACGCCGGGCAGGGCGCGCAGCGCGTCGACGTCGACGCCGCGCAGCGTGCCGTGCGCCACGGGCGACAGCCCGAGGGCGCAGTGCAGCGTTCCGGCCAGCTCGGGCAGGTCGTCGGTGTAGGCGGCCGCGCCGGCCACGTGCAGGTGTGCCGATTCGTGCGCCAGCGCACGGCCGACCACACCCCAGGGCGCCCGCTCGACAGGCTCAGGTGTCTGGGGCGCAGCTTCAACGCCTTGGTTCATCGCAGCGCCTCCTTCCGGCCGGTCTCTGCAGCATCCCGGGCCCACACGCTCGTGGCCGAGGCCGGCAGCGCATCGCCCGGACGGGTTTCCAGCCACAAGCGGCGCAACAGGCTGCGCGCGACCTGACGCCGGTAGTCGGCGCTCGCGCGCAAGTCCGTCAGCGGGGTGAAGTCCGCGTCCAGGGCCTGCTGCGCGCGCTGAAGAGTGGTCTCGTTCCATTCGGCACCGCGCAGGGCGGCCTCGGCGCCGACGGCGCGCCGCACCACCGCTGCCATGCCGCCCAAGGCCAGCCGCACGTCGGTGATGCGCGATCCGTTCAGCGTCAGCGCGAAGCCGCCGCACAAGGCCGAGATGTCGCAGTCGAAGCGCTTGCTGATCTTGAAGGCGCGCAGGTGGCGCACTGCGTCGGCCGGCGGCGGGGTGTCGGGCAGTTCCACCGCCTCGACGAACTCACCGGGTTCGAGCCGGTTGCGCATGTAGTCCAGGTAGAACTCGTCCAGCGCGACGGTGCGCTGCGCCGGGCCCCTGCGCAGCACGAGCCGGGCGTCCAGTGCCATCAGCACCGGCGCGCTGTCGCCGATGGGCGAGCCGTTGGCCAGGTTGCCCACCAGCGTGCCCGCGTGGCGCACCGGCGGGCCGGCGAAGCGCAGCCCCACCTCGCGCAGGTCGGGCCAGCGCGTGGCGATCGACGACCAGGCGTCCTCCAGCGGCACGGCCGCGCCGATGCGCAGCGTGCGACTGCCATCACCGGTGTCCACCCAGGCACAGTGGCGCAAGTCCTGCGCCTCGCCCAAGTAGAGGATGTCGCCGAGGTCGCGAAACTGCTTGGTCACCCACAGCCCGACGTCGGTCGAGCCCGCCAGCAGGCGGGCCTGCGGCCGCTCCAGGCGCATCGACGCCAGCGCTGCCGCGTCGCGCGGCGCATCGAAGCGGTCCACGCGCCCGCCGAACCCCGGGTTGGGGGCGGCGTAGTGCAGGGGCGGGTCGGCCTGCAGCGCCCGCAACTGGGCCTCGATGGGCGCGGTGTCCAGCCGGCGCGGGGGCAGCTCGAACATGCGCTGCCCGGCCGCCAGGATCGGGCGGTAGCCGGTGCAGCGGCACAGGTTGCCGGCCAGGTCGTCGGCCAGTTGCTGGCGCGTGGGCCTGGAGGCGGCCTGCTGGTGCGACTCGTAGGTGGCCGCCAGGGTCATGACGAAGCCCGGGGTGCAGAAGCCGCACTGCGAGCCATGGCACTCGATCATGGCCTGCTGCACCGGGTGCGGCGCGTCTGGGCCGCCCAGGTCCTCGACCGTCAGCAGGGCCTTGCCGTCCAGCGTGGGCAGGAAGCGGATGCAGCTGTTGACCGGCCGCAGGCGCAGCCCGCCCGCGCGCGCGCCTGAGGCCGGACAGGTGGGCGCAGAGGCCGCGTGAGCGGTGGCGCTTTGGCTCTCTGCGGGTGCCGCATCGACCAGTTCGGCGACGATGACGGTGCAGGCGCCGCAGTCGCCTTCGCCGCAGCCTTCCTTGGTGCCGGTGCAGCGGGCGTCCTCGCGCAACCAGTCGAGCACGGTGCGGGTGGGCGCGGCGTCGCGAACCTCACGCACCTGCCCCCGGTGCACGAAGCGTATCGGTCGTGTTTGCATGATCGGAAGATAGGGCATGGTGCCGTGGCTTGGCATGCGCGTATGCAGAAGGTATAGATAATCGGTCGCTTATGCCAGGACCGGATTCTTCACCGAACATCGACCTTCATCTGGTCAAGGTTCTGCACACGGTGGTTTCTGAACGCAGCGTTTCGCGCGCGGCCGTGCGCCTGCACAGTTCGCAGCCGGTGGTGAGCGCGCAATTGCGTCGTCTTCGCGCGCTGACGGGTGACCCGCTGCTGGTGCGGTCGGGCCGCGGGCTGGCGCCCACCGACACCGCGCTCGGGCTGCTGGAGCCGGCGCAGCGTCTGCTGCGCGAGGCCGAGCGTCTGTTCTCCCCCGCCCAGCGCAGCGGCGCCTTCGAGCCCGCGTCGAGCACCATGAGCGTGCGTATTGCCGCGAGCGACTACCTCGACCCCTGGTTCCTGCCCGGTCTGGTGGCGCGGCTGAAGTCGGCGGCGCCGGGCCTGCAGGTGGAACTGCACCCGCTGTCGGCCGAGTTCGACTACCGGCGCAAGCTCGCGGCGGGCGAGGTCGATCTCGTCGTCGGCAACTGGTTGCAACCGCCGGGCGAACTCCATCTGGGACGGCTGACGACTGACGAGGTCGTCTGCCTGGTGGCCGCTGACCACCCGGCCGCTCGCCAACCGCGGGCATGGACGCTGGAACGCTACCTGCAGGCCGAGCATGTGGCGCCCACGCCGCTGCACGCGGGCGCGCCCGGCGTGATCGATGAGCACCTGCAGGCGCGTGGCCTGCGCCGCCGCCTGGCCGTGCGCGCAGCCCACTTCAGCCTCATCCCCGCCATGGTCGCGCGCACCCGGCTGGTGCTGACGACCGGACGGCGCTTCTGTGAGCGCTTCTGCGCCCTGCCGCCCGGGCCCCTGGCTGCGGCGCCGGGCAGCCCGGTGCTGCAGATCGTGCCGTGCCCCGTGGAATTCCCACCGATGAGCTACTACCAGCTCTGGCACGACCGCACGCACGCGGCGCCGGCCTGGCGTTGGGTGCGCGAGCAGGTGCGCGACGTCGCGCGCGAGCTGGCCGCCGACGGCTCGGCCGCAGCGCCCCGTGCCCAAGGCGCGGTGGCGCCCTGAGCTCACGCACAACAGGCCCAGCGGCAAGACGCCATCCCCTGCAGCCATGGTGACCTCATCGAAAGACCTCGTGCTTGACGCTGCGGGGCCCACCGCCTTGCCCGCACGCATGGCGCTGCGCGGCGACCTGCTGGACTACACCGCCGATCCGGCCCTGGACGTGCCCGATGCCGATGGCGTGCGCTGGCGTCCTGATCACTGGCTGCTCATCGAGGACGGCCGCATCGTCGGCGCCCAGACCGAGGCCCCGTCCGAGGGCTGGGAGCGGGTCGATCACCGCGGCTGCCTCGTGCTGCCTGGCTTCGTCGACACCCATGTGCACAGCGCCCAGCTCGACGTCATCGGGGCCTGGGGCACGCAGCTGCTGGACTGGCTGGCCACGCACACCTTCCCGGCCGAGCAGCGCATGGCCGACGCCGAGCACGCGCGCCGCACGGCCGAGCTCTTCACCGACGCGTTGCTGGCCCATGGCACCACCTCGGCCTGCGTGTTTCCGAGCGTGCACGCGGTCTCGGCGCATGCGCTTTTCGAGGCTGCGCATGCTCGCGGCATGCGGCTGGTGGGCGGCAAGATCCTGATGGACCGCCACGCGCCGCCGGCGCTGTGCGACGACGTCGACGGCGCCGAGCGCGACTGCCGCGTGCTGATCGAGCGCTGGCATGGCCGCGGCCGCATCGCCTACGCGGTGACGCCGCGCTTCGCGCCCACCTCCACCGACGCGCAATTGGCGATGGCCGGCCGGCTGCTGGCCGAGCACCCCGGCCTGTACCTGCAGACCCATGTGGCCGAGAACGTCGACGAGGTGCGCTGGGTGCGCGAGCTCTTCCCCGCCGCGCGCAGCTACCTCGACGTCTACGAGCGCTTCGGCCTGTTGAACGAGCGCGCCATCCTGGCCCACGGCATCTGGCTCGACGCCGAGGACCGCGCGCGCCTGGCCGCGGCCGGGGCGCAGATCGCCTTCTGTCCGAGTTCCAACCTCTTCCTCGGCAGCGGCCTGTTCGACTGGGCGGCGGCGCGCCAGGCCGGCGTGGCCGTCAGCATCGCCAGCGATGTCGGCGGCGGCACCAGCCTGTCGATGCGCCGCACGCTGCTGGACGCCTACAAGGTGCAGGCCTGTGCCGGACGGCGTGTGACGGCCCATGCGCTGCTGCATGCGGCCACGCGCGGCGCGGCACGGGCGCTGACGCTGGGGCACGAGATCGGCTCGCTCGAGGTCGGCGCCACGGCCGACCTGTGCGTTTGGCGCTGGGCGAGCACCCCGGCCGCGCGGCGGCGTCAGCAGGTGGCGCGGGACTTGCATGACAGGCTTTTCGCGTGGATCACCTCCGGCGACGAGCGCGACCTCGTGGAAACCCGGGTCGCCGGTCGGCGGATGCCCGCGGCAGGTTACGCTCCGTCTTGAACGCGGCCATCCCGTCCCCCAGTTCCTCATGTACCGGCTCGAACTCGAGAACATCAGCAAGCAATATCCCGCGGTCAAGGCCAATGACCGCGTGAGCCTGCGCGTCAAGCCCGGCGAGATCCACGCCGTGCTCGGTGAGAACGGCGCGGGCAAGAGCACGCTGATGAAGATCATCTACGGTGCGGTGCGGCCCGACGAGGGCGCGGTGCGCTTCAACGGCCAGCCGGTGCAGGTGGCCAGCCCCGCGGCGGCGCGGGCGCTGGGCATCAGCATGGTCTACCAGCACTTCAGCCTGTTCGACACGCTGACCGTGGCCGAGAACGTCTGGCTCGGACTCGACCGCTCGCTGTCGCTGTCCGAGGTCAGCCGCCGCATCGTCGAGGTCGCCGGCAGCTACGGGCTCGAGGTCGACGCGCAGCGCCCGGTGCACTCGCTGTCGGTGGGCGAGCGCCAGCGCGTGGAGATCGTGCGCGCGCTGCTGACCGGCCCGCAGCTGCTGATCCTGGACGAACCGACCTCGGTGCTCACGCCGCAGGCGGTCGACAAGCTCTTCGTGACGCTGCGCCAGCTCGCCGCCAGCGGCTGCTCCATTCTCTACATCAGCCACAAGCTCGACGAGATCCGCGCGCTGTGCCACCACTGCACGGTGCTGCGCGGCGGGCGCGTCACCGGCGAGGTCGATCCGACCCAGCAGACCAACGCCAGCCTGTCGCGCCTGATGATCGGTGCCGAGCCCCCGCCGCTGCAGCACCGCCCTTCGGCCCCGGGCGAGCTGGCGCTGGAGGTGAGCGGGCTGACGCTGGCCAGCGATTCGCCCTTCGGCACCGCGCTCGACGGGGTGAACCTGCAACTGCGCTGCGGCGAGATCGTCGGCATCGCCGGGGTCTCGGGCAATGGCCAGCAGGAGCTGATGGCCGCGCTGTCGGGCGAGGATGTGCGTGCCGACCCCGATGCGGTGCGCCTGTTCGGCGCGCCGGTGGGCCGTGCCGGCCCGCGCGCGCGGCGCGCCCAGGGCCTGCACTTCGTGCCCGAGGAGCGCCTGGGCCGTGGCGCCGTGCCGACGATGAGCCTGGCGCACAACACGCTGCTGACGCGCAGCGAGGCACTCGGCCGCGCCGGCTGGCTGCGCACCGGCGCGATGCGCACGCAGGCCGCCGCGCTGATCGAGCGCTTCAAGGTCAAGGCCGGCGGGCCGCAGGCGGCGGCGCGCTCGCTGTCGGGCGGCAACCTGCAGAAGTTCATCGTCGGGCGCGAGATCGATGCCCGGCCGCGTGTGCTCGTCGTCTCGCAGCCGACCTGGGGCGTGGATGTCGGCGCTGCCAGCCAGATCCGTGCCGAGCTGCTGGCGCTGCGTGACGCCGGCTGCGCCGTGCTCGTCGTCAGCGAGGAGCTCGAGGAGCTGTTCGAGCTGAGCGACCGCCTGCACGTGATCGCGCGCGGGCGCCTGTCACCCTCGGTGCCGGTGGCGCAGGCCACGGTCGAGCAGATCGGGCTGTGGATGTCGGGGCTGTGGGACGCAGCGCCTTCGGCCGCCGCGCCTGCGACGAACTGACGAAGAACCAGGATCCCAGACCGATGCTGCGCCTCGAACCCCGTGCCCAGCCCTCGATGGCGATGTCGCTGGCCTCGCCGCTGATCGCGCTGGCGCTGACCGCGGCCATCGCGGCGCTGCTGTTCGTCGCACTCGGCAAGGACCCGGTGCGCGGCCTGGCCATGTTCTTCGTCGAGCCGCTGAACGGCCTGCGGCCGGTGACCGAGGTGCTGCTGAAGGCCACCCCGCTGGTGCTGTGCGCGCTGGGCCTGGCGGTGTGCTACCGCAGCAATGTCTGGAACATCGGCGCCGAAGGCCAGTTGCTGCTGGGCGCGATCGCCGGCGGCGGCATGGCGCTGTGGCTGGCCGAGGCCGGCTTCACCGGGCCGCGTGGCGCCTATGCGCCGCTGGTGCTGGCCGCCGGCGTGCTGGGCGGCATGCTGTGGGCGGGGTTGACGGCCTTGCTGCGCGACCGCTTCAACGCCAGCGAGATCCTGGTCAGCCTGATGCTGGTCTACGTGGCGCAGCAGCTGCTGAACTACCTGGTGTTCGGCCCCTGGAAGGACCCCAAGGGTTTCAACTTCCCGCAGACGCCGAGCTTCGACCCCAGCACCTGGCTGCTGCCGATCGCGCGCGGCATGCGCCTGCACTGGGGCGCGGTGGTGGCGCTGGTGGCCGTCGTCGTGTTCTGGTTCTTCCTGTTCCGCTCCTGGCGCGGCTACCAGCTGCAGGTGGGGGGGCTGGCGCCGGCGGCGGCGCGTTATGCGGGCTTCTCGTCGCGCAGCGCGCTGTGGACGGCGCTGCTGGTCTCCGGCGGCATGGCCGGGCTGGCCGGCGCGATGGAGGCTGCCGGGCCGCTGCGCCAGCTGACGCCGCATGTCTCCACCGGCTACGGCTTCACCGCGATCATCGTCGCCTTCGTCGGTCGCCTGCACCCGGTGGGCATCCTGCTGGCGGGCATCCTGCTGTCGATGCTGCTGATCGGCGGCGAGCTCGCGCAGTCGCGCATCGGGCTGCCCAACGCGTTGACCGGGGTGTTCCAGGGCCTGCTGCTTTTCCTGCTGCTGGCCTGCGACACGCTGATCGCCTACCGCCTGCGCTGGCAAGGCCGGCGCATGCCTTCCAGGGGGGCCGTCCAGTGAACGAGTTCGCGCTGCTGCTGGCGGCCACCATCGCTTCGGGCACGACGGTGGCCCTGGCCGGCCTGGGCCTGCTGCTCAACGAGAAGGCGGGCGTGCTGAACCTGGGCGCCGAGGGGATGATGCTGATGGCCGCCGTGGCGGGCTTCGCCGCCGCGCTGGCCACCGGCAGCGACCTGCTGGCCTTCGGTGTCGGCGCGCTCGTCGGTGGCGTGGCGGCGGCGGTGTTCGGCGTGCTGGTGATCTGGCTCAACACCAACCAGTACGCCACCGGCCTGGCGCTGTCGCTGTTCGGTGCCGGCCTGTCGGCCTTCATCGGCCAGGCCTACACCGGCAAGAAGCTCGAGGACCAGATGGCCTACGAGGTGCCGGTTCTGGCGGATCTGCCTTTCTTCGGCGATGCCTTCTTCAAGCAGCACCCGATGGCCTACGCGACGGTGGCCCTGGTGCTGCTCTGTGCCTGGTTCCTCTACCGCACGCGCGCCGGCCTGGTGCTGCGCTCGGTGGGCGAGTCACCCGAATCGGCGCACGCGCTGGGCTACCCGGTGCGCTGGATCCGGCTGGCCGCGGTGGTGGCCGGCGGCGCGCTGTGCGGCGTGGGCGGGGCCTTCCTGTCGGTGGTCTATGCACCGATGTGGGTCGAGGGGCTGGTGGCCGGTCGGGGCTGGATCGCTCTTGCGCTGACGACGTTCGCGACCTGGCGCCCGGGTCGGGTGCTGCTGGGCGCCTACCTCTTCGGCGGGGTGACGATGCTGCAGTTCACGCTGCAGGGCATGGGGGTTCAGATCGCCAGCCAGCTGCTGGCCATGCTGCCCTACCTGGCCACCATCGTCGTGCTGGCGCTGATCAGCCGCAACCCCTTGTGGATCCGCATCAACATGCCGGCCTCGCTGGGGCGTCCCTTCCACCCGGGCGGATGAACGGGTGGGCGCCGGCCCGCGAGGGGCGGCTGCGCCCCCAGAGCGGCGCAACCGGGGGGTCTTGTCGCCGTGTCGCTGAACCGGGCGTTGTTTCGGGCACATAATTTGCGTTTTGTTTCTGCGTTCTGGGCTGGCCAGCCGCCTGTCCGGCGTTCGATTTCCCTTTCTCAACCCTCCTGGAGATCCGTTCATGACCGACTTGACCAAGCGCCGCCTCGTCCAGATGGCGGGCCTGACCGCACTGGCCGCCACGGCTTTCCTCGCTGCCTGCGGCAAGAAGGAGGCGCCCGCTCCTGCCCCGGTGGCATCGGCTCCCGCCAAGCCCGAGCCGCTGAAGGCAGCGTGGATCTACGTCGGCCCGGTCGGTGATGCCGGCTGGTCCTTCGCGCACGACCTGGGACGCAAGGCCGTCGAGGCCAAGTTTGGCGACGCCATCAAGACCACCTTCGTCGAGAAGGTGCCCGAGGGCGCTGACGCCGAGCGTGTCATCCGCGATCTCGCGCAGCAGGGCAACAAGATCATCTTCGCCACGTCCTTCGGCTACATGGACGCGATGCTGAAGGTGGCCGGTGAGTTCCCGGACGTCAAGTTCGAGCACGCCACCGGCTACAAGACCGCGCCCAACATGCGCATCTACGACGCCAGCTTCTACCAGGACACCTACATGGCCGGGGTCATCGCCGGCAAGATGACGAAGACCAATGTGCTGGGCTTTGTCGGCTCGTTCCCGATTCCCGAGGTGCTGCGCAACATCAATGCCTTCACTCTCGGCGCGCAAAGCGTGAACCCGAAGATCCGCACCAAGGTGGTGTGGGTCAACACCTGGTTCGACCCGCCCAAGGAAAGCGAAGCCGCGCAGAGCCTGATCAATGCCAAGGCCGACGTGCTGCTGCAGAACACGGACTCCACCGCGGTGCTGCAGACGGCCGAGAAGAATGGCAAGTACGCCTTCGGCTGGGACAGCGACATGAGCGCCTTCGGCCCGAAGGCTCACCTGGCCTCGGCGATCGTCAACTGGGCCCCGTACTACATCAAGGCCATCGAGGAAGTGAAGGCCGGCACCTGGAAGACCGAGCGTACGGTTTGGGGGGTCAAGGAAGGCCTGAACGATCTGGTCAAGATCAACGACGTCGTGCCCGAAGACGCGAAGAAGCGCGTCGAGGAGATCAAGGCGGGCCTGAAGGACGGCAGCTTCGAGGTCTTCACCGGCCCGATCACCGACAACACCGGCAAGGTCCGTCTGCCCAAGGACCAGAAGGGCGACCAGGAGTGGAGGGACAAGATCGACTTCTACGTCAAGGGCGTCGAGGGCAAGGTTCCGTCCGGCAAGTAAATACCTGAAACCGGCCCACGGCGGCATTGCGGCCGCCTGGGTCCGAGCGAACCCTTGGAACGCCGCCCGTGCCCTGTGCCGGGCGGCGTTTCATCTGAAGCAAGGTTTTGCTGCGGCGTCGCGCCGAGAATGGTGCGGCCACGCTGCCTCGGCAGGGTGGTCGGCTGCATCGTCCGGGCTGCTGGCCGGATTTCCAGGAGGGCGTGTTGAAGGAAGCTGCATGGTGGTGGCCGGTTGCGCTGGCCGATGACGCGCGTGACGGGCCCGTGGCGCTCCAGTTGTTCGACCGTCGGCTCGTGCTTTGGCGCGACGCCCAGGGCCGGCCCTCGCTGCTGGCTGACCAGTGCTCGCACAGGGGTGCGCGCCTGTCGATGGGGCGGCTGCATGGTGGCGCACTGCAGTGTCCGTACCACGGCTGGCGCTTCGATGCAGCGGGCCGGTGTGTCGCGGTCCCGGCCCAGCCCGGGTTCACACCGCCCGACTCCAGCAGCGTTGAGTGCCTGCCCTTGCGCGAGGCGCACGGGCTGCTCTGGGCGGACGCAGGTGGGGCTTCGCATCCTTTGCCGGCACTTCCCAGCGTGGCGCCGCGGCGGCTGGTCTACGGGCCCTTCGACACCGCGACCAGCGCGCCGCGCGCGGTCGAGAACTTCCTCGACACCTCGCACTTCGCCTTCGTGCATGAAGGGTGGCTCGGCGATGCGCAGCACCCCGAGGTGCCGCCTTACGAGGTCACGCACACGGCCGATGGCCGGCCTGTGATCGAGTGCTACCGGGCTTGGCAGCCGCGCGCCTCGGCCACCTCCGCGGGCGGCGACTGGGTCGAGTACCGCTACGAGGTGCTGAGCCCGTATGCGGCGCTGCTGACCAAGCGCGGGCAGGCCGGCGGGCCCGAGGACAGCTACACGATCTGGGCCTGCCCGACGACGCCGGAAAGCTGCCGGCTGTGGTTTGCGCAGTACACGACCGACGAGGACACGCCGGCCCAGGCCCTGCTCGACTTCCAGGTCACGATCTTTTCCCAGGACCAGCCCGTGCTCGAATCGCAGCAGCCCAAACGCCTGCCGCTGTCCGGTGGTGAGGCCATGGGTGCAGCCGACCGCCTCAGCGCCGCCTACAGGCGTTACCTGAAGGCCTGCGGCATCGGCTACGGCGTCTGCTGACGCGGGCTTGTCGCTGCGCGTTGCCCGCGCCGGCCGCGCATGGCATGCTCAACGCGACCATGCCTGAGGAGCCCTCGCCGTGAACGACCAAGCGCCCCCGATCGACTTCGACGCCATCCCGCGCTCGCGGCTGCCGGCGCTGCTGCGCGCGATGCCCAAGGCCGAGTTGCACCTGCACATCGAGGGCTCGCTCGAGCCTGAGCTGATCTTCCGGCTGGCGCGGCGCAACGGCGTGGCGCTGCCCCACGCCAGTGTCGAGGCGCTGCGCGCGGCCTACGCCTTCACCGACCTGCAGAGCTTTCTCGACATCTACTACGCCGGCGCCAGCGTGCTGCTGAAGGAGGCCGACTTCTTCGACCTCGCCTGGGCCTACCTGGAGCGCGCCGCGGCCGACGGTGTGGTGCACGCGGAGATCTTCTTCGACCCGCAGACGCACACCATGCGCGGCGTGCCGATGGAAGCCGTGGTGGTGGGCTTGTCCCACGCCTGTCGGCGCGCACACGCCGAGTTCGGCATCAGCGCGCAGCTGATCCTGTGCTTTTTGCGCCACCTCAGCGAGGATGAGGCCTTCGCCACGCTGGAGCAGGCCCTTGTGCACCGGCATCACTTCATCGGCGTCGGACTCGACAGCAGCGAGCGTGGCCACCCCCCGGAGAAATTCGCGCGCGTCTTCGCGCGCTGCCGCGCGCTCGGCCTGCACGTGGTGGCGCATGCCGGGGAGGAGGGGCCGCCGGCCTACATCGAGACCGCGCTCGACGTGCTCAAGGTCGAACGCATCGATCATGGCGTGCGCTGCACCGACAGCCCGGCGCTCACGCAGCGCCTGGCGCGTGAGCGCGTGCCGCTGACGGTGTGCCCGCTGTCGAACGTGAGGCTGTGCGTGTTCCCCTCGCTGGCGCAGCACAACCTGCCGCAGCTGCTGGCCGAAGGTCTGTGCGCCACCGTCAACAGCGACGATCCTGCTTACTTCGGTGGCTATATCGCTGATAACTTCCTCAAAACCTTCGAGGCGCTGCCGCAGCTCGGCGCGCGCGAGGCCTGGCAGCTGGCGCAGAACAGTTTCGAGGCGAGCTTCGTGCCCGCGGCGCAGAAGGCGGCCTGGACCGCGCGCCTGCGCGATGTCTTCAGCGCCGCGGTCGCGGGCGGCTGAGAGGGGCGCAGTCTTCTCCCGATCCCCGCCTTGCGCGCGGAGACCCCTCGCTCACGGTCGCAAATCTCGCCGTGATCAGAGCCGTGGCTGCGCTTCTCGCCAGGATGCGGGGCGTCGTGGCGCAGCGATCGCAGACGACGGGAACTCGCTCAACCGTCACGACCGCCGCCTTGCGATGACCCTGCGCGGGCCGCTGACAGCGCCCTCGTGTACCTTCGACGCTTCTTGCGTCAGGTGACTCCCGTGAAACCGAACCCCTCCGCCTGTCCGCCCACCCGTCCCCCCTCGCTGTGGCGGCTGGCCTTGCGCCAGACCTGGCGTGACTTCCAGGCCGGTGAGCTGCGGCTGCTGGCGCTGGCCGTGATGCTGGCCGTGGCCGCGCTCAGCGCGGTGGCCTTCTTCGCCGACCGCATCAACGCCGGGCTCGCGCGCGACGCGCGCCAGTTGCTCGGTGGCGACGCCATCGTCTCGAGCGACAAGCCGGCGCCGGGCGAGGTGCTGGCGCGGGCGCAGGCGCTCGGGCTCCAAGTGGCCACGACGGCGAGCTTCCCGAGCATGGGCCGGGCGCCCGAGGACAAGGGCGGTGCGGCGCGCCTGGTCGCGGTCAAGGCCGTCAGCGACGGCTACCCCTTGCGCGGCACGCTGCAGGTGCGCGATGCTGCCGACGGCCCCGCGCAGCCGGCCGCCGGCGTGCCCGCGCGGGGCACGGCCTGGGTCGACCCGCAGTTGCTGGATTCGCTCGGACTCGCGCTCGGCGACCGCCTGTTGCTCGGCGACAGCACGCTGAGGATCGCGCGACTGATCGTGATCGAGCCCGACCGCGGCGCCGGCTTCATGAGTTTCGCGCCGCGCGTGATGCTGCACCGAGACGATCTGGACGCCACCGGCCTGGTGCAACCGGCCAGCCGCATCAACTGGCGCCTGGCGGTGGCCGGACCGGACGCTGCCGTGGCGCGCTTCGTGCGCGAGGTCGAGGCCCGGATTACGGCTGCGCCTTTGCGCGGCGTGCGCGTGGAGTCGCTCGAGGCCGGCCGGCCCGAGATGCGGCAGACGCTGGACCGGGCGGAGAAGTTCCTGAACCTGGTGGCGCTGCTTGCGGCCTTGCTTGCCGCCGTGGCGGTGGGCATCGGCGCGCGCGACTTTGCCAGCCGGCACCTCGACGACTGCGCGATGCTGCGCGTGCTGGGCCTGGCGCAGCGCCGCATCGCCGGCGCCTACGCGATCGAGTTTCTTGCCGTCGGGTTGGTGGCGAGCCTGGCAGGGGTGTTGATGGGTTGGGCCGTGCACCATGTGTTCGTGCTCCTGCTGGCCGGGCTGGTGCAGTCGGCGCTGCCTGCGGTGAGCCTCTGGCCGGCGCTGTTCGGTCTGGGCGTGGGCATGGCCTTGCTGCTGAGCTTCGGCCTGCCGCCGGTATTGCAGCTGTCGCGCGTGCCGCCGCTGCGTGTGCTGCGGCGCGACGTCGGCATGCCCAAGGCGGCGTCGCTGGTGGTGCTGGGCGCGGGCGTGACCGGCTTCTCCGGACTGCTGCTCGCGGTGGCGGCCGACATCAAGCTCGGCGCGATCGCGGTGGGCGGCTTCGCCCTGGCGCTCGCGCTGTTCGCCGGACTGGCTTGGGTGGGGGTGCAGGCGCTGCGCCGCCTCGTGCCGGAGGTGGGGGCGCCGCGCTGGCTGCTGCTCGCCACGCGCCAGGTCACGGCGCGTCCTGCCTACGCGGTGCTGCAGGTCTCGGCGCTGGCCGTGGGCCTGCTTGCGCTCGTGCTGCTGGTGTTGCTGCGCACCGACCTGATCTCCAGCTGGCGCCGCGCGACGCCGCCCGACGCGCCGGACCGGTTCGTCATCAACATCCAGCCCGACCAGACCGAGGCCTTCCGCAAGGTCCTGGTCGATGCCGGCGTCGCGCGCTATGACTGGTACCCGATGATCCGGGGCCGTCTGGTGGCGATCAACGGCCAGCCCGTCGTGGCCGAGCGCTTCGAGGGTGAGCGGGCACAGCGCCTGGTCGAGCGCGAGTTCAATCTGAGCCACACCGCCACCTTGCCGCCGGGCAACCCGGTCGTCGCGGGCAAGTGGACCGCCGAGGAGGGCGACGGCCTGAGCGTGGAGGAAGGTCTGGCGCAGACCCTCGGGCTGAAGCTCGGCGACCGCCTGGCCTTCGACATGGCCGGCGTCATGCAGGAGGGCCGCATCACCAGTCTGCGCAAGGTCGACTGGGGCTCGATGCGGGTCAATTTCTTCGTCCTGTTCCCGCGCTCGGCCATGGCCGACGCCCCGGTGACCTGGATCACCGCCTTCCGTGCGCCGCCGACGCGCGGCTTCGACAACGCGCTCAGCCGCGCCTTCCCGAACGTCACCAATGTCGATGTCTCGGCCTCGATTGCGCAGGTGCAGCGCGTGCTCGACCAGGTCGTCCGCGCGGTGGAATTCCTCTTCGGTTTCACGCTTGCGGCCGGGCTCGTGGTGCTGTTCGCCGCGGTCACCGCCACGCGCGAGGCGCGTGAGCGCGAGTACGCGCTGATGCGCGCCATGGGTGCCGGGCGCGCGCTGCTGGCCCAGGTGCAGCGCGCCGAGTTGCTGGGCGTGGGTGCATTGGCCGGCTTTCTGGCCACACTGGCCGCCGTGGCCGTGGGCTGGGCGCTGGCGCGCTATGCCTTCGAATTTGCCTGGAACCCGTCGCCCTGGGTGCCCCTGGCTGGCAGCGCCGCTGGCGCGTTGCTGGCGCTGGCCGCGGGTTGGTGGGGTTTGCGGGGCGTGCTCGAGCGCCCGGTGGTCGAGACCTTGCGGCGGGCGGCGGCGGAGTAGCCGCGGCGCGACGCCAACGGCCCGCAAGTTCCAACGGCGCGGCAGTGGACGGCCGGGTCTTCCGCCCGCACTCCGGGCCTTGCGGCCCTCGCGGGCACTTCGAAAGACTCCCGGCCGCTCAGTCGATACGGCCGTCGACGTAGTACCAGCGTCCCGCGACGCGTTCGAAGCGGCTGGTCTCGTGGAGTCGCTGCGCCCGGCCTGCGAGCTTGCTGCGGGCGACGAACTCCACGTCGGCGTGGTCGGCGTCACCGGGTGTGTGCCGTCGCACCTCCAGGCCCAGCCAGCGCAGGCCGGGGGGATCGGGGGCGATCGCGGCAGGGCGCGTGCGCGGGTGCCAGGTGTCGAGGATGTAGTCGCGCAGCCCGAGCACGTAGGCGCTGTAGCGCGAGCGCATCAGCGTGGCCGCGTCGGGTGCAGCCAGGTGCAGGGGACCCGTGTGCCACCGGCCACAGCATTGCCCGTAGGGAGCAGGCAGACCGCAAGGGCAGGCAGCGGCAGGGGGCGGGTTGGCGGCAGGCATGGCGCGGCAGGCTCCGGAACTTGACCTCGCAGGGCTCACGGGCGGCGGCGCGCGCATCGGCGCCGCCGCGGTGTGGACTGCGTGGCGCCCGTATCGTAGCGGGGGGCGGGAGGCGTGCCAGGCGCCTGTCGGTACGCTCCCGCGCTGCCCCGATTCCAAGAACATGGCGATGCTCGACCCCCAGGCGCGCGGCCTGATCGACTTGATGCTCGAACGCGGCGTGCCGCCCACGCACACCTTGCGCTGCCTCCCCCGCCGGCTCCGCGCCAGCAGGCGACCTCAATACACGAGTCGGTCGGGTCGGATGTCGCGCAGGATCGTGGTCGCGATCTCCTCGATCGACTTGTGCGTGGACGACAGCCAACTGATCCCTTCGCGCCGCATCATCGTCTCGGCGGCACGCACCTCCTGGCGGCAGTTGAGCAGCGAGGCATAGGTGCTGCCCGGGCGGCGCTCGTGGCGCACCTGCGCCAGGCGTTCGGGATCGATGGTCAGGCCGAAGCACTTGGCGCGATGCGGCGTCAGCGGCGCGGGCAGGCGGTTGCGCTCGAAATCTTCGGGGATCAACGGGTAGTTGGCCGCCTTGATGCCGTGCTGCATCGCCAGGTACAGGCTCGTGGGCGTCTTGCCGCAGCGGCTGACGCCGACCAGGATGACGTCGGCATCCTCCAGGTTGCGCGCCGACTGCCCGTCGTCGTGGGCGAGGGAGAAGTTGATCGCGGCAATGCGGTCGTCATACTCCGGGCTCTTCGCTGCGTCGGAGAATCGACCGACCCGGTGGTTGCTCTTCATGCCGAGCTCGGCCTCCAGCGGCTCGACGAAGGTGCGGATCATGTCGAGCACGAGACCGCGCGCGTCGCGTCGGGCGATCACGTCGCGCACCTCCTCGTTGACCAGGGTGATGAACACGATGGGCCGCGCGCCCTCGCGATCGGCGGTCTCGTCGATCTCGCGCCGCACCGCCCAGGCCTTGTCGACACTGTCGACGAAGGGCCGGCGCACGTGGCGCGGGCGCATCGAGAACTGGGCCAGGATCGAATTGCCGAAGGTCTCGGCGGTGATCCCGGTGCCGTCGGAGACGAAGAACACGGTGCGGTGGGGCATGGCTCAATTCCTGCTTCAAGACCCCCTGCATCATAGGGATTCATCCCTAGAATCGGCAAAGTCACGTCGCGCGGCCGCTGGCATGCGCGCAGATCCGCCCCCCCGCTCCCCTTCCTTCCCCCGCCCGCCCAGGCTGCGCCATGCGCCCACAACAACAGCCAGAGGCCCTGCTGGCCCTGCAGCCCGCGCGCGGAGGCTACCCCGATCCATGTCATCAAGGAGTTTTCCCATGTCTTCCCCCGAGTTGGCGACCGCCCTGGTCGTGCCCTTCGAG
The DNA here is from genome assembly GCA_027491255.1 of Rubrivivax sp. Taxonomy (GTDB): domain Bacteria; phylum Pseudomonadota; class Gammaproteobacteria; order Burkholderiales; family Burkholderiaceae_C; genus Rubrivivax. The sequence goes on along the minus strand of JAIXWM010000082.1, from coordinate 10,727 downwards.
CGCCTGAGGATGTCCGACGTCGAGGTGGTGGGTGGCAAGAACGCCTCCCTCGGCGAGATGATCAGTCAGCTGTCGGCCTCCGGCGTGCGCGTGCCCGGCGGGTTCGCCACCACGGCGCACGCCTTCAGGCGCTTCCTGCAGGAGGGTGGGCTCGCGCAGCGCATCTCGGACCGTCTCGCCAGCCTCGACACCGACGACGTGCGCGCGCTGGCCGAAGCTGGAGCCGAAATCCGTGGCTGGGTCACGGCCGCTTCCTTTCCGGCCGACCTGGAGGCGGCGATCCGCGCCGGGTTCGCAGGCCTGGAGGAGGGCGGCGAAGGCGGCTCGTACGCGGTGCGTTCCTCCGCCACGGCGGAGGACCTGCCCGACGCCTCCTTCGCCGGTCAGCAGGAGACCTTTCTCAACGTGCGCGGCATCGACGACGTGCTGCACCGGATGAAGGAGGTCTTCGCCTCGCTCTACAACGACCGCGCGATCAGCTACCGCGTGCACAAGGGTTTCGCGCACGACGTCGTCGCGCTGTCGGCCGGTGTGCAGCGCATGGTCCGCTCCGACCTCGGCGCGGCCGGCGTGATGTTCACGATCGACACCGAGAGCGGCTTCAGCGATGTGGTGTTCATCACCTCGAGCTACGGGCTGGGCGAGACGGTGGTGCAGGGCGCCGTGAACCCGGACGAGTTCTACGTCCACAAGCCGGCACTGCGCGCCGGCAAGTTGCCCATCATCCGCCGCAGCCTGGGCTCCAAGCTCATCCGCATGGAGTTCGCCCCTGACGCCGAACGCGTGCCGGGCGGTCGGCTCGTGCGCACGGTGGACAACTCCACCGAGCTTCGCAACCGCTACTCGCTCGGCGATGACGACATCGTCGAGCTCGCGCGCTACGCGCTCGTGATCGAGCAGCACTACGGCCGCCCGATGGACATCGAGTGGGGCAAGGACGGCGGTGACGGGCGTCTGTACATCCTGCAAGCCCGGCCTGAGACGGTCAAGAGCCAGGCAGGGCAGCAGGTCGAGCATCGCTACAGCCTCAAGGGCAAGGGGCCTGTGCTGGCCGAGGGCCGAGCGATCGGCCAGAAGATCGGCACCGGGCCGGTGCGCATCGTGACCTCGCTGGCCGACATGGACACGGTGCAGCCCGGCGACGTGCTCGTCACCGACATGACCGACCCGAACTGGGAGCCGGTCATGAAGCGCGCCAGCGCCATCGTCACCAACCGCGGCGGGCGTACCTGCCACGCGGCCATCATCGCGCGCGAGCTCGGCATCCCGGCGGTGGTGGGTTGCGGCGACGCCACCGAGCGCGTGCACGACGGCGCGCTCGTCACCGTCGCGTGCTCCGAGGGCGACACCGGCTATGTCTACGACGGCCTGCTCGAGACCGAGGTGCGCGAGGTGCGGCGCGGCGAAATGCCCTACTGCCCGATCAAGATCATGATGAACGTGGGCAACCCGCAACTCGCCTTCGACTTTGCGCAGATGCCCAACGCCGGCGTCGGCCTGGCGCGGCTCGAGTTCATCATCAACAACAACATCGGGGTCCACCCGAAGGCCATCCTGGACTACCCCAACGTCGACCCCGAGCTGAAGAAGGCGGTGGAGTCGGTGGCGCGCGGGCACGCCTCGCCGCGCGCCTTCTATGTCGACAAGCTGGTCGAGGGCGTGGCCACGATCGCCGCCGCCTTCTGGCCCAAGCCGGTGATCGTGCGCCTGTCGGACTTCAAGAGCAACGAGTACCGCAAGCTGATCGGCGGCGCGCGCTACGAGCCCGACGAGGAGAACCCGATGCTGGGCTTCCGCGGGGCCAGCCGCTACATCAGCGGCGAGTTCAGCGACGCCTTCGCCATGGAATGCGAGGCGCTCAAGCGCGTGCGCCACGAGATGGGCCTGACGAACGTCGAGATCATGGTTCCCTTCGTGCGCACCGTGCGCCAGGCCGAGCGGGTGGCCCAGATGCTGGCAGAGCGCGGCCTCAAGCGAGGACAGCACGGCCTGCGGCTGATCATGATGTGCGAGGTGCCGAGCAACGCCATCCTGGCCGATCAGTTCCTGCAGCACTTCGACGGCATGTCCATCGGCTCGAACGACCTGACACAACTCACGCTTGGCCTGGATCGCGACTCGGGACTGGAACTGCTCGCGCACGACTTCGACGAGCGTGATCCGGCCGTCAAGGCCATGATCTCACGTGCCATCGCTGCGTGCCGGGCCACCGGGAAGTACGTGGGCATCTGCGGTCAGGGGCCGAGCGACCACCCTGACTTCGCAGACTGGCTGGCGCAGGAGGGCATTGCTTCGATCTCCCTGAATCCTGACACCGTGGTCGACACCTGGCAGCGTTTGGCGGGGCAGACGACGCCTCGCGCTTGACACTGGCTTGCAGACCAGGGAAACACCTGACTGGGATTACGCGAAGGGATGCCAATTTGTAAGTAATCCGTAAGGTCATCCTTCGACATTGTCGTTTTTGTCCTTGACAAAGCCGAAATGCTTTTGCTGCTGTCGATTCTCAAACTGGTGATGGAGATCGCGCTCCTGTCCCTCGCGGGTCAGGGCGTGCTGTACATCCTGGCGGGTGAGCGGCGCGACGGCAATTTCTTCTACCAGCTCCTGAAGGTCCTGACGCGGCCGTTCACGGCCGCGGCGCGGCGGCTGACTCCCTCCAAGGTGGCCGACCGCCACGTTCCCTTCGTCGCCTTCTTCGTCCTGCTGCTGATCTGGGCCGTGGTCACTTTCGAGAAGATCCGGCTGTGCGTGAGCGTCGAGATGACGGGGTGCCGCTGATGAGGCTGGGTTACCTGCTTGCCAAGTGGACCGCGATGGCTTGGCTCGTGCTCGGGCGGCAAACCCAGGCGCTCGGGCAGTTCTCCAGCATGCTCCAACGGTGGCCTGGCGATCCCTACGCGCTGGCCAGTCGCAGTCATCTGCTTGCACAGGTCGGTCGCCTTGGCGACGCCCTGGCCGACAACGACCAGATCTTGGCTGCGCAGCCTGGCGATGCCCACGCCTGGTTCAACCGCGGTTTCATTCTCGAATCCATGGAGCGTTGGGACGGCGCCTTGGAAGCTTTCGCGCGCGCGGCCGAACTCTCCCCCAAGCTCGACCGTGCCTGGTACGGCATGGGCCTGGTCCTCATCCGATTGCAGCGTTATGACGAGGCCGTGGTCGCCTTGAAGCGCAACACCGAACTGCAGCCCATGAGCCCCTACGGCTGGTATCAGCTGGCGCGGGTTCATGTCGATCGGCGAGAGCCCCAGGAGGCGGTGAAGATCATTCGCCACCTCAAGGGTTTCGAGCCCAAGGTCGCCGCGCAACTCGAGCGCGAGACAGGACTGCTGGCCGGCAATTCCGTCTCATGAGGCGGGGGTTCCGGTCCGGCGTCGAGGGGGAGGGCGCCGGCTGCAGCGCGCGTGCGAGAGCACGTGCAGCCTAGGGCGAGAGGGCCGCTTGCGGGCGGATTTCAACTGGAAAAGGGGTGTCGACATGCAGGTGAGTGAGAACCACCAGCGCTACTGGCAGAAGAACCTCCGGATCACGGCCATCCTGCTGGCGATCTGGTTCTTCGTCACCTATGTCATCGGGTTCTTCGCCCGTGACCTGGACTTCACGTTCTTCGGCTGGCCGTTCAGCTTCTGGGTCGCTTCCCAGGGCTCGCTGGTCGTCTACGTGGCCATCATCTGGTACTACGCTCGTTACATGAACAAGCTGGACCAGGAACACGGCGTGGCCGAGGAGGAGTGACACCATGGCAGGCCTGAGTTTCGACGCCGATACCGGCGTCTCCAACAAGGAGGCCAACGCGGCCTTCAAGAAGCAACTCAACAAGGTTTACAGCTGGTACACCGGGGGCTTCGTTGCCTTCATCGTCGTGCTCGCCATCCTGGAGCAGATGGGGATGAGCCGCGGCGCCATCGGCATCGTCTTCCTGCTCGCGACCGTGGCTCTTTATGCCGGCATCGGCATCATGAGCCGCACGAACGACGCGGCGGAGTACTACGTCGCCGGACGCCGCGTGCCCGCCGTCTACAACGGCATGGCCACGGGCGCCGACTGGATGAGCGCGGCCTCGTTCATCGGCATGGCGGGCACGCTCTACCTGTCGGGCTACGGCGGCCTGGCCTTCATCATGGGCTGGACCGGCGGCTACTGCCTGGTGGCGCTGTTCCTGGCGCCCTACCTGCGCAAGTTCGGCCAGTTCACGATCCCTGACTTCCTCGGCGCGCGCTACGAAGGCAACCTGGCGCGCTTCGTGGGCATCCTGATCGCGATCCTGGTCTCCTTCGTCTATGTGGTGGCGCAGATCTACGGCGTGGGCCTGATCACGACCCGGCTGTCCGGCCTGGCCTTCGAGATCGGGATCTTCGTCGGTCTGGGCGGCATCCTCGTGTGCTCCTTCCTGGGCGGCATGCGGGCGGTGACCTGGACGCAGGTGGCGCAGTACATCATCCTGATCATTGCCTACATGATCCCGGTGGTGTGGCTGTCGGTCAAGCAGACCGGCGTGCCCGTGCCGCAGGCGGTCTATGGCTTCCAGCTGCAGAAGGTCAGCGAGCGGGAGAAGCAGCTGATCGCGGACGCGAAGGAGAAGGAGGTCATCGCCATCTTCCAGAAGCAGTCCGACGACCTCGCTGCGAAGTTGAAGGACGTGCCTGCGGCGCTCAAGGCCGACAAGGAGGCGGCAGCCAAGAAGGTCGAAGACCTCAAGGCAGCCAACGCTCCGGTGGCCGAGGTGCAGGCAGCCGAGAAGGCCCTGGCGGCGCTGCCGAAGGACGACGCGGCTGCGAAGGAAGCCTGGACGCGCGCGAAGGCTGCGGCCGATGGCCGCGCCAAGCCGCTGGCGGGCATGCCTGTGCATGCGAAGCCCTTCGCCGGTGACCCCAATGGCGATGCCAAGGCGCAGAAGGCCTACGACGAGTCCCGTCGCAACTTCCTTGCCCTGGTGTTCTGCCTGATGGTGGGCACGGCGGCGCTGCCGCACATCCTGATGCGCTACTACACCACGCCCTCGGTGAAGGAAGCCCGGGAGTCGGTGACCTGGTCGCTGTTCTTCATCTTCCTGCTGTACTTCACGGCGCCGGCTCTGGCAGTGCTGGTGAAGTACGAGGTCTTCAACGTGCTGGTGGGCACACCGTTCGACAAGCTTCCGGCGTGGATCTCGGCCTGGGCCAAGGTCGACCCGGCATTGTTGGCGGTCAGCGACATCAACAAGGACGGGATCTTCCAACTCGGTGAGATGCGTATCGGGGGCGACATCATCGTGCTGGCCACGCCGGAGATCGCGGGTCTGCCGTATGTCATCTCGGGGATGGTTGCCGCCGGTGGTCTGGCGGCGGCACTGTCCACCGCGGACGGCCTGCTGCTGACGATCGCCAATGCGCTGTCGCACGATCTCTACTACAAGATGATCGATCCGAACGCGCCCACGGCACGCCGCGTCATGCTCTCGAAGGTCCTGCTGCTGGTGGTGGCTCTGCTCGCCGCCTACGTCGCCTCGCTGAAGGTGGCTGACATCCTCTTCCTGGTGTCGGCGGCCTTCTCGCTGGCTGCGGCGGGATTCTTCCCGGCGCTGGTGCTCGGCATCTTCTGGAAGCGTGCGTCCAAGTGGGGCGCGGTGCTGGGCATGCTGTCCGGCGTCAGCGTGACGTTCTACTACATGGTCACCACCCAGCCTTGGCTGCGCGGCGTGTTCGGCGTCACCTCGCCGGTGGCTGACAACATCTGGTGGGGCATCCAGCCGATCTCGGCAGGCGTCTTTGGCGTGCCGGTCGGCCTGGCGGTGATCATCATCGTCAGCCTGCTGACCCCGGCCCCCAAGCGTGAGGTGCAGGAACTGGTCGAGCACGTCCGGTATCCGAATCTCGCGCCTTCGAAGGCCTGACCGCGCCTGATGCGCCCGGCCTGCGGCTGAACCCGCGGGCCATCTCGCGGCCCCTGCGATGTTTGCAGGGGCCGCATTCGTTTCAGCCTACAATCATGGGCTTTTCGCCTTGCTGTACCCGTCGCCGGCTTGCCGGCATCGACGCCTCGGGGCAGCTTCCTCACGGAATCCACAAGGAGCATCCATGCGTCATTACGAGATCGTGCTGCTGATCCATCCGGATCAGAGCGAACAGGTTCCGGCCATGCTGGAACGCTACAAGGGCCTGGTCACCGGCGCCGGTGGCAAGGTGCACCGCGTCGAGGATTGGGGTAGGCGCCAACTGGCCTACATGATCCAGAAGCTCGCGAAGGCGCACTACCTGTGCCTGAACATCGAGTGCAGCCACGAGACGCTGGCCGAACTCGAGACCGGCTTCCGCTTCAACGATGCGGTGCTGCGCCACCTGACCGTGGCACGCAGCAAGGCGGAGACCGCGCCCTCGGTCATGATGAAGGTGGTCGAGCGCGAAGAGTCGCGCAAGGCCGCACAGGAGGCCCAGGCCTGAACTGCCGCCGCGCCTGTGCACGCCCGGGTGCCTGCTGATGAATCATCTGGTTCTGCAGGCGGTGCTCGAGCAGCGAGGGGCCCTGCGTTACACCCCGGCCGGATTGCCCGCACTCGACGTGGTGCTGGCTCACGAGTCCGAGGTGTCGCAAGAGGGCCAGGCGCGCAAGGTGACGATGCAGTTGAAGGCGCTGGCCATCGGTTCGATGGTCGCTTCCGTGTCCGCGATGCCCCTGGGCAGTGGCGCCACCTTCAGCGGCTTTCTTGCTTCCGCGCGCAACGGCAAAGGCCTTTTGTTCCACATCACCGGGATGGTCGCCTGAGCGGCGGCCGTCCTGACAGCTTCAACGATCAAGTTCCAGGAGTCCATGATGCCCCCACCCCGTGGCAAAGGTCGGTTCTCGAAGGACCGCCGCCCCAAGCGCAACCAACAGTCGCTGCTGTTTCGCCGCAAGCGCTTCTGCCGCTTCACCGTCGCCGGCGTCGAGGAAATCGACTACAAGGATGTCGACGTCCTGCGCGACTTCATTGGCGAGAACGGCAAGATCACGCCCGCGCGCCTGACCGGCACGCGAGCCATCTACCAGCGCCAGCTCACGACGGCGATCAAGCGTGCGCGGTTCCTCGCGCTGCTGCCGTACTCCGATCTGCACAAGGTCTGAGGAGAACCCCACCATGCAAGTGATCCTGCTGGAGAAGGTTGCCAACCTCGGCAACCTCGGTGATGTCGTCCGGGTCAAGGACGGCTACGCGCGCAACTTCCTCATCCCGACGCGGCGTGCCCGTCGTGCGACCGAAGCCGCCGTCAAGGAGTTCGCCGACCGCCGGGCCGATCTCGAGAAGGCTGCCGCAGAAAAGCTGGCCGGCGCCCGCGCCCTGGGCGAGCGCATCTCCGGTCAGCTTGTGCGCGTGGCGCAGAAGGCCGGTGTCGACGGCCGCCTGTTCGGTTCGGTGACCAACCACGATGTGGCCGAGGCGCTGGTGGCTCAGGGGCATGCGGTGACCAAGTCCCAGGTACGCATGCCCAGTGGTCCGCTGAAGACGGTGGGCGAGTACACCGTCTCGGTGGCATTGCACACGGACGTCGTGGTCGAGATCAAGGTGCAGGTCGTCGCACAGACGGACTGATCTGTTCATCTGCGCCATGATGGAAGGCCGGCTCTGCCGGCCTTCGCGCTTTCAGGGGCTGCTTCGCTCCTCGCGGCAGGCTTGCCGGCAGACGGAACTTGTTCACCGTCCAGGCACCGCTTGTCCCCAGGCTTGTACACAGGCCGGTCCCGGCACGGGGCCTATGATCTCGTGATGTCTGCCGTCTTCGAAACCTCCTCCAGCCCGTCGATACGCGACGACGAGGTGGCCCGCCTGCGCGTGCCGCCGCACTCCACCGAGGCCGAGCAGAGCGTGCTCGGCGGCCTGCTCCTCGACAACCTCGCCTGGGACCGCTGCGCGGACCTGTTGAACGACAGCGACTTCTACCGGCACGAGCACCGGCTCATCTACAGCGCGGTTGCCACGCTGGTGGCGGCCAGCAAGCCCGCGGATGTCATCACGGTGTTCGAGGCGCTGCAGAGCCTGGGCAAGGCCGAGGACTGCGGCGGCTTGGCCTATCTGAACGCACTTGCGCAGAGCGTTCCGAGTGCGGCCAACGTTCGCCGATACGCCGAGATCGTGCGCGAGCGCGCGGTGCTGCGCAAGCTCATCAGCGCCAGCGACGAGATTGCCACGACCGCCTTCAACCCGCAGGGCCAGGGGGTCTCGCAGATCCTCGACGAAGCCGAGTCGAAGATCATGCGCATCGGCGAGGAGGGCAGCCGATCAGGCGCGGGCTTCCAGGCCATGGGCAAGCTCGTGCAGGCCCTGATCGATCGCGTGCAGGAACTCGAGCAGAACGGCGCCGAGGACGTGACCGGCATCCGCACGGGCTTCTACGACCTGGACCGCATGACCGCCGGCCTGCAGAAGGGCGATCTCGTCATCGTCGCTGCCCGGCCCTCGATGGGCAAGACCGCCTTCGCGCTGAACATTGCCGAGCATGTGGCCGTGCAGGAAGGGCTGCCGGTGGCCGTGTTCTCGATGGAAATGGGCGCCTCGCAACTGGCGTTGCGTCTGGTGGGTTCGCTCGGTCGCATCGACCAGCAGCACCTGCGCACGGGCCGCCTGCGCGACGACGAGTGGGAGCGCCTGCCCGAGGCGGCGAGCAAGCTCGGCGAGGCGCCGATGTTCATCGACGAGACCCCCGGCCTGAACCCGGCCGAGCTGCGCGCCCGCGCGCGGCGTCTGGCGCGTCAGTACGGGGGCACGCTCGGGCTCATCGTCATCGACTACCTGCAGCTGATGAGCGGCACCAGCCAGACCAGCGACGAGAACCGCGCGACCGTGCTGGGCGAGATCTCGCGTGGCATGAAGGGCCTGGCCAAGGAACTGCAATGCCCGGTGATCGCGCTGTCGCAGCTCAACCGCAGCGTCGAGACCCGCCCAGACAAGCGCCCGATGATGAGCGACCTGCGCGAGTCCGGCGCCATCGAGCAGGATGCCGACGTCATCATGTTCATCTACCGGGATGACTATTACAACAAGGAGTCGAAGGAGCCCGGCGTCGCCGAGATCGTTGTCGCCAAGCAGCGCAATGGTCCGGTGGGGACGGTCAAGCTCACCTTCCTGAAACCGCTGACCCGGTTCGACAACCTGGCCGCGGATGCGAGCGTGTCCGAGTACTGAGGGCATGAGGAGAGGAAGGGCTGAGGGGCATTCGTCCAGGCCCACCTTGCGTGTCAATACATCCCGTCCCGTCATTGAACGTCTTCGCCATGGCCCGAGCCACGGTCTCGGTTTGCGCGTCGATACGGGGCGGTCTTGTGCGCCTTGCGGGCACGGCGGAACGCCTCACGGCCTGTGAGCATCCCGGGCTTGTCTGCCCGGACCGTGTGTTGATGCCTGCCGCCGGTGCCCAGGCGAGGGCGGGCTTCAGAACAATTCGGCCTGCCCAGGCGAGGACGCTCTGAGGTCGACCGGGTTCTTGCGTGGGCCAGCCGGCGCCGGCTCGTGGAGCGGCGGCTCCGTGGCGCGACGGAATGCCGACAGGTCCAGCGGCACGCGTTGCCCGAGCAGCCCATGGCGGCGCGCCGCGACCTCGAAGCGTTGGCGCATCAAGGCCGCCCACGGCCCCTGGCCCGTCATGCGCGTGCCGAACCGTGGATCGTTGTCGCGCCCGCCTCGCATGTCCTGCACCCGCGCCATGATGCGCTGCGCGCGGTCGGGGACATGGCGCTGCAGCCATTCACGGAAGAGCGGCGCAAGCTCCCACGGCAGGCGCAGGACGACGCTGAAGGCCGTGCTGGCGCCGGCCTGCGCGGCGGCCTGCAGGATCGTCTCGAGTTCGGGCTCGTTGAGGAAGGGGATCAGTGGCGAGACGCTCACCCCCACGGGCACGCCGCTGCGAGCCAGCCGCTCGATCGTCTGCAGACGGCGTCGAGGCGACGCCGCGCGCGGCTCCAGGCGGCGCGCGAGCGCCTCGTCCAGCGTCGTGAGGGAGATGTGGACAGCCGCCAGTTGCTGCGCGGCCATCGGGGCGATCAGGTCCAGATCGCGCTCGACCAGAGCCGACTTCGTCACGATCGCAAAGGCGTGTCGGTACTGCGCCAGCACCTCGACGACGTCGCGCGTCAGGCGCAGCCGACGTTCGACCGGTTGATAGGCGTCGGTGACTGTCCCCAGCGCCAAGGGTCTGGCCACGTAGCCTGGGCGGTCGAATGCCTGTCGCAGCAGGGCCGCCGCATTCATCTTGGCAACGATCCGGGTTTCGAAGTCCAGCCCGGGAGACAGGTCGAGGTAGGCGTGCGTGGGACGCGCATAGCAATAGCTGCAGCCATGCTCGCAGCCGCGGTAGGGGTTGATCGACACCTCGAAGCCGATGTCCGGCGAGGTGTTGCGGGTGAGGATCGAGCGCGCCGACTCCCGCATCACTTCGGTGCGCGGCAGGGCGGGCGCGGCAACTTCCGGCACCTGGTCTTCCGAGTTCACGGCGCCCGTGGCTGCCGGGTCGCGCGTGCCCGCGTCGCTCCACCAACCGTCGTCGCAGGCTTCACGTTCCCAATTTTCGAACCGGTGAGCTGCGGACGCATGCGCCCCGCGGCCTTTCGTACCTGCAACCAGGGTGGCCAAGGGGACGATCGGTATGGCTTGTCGCATGTGTTGCCGCCGGTACAAATCCGCCGTTATTCGCTGGCGAGGTGGCGGTTTTGATTTCTTCGGCCCCCGAAGTGCAGATGGCCCCGTGAGGGGCCATCGTCTTGGTGGGGTTGCTTGT
>JAIXWM010000179.1 GCA_027491255.1 Rubrivivax sp. | reverse complement strand
CCACGAAGCGCAGGCGCCCGGCGTCGATGTCGGCGCGGCTCACCTCCTGGTCCAGCGTCACGTCGGCCCAGGCACCGCTGGCTTCGCGGTACTGCAGCGAGCCGTCGGTCTCGAGCGCCGTGATGCGCACCGCCGCCAGTGGCGCACCTTCGACGTCGGCGTAGCTGCCGAAATCGCCCACCGTGAGCAGCCGCGCCAGATCTTCCTCGGCGGCAACGACGGCGTGGGTCGACACCGGGGCGTCGTCGACCGCGGTCACGCTCAGCGCGACGCTGTCGGTGGCGCTGGAGAAGGCCGTCGCGCCACCGTTCGTCGTCGTGTTGACCTTCTGGCCGGCGGTGCCGGTGGACTGGTCCCAGGCGCGGAAGGTCAGCGCGCCGGCGACATTGCCGTTGAAGTTGGCATTGGGCGCGAAATACACCCGCGTCAGACCATCGGCCTTCAGCAGCAGCGATTGCGTCGGCCCGACCGCCCCGGCGGCGACCCAGGTGGTCCCGTCGTCGCTGCTGTAGTGGAGCGTGCCGTTGGCATCGACACCCGTGACGGCGATGCCCTTGGGGTTGCCTGCGTCGGCGTCGACCACGCCGCCGACGAGGTCGTCCACGCGCATGCCGACGGCGCCGACCGGCAGGCCCGCGTCCTCCGAAAGGGTCGGCAGTGCGAGCACCGTGTCGTTCAGGACGGGGGCGTCGTTGTTGCCGGTGACGCTGGTGCCCAGCACCACGCTCGCGGCGCTGTAGGCGGTGGTGCCGCCATGAGCGGTGACGTCCAGGGTGGCGCCATTGGCAGGCGCGGCGGCACTGCTGTCGACCAGGCGCACCGTCAGGTCGCCGGGCGTGCCGGTGTAGTCCTGCGCCGGCAGGAAGCGCAGCCGGGATTGGCCCGCCAGGAACAGGGCGGTGCCGTCGCCCAGCCCGCTGGTGGCGATGTCGTTCCAAACCGTCTGCCCGTCAGCCTGCCACTGCCAACGCCCCTGGGCCGCCGAGGCACCGTTGGCCGTGACGGCCACGCCAGCCAGCGCGTGCGCGCTGCTGCCCCCGGGCACTGCGTCGGTCGCGTCGCTGAAGTTGGCGCCGAACAGGGCGGCCACCGTCGCGCCGGCCGGCGCGGCGGTGTCCTCGGGCACGGGGGCCAGGGTGGCGAAGCCGGTGGCCAGCGGCGCGTCGTTGACCGCGGTGACGTCCAGCGTGATCGTGTTCGGTGTCGGATCGAGATCGACGCCGCCGAAGGCGGTGCCGCCGTCGTCCTGCACCTGGAAGGTGAAGCTGGCGTAGCCGCTGGCGTTGGCTTCGGGCGCGGGCGTGAAGACGAGCTGGCCCAGGCTGCCCACGGGCACCACCTGACCTTCAGTCACCGCGACACCGCCCAGCTTCAGGCTGCCACTGGCGGGCAGCGTGGTGAGCTTGACGGCCAACAGCGCGTGCGTCGGGCTGTCCCCCGCGTCGGTGAAGCCGAAGTCCGCGGCACTGAAGGTGTGGCTGCCGTCCTCGACCAGCGTGACGGTGCGGTCGGTGCCCGCTGGCGCGCGGTTGGCCCGGTCCACCGACACCGTGCCGCTTCCGGCCGCGCCGACATTGCCGGCCGCGTCGGTCCAGCCCGTGCCCACAGCCACCGAGGCGGTACCGGCGAAACCGTCGGTGGCGGTCAGGGTGGCCTCGAAGACCTTGCCGTCCGTCCCCGCCTTGACGGCCAGGCCCCCGAGGGTGCCCCCGGTGACGGCCACGTCGTCGGCGGCGAAGCCGACCGGCGCTTCAGTGAAGGTGAAGGTCACCAGCGATGAGGACTGCCCGTCATCCAGGCTGGCCGCAGCGATCTGCACGCCGACCTGCGGCGCCGTCGTATCGACCGCGTAGCCCGCGGCCGCGCCGACGGCCTCGTGCGCCAGGACCGCATCGACACCCGCGAGGTTGCGGACCGTGCCCCGGTTCAGCACCAGTCCGTCAGCCGGAATGGAGATGCCGTCGGCGTCGTTCTGGTCGGCAAGCACGGTGTAGGTGAAGCTCAGTGCCGCGCCGCCGCTGCCGCCGGCGTACAGGGCCTGCACCGGCGTGCTGCCGATCACCAGGGTCAGCGACGGTACGCCGTCGGTGGTGGACACCTGGACGGCTTCGTCGAAGGTGACCGTGACGGTGACGACATCGCCGGCATTCAGCAGGCCGTTCTGGGCGCCGCTGGCCGATGTGATGGCCACGCTGCTGACGGTCGGAGCGGAAGGATCGATGGTCAGGCTGAAGGGACCGCTGCGTGCGCCGAGGTTGCCGGCAGCGTCGATCCAGGCGTGGCTCAACGCTCGGGTGCCTGTGGTCAGCGGCGCATCCGGCGTCAGCACACCATTGACCAGGGTGGCCGCCACCTCGACGTCGTCGACGAAGAGCACGGCGCCAACGGCGTCTGCGGGGGGCGTGCCGACGTTCAGCCCGGGCCGGGTGTCGTCGGTGCTCGAGGCCACCGCGCTGCCCGCGGTCACCACGCCGACATCGTCGACGTAGCTCGACGCCGCGGTCGGGGTGACCGCCGGAGCCGTCGCGTCCACCGTGAGGGTGAACTCGCCGCTGCGGTTGCCGACGTTCCCCGCGGCATCGACCCAGGCAAAGCTGAGCTTGCGTTCGCCTTCGGCCAGCGGGACGTCCGGTGTGAGCACGCCGCCGGACAGTGTGGCCGCCACGGGCGCGCCATCGACGTAGAGGATGGCGCTGCTGGCATCGGCCGGCGTGGGGCCGACATTCAGACCCGGCCGGGTATCGTCGGCGTGCACGGCGACGTTGCTCGCGCCGGTGATGCGGCCGACGTCGTCGACATAGCTCGAGGGCGCGACCGGGGTGCCTGCGGGCGCCGTGACGTCCACCGTGACCGTCAACTCTGCGCTGCGGGTGCCGACGTTGCCGGCGGCGTCGACCCAGGCGTAGCTCAGCAGGCGCGCGCCTTCGGCCAGCGGGGCGTCGGGTGTGAGCACGCCGTTGACCAGCGTGGCCGCGACACGGGTGCCATCGACGTAGAGGGCCGCGCCCGTCGCATCGGCGGGCGCGCTGCCCAGGTTCAGGCCGGGCCGCGTGTCATCCGTGGTCGGCGCCGCGGAACTCGCGCCCTTGATGCTGCCAGCATCGTCGACGTAGCCGACGGGTGCGGCCGGCGTGCCGGCCGGCGCGGTGGTGTCGACCGTCACGGTCAGGACGCCGCTGCGCGCGCTCTCGTTGCCCGCAGCATCGACCCAGGCGTAAGCCAGGGTGTGAGCGCCTTCGCCGAGGGCGGCGACCGGGGTGAGCACGCCATTGACGAGGGTGGCCGCGACGGCCTGCCCATCCACGTAGAGCACCGCCCCCGTGGCGTCGGCCGGTGTGTTGCCGATGTCCAGACCGGGACGCGCGTCGTCGGTGGTGGCGGCTGTCGAAGCTGCACTGGAGACGGTGCCGATGTCGTCGACATAGCTGGCAGGCGCGGTCGGCGTGGCGGCCGGCGGCGTGGTGTCGACACGGTAGCTGGCATTCGCGCCCACCTGAGGGCTGGCCAGGTCGGCATCCACGCCGGCGGCGTTGCGGATCGTCGCGCGGTTGGACGCCAGGGCATTGGCCGGGATCGCGATGCCTTCGGCGCCGGTCAGCCCGGCCGGAATGACGTAGGTGAAGCGCAGGGCCGAGGTGCCCGAACCGGCCTCGTAGACCGCCTGGACGAGGGTGCCGCCGATGTCGAGCGTCAGCGTCGGGATGCCGCCGCCGGTCACCACCGTCACGGCCTCGTCGAAACTGACGGTGACGGTGACCGTGTCGCCAGCGTTCAGCGTGCTGTTCTGCGCGCCGGTCGAGCCGCTCAAGACCACCGAGCCGACCACTGGGGCCGTCGTGTCCACGGTCACCGCATGGTTCGCGCTGGCCGGCCCGACGTTGCCCGCCCGGTCGGTCACCAGGGCATTGAGCTGGTAAGTGCTGCCGCTGGAAAGTGCCGGCGTCGTGATGTCGACGTGGCCGTCGCGGATGTCGTCGGCCGTCAAGCTCACCGCCGCGCCCAGCACCGAGTTGCCGTCGCGCAGCTGCACGGTGTCGCCGGCCACTGCGTTGGTGCCGATCAGGCTGACGCGCACGACCAGGTTCGTGTCGTCGCTGACACCGCTGGCGCTGACCAGACCCTGGGCGTGGCCCACGTCGTCGCTGACCTGGGCGATGGCAGGCGCGCCGGGGGGCGTCGTGTCGACCCGGAAGGCCGGGTTGTCAGCCACCGCCAGGTGCGCAGCCAGCGCGTCCACGCCGGCTGCATTGCGCACCGTCGCGCCGTTGAAGTCCAGCGCGTCGGCGCCGATGCCTATGCCGTCGGCGTCGGTCTGACCCGCCAGAACGGTGTAGGAGAAGCTCAGCGTCGCCGTGCCCGAGCCGCCGCTGTACAACGCCTGCACCGTGGCACCGCCGATCTGCAGCGCGATCCGCGGAGAGCCGCCGGTCAAATCCACGTCCACCGGCTCGTTGAACGTGACGGTCAACGTCAGCACGTCGCCCGCATTCAGCAGGCCGTTCTGCAGGCCGGTCGCGCCGGCCAGGTTCACGGCACTGACGGTCGGGGCGCTGACATCGACAGTCACCGCGTGCTCGGCGCTGCCTGGGCTGGTATTGCCCGCCAGGTCGGTCAGGATGGCGTTGAGCCGGTAGCTGCCGCCGCTGGACAGCAAGGGCGTCTGCACGTCGACGTAGCGGTTGGCGATGTCCGTGCTCGTGAGCACCACTGCGCTGCCGAGCAGGCCGCTGCCGTCACGCAGTTGCACGGTGTCGCCATCGGCTGCGCCAGTACCGTCCAGGGCCACGCGCACGACCAGCCGCGTGTCGTCGGTGATGCCGCCGGCGGGCACGGTGCCCTGGGTGTTGCCGACGTCGTCGGTGACGCTGGCGATCGAGGGCGCGAGCGGCGAGGTCGTGTCGACGAGGAAGCCCGGATTGCTGGGAACCGCGTCATGGGCCAGCACCGCGCCGATGCCGGCGAGGTTGCGCACCGTGCCACCGTTGGGGGCCAGCGCACCCGCCGGGATAGAGATGCCGACGTTGTCGGTCTGGCCGGCAACGATGGCGTAGCTGAACGACAGCGTCGAGGTGCCGGAGCCGTCCGCGTAGATCGCCTGCACGGGCGTGCCACCGATGACGAGGGTGAGCGTCGGCAGCCCTCCCGCGGTGTCGACGATCACGACGTCGTCGAAGGTGACGGTGGCGGTGACGACGTCACCCGCGTTCAGGCGCCCGTTGCGCAACCCGGCGGCGCTGCCCAAGGTCACGGCGCCAACCGTCGGCGCGCTGGTGTCGATGCTCAGCGCGTGGCTGGCGCTGGCCGCGCCGGTGTTGCCGGCCCGGTCTGTCAGCTGGGCGTTGAGCTGGTAGGTCGCGCCGGCGGCCAGTTCGGGGGCGACGATGTCGACATAGCCGTTGGTGATGTCGCTGTCGCTCAGCGTGAGCGCGTCGCCGAGCGCTGTGACGCCGTCGCGCAATTGCACGGCGTCACCGATGACCGCGCCGGTGCCGTCGAGGCCGATGCGCACCACGGGCCGGGTATCGTCGGTCGTCCCGCCAGGAGCAACCACACCACGCACGTTGCCGACGTCGTCGCTGACCGAGACGATGGTCGGCGCCAGCGGCGCTGCGGTGTCGACGAGATAGCCAGGGTTCCCGGACACGGCGGCGTGCGTCAGGTCGGCATCGATGCCCGCTGCGTTGCGAATGCGGGCGCCGTTGTCCGCCAGGCCGTCGGCGGGAATCGAGATGCCGTCGGCGTCGGCGTCGTTGGGCTGGATGGTGTAGGTGAAGGTCAGCGCAGTCGTGCCCGACCCGCCGTTGTAGAGCGCGTCCACCCGCCGGCCGCCGATGTCGAGCGCGAGCGACGGCGTACCCCCGACGACGAGCACGCTGACGGTGTCGTCGAAGGTGACCGTGGCCGTCACGGTGTCACCGGCGTTGAGGATGCCGTTGAGCAGGCCGGTGGCGCCGCTGAGGACGGCCGAGAGGACCCGGGGTGCCGTCGTGCTGATGGTGATGGTGTGGCTGGCGCTGGACGGGCTGGCGTTGCCGGCCTGGTCACTCACCAGCGCGTTGAGGTTGTAGGTCCTGCCGTCCGACAGCGAAGGCGTCGTGATGTCGACGTGCCCGGCGTTCAGGTGGTCGCTCGTCAGCACGACCGCCACGCCGAGTGCCGTGCTGCCATCGCGCAACTGGACCTTGTCGCCGATCTCGGCGCCGGTACCGGCGATGCTCACGCGCACGACCGGGCGGGTGTCGTCGGTGACGCCACGATCCCCGACCAGGCCCTGATCGTTGCCCGCGTCGTCGGTGACGCTGACGATGGTGGGCGCCAGCGGCGCGGTGGTGTCCACCTTGTAGGCCGAATGGGCGGGTACCGCGTCATGGGCAACGATGGCGTCCAGCCCGGCGGCATTGCGCACGATCGCTCCCTTGGGCAGGAGCGCATTGGCGGGGATGGCAATGCCGTCGGCGTCGTTCTGACCGGCGCCGATGGTGTACTGGAAGCTCAGCGCCGCTGTCCCTGACCCGCCGGCATAGGCGGCCTGAACCAGCGTGCCGCCGACGTCGAGCAGGAGCGCGGGCACGCCGCCGGAGGTGTCTACCGTCACCGGCTCGTCGAAGGCGACCGTGACCGTCAGCGCGTCCCCCGCGTTGAGCCGGCCCGCGCTCACGCCGGTGGCTGCGGTGATCGCCACGCTCGTCACGACCGCAGCGCTGGTGTCGACCGTCAGTGCGCGACTCGGGCTCGCGGCCCCGACGTTGCCGGCGCGGTCGGTCAGGAACGCGTTCAGCGCGTAGGTGCTGCCCGGGGTCAGCGCTGGGGTCGTGATGTCGACGTAGCCGTTGGAAATATCGGACGAGCCCAGCGTGACCGCCCCGCCCAGGGCCGCGCTGCCGTCGCGCAACTGCACCGTGTCGCCGATTTCGGCACCGGTGCCGGACAGGCCGATGCGCACCGTGGGCCGGGTGTCGTCAGTGCTGCCACCGCCCGCGACGTCGCCTTGCAGGTTGCCGACGTCGTCCGTGACGGCCAGGATCGCCGGCGCCGACGGCGCCGCCGTGTCGACCAGGTAGGCCGGGTCGGCACCCACGGCGGGGTGCGCCAGCAGCGCGTCCAGGCCGGCGGCGTTGCGCAGTGTCGCGCCGTTGGACAGCAGCGCGTTCAGCGGGATGGCAATGCCGTCGACGTCGTTCAGCCCGGCCTGAACGGTGTATTTGAACGTCAGCGCGGTCGTACCCGAACCGCTGTCGTAGACCGCCTGCACCAGCGTGCCGCCGATGTCGAGCCGCAGCACCGGGACACCGCCGGAGGTCTGGACGAAGATCGGTGCGTCGAAGGTCACGCTCGCCGTGACGACGTCGCCCTGCGCGAGCCTGGCGTTCTGCATCCCCGAAGCGCCCGTCAGCGCCAAGGACTTCACCGACGTCGGCGTCGTGTCCACCGTCACCGTGTGGAAGGCGCTCGCGCCGCCCGTGTTGCCCGCCAGGTCGGTGATCAGGGCATTGAAGCGGTAGGTGCTGCCGGAGGACAGAACCGATGTGGCGACGTCGACGAAACCGGCCAGGACGTCGCTGCCCTGCAGGGTGATCGCAGCGCCCAGCGGGCTGGTACCGTCGCGCAGTTGCAAGGTGTCGCCGGGAGCCGCCTGCGTGCCCGCCAGGCTGACGCGCACGAGGAGGACGGTGTCGTCGGTGGCACCGCCGTCGGGCACGGCACCCGTCTCGGGGCCGACGCTGTCCGTCACGCTCTGGATGGCCGGAGCGCCAGGCGCCGTGGTGTCGACGAGGAAGCCAGGGTCGCCGGGCACCGAGCTGCTGGTCAGGTCGGCGTCGCTGCCGGCCGCGTTGCGGATGCGCCCGCCATTGGCAACAACGGCGTTGGCGGGGATGGCGATGCCGTCGTTGTCGGTGTCGCCCGCCTGGACGGTGTAGCTGAAGGTCAGCGTGGCACTTCCGGAACCGCTGGCGTAGCGGGCCTGCACCGTCGCACCGCCGATGTCGAGGGCCATCGTCGGTGAGCCGCTGACGGAGACGGTCTCATCGAAGGTGACGCTGACGGTGACCACATCGCCGGCATCCAGCCTGGCGTTGCGGGCGCCGGTGGCGCCACTGAGTTCGACCGCGAGGATGGACGGGCTCGTGGTGTCGACCTTGACCAGGTGGACCGCGCTCGCCGGCCCGGCGTTGCCGGCCACATCGGTCAGGAAGGCGTTCAGGCCGTAGGTGGCGCCACCGCTGAGTTCCGGTGTCGTGATGTCGACGTAGCCGTCGGACAGATGACCGGAGGTCAGCGTGATCGCGCTGCCAAGCGCCGTGCTGCCGCTGCGCAACTGCAGCGTGTCGCCCTCAGCGGCGCTGGTGCCCTGGAGCGACACGCGCACGCGCAATTGAGGATCGTCGGTGGTGTCGCCAGGCGGCAGCAGGCCCTGGATGTTGCCGACGTCGTCGCTGACGCTGGCGATCACCGGCGCGCCCGGAGCTTCGTTGTCCAGCCGCAGCGCGCGCGCAGCGGGCACGGCGCTGCGCCCGGCGGCGTTGCTGACCGTCGCGCCCACCGTGATGTCGCCGTTGAGCAGCCCGCTGATGTCGGCCACCTGCAGGCCCGACAGCGCCCAGCGCCCGTCGGCCCCGACGGTGGCCAGCGACGTGACGGTGGTGCCTGCCGTGTCGCGCAGCGTGACCGTGACGGTGCGCCCGGCCTCCACGGCCGTCGTCGTGCCCGACACGACGACGTCACCGTCCTCGAGCGCATTGACGACGTTGTCACCCTCGAGCACCGCATCGATCGCGATCAAGGGTTCCGGCGCCACGTTGATCGTCAAGGTGTAGGCCGCGGCACTGAACAGCGCGCCGTCGCTGACGCGGAAGCCGATCGTCGCGTAGGGGCTGCCGCTCTCATTGGCGTCCGCCACGAAGCGCAGGCGCCCGGCGTCGATGTCGGCGCGGCTCACCTCCTGGTCCAGCGTCACGTCGGCCCAGGCACCGCTGGCTTCGCGGTACTGCAGCGAGCCGTCGGT
>JAIXWM010000064.1 GCA_027491255.1 Rubrivivax sp. | reverse complement strand
TGACCGCGCCCGGCGTTCGCGAAGAAACAGTTGCGCTGCTGCGCTACAAGGTGAACGGCAGCGCCGGTATGACCGACACGTCATTGGTGCGAGCCCGCGGCGTTGTTGGACGTCGTGGTGCGAGCCCGTCTCTGAGCATGGTCCGCAGGTCGTCGGCGACAGTGGTGAGCGGTGAGAGCCGCATCCCGTTTAAGAGATCGAGTCGAGATCGACGCCTTGCATGGCGCTGCCGTTCATCAACGATGTTGAGGTACGGCATGGCAATGCGCAAGCGAGAAGACGAGGTGTTCCCCAACGCCGCGGGCATCGACATCGGGGCGTCCAGCCACTGGGTGGCCGCGCCGCGACACTTGGCCGAGGCGGCCGGCTGCGAGCCTGTGCGCGAGGTCGGTGCGATGACCGAGGACCTGAACGCGCTGGCAACCTGGCTGGTCAGCCTGGGCGTGGATACGGTGGCGGTGGAATCCACTGGCGTGTACTGGATCCCGGTGTTCGAGGTGCTGGAGCAGCACGGGCTGAAGGTCTGGCTGGTCGATGCGCGGCAGATGAAGTACGTGCCCGGGCGCAAGAGCGACGTGCAGGACTGCCAGTGGTTGCAGAAGCTCATGAGCCTGGGCCTGCTGCGTGCGGCCTGGCGTCCGAGCGCCGAGGTGTGTGTGCTGCGTGCCGTGGCGCGCCAGCGCGAGACGCTGCAGACGAGCCAGGCCAGCTGGGTGCAGCGCATGCAGAAGGCGCTGGTGCAAATGAACATCCAGCTCACCGAGGTGGTGACGGACGTGATGGGCGTCACCGGCCAGGCCATCGTGCGCGACATCGTCGCCGGTGTGCGCGATCCCCGGCAGTTGGCCCGCCACCGCCAGCGGCGCGTCAAGGCCAGCGAGGCCGAGATCGCCAAGGCGCTGGAAGGCAACTGGCGCGAGGAACACCTGTTCGTGCTCAAGCAGTCGCTGGCCATGTACGACGACATTGCCCGGCATCTGGCCGACTGCGACGCACGGCTGGACGGGCTGCTGGATGCACGCTCACGCACCCAGGTGGCCCTGGGCAAGCTGCCGCGCGCCGGCAGCAAGACCCGCGTGGAGCACGACATCCGCCAGCGGCTGGCCAACTGGGCCGGCGTGGATCTGACCCGCATCAACGGGCTGGGGGTGACGGTGGTGATGAAGCTGCTCACCGAGATCGGCCCGGACGTCAGCCGCTTCGCCAGTGTCAAGCACTTCTGCTCCTGGCTGGGCCTGTGCCCGGGCACCAAGATCAGCGGCGGCAAGGTGCTGTCCTCAGGCCCCAAGCGCTCGGCCAACCGGGCCCGCCAAGCCTTGAAGATGGCCGCGCAGAGCCTGTGGCGCAGCGAATCGGCGCTCGGCGCGTTCTACAGGCGGCTGTCATCGCGCATGGACAAGCCCAAGGCCAACACCGCGGCAGCGCACAAGCTGGCCAGGATGGTGTACTTCATGCTCACCCGTGGCGAGGCCTTCGTCGACCAGGGGCAGCAACGCTACGAGGAGCAGCAGCGCCAGCGCAGCATCGTCGCGCTCAAGCGCCGCGCCGCCGCCCTGGGCTTCCAGATCAACCCCGTGGAGACAGCTGCATGAAGTCAGCCGTCTTCAGTTCTGTTTCTTAAGAGGCGCACTGGAAGCAGTAGAGCTTGACGTCGCACTTATGCATCACCCGCTCCCGCGCTTCCTATTCCCGTTGCCATCTTCGTCTGGAGCGTCGTCGGGCGGCTCATGCGGTAGCGGATTTTTGTGGGTAAAGTTGTCATTTTTCAATGAAGAAATATTAAAAAAGTCTGATAAAACAATGACTTGTGACACCCTCCCTTTCCGCCAGAACAAGACCTTCGAACCTGCTCAGCGGGCTTCGAAGGCGCCCAGAGCCCCGCACCGTGCGGGGCTTTTCGCTATGGGCTCCTGACTGCGGTCTGGGGCCGGAAGCGCTGAACGGGTTTCTCCCGGGCCCATTCTTTCTGGATCTCCCCGGCTGCTGCTGTCACAAGGCCCCATCGTCCCTTGTCTAAGTCTTCGGAGAAGCCAGGCCGGCTTCTTCGCAAAGGAGACTTTCATGGCACGTTTCCGGTCATTCACAACTGCGGCCACTGCCGCATGTGAGCGCTGGTCAGGAACCGCTTCTATTCGACGATCAGGAGGCGGTTTTTGCTGATCCCTCGGCGTCGTTGACCAGACACCGCAGGCTTGTTCCAAGGTCTTGATGGCGGGGTGCGCCCCTGCTTGGCCGCCCTGCAGGGCGGCCAAGCAGGGGCGAGCGGCGCAGCGGGCCGGGCCAGGGGTTGAGGTGGAGCCTCACGCTGGCTGATGGCGCAGCTTGACGGCGTCCGGGGAGTGCGGCGCGGTACAACGCGGCCGATGCCGAAGAAGGCGGGCACGGCAGCGGTCCCTCTTGCCGGGAAGCTTGACGACCGCGCCGTGCCCTACACCGTGCCGATGAAGGTGGTGCCACAGGAGTGTGGCTCGCCGGGACGATTCCGTCCAGCACTTTGGCTTTGCCGGAGTGCGCATGGACCCATCCGCCCGCCTGTACTCATGTGCAAGATGCGGCGCGCAGGTCGCCCTGTGCCGCCGCTGCGATCGCGGCAACCGCTATTGCGGGCCGGGTTGCAGCCACCACGCCAGGGCCGAAGCGCAACGCCAGGCCGGCCGGCGCTACCAGCGTTCCTGGCGCGGCCGGATGGCGCATGCGCAGCGCTCGCGACGCGCGCGCCAGCGTCGGGCCGCGGCCTCGACCGCGGCCGTCGATGCAGATAACGTGACGCATCAGGGTTCCCAGCCGGCCATGGTCTGCGCTCCACTGGCGGCATGGACGCACCAGCACCTGACAGTCGCAGTGGCCGAGCCGGCCACCCCCCTGGCCACCGACATTGCCACACCCGACGCCTGTCCGCAGCACCGCGCTGGCTCGCGCGGCTGGGCCTGCAACCGCTGCGGCGCGCTGCAGCCGCAAGCCTTACGACTGGGCTTCGTGCGCCACGGCAGGCCGATGCCGCGGTGGCGCCATGACCACAGCCCCTGACCTGGTGGCGCAGATCCTGCGCCTGTACACGGTGGAGAAGTGGCGCGTGGGCACCATCGCTCGGCAGTTGCACGTACACCGTGACGCCGTGCGGCGTGTGCTCCAGGGCCACTGCGCGCCGGTGCACACCTCGCCCTTGCGGCCCAGCCGCATCGACCCCTACCGGCCCTTCATCCTGGCCACGCTGGCGAAGTTCCCCACGCTCACCGCCGCGCGCCTGCATGCCATGGTCGCCGAGCGTGGCTACGTCGGAGCCGCCTCGCACTTTCGCTTCCTCGTGGCGGGCATGCGCCCACGCCCCACCGCCGAAGCCTACCTGCGGCTGCGCACGCTGCCCGGCGAGCAGGCGCAGGTCGACTGGGGCCACTTCGGCCACCTGCAGATCGGCCGCGCTCGTCGCCCGCTGATGGCCTTCGTGATGGTGCTCAGCCACAGCCGCATGATCTTCCTGCGCTTCTTCCTCAACGCGCGCATCGACGCCTTCCTGCGCGGCCACGTCGAGGCCTTCGATGCCCTGGGCGGCGTGCCCCGGGTGCTGCTGTACGACAACCTCAAGAGCGCCGTGCTCGAACGCGTGGGCGACGCGATCCGCTTCAACCCGCAACTGCTGGCGCTGGCCGGTCACCACCGCTTCGAGCCCAGGCCCGTGGCGGTGGCGCGCGGCAACGAGAAGGGCCGCGTGGAGCGTGCCATCCGCTACGTGCGCGACAACTTCTTCGCCGGGCGCAGCTTCACCGATCTGGATGACCTGAACGTCCAGGCCGCAGCGTGGTGCCTGGGGGCGGCGGCCGATCGCCGTTGGCACGAGGACCACACCCGCAGCGTGCGCCAAGCCTGGCAGGCCGAGCAGCCGCGCCTGCTGGTGGCTTCCCCGCAGGGCTTCGCGCTGGAAGAGCGCGTGGCCGTGGCGGTGGGCAAGACGCCCTACGTGCGCTTCGACCTGAACGACTACTCGGTGCCGCACACCCACGTGCGGCGCACGCTGGTGGTGCTGGCCGACGAGCACACGGTGCGCATCCTGGACGGCAGCAACGAGCTGGCGCGCCACCGCCGCTGCTGGGACCGGGCCCAGCAGATCGAGAACCCCGCGCACGTGCAGCGCCTGGTCGAGCACAAGCAGGCCGCCCGCCAGCACCGCGGCTGCGACCGCCTGGCGCAGGCCGCCCCGGCGGCGGCAACCCTGCTGCAGCGCGCGGCCGCGCGCGGCCACAACCTGGGCTCGATCACCGCGGCGCTGCTGCGCCTGCTGGATCGCTACGGGGCTGGCGCGCTGCAGCCGGCCATCCTGGAGGCGCTGCAGCGCGATGTGCCGCACCCCAACGCCGTGCGCCTTGCGCTGGAGCGCGCCCGAGACGCCGCAGGTCAGCCGCCGCCCCTGGCGCTGGTGCTGCCCGAGCACGTGGCCCGGCGCGACGCGCCGGTGCGCCCCCACGCGCTGGAGTCCTACGACCGCAGATCCCAACCCCAGGAGGACACCGATGACTGAACCCCAGGCCGACAACCCCGCCGAGCTGCGCGAGCAGGCCAAGGCACTGCGCCTGCACGGGCTGCTGGATCACTGGGCCCAGGTGATGGGCCAGCCCGAGCAGGCGCGCTGGGTGGCGCAGTTGCTGGCCTGGGAGGCCGCCGAGCGTGCCCGGCGCAGCCTGCATCGGCGGCTGCAGGCCGCCCGCATCGGCCGCTTCAAGCCGCTGGCCGACTACGACTGGAACTGGCCCCGCAGCATCGACCGCGCGGCGGTCGAGGAGCTGATGACGCTGCAGTTCGTGCACGACGCCAGCAACGTCGTGCTGGTCGGCCCCAACGGCGTGGGCAAGACGATGTGCGCGTGCAACCTGGGCTACCAGGCGGTGCTGGCCGGGCATACGGCGCTGTTCATCACGGCCGGCAGCCTGCTGGGCGAACTGGCGGCGCTCGACAGCGACTCGGCGCTGCGCGGCAAGCTGCGCCAGTACGCCGCGCCTGACCTGCTGATCATCGACGAGGTCGGCTACCTGTCGTACTCGAACCGTCACGCCGACTTGCTGTTCGAACTGGTCAGCCGCCGCTACCAGCGCAAGAGCACGGTGGTGACCACCAACCGGGCCTTCGCCGAATGGGGGGAAGTGTTCCCGAACGCGGCCTGCGTGGTCTCGTTGATCGACCGGCTGATGCACCGCGCCGAGGTGGTGCGCATCGATGGAGACTCGTACCGCGCCAAGGAGTCCGAAGAGCGCGAGGCAGCGCGCAAGGCCGCGCGAGCCGCCCAGACACCGGCGCCGCGGGCGCGCAAGGTGGCCCGATGAACACTGCGCCCCCCTGGGCGCTGCCGCCCACAACCGCAGCAGCAGCCTCACCCATCGCAGGCCACTGGACACCCGAGCAAGCGCTGGCCGTCTTCGAATGCCTGCAGGCCCTGCGCGAGGCCCTGTGGCGCGCCTACGGGACGCAGGTACAGCAGGCCTGGCGAAACCAGCTCGCGCCCGATCACCCACCCCCTGAGTTCGACCCCGACGAGCCGTTCTGAGCCCACACGCCTGAGCAACAAGCAACCCCACCAAGACGATGGCCCCTCACGGGGCCATCTGCACTTCGGGGGCCGAAGAAATCAAAACCGCCACCTCGCCAGCGAATAACGGCGGATTTGTACCGGCGGCAACACC
>JAIXWM010000187.1 GCA_027491255.1 Rubrivivax sp. | reverse complement strand
TTCTGCGCCACCACCACCTGACGCCAGGAGCCGAAGTCCTGGGCGATGAAGGTGGCCAGGGCCTGCGGGCTGCCGGCGGCGGCGTCGAGCGCGTCGGTGCGGAAGCGTGCCTGCACGTCAGGCATGCGCACGATGCGGCCGATGGCTTCGTTCAGCGTCTCCACCACGTTCTGCGGCAGACCCGCCGGCCCGGCGAGGGCGAAGAAGTTGCTGACCTCGAACCCCTCGAAACCCGATTCGGCCATGCCCGGCACGTCCGGCAGCGCGGGCGAGCGGCGCGCCGTGGTCACGGCCAGCGGCTTGATGCGGCCCTCGCGCACCAGCGGCAGCAGCGCCGGGATGGTGCCCGTGAGCAGCTGCACCTGGCCGGAGATCAGGTCCTGCGTCGCCGGGGCAATGCCCTTGTAGGGAATGTGCTCGATGGCCACGCCGCTGCGCGCCTTCAGCATCTCGAGCGCCAGGTGGTTGATGCCGCCAGTGCCCGCCGACGCGTAGTTCAGCCTGCCGGGGCGCGCGCGCGCGAGTTCGACGAGCTCGCGCAGATTGGCCACCGGCAAGTCCTTGTTCGCGGCCCACAGCAGCGGCCCCTGCGCCACCATGCCGATGGGCGTGAAGCCGCGCACCGGGTCGTAGCCCGCCTGCGGGAGCACCGCGGCCACGGTGGTGAACGGTGCGGCGATCAGCAGCAGCGTGTGACCGTCCGCGGGGCTCTGGGCCACGTGCTGGGAGCCGATCGCCCCCGAGGCACCGGCCCGGTTGTCGACGACGAACTGGCCGCCCAGCAGCTCACCGAACTTCTGCGCCAGCAGCCGGCCCATGGCGTCGGTGCCGGCGCCCGGCGCGAACGGCACGACGATGCGCACCGTGCGTTCCGGGTAGGTCGAGGCCCGGGCGGTGGGCCAGGCGAGGGCGGCGGCCAGGGCCGGGGCCGTCTGGAGCAGGCGGCGGCGGGTGGGCGGTGTATTGCGCATGGTCATGCTGGTTTGCCGAACAAGCCCCGATGCTATCCGGTGAAGTTGACATTTCGGTGAATCTGCCGGCGTGGACACCTCGGGCGGTCGGCCGGCGTGGCCCTGGCCGTTGGACAATCCAGGACGGGGCTGCGCAGCGTGCCGGACCCCTATCCGCCGCGAGACCCTTGCCGTGCCAGACATCCCGAGCCGACCTGTGATCCCGATCGCCGCCGCGCCCACCCAGGGCAGTGGCCGAGAACGCCGCCGCCAGGCGCCGAAGGGGCGCCGCGTCGACCCGGGCGCGCGGGCCGAACTCAGGGCGCTGCTGGGCAGCGGCCCGCTGCGGCGCGACCTGCTGATCGAGTACCTGCACCGCATCAACGACCGCCACGGCCAACTCGCGACGCCGCATCTGGCGGCGCTGGCCGAGGCCATGGGCCTGGCGCAGACCGAGGTCTACGAGGTCGCAAGCTTCTACCACCACTTCGACATCGTGCGAGAGGGCCCGGACGGCGCCGTGCCCGCCGCGCCGGCGCTGACGGTGCGCGTGTGCGACGGCCTGTCGTGCGAGCTCGCCGGCGCGCGCGCGCTGCTGCAACGCCTGCCGCAGATCCTGGGCGCGCAGGTGCGCGTGATCGCCGCGCCCTGCATCGGCCGCTGCGAGCAGGCGCCCGCGGTCGCCGTGCACCAGCGTCCGCTGTCGCGGGCGACGGCCGAGACCGTGGCCGCAGCCGCGCAGGCGGCGCTGCGCGACGGCGCGCGTTTCGACGCTGCGCCGCCGGCTGCCGTGGACTACGACGCCTACCGCGCCGCGGGCGGCTATGCCCTGCTGGCGGACTGTGTGGCCGGGCGGCGCAGCGCCGACGAGGTGATCGCCGCGCTCGAACACGCCGGGCTGCGCGGCCTGGGCGGGGCGGGTTTCCCGGCCGGGCGCAAGTGGCGCATCGTGCGCAGCTTCGCCGGGCCGCGTCACATGGCCGTCAACATCGACGAGGGCGAGCCCGGCACCTTCAAGGACCGTTGGACGCTCGAGCGCGACCCGCATCGCGCGCTCGAGGGCATGCTGTTGGCCGCCTGGGCGGTGGGCATCGACGCGGTGTGGATCTACCTGCGCGACGAATACCACGGCCTTCGCGCGCTGCTGGAGCGCGAGCTTGCGCGGCTGCAGTCCGCGCCGCCGCTGCCCGCGGGCGCGGCCTGGGCGCTGCCGCGCATCGAGCTGCGGCGCGGCGCCGGCGCCTATGTCTGCGGCGAGGAGTCGGCCATGATCGAGTCGATCGAAGGCCGGCGCGGCCTGCCGCGGTTGCGCCCGCCCTACGTCGCCGAGGTCGGGCTGTTCGGCCGGCCCACGCTCGAGCACAACGTCGAGACGCTGCACTGGGTGCGGGACATCGTCGAGCGCGGGGCCGAGGCCTTTGCCGCGCACGGGCGCCATGGGCGCCAGGGCCTGCGCGCCTTCAGCGTCAGCGGCCGCGTGCGCGAGCCCGGGGTCAAGCTCGCGCCGGCGGGCATCACGCTGCGCGAGCTGGTCGACGAGTTCTGCGGCGGCCTGCCCGAGGGCCACGAGCTCTACGGCTACCTGCCCGGGGGCGCCTCGGGCGGCATCCTGCCGGCAAGCCTGGCCGACGTGCCGCTGGACTTCGACACGCTGCAGCCGCACGGCTGCTTCATCGGCTCGGCCGCGGTCGTGGTGCTGACCCGCAGCGCGCACCACTGCGACCGCGCCGTGGACGCTGCGCGCAATGCGATGCGCTTCTTCGAGCACGAGTCCTGCGGCCAGTGCACGCCCTGTCGCGTGGGCACGGCCAAGGCCGGCCTGCTGATGGCGCAGCCGGCCTGGGACGCGCCGCTGCTGGGCGAGTTGTCGCAGGTGATGCGCGACGCCTCGATCTGCGGGCTGGGGCAGGCGGCGCCGAACGTGTTCGAGTGCGTGCTGAGATACTTCCCGCAGGAGCTGGATTGAGGCTGCCGGCCCGGGGAGGGGCCGGCGAATGCGGGCGCGACGAGGTTGCCCGCAGGCGGCGCAAAGGCCTGGCGCAGTCCGCCCCGCCGCCGGGGACGAGAACACAGGAGGGAACGCGATGAACGCCATCACCCGCGCCGAGCGCGCTCGGCTGGACGCGCCCGAGGTCGGGCTCGAGATCGACGGCCGCGCCGTGCGCGCGCGGGCCGGCGAGACGCTGATCGAGGTGGCCAGGCGCGAGGGCATCGAGATCCCGCACCTGTGCTGGACGCCGGGTCTGGCGCCCGCAGGCAACTGCCGCGCCTGCGTCGTCGAGGTCGCGGGCGAGCGCGCGCTCGCCGCCTCGTGCTGCCGCCTGGCCACGGCGGGCATGAAGGTCGCGACCGCGAGCGAGCGTGCCCGCACCTCGCAGCGCCTGGTGCTGGAACTGCTGCAGTCCGACCTTCCCGAGGCGCGCCACACCCGCGGCAACGAGGTCGACGCGTGGTCGCAGCGGCTGGGCGTGGGCTTGCCGCGGTTTCCGGCCCGCGCCGCCGACGAGGCGCCGCCTGCCGACCTGTCGCACCCGGCGATCGCGGTGAACCTGGACGCCTGCATCCAGTGCACGCGCTGCCTGCGCGCCTGCCGCGACGAGCAGGCCAACGACGTCATCGGCCTGGCGCTGCGCGGCCCGCAAGCGAAGATCGTCTTCGACATGGACGACGCGATGGGCGGGTCCACGTGCGTGGCCTGCGGTGAGTGCGTGCAGGCCTGTCCCACCGGCGCGCTGGCCCCGGCGCGCGACGCGGCACTGCAGCCGGTCACCCGTGCCGTCGACAGCATCTGCCCGTACTGCGGCGTGGGCTGCCAGCTCACCTACCACGTGGGCGAGGCGCCGGCGGCGAGCGCGGCAGCGGGGGCGGGCAGCCCCGCCGCGCCGCCCGACCGCATCGTTTTCGTCGAGGGTCGCAACGGCCCGGCCAACCAGGGCCGCCTGTGTGTCAAGGGCCGCTACGGCTTCGACTATGCGCGTCACCCGCAGCGCCTGACGGCGCCGTTGATCCGCCTGCCGGGCGCGCCCAAGGACCCCGCGCTCGCGCTCGACCCGGCGGTCGCACGCGCCTGGTTCCGCGAAGCGAGCTGGGACGAGGCCCTCGTACTGGCCGGAAGCCGCCTGCGCCGCATTCGCGACGCGCGCGGTGCGAAGGCGCTGGCCGGCTTCGGCTCGGCCAAGGGCAGCAACGAGGAGGCCTACCTGTTCCAGAAGCTGGTGCGTCTGGGATTCGGCAGCAACAACGTCGACCATTGCACGCGCCTGTGCCACGCCTCCAGCGTCGCGGCGCTGCTGGAGGGCATCGGCTCCGGCGCGGTCAGCAACCCGGTGATGGACGTGGCGAAGGCCGAGGTCGTCATCGTCATCGGCGCCAACCCGGTGGTGAACCACCCGGTGGCCGCGACCTGGATCAAGAACGCGGTGCGCGCCGGCACGAAGCTCGTCGTGATGGACCCGCGCCGCAGCGAGCTCTGCCGCCACGCCGCCCACGTGCTGCAGTTCCGGCCCGACACCGACGTCGCGCTGCTGAACGCGATGATGCACGTGATCGTCGAGGAGGGCCTGGTCGACCAGGCCTTCATCGACGCCCGCACCGAGGGCTGGGAGGCGCTGCGCCGCAACGTGCGCGGCTACAGCCCCGAGGCCATGGCGCCCTTGTGCGGCATCGATGCCGACGCCATCCGGGCCGTGGCGCGCCTGTACGCCACGAGCCGCGCCTCGATGATCCTGTGGGGCATGGGCATCAGCCAGCACGTGCACGGCACCGACAACGCGCGCTGCCTGATCGCGCTGGCGCTGATGACGGGCCAGATCGGCCGCCCCGGCACCGGACTGCACCCCTTGCGCGGCCAGAACAATGTGCAGGGCGCGTCCGACGCCGGGCTGATCCCGATGATGTACCCCGACTACCACCGTGTCGCCGATGCCGGCGCGCGCGCGCTCGCCGCCGAGGTCTGGGGCGTGCCCGCCGAACGCCTCGACCCGGCGCCCGGGCTGACCGTGGTCGAGGTCATGAAGGCCATCCTCGCGGGCCATCTGCACGGCATGCTGATCATGGGTGAGAACCCGGCGATGAGCGACCCCGACGCAAACCATGCGCGCGACGCGCTGGCGGCACTGGACACGC
The DNA here is from genome assembly GCA_027491255.1 of Rubrivivax sp. Classification (GTDB taxonomy): domain Bacteria; phylum Pseudomonadota; class Gammaproteobacteria; order Burkholderiales; family Burkholderiaceae_C; genus Rubrivivax. The sequence goes on along the minus strand of JAIXWM010000187.1, from coordinate 68,694 downwards.
TCGTGGTGCAGGACATCTTCCTGACCGAGACGGCCTGCCTGGCCGACATCGTCCTGCCGGCCTCGGCCTTCGCCGAGAAGACCGGCACCTTCACCAACACCGACCGCATCGTTCAGCTCGGCCGCCAGGCGCTGTCGCTGCCGGGGCAGGCGCGGCAGGACCTGTGGATCCTGACCGCGCTGGCCGCCGAACTGGGCCTGGACTGGAGCGGCTACGGCGCCACGCCCACCGACTGCACGGTGGCGGTGGAGCATGTCTTCGACGAGATGCGGCGCCTGATGCCCAGCATCGGCGGCATCACCTGGGCGCGCCTGCAGCGCGACGGCGCGGTCACCTACCCCTGTCTGCACGAGGGCGACCCGGGCGAGGCGGTGGTCTTCACCGACCACTTCCCCACCGCCACCGGACGCGCGCGCTTCGTGCCGGCCGACATCGTGCCCGCCGACGAGCGGCCCGATGGCGCCTACCCGTTGGTGCTGATCACGGGGCGCCAGCTCGAGCACTGGCACACCGGCAGCATGACGCGGCGCAGCGCCGTGCTGGACGCGATCGAGCCCGACCCGGTGGCGCTGCTGCACCCCCTGCAACTGGAGCGCCTGGGCATCCGGCCCGGCGAGCTGCTGACGGTGGAGTCGCGGCGCGGCCATGTCAGCCTGTACGCCCGTGCCGACGAGGGCACGCCCGAGGGCGCGGTCTTCGTCGCCTTCTGCTGGGCCGAGGCGGCGATCAACCGGCTCACCAACCCGGCGCTGGACCCGGTGGCCAAGATCCCGGAGTTCAAGTACTGCGCGGTGCGCGTCAGCCCGGGCGGGCCCGTGCCGGCGGGCGGCAGCTTCGGGCGCGGCCAGGTGCTGGCGGGTGCGGCGGAAACTCGCTGAGTCTCTGAACTTGGTGCCGGGTGTGCATCAGCCGTCGCCCTGCAGCGCGGCCAGTTCCTGCAGGGTGTTGGCGTTGGCGAAGGCCTGGGCTTCGTCGAAGACCACGGTCGCGCAGCGGTGCAGCGCGGTCCAGCGGTCGATCTTGCGCTGGCCGGCGTCCAGGAAGCTCTGCAGGCTGGGCGCGAGCGCGGTGCGCAGCAGGCAGAAGACCGGCTGCGCCTGCACGCGGCCGTCGTGCTCGCGCGTGGCGGCGAGCGCGACATCGGCGCCTTCGGCCTGTGCGGCCGCGGCGAGTCGCGCGACCAGATCGGCGGGGAAGCCCGGGGTGTCGCAGGGTACGGTCACGAGCCAGGGCGTGCGCGCGGCGCCCAGCCCGGCGAGCATGCCGGCCAGCGGCCCGGCGAAGTCGGCCTGCGCATCGGCAACGACCTCGACACCCCAGCCGCGGTACGTCTGCAGGTGGCGGTTGGCGTTGACCAGCAGCGCGCCCACCTGCGGCCGCAGGCGCTCGAGCGCGTGGCGCGCGAGCGGTACGCCCTGGTGCGCTTGCAGGCCCTTGTCGACCCCACCCATGCGCGTGCCCCGGCCGCCGGCGAGCACGAGGCCGGTGGTGTGGCCGGGTGTCGGTGCCGGGTATGGGTCGTCGCGGGCCATGCCGGGCGGGCGCGAGGGCTCGACAGAGGAACTCATGGCTGAGGGCGGTGGGAGTGCGGTCGCATGAACGGGCGGCTGGAGGCTGCGGATTCTGGGCCCTGGCGCCCCGTGGTGGACGCGCCGCGCCTCACGGCCGCGCGCTGCGAGCTGCTGCGCGAGATCGTCGTCGTCGACGAGCACGGCGCGCGCCGTGCCCTGCAGATCCCGCAAGAGCGGCCGCTGACCGTCTTCGTCGACAAGCGCGAGCTCGTCACGCTGATGACGCTGGGCGAGTGGCCTGAGCTGCTGGTGCTGGGCTGGCTGTGCAACCAGCGCCTGGTCGACGGGGTGGCCGAGGTCGAGTCGGTGACGGTGGACTGGGAGGTCGGCGCGGCGGCCGTGCGCACCCGCGGTGGCCTGGTCGACCTGGAGGCGAAGACCGCCACCCGGGTGGTGACCACCGGCTGCGGGCAGGGCACGGTCTTCGGCGACCTGATGGCCCAGGCCGACGCCATCGAGCTGCCCGACGCGCGGCACGCGCGCATCGCCCAGGCCACGCTGCTGCGCATCCTCGAGACCATGCGTGGGCGCGACAGCATCCACCGGCGCGCCGGCTCGGTGCACGGCTGCGCGCTGTTCGCGGCCGGCGAGCTGCTGCAGGCCGTGGAGGACGTGGGTCGCCACAACGCCGTCGACACCGTCACGGGCTGGATGGCGCTGCACGGCGTGGACGGCGCCGACAAGGTGCTGTACACGACAGGGCGTCTGACGAGCGAGATGGTGCTGAAGGCCGCGCGGATGGGCGTGCCCGTCGTCGTCTCGCGCAACGGTGTCACGGCCATGGGGCACGAGATGGCGCTGCGCCTGGGCATGACGCTGTTCGGCCGCGCCGTCAACCGGCACTTCCTGTGCTACAGCGGATTCGAGCGCTTCGACCCGGAAGTGCAGAGCCAGGGCCAGGGCTGAACCTGGTGACCAGACCGGCTCAGGCGGCCGGGTGGGTCAGGTCGCGCAGGTGGGTCGGGCCGGCTTCGGCCTCGATGCGGTCCATCAGCGGCTTGAACAGGCCGGCGGCGGCCGCCAGCTCCAGCACCACGAACATCGGGCCGACGAGCAGGCCGACGAGGTCGTCGGTGAAGGCCGGCTTGCGCCCCTCGTACCAGTGGCCCACGAACTGGATCACCCAGCCCAGCACGAACAAGCCCACGCCCCAGCCGACCCACGACGAACTGGCCTGCCCGAGGACGTGCGCGCTGCCGATCAGCACCGCCATCACGCCCACGACCAGGACTTGCAGCCCCGTTTCGCCGCGCGTCAGATACCAGGCCGCCGTCAGCAGGAACACCACCCAGGCCGGTGTCAGCGCCCAGCCGCCCAGGCTGAGCACAGGATGCGACAGCAGCACGCCGATCGCTACGACGATGAGGGGCACGCCCACGAGGTGGGTCTGGATGTTGCGGCGGTCCCGGTGGTAGTGGGCGTACTGGACCAGCAGCGCGAACGCGGGGCGGAACGGTGTGAGCATGGCGCGAACCTCCTGCGGGTGCAGATGCTAGCGGCCCGGCGCAGACTTGTCATCCGCGCGTCGCGTGCGCCGGTGCGCCGCGGCAGGCACGCTCGCACCCGGCATGGCCCGCCGCCGGGTGCCGACCGCGGTTGCCGTGCAGCGCCACGGCTGTCGCGACCCCCGCTCCTAGAATGCGGCACCCGAGGCAGCTCCCCGCCCGGGCTGCGGGCCGCCAGGGCCCGGCGCAGCGCGAGGACCGTATGAGCATCAAGAGCGACCGCTGGATCCGCCGCATGGCCGAGCAGCACGGGATGATCCAGCCCTACGAGCCCGGGCAGGTGCGGCATTCGGCCGACGGCCACCGCATCGTCAGCTACGGCACCTCGAGCTACGGCTACGACATCCGCTGCGCGCGCGAGTTCAAGGTCTTCACCAACATCCACAGCACCGTCGTCGACCCGAAGAACTTCGACGAGAAGAGCTTCGTCGACATCGAGGGCGACGTCTGCATCATCCCGCCCAACAGCTTTGCGCTGGCGCGCACGGTCGAGTACTTTCGCATCCCGCGCAATGTGCTGACGATCTGCCTGGGCAAGAGCACCTACGCGCGCTGCGGGATCATCGTCAATGTCACGCCGTTCGAGCCCGAGTGGGAGGGCTACGTGACGCTGGAGTTCAGCAACACCACGCCGCTGCCGGCCAAGATCTACGCCGGCGAGGGCTGCGCGCAGGTGCTGTTCTTCGAGAGCGACGAGGTCTGCGAGACGAGCTACAAGGACCGTGGTGGCAAGTACCAGGGCCAGCGCGGCGTGACGCTGCCCAAGACCTGAGGGGGGTGCTGATGCGGTTGATCGGCAAGGATTACGGCGACGAGCGTTACAACCGTGACCCGCTGGCACTGATTCCGCCAGGGCGGCGGAGAGTCGTCGACATCGGCTCGGCACATGGCGCTTTCGCCAAGGCGTTGCGAGTCCGTCAACCGGATGTCCACGTGACCGGGGTCGACATCGACCAGGAGTATGCGCGGCTCTCGGCCCGCTACTGTCACCGTGTGGTGGTGGGCGATGTGGAGGCTCTGGCGCCTTCGGTGTTCGATGCGCTCTTCCCGAGCGACTGCTGGATCTTCGGCGACTGCCTCGAACACCTGCTCGATCCGTGGCGCTTGGTTGCTGCGGTGCGGGGCCGCATCGATGACGACGGCTGCATCGTGGTGTGCCTGCCCAACGCGCAGCACTGGTCAGTACAGGTGCGGCTGGCCAGCGGTCACTTCTTCTACGAGGACGAGGGCCTGATGGACCGCACCCACCTGCGTTGGTTCACCCGCCGGACCATGGTCGACATGTTCGGCCGCGCCGGCTGGAAGGTGGACCACCTCACCTGGCGCGGCTTTTCGACGGAGGCTCCGCACGGGGTGATCGAGGGTATTCAGCAGGTGGCCAGAGCAGTCGGTGCGGACCCCCAGGAGGCTGCTGTCGAAGCCCGCGTCTTTCAGTATCTTTTCAGGCTGGTACCCGGCGGCTGAGGACTGCAGCCAAGGCTACCTCAGGCCGTCGGGAAGGTGCCCGGCAGCAGGATGTCGCGGTCGACGTCGGCGATCTTCGTGCGACCGCAGAAGGCCATCGTCAGGTCGAGTTCCTTGTGGATGATCTGCAGCGCCTTGGTCACGCCGGCCTCGCCCATGGCGCCCAGGCCGTAGAGGAAGGCGCGGCCGATGTAGGTGCCACGCGCGCCCAGGGCCCAGGCTTTGAGCACGTCCTGGCCCGAGCGGATGCCGCCGTCCAGGTGCACCTCGATGCGCGAGCCCACGGCGTCGACGATGGCCGGCAGCGCCTCGATGCTGCTCTGCGCGCCGTCGAGCTGGCGCCCGCCGTGGTTGCTGACGATCAGCGCATCGGCGCCGCTGTCGGCGGCGAGCTTCGCGTCCTCGGGGTCGATGATGCCCTTGATGATGAGCTTGCCCCCCCAGCGCTTCTTGATCCACTCGACGTCGCCCCAGTTCAGCTGGGGGTCGAACTGCTCGGCTGTCCAGGCCGACAGGTTGGCCATGTCCGACACGCCCTTGACGTGCCCGACGATGTTGCCGAACTGGCGCCGCGGTGTGCCGAGCATGCCCACGCACCAGCGCGGCTTGGTCATCATGTTCAGGATGTTGGGCAGCGTCAGCTTCGGGGGCGCCGACAGGCCGTTCTTCAGGTCCTTGTGGCGCTGGCCCAGGATCTGCAGGTCCAGCGTCAGCACGAGCGCGTCGCACTTCGCGGCCTTGGCGCGGTCGATCAGGCGCTCGATGAAGTCGCGGTCGCGCATCACGTAGAGCTGGAACCAGAAGGGCTGCGTGGTGTGCGCGGCCACGTCCTCGATCGAGCAGATGCTCATCGTCGACAGCGTGAAGCGCACGCCGAACTTCTCGGCCGCCCGGGCGGCGAGGATCTCGCCGTCGGCGTGCTGCATGCCCGTCAGCCCGGTGGGGGCCAGGGCCACCGGCATCTTGCACTCGATGCCCACCATCTGTGTCGCCGTGCTGCGGCCCGTCATGTTGACGGCCACACGCTGGCGCAGCTTGATCTTGTGGAAGTCGCCCTCGTTGGCGCGGTAGGTGCTCTCGGTCCACGAACCGGAATCGGCGTAGTCGTAGAACATCCGCGGCACGCGCTTTTCGGCGAGCACACGCAGGTCTTCGATGTGGGTGATCACGGGCGGCATTGATGGTCTCCTTGCGGCGCGCAGTCTATCCGGCTGTCCGGCGCCGGCCCGGTGGCCGCCGCTGCCGGCGCAGGTGCTGGCGGCGGCGAACGGCACCGACTCAGGCCCGCGCCAGCGAGGCCGCACGCACCCCCAGCAGCCGCAGCGCGCGGCCCAGGTCCACGCGCTTCAGGCATTCGCCGGCGGCGCGGCGGATGGCCTGCGCGTCGGCCACCGGGGCGGGCAGGGTCAGGTCGCGGGTGATGGTCTTGAAGTCGGCGTAGCGCAGCTTGATGCCGATGGTGCGCGCCGCGTAGCCCTTGCGCTGCAGGTCGGCGGCCACCTGCTCGCACAGGCGCGTGAGCAGCGGGGTCAGCGTGGCGCGGTCGCGCACCGGGTGCAGGTCGCGCTCGAAGGTGGTCTCCCGGCTGGTGGACACGGGCTCGCTGTGGGTGACGACCGGCCGGTCGTCGATGCCGCGCGCGGCCTCGTGCAACCAGGCGCCGTAGCTGCGACCGAAGACCTGCACCAGTTCCGCGCGCGGGCGCGCGGCCAGTTCTCCCACGGTGTGCACCCCCAGCGCCATCAGCTTGGCGGCCGCCTTGGGGCCGATGCCGTTGACGCGCCGCGCGGGCAGCGGCCAGATGCGGCTGGGCAGGTCGTCCAGCGTCAGCACGGTCAGCCCGTCGGGTTTGTCGAGTTCGGAGGCGATCTTGCTCAGCAGCTTGTTCGGCGTCACGCCCACCGAGCAGGTGAGCCCGCCGGTGCGGCGCACGACGTTGTTGCGGATCTCCTGCGCCAGCGCGCGCACGCCGCCGTGCGGGTCATGCCCCACGGCCTCCTGCGCGCCGGGCACCTCGGTCAGGTCGATGTAGATCTCGTCGATGCCGCGGTCCTCGATCACCGGCGCGACTTCGGCCACCGCGGCCTTGAAGGCGCGCGAGAGGCGGCGGTATTCCTCGAAGTCCGCCGGCAGCAGCACGGCGTCGGGCGCGAGCTTGGCAGCCTTCATCATGCCCATGGCCGAGTGCACGCCCAGGTCGCGCGCGGGGTAGGTGGCAGTGGTCACGACGCCACGCCCGGCGTACTCGCGCAGCCGCGCGAAGCGCCGCTCGCCGCCGGGCCCCTCGATCGGCGCCTGTGCCCGCCGCCCGCCGATGACCACGGGCTGGCCTTTCAGTTCCGGGTAGCGCAGCAGTTCGACGGACGCGTAGAAGGCGTCCATGTCGAGGTGGGCGATCCAGCGGCGCGTGGGCATGGTCGCAGCGTAGCGCCAAAGCGCGCCGGTGGCGGCGGGGCGTGGGGCCGGCGCGCAGGCACCGCGCGCACGCCCGCGCACAGCCGAGGTCTCAGCGCGGAGGCGCCGGCACGCGGATGACCAGTTCGTGCGCCAGCCGGATGGGCTGCGCATGGCCGGCCAGGGCCTGGACGATCGCTTCGCCGTAGTCCGCGTAGGGCACACGCACGGCGTTCAGCCAAGGCGCGATCCAGGGGTTGAGCGGGCTGTCGTCGAAGCCGACGAAGATCACGTCTGTCTGGGGGTCCAGCCCCCTTTCGCGCGCCGCGCGGTGCGCGCCGTAGGCGATGAGGTCGCTGGTGCAGAAGACGCAGCCTGGCGGACTCGGGGCCGTCAGGTGCTCCTGCATCGCGTGGTAGCCGATCTCCAGGTGGTCATCCACGCCAGGGCGGGCTGCAGCGACGGGCCGCAGGTGCAGGCCCAGCGCCTGCGCCTGCTCGGTGAACCCCGAGACCCGGTCGGCGGTGGCGGAGGAACTGAGCCGGCCATGGATGAGCGCGGCAGGCCCGCGACCGAGGCCGGCGAACCAGCGCGCCACGTCGGCCCCCGCGGCCGTGTTGTCGATGCCGACGTGACACCGGGCACCGAAAGGGTCGTTGCGGTTGACGAAGATGAGTGGTTCCCCGGCGGCCCGGAAGCTCTCCAGCGCGGGGCTCGCCACGGCGCCCAGGAGCACGAAGCCGCAGGCGTACTGGGCACGCATCTCCAGAAGGTATTCGTCCTGCAGTTCAGGCTGGTCGTGGCTGTCGCACAGCACCATGACGAAGCCGGCGCGTCGCAAGGCGACTTCGGTGACCGCGGCGATGGCGGCCATCGAGGGGTTGGCCAGGTTGGCCGCCAGCACCGCGACCAGCCGGCTGCGCCGGTTGCGCAGCGATCGCCCCGCGCCCATCGGTCGGTATCCCAGGGCCTTGACCGCCTCACGCACGCGTTCCACGGTCGCCTCGGAGGTCTTGTTCGTCACCCCGTTCACCACCCGGGACACGGTGGCGATCGACACGCCCGCCTGCCGTGCCACCGCGGCAATCGATACCGGGGCCTGCGCGGGCAGGGGCGGCGCGTCGGTGCTTGGGGGGGCTCTCATCGGTGGGCGGAATCAGGGATTTCCTGGACTCCAGTCTATCGAAGATGGAAGTAGAGTTGGTTAAACGTTTAACCCATCGGGTTCGGCGTTTCGGCCCTGCCCCGCACCACGACATCCACCGGAGACGACGATGAAGACGAGACGTGTCCTGCTCAAGGCCCTGACGGCCGTTGCTTCCACCTTGTGCATGGGGGCGGCAGCCTCCCAGGAACTGGTCGTCTGGCACGACCTGGGCGAGAACGGCATCAGGTGGTTCAGCGCGATGTCGGCCGAGTTCGCCAAGGTCCGGCCCGGGGTCACAGTGCGGTCGATCAACTACCCCACCGAGCAGTGGTTCGGGCGCTCGATCTCGGCGCTGAACACCAACACCGCCCCGGATCTGCTGTTCAACAACTACGAGCGCGTGATCCGCATCGAGGACCAGACGCGCAAGCTGATGGACCTGACGCCCGTGCTCGCGCAGGTGGCCGACAAGAGCTTCCTGAGCGAAACCGACCTCGACGTCGCCACCCACGGCAAGAAGATGATCATCCTGCCGACCCAGCGTGTGCAGATGGCGCTGGGCGTGCGCAAGAGCTGGCTCGACAAGGTGGGCGAAAAGTTCCCTGCCACCTGGGAGGACGCCAAGCGCGTGGCCGTCAAGTTCCGCGACAACGACCCGGACGGCAACGGCACGGCCAACACCTTCGGCTTCGCCTTGCAGGCGGCCAAGCCGCGCGACCTGATCCACATGCTGGACCTGTTCGTCTTCGGCTCGGGCCTGAAGCACACGCTCATCGACCCCCAGGGCCGGATCGTCATCGACCAGCCCCGCCACGCCCAGGTGCTGGAGGAGTTCCTGCGCACCTATTCCGACTACCGGTTCGTGCCTCCGGACACGATCAACCACTCCTTCCCCGAGATGTACCAGGTCATCGAGGGCGGTCGTGCCGGCATGTTCCGCGTCGGCGACTGGAACGTGAAGAAGTGGGACGGCCCGACGGTGCTCAAGGGCGACTTCGTCATCGGCCCGTGGCCCAGCTTCGAAGCCGGCCGCAAGAACGCTGTCGTGATCGGCGGCATGCGTGGCGTGGCCGTGCCTGAGAATTCCCCGAACAAGGCGCTCGCGGTCGAGTTCGCGAAGTTCATGCTCGGCAAGACGGCGCAGCAGGCCTCGCTGGACAACGTCGGCTCGGCGGTCCGCAAGGACCTGGACGTGTCCTCGCTGTCGGAGCGCCAGCGCATCTTCGCCGCGCCCGCGTGGCAGCTCGCTGCCTACGATTTCCCCGAGGCCACGCACACGTTCTACCCCGAGCTCGAGGCGGCCTTCCACCGCAAGCTGCTGTCGGGCATCAGCAAGCCGCCGGCGAACTGGAAGGCCTTCATCGCCGAGACCGCCACCGAGATGCGGGAGTTGACGGCCAGGCTGCAGGCACGCAAGTAGGCGCCACAGTGGCCAGCGTCGAGTTGCGCGGGGTCGGCAAGTCCTACGACGGCCGGTCCCGCGTTGTCCAGGGTGTCGACCTCGAGATCGCCCACGGCGAGTTCTGCGTCTTCGTCGGCCCGTCGGGCTGCGGCAAGTCCACGCTGCTGCGCATGATCGCGGGCCTGGAGTCCATCACCGAGGGGACGGTGTCGATCGACGGCCGCTGCGTCAATGACGTGCTGCCGCGGCACCGCGACATCGCGATGGTCTTCCAGGACTACGCGCTGTACCCGCACAAGACGCTGTACGAGAACATGGCCTTCGGCCTGCGCCTGCGCAAGACGCCGGAGGCGGAGATCCGCCGGCGGGTCATGGACGCGGCTGGCCTGCTGCAGATCGAGCCGCTGCTCGACCGCAAGCCCGCGGCGCTGTCCGGCGGGCAGCGGCAGCGCGTGGCCATCGGCCGCGCCATCGTCCGGCAGCCCAAGGTCTTCCTGTTCGACGAGCCCTTGTCCAATCTCGATGCCCAGCTGCGCGGCGAGATGCGCACCGAGATCAAGAAGCTGCACCAGCGGCTCGGCGCGACCATCGTCTACGTCACGCACGATCAGGTCGAGGCGATGACGCTGGCCGACCGCATCTGCGTACTCCAGGCGGGGCACAAGATCCAGCATGGCAGCCCCGAGCAGATCTACGACACGCCCGCATCGCGCTTCGTCGCCCGGTTCATGGGGTCCCCGCCGATGAACGTCGTGCCCTGCACGCTGGCTGACGGCTGCGCGGTCCTGGGCGCGGTGCGCATCCCCTTGCCCGCCGCCCTCGCACGGGCTGCGGGCCGGCGGGACCGGGCGCTGTTCGGCATCCGCCCGGAGGACGTCCTGCCGGTGGCCGGGGCGCAGGATGCCGTGTCGGTGCCTGCCGAGGTGGTGCTGACCGAGCCGCTCGGCGCCGACACCCTGGTGACGCTGCGTGTGGCGGCCACCGACCTGGTCGGGCGCTGGCCGCCGCGCTTCGACCGCCCGACGGGCGCCACGGTGACGGCCCACCTGAGCCCGGCCCGCATGCATCTGTTCGACGTCGACAGCGGCGCCGCCCTGGGCCAGCCATGATTCGCGCTGTCGCGGCCACGCTCGACGGGCGGTTCTGGCCGGCCGGGAACCCCGCGCCGTGAATCCCCTGGTTCGTCGCGTCGCGGCCGGGCTGCAGTGGTCCCGGGGGCAGCGGGTCGGCGTCTTCTGGCTCTTCGTGCTGCCTTTCGCGGCCCTGACCGCGGTCTTCGGCGTCTGGCCCATCCTGCTGTCGCTGCAGGTGTCGATGACGGCGTCGGCCACGGCCTTGCAGCCCTCGGCGCAGTGGGTGGGCTGGGCCAACTACGCCACCGTGCTCGCCGACCCGCTGTTCGTCGCTTCGCTGGGGCGCACGCTGGTCTACACCGCCCTGGCCGTGGTCTGCACCATCGTGCTGGCGCTGGCCTACGCGCTGCTGCTGCATTCCCCGTTGATGGGGCGGGGCCTGACCCTGTTCAAGATCGCCATCTTCCTGCCCGTGGTGACGCCCGACGTGGCCGGCTATGTGGTGTGGCGCTGGTTGTTCGACCAGAGCTTCGGCGCGGTCAACATGGCGCTGGGCGCAGTCGGCCTGCCGCCGTTCGGCGGCCTGGCGTCCACGGGCACGGTGCTGTGGGCGGTGCTGATCGCCGAACTGTGGCACCACGTCGGCTTCTACGTCGTCATCTTCCTGGCCAACCTGGCGCTCTGCGACCGCGGCGTGCGCGAGGCCGCAGAGATCGACGGCGCCAATGCATGGCAGACGTTCTGGCACGTCACCCTGCCCGAGCTGCGACCGGCCTTGCTCGTGAACTCGGTCTACGCTCTCATCCAGTACCTGAAGACCTTCACCGTCGTCGCCGTGATGACCAAGGGCGGACCCAACGATTCCACCAACTTCGTCAGCTACTACGCCTACCAGCTGTTCGAGCAGGGGCGCTACGGCGAGGCCACCGCGATGGCCACCATCCTGTTCGCCGTCGTGATCGCGCTGGCGCTCGGCCTCATGGCACTGCAGCGCACGAAGGGGCCGGCGTGAGCATGCCCCGCGTGAACAGCAGGTGGTCGCCGCTGCGTGTGCTGGCGTATGCGGCCGCCGGCTTCGTGAGCCTGCTGTGCCTGTACCCCTATTGGTGGATGCTGGTCAGTGCGTTCCGAAGCACCGAGGCCATCCTGTCGGCGCCGCTGCGTCCGTGGCCCGAAGCGCCCAGCCTGCAGGTGCTGTCCGAGGTGGCCAGCATCGGTGGCACGCCGCTGTGGCGCTATGTCCTGAACTCGGTGGTCATCACTTCGCTGGCCACCGCCATCGGCACCGTGGTGACGGCCCTGGGCGCGTATGCCTTGGTGCGCCGGCCCGACGTCCTGCTGCTGCGCCTTCTGAGGCTGGGCTTCCTCACCACCATCATGTATCCGTACATGCTGCTGGTCATCCCTGTCTACATCGTCATGTACAAGCTGGGGCTGCTGGGCAGCTATGCGGGGATCGTGCTGTTCCTGTCCCTCAGCCCGATCCAGTTCTTCCTGTTCGAGCAGTTCTTCCGCACCGTGCCCCGTTCCGTGATCGAGGCGGCGACCATCGATGGCGCGAGCGAGTTCGACGTGCTGGTCCACGTCGTGCTCCCGATGGCGCGGCCGGTGGTGGCCACCGCGGCCATCGTGAGTTTCCTGCTGGGGTGGGCTCAGTGGCTGCCGGTGCTGGTGGTGTCCCGCTCGCCCGACACCTACACCCTGCCGGTGGCACTGCTCAACCTGAATGGCGAGCTGGGCGTGAACTTCCAGGGCATCATGGCCCTGGCCGTCATCACCACCCTGCCGGTGACCCTGTTCTTCCTGCTGGCCCAGCGGCGCGTCATGTCCGGCATGACCGCAGGTGCAGTGAAAGGCTGACGCCCGTGGATTTCACCGAGAACCCCGTGGCCGCCGATGCGGCGCTCCAGGTCCGCATCGAGCAGGCTCGCCGCGCCACGCTGCGCTGGCTGGACCGCATGCAGCACCCGGGTGCCGCGCGCGGCGTCAGCCGCATCAGCGCCGCGCACGATGCGGCGACCTGGCCCGGGGTGCTGCTGCCCGGCACCTACAACGCCGTCCTGGCCCGGGCCCTGCTCGGTGACCTGGGCGCGTGGTCGCCGCAGGAGCGCTCGGCGCTGGCGCAATGGCTGCGCGCCCACCGTCGCCCCGATGGGGTCTTCCGGGTGCCCGGCATGACCGATGCCACCGTCTACAAGAAGCCGGATCCGGGCGAGACGTGGCGCTACATCGACTTCCACACCACCAACTACAGCCTTGGCGCGCTGGAGATGCTCGAGCCCGGCGTGGCGCCCGTGCTCGACTTTGTCGAGCCCTGGCTGGACCCCATTCACCTGAAAGCCTGGCTGGCCGATCGCGATCTGCGCGACCCGTGGCAGGAAGGCAACAACATCGTCAACCTCGGCAGCTTCCTGCTGCTGCGCGCGCGCCACGGCCCGGCGGCCGAGCGGGCACGCGTGGCGGCCTGCATGGACATCCTCTTCGACTGGCATGACCGCCTGCAGGAGCCGTCGACGGGCTTCTGGGGCGTCGGCCAGGCCCATGACCCCGTGCGCGCGCTGCACGCCATGGCTGGGTCGATGCACAACTTCCACCTCTGGTATGCGTGCGGCCGACCCCTGAACTTCCAGGACCGGGCCGTGGACTGGTCCCTGGCCCAGCCGGCGGTCGTCCACAGCGCCTGCATCGACGTCGATCTGGTCGACCTGCTGGTCCACGCCCATGGGCTGCAGGCCCATCGCCGGGGTGACATCCAGTGTTGGCTGGCGGCGCTGCTGCCGCACCTGCTGGACCTGCAGTCGCCTGACGGGGGCTTCCCGGATGTGGCCGCCGGCGTGCGTCGCCAGGACGGCTGGGTCGGCGGCTACGAGGAGCCCCAGGGCCTGTCGAACACCTTCGCGACCTGGTTCCGCTGGATCGCCATCGCGATGATCGCCGACCTGCTCTGGCCTGGCCGCTGGCCCTGGGCGTTCCGCGGCATGGTCGGCATCGGCTATCGACAACCGGGAGTTCCGTCTTGAGCGAGCGTGCCCACGACCCCTTTCACCACCTGCACGACGAAGCGTATGCGCGGCCCTTCGAGTCGCCCACGCTGGGGAGCTCGGGCGTGGTCGCGATGGCCGGGCGCCGCGGCGTATCGTTGTCCGGGGCTTGGAACTTCACGCTCGATCTCTTCGACGAAGGCCTGCGCCAGCACTGGTACCGCGACCCGGCCGAGCCGCCCACGGCCTGGGTCCGCCCGCGTGACTACGACGCCCTGGCCGGCCAGACCACGCCGGTGCCGTCGTGTTGGACGATGCAGCAGCCGCAGTGGCGCCACTTCGAGGGTGGCGCCTGGTACACCCGGCTGATCGACGGCGGCGCGGGCGGCGCCGATGGCGCGGGGGAGCGCACCGTGCTGCGCGTCGGCGCTGCCAACTACCAGGCGCGCGTGTTCCTCAACGGTCACTTCCTCGGCACCCACCGTGGCGGGTCGACGCCGTTCTTCGTCGACCTCACCGAGCACTTGCAGCCGGGCGCGGGCAACCGCCTGCAGATCCAGGTCGACAACCGGCGCGAGCCGCAGCGCGTGCCGATGCACCATGTCGACTGGTTCAACCACGGGGGCCTGTACCGGGAGGTCGAACTGCTGCGGCTGCCGGCCGTCTACTTCCGCCGCGCCGAACTGCAGTTGCTGCCCGACGGCAGCTTCTCCCGCCTGCGTGCCTGCGTCGAGCTGTCGGCACCCGTGGACGGCGTGGCGGTGGTGGACCTGCCGGGGCTGGGCCTGAGGCAGGAGATCCCGGTACGCCAGGGCCGCGGCACCCTGGTCTTCGATGCCAGACCCGCGCTGTGGTCGCCGCAGCATCCCTGCCTGCACGATGTCCATTTCGTCTTCGGCTCTGACCGGGTCAGCGACCGCATCGGTTTTCGGGAGATCCGTGTCGAGGGTCGGCGCATCCTGCTCAACGGCCAGCCGGTCTACCTGCGCGGCATCTGCGTGCACGAGGATGACCTGGACCTGGGCAAGTGCTCGACCGAGGAGGACGTGCGCCGCCGCTTCGCCCACGCGCGCGAGCTCGGCTGCAATTTCCTGCGCCTGGCGCACTACCCGCACCACGAGCACGTGGCGCGCATCGCCGACGAGCTGGGCTTTCTGCTGTGGGAGGAGATTCCCGTCTACTGGGCCATCCGCTTCGAGGACCCGGCGACGCTGGACGACGCCCGCAACCAACTGCAGGAGCTGATCGCCCGCGACGCCAACCGCGCCAGCGTCATCCTGTGGGGCGTGGGCAACGAGAACGCCGACACCGAAGCGCGCTATGCCTTCATGCGCGAACTCGTCCGCGCCGCACGCGAGGCCGACCCGACCCGGCTCGTCTCGGCGGCCTGCCTCATCAACCGCCAGGCCTTCCGCATCGAGGACCGGCTCGCGCAGCACCTGGACGTCATCGGCCTGAACGAGTATTTCGGCTGGTACGAGCCGGGTTTCGAAGGCCTGCGCACCTTGCTGGCCAATTCCTCGCCCGACCGTCCGGTGCTGATCAGCGAGACCGGGGCCGACGCCCTGGCCGGCCACCACGGCCGTGAAGACGAGCTGTTCACCGAGGAGTGCCAGGCGCGCATGTACCGTGGGCAGATCGCCATCGCCGACACCGCCGACTACATCTGCGGCATGACCCCCTGGCTCCTGTACGACTTCAGGTCGGAGCGGCGCCAGACGGTGTTCAACCGCGGCTTCAACCGCAAGGGCCTGATCGCCGAGGACAAGACGACACGCAAGCTGGCTTTCGAGGTGCTGGCGCAGGCCTATCGAGCGCGTCAGGCGCTGGAGGCGGGTCAGGCCGCCGCATCACGGCCTTGACGCGGCGCGGTGGCGTCGGTCGGCCTTCCGGCGTTCACCGAGAGGTTGTTGCACTGGCCTCCACCCGTCCGGGGGCCGGCCTGCCGCGCTTCGCGTCCTCGAACCGCCTTGGCTCACCCCAGCCGCGCCCGGTGCCGCTCCACCTGCGCCGCCACCTGCCCGGGCGCGGTGCCGCCGCGTACCTGGCGGGCGTTCATCGAGCCGCGCAGCGTCAGCACTTCGAAGACATCGTCACCGATGGCAGGGTGGAAGCCCTGCAGCGTGGCCAGCGGCAGCTGTGACAGGTCCACGCCCTCGCGCAGCGCCACCTTGACCGCGTGCGCCACGGCCTCGTGCGCGTCGCGGAAGGGCAGGCCCTTCTTGACCAGGTAGTCGGCCAGGTCGGTGGCGGTGGCGTAGCCGCGCAGCGCGGCGCGCTCCATCGCCTCGGGCTTGACGACGATGCCTTCGCACATCTCGGCCATGATGCGCAGGGTATCGCGCAGCGTGTCGACGGTGTCGAACAGCGGCTCCTTGTCTTCCTGGTTGTCCTTGTTGTAGGCCAGCGGCTGGCCCTTCATCAGCGTCAGCAGCCCCATCAGGTGACCCACCACGCGCCCGCTCTTGCCGCGCGCGAGTTCGGCCACGTCCGGGTTGCGCTTCTGCGGCATGATGGACGAGCCGGTGCAGTAGCGGTCGGCCAGGTCGACGAAGCCGAAGCTCTGGCTCATCCACAGCACCAGCTCCTCGGCCAGGCGCGAGACGTGCACCATGCAGATGGACGCGCAGGCAGTGAACTCGAGCGCGAAGTCGCGGTCGCTGACGGCGTCCAGGCTGTTTTCGCACACGCCGTCGAAGCCGAGCGCGCGCGCCACCGATTCGCGGTCCAGCGGGTAGCTGGTGCCGGCCAGCGCCGCCGCGCCCAGCGGCAGGCGGTTGACGCGCTTCCTCGCATCGGCCAGGCGCTCGGCGTCGCGCGCGAACATCTCCACGTAGGCCAGCAGGTGGTGCGCAAAGCTCACGGGCTGCGCCACCTGCAGGTGGGTGAAGCCCGGCATCACGGTGTCGGTGTGGCGCGCAGCCAGCTCGACGAGCGCGCGCTGCATCGCCGCCAGCAGCGCGGCCAGGCCGTCGATCTCGGCGCGCAGCCACAGCCGCACGTCGGTGGCGACCTGGTCGTTGCGCGAGCGCCCGGTGTGCAGGCGCTTGCCCGCCAGGCCGACGAGCTCGGTCAGCCGGGCCTCGATGTTCAGGTGCACGTCCTCGAGCTCGAGCTTCCAGGTGAATTCGCCGCGCTCGATCTCGCCGGCGATCTGACCCATCCCGCGCTCGATGTCGGCCAGATCCTGCGCGCCGATGATGCCCTGCGCGGCGAGCATGCGCGCGTGCGCCAGGCTGCCGTCGATGTCGGCCCGCCACAGCCGCTGGTCGAAACCGACGCTGG
Organism: Rubrivivax sp.; assembly: GCA_027491255.1. Taxonomy (GTDB): domain Bacteria; phylum Pseudomonadota; class Gammaproteobacteria; order Burkholderiales; family Burkholderiaceae_C; genus Rubrivivax. The sequence continues at coordinate 51,872 of JAIXWM010000187.1, read as the reverse complement.
CCGTGTAGCGCTGCACCAGCTCGCTCATCGGCTCGGAGAACAGGGCCGACCAGGCCTGGGACTTGTTGGCGAGGGGATTCGAGCTGGTCATGGGGTGGGGTGGGAGTGACACCGGAAGAGGCCGGGATTATCCGAGGTCGCCCGGGCAGGAGCCGACCGTCATCGATCGCCTCACGGTAAGGAGGCCGCCCTTGCGACCGCTCAAGCAGCGGCGGGCAGGTCGGCCGGAGACTGGTCTGGCTGCGACAGATGCCGGGGCACTGGGCCGGTCCCGCGGCGCGAGTCCGGGGTGTCGCGGTGCAGGCGCGCCGCCGGTGGCGGCGACGGCCCCTCCAGCGCCCGAGCTGGCTGCTGATCACCGTTGAAGATTTCAGACCCGATGAGGAAACAGTCCCATGACCAAGCAACTGCTGATCTACGAAAGCGCCACCCCCGTGTCCGCATCCCGGCATGCGCGCCACTCGGTGGCACCCGTGCCTGACTTCTCCTTCAGCGCCGAGGTCAACGCCGTGCCGCTGATGGCTGTGGAATTTCTGCGTGCCGCCAACGAGTACCCGATCGTCTTCGCCGGCACCGGTGAGGAGGTGGTGCCGTCCGTCGTGCTGGGGGTGCGCGGCAACCAGAACCTGTACCTGTCGCCGGAGCGCAAGTGGCAGGCCGACTACATCCCGGCTTTCATTCGCCGCTACCCCTTCGTCTTCTCGAGCAGTTCGGATGAGAAGTCGCTGACCCTGTGCATCGATACCGCCTACCCCGGCGTCAACACCGACGGGCTCGGCGAGCGGCTGTTTTCCGATGATGGCAAGCCCACCGGCTACACCGAGCGGGTGCTGAAGTTTCTTCAGGACTACCAGGCGCAATTCGAGCGCACCCGCGCGTTCGCCCGGCGCGTCAGCGAGCTGGGGTTGCTCGAGCCCATGCAGGCGCAGGTGACGACGCCCGCAGGCGAAAAGCTCACGCTCAATGGTTTTTTCGGCGTCAGCCGGGAGAAGCTGCGACAGCTGTCGGCGCAGGCGCTGGCCACGCTGGCCAAGACCGACGAACTCGAACTGCTGTACCTGCAGTTGCATTCGATGCGCAATTTCGTCGGCGTCAAGGACCGGCTGCTCGGCAAGCTCCAGGACGAGCCCTCGGCGGAGGCTGCGGCCGACACGGTGCATTGACCCGCTGGGCCGACCCTGCCGTGCCTGTCTTGGCCTGTGCGGCAGGCTCGTCTCCTCTTACTGCGACGATCGGACCGTCTTCATGGAGCAGAGCGCCCGGGTGTACTCCCTCGCCGGCGAGCAGCGTGCCCGGGTGGAGTCGGCCGTCTGGGCCCGCTTCAGTGCGCCGGCCGATGAGGGCGAGATGCATGCGGCGTGGCTGGCGCTGCTGGCAGGACGCATCGAACGGGCCTGCACGGCCCTGCTGCTGACCCGCGAAGCCGGCACGGCAGCCTTCGGCGTCGCCGCGGCCTGGCCCGATCCGCAGCGTGACCTGCAGTACCTGGGCGCCGTCGCGCGCCAGGTCCTGGAGCGGCGCGAGGGGGTCGTCGCCACGGCGGGCGGCGAGCACCCGGCCCGGGCCGACGAGGCTGCGCACGTCGGCTATCCCATCGAGGTGGGCGGTGAACTCCAGGCCGCCGTGGTCTTCGACATCGGCCCGGGTCCGCTGGCCGACCTTCAGTCCGCGCTCCGGCAGATCCACTGGGCCAGCGCGTGGCTGATCGACCATGTTCGCCAGCGCCTGCTGGCGCAAAGCGACGCGGCGCTGGCTCGCAGCCGGCTGTGCAACGACGTGCTGGCCACGGCGCTGCTGCACAGCCGCGTCGAGCCTTCGGCGCTCGCGGTCGCCAACGAGCTCGCCGCAAGGCTCGCCTGTGACCGCGTCAGCGTCGGCCTGGAAAAGTCCGGACGCGTCGAGCCCTTGGTGATGTCCAACACGGCGAGCTTCGACCCCCGGTCCGACCTCGTGCGTTGGATCGGCCAGGCCATGGACGAGGTGCTGGACATCGGGGTGGCGGTGTCGCATCCCGCGCCCGCGCAGGACGGACTCGGGGCCCATGCGCACGCCGACAGTGCGCGCCTGCTGTCGGTGGCTGCGATCCTGTCCGTGCCGGTGCGCCACGAGGCGCAGACCATCGGTGTGCTGACCTTCGAGCGCAACACCGGTCCGCCCTTCGATGCTGGCGAACGGGAGCTGGCGACGGCCATCGGCGTGATGCTCGGCCCCGTCTGGGCTGCGCAGCGGCGCGACGAGCGCGGCTGTTTCGGGCGTCTGGCCGACACCGTGCGCGAAGGCCTGCGCGAGGCCGCGGGCCCCGGCAGCCCGGGGCTGAAGCTGGGCGTCGTCCTGCTGGCCCTGTTCCTGGCCCTCAGCGCCTGGTGGACGACGGACCACCGGGTGTCGGCGCGCACCGTCGTCGAGGGTGCAACCCAGCTGTCGGCGGTCGCGCCGTTCGAGGGCTTCATCGCCCAGGCCATGGTGCGTGCGGGTGACACGGTCAGAAAGGGTCAGCCTCTGGCGCGTCTGGACGACCGGGACCTGCGCCTGGAGCACTCGCGGTGGACGGCTGAGCGCGAGCAGCTGATTCGACGCTGGCAGGTGTCCCAGGCGCAGGGCGACCGGGCCGCCATGGGGGTGCTGGCCGCGCAGATCCGCCAGGCCGAGGCCCAGAAGGCGCTTGCGGACGAGCGCATCGTCCGCGCCGTCCTGACCGCCCCGTTCGACGGGGTCGTGGTCTCGGGCGACTTGAGCCAGCAGATCGGTTCACCCGTGGAGACGGGCAAGCTGCTGTTCGAGATCGCTCCCCTGGACGGCTACCGGGTGATGCTGGAAGTCGATGACCGCGACATCGCCCGCCTTGCGCTGCGCCAGAGCGGCGAGCTCGTGCTGTCGGGACTGCCCGGCCTGGCGCTGCCCATCGAGGTGCGGCGCATCACGCCGGTGGCCGTGCAACGCGATGGCAGGAACGTCTTCGCGGTGGAGGCCTCCATCACCCAGCCGGCGCCTGCGGGCTTGCGCCCCGGCATGGAGGGCATCGGCAAGGTGACCGTCGGCCAGCGCAGCCTGCTGTGGATCTGGACACACGGCCTGATCGACTGGCTGCGCCTGTCGCTGTGGACCTGGTTGCCCTGAAGGCCGCTGCTGCGCGATGAACGAAACGCCGCTGCACAGCGCGCTGTGGTACCGGGTGGCCTCCCTGAGGCCGCGCCTGGTCGCGCGCGCGCGCCTGCACCGCCACCGGTACCGGGGCGAGGTCTGGTATCTGCTGCAGGATCCCGCGTCGAACAAGGTCCACCGGTTCACGCCTGCAGCCCGCTTCGTGCTGGCGGCCATGGACGGGCAACGCACCGTGCAGGAACTGTGGGAGCTGGCCGCGCGCCAGCTCGGCCCCGATGCGCCGTCCCAGGACGACCTGATCGGCCTGCTCGGCCAGCTGCACACCGCCGACTTGCTGATGACCGATGTGCTGCCGGACGCGCTGGAGCTGTTCGAGCGTGGGTTCAAGGAGCGGCAGTCGCGGCGGCGCCGCTCCTGGGTCAACCCGATGTCGATCCGGATCCCCCTGTGGGACCCCGGCCGGTTCCTCGACCGCCACGCCGGGCTCTGGCGCTGGCTGTGGGGCCGACAGGGCGCAGTGTTGTGGCTGCTCGTCGTGCTGCCGGCCCTGGCCCTGCTGCCCTCCCGCTGGCCGGAGCTGAGCCACAACGTGACCGACCGCGTGCTGCAGCCCGACAACCTCCTCGTCGTCGGGCTCCTGTTCCCGTTGGTGAAGTTCCTCCACGAGATGGGGCATGCGACGGCCTGCCGTGCCGCCGGCGGCGAGGTGCACGACATGGGCGTGATGCTGCTGGTCCTGATGCCGGTGCCCTATGTCGATGCCTCCTCGTCCAGCGTGCTCAGATCCCGATGGGCGCGCGCGATGACCGGTGCGGCCGGGATGGCGGCGGAGGTCTTCGTGGCGGCCGTGGCCTTCTACCTGTGGATGCTGGTCGAGCCCGGGCTCCTTCGGGCCGCGCTGTTCAACGTGATGCTGGTCGCCGGCGTCTCGACTCTCGTCTTCAACGGCAACCCGCTGTTGCGCTACGACGCCTACTACATCCTGGCCGACCTGATCGAGCTGCCCAATCTGGCGGCGCAGTCGGCCCGGCACTGGGGCTACCTCATCCAGCGCCACCTGCTGCGGCTCGGCACGGTCGCCCCGGTGGCGCACAGCCCGGGCGAGCGCGCCTGGTTCGCGGCCTACGGCCTGCTGTCCGCGCTGTACCGTGTCTTCGTCGGCCTGGCGATCGCGCTGTTCGTCGGCAGCCGCTTCTTCTTCGTCGGCGTCCTGCTGGCGCTGTGGGCCACGGCGATGATGGTGATCGCACCGATTGTCAAGAGCGCTCGGGCGCTGGCCGCCCAGCCCGAGGCCCGGGAGCATCGCGGTCGCGTATGGGGCACGCTGGCCGCCGGTCTGGGCGCCGTGGCGGTGCTGCTGGCCGCCGTGCCGATGCCGTACCGCACCGTCGCCGAAGGCGTGGTCTGGCTGCCCGAGCAGGCCATCGTGCGCGCCGGCGCTCCCGGATTCTTCCAAAGCCTGGAGGTCGCGCCGGACATCCGCGTGGGCCCCGGGACCTTGCTGGTGCGCAGCGTCGACCCGGCCCTGGACGCCCACGAGTCCTTGCTGCGGGCCCGCGTGCAGGAACTCGAGGCCAGCCATGCGGCCGAGTTCGTGGCCGATCGGGCCAAGGCGGAGATGGTGCACGAGCAGCTCGAGCATGAGAGGGCGGGCCTCGCGCGCGCCGTCCAGAGGCGGCAGGAACTCCAGGTCGCGTCGGCCGTCTCCGGCCGCTTCGTGGTTCCTCAGGCGGTGGATCTTCCCGGCAGGCACTTTCGGCAGGGCGAGGTGATCGGCTTCGTGATCGGTGACGAGACGCCGGTGGTGCGCGTCGCGCTGGACCAGGCGTCGATCGACGCGGTGACGTCCGCGACCCGCGATGTCCGCATGCGCCTGGCCGGCGTGCCGGAGGTCATGCACGAGGGACGGATCCTGCGGCAGGTGCCGGCCGGCCGCGGCGAGGTCTTCAGCGCCGCCCTGGCCAGTGGTGGAGGCGGGCGCATCGCCACCGACCCGCGAGACCCCCAGGGGCGGCGCACCCTGGAGCGCGTCTTCGAGCTCGACGTCGGCTTCGTCGCCGCGCCTGCCGGGTCCGTGCCTTTCGGGCACCGCGTCTACCTGCGCTTCGACCACCCGCCCGAGCCCCTGGCCGCGCAGGGGTGGCGCGCGGCCAGGCGGCTCTTCCTGCGTCACTTCGATGTCTGATGTGGCCGTGCTGGGTCTGCGACCGGGCGAACTGGCCCATGGCCGACCCTACCTCGAGCGCGCCGAGCGGGCAACGCCCTGGTTTGACGAAGCCGCCGTCTGGACCTACCACTCGGCCCTGCGCCCCTTGTGGCGTGCCTGGGGAGCCGACGCGATCGGCGCGCGCAAGCTGGTGGCCATGACCCGCGCCGCCGGCCGGGGGCTGGCGGCGCTGGACGACGTGGCGCTGGCCGCGCAGGCCCGCCAGTTGCGCCCCGAGCTGCGCCGCAGCGGCTTCGGCGCCGAACCCACCGCGCGGATGTTCGCCATCGTGCGCGAGGCGGCATCGCGCGTGCTCGGCAAGCGGCACTACGACTCCCAGGTGTACGCCGGCTGGTTGCTGATCCGCGGTTCGCTGGCGGAGATGGCCACCGGCGAAGGCAAGACCTTCGCCGCCACGCTCGCGGCCTGCACGGCGGCGGTGGCGGGGGTGCCGGTGCATGTCGTGACCGTGAACGACTATCTCGCGTCCCGGGACGCGGAGGCGATGCGGCCCCTGTATGCCTTCTTCGGCTTGCGCAGCGGCGCGATCGTGCACGCCATGCCCAGGCCGCAGCGGCGCGAGATCTACGCCGGTGACATCGCCTACTGCAGCAACAAGGAACTGGTCTTCGACTACCTGCGGGACCACGCGGCGCTGGGAGCCCAGGCCAGTGTCCTGCACCGCGCCTTGGCGGCGGTGGCCGGCGACGCACAGGCGCCGGCTGCCGACCGCCGGTCCGACACGGTGCTGCGCGGCCTGTGCCTGGCGATCGTCGACGAAGCCGACAGCGCCTTCATCGACGAAGCCCGAACGCCGCTCATCCTCTCGGCCACGGTGGCCGGCGAAGGGCGTCCGGCGCTCGCCGCATGGGCCCTGCCCCGGGCCATGGGGCTGCGCGAGGGCGTCGATTTCCGGCTCGACGTCGCCCGGATGCGCGTGCGGCTGGAGGACCATCTGCGCGCCACGATCGAGCAGGAACTGGACGGCGGCGCGGGAAGCCGGGCCGCGACCGCAGCCCCCGAGGGCCTGTCGCCGCGGGCCTGCCTGGAAGGACTGCAGCAGGCGCTGGCCGCCTTGCACCTGTATCGCCGGGATCAGCACTATGTGGTGATGGACGGCAGGGTGCAGATCGTGGACGAGTCCACAGGCCGGGTGATGGCCGATCGTTCCTGGGAGCGAGGCCTGCACCAGATGATCGAGGCCAAGGAAGGCCTGAGCCCGAGCGACGAGCGCCGTACCCTGTCGCGCATCACCTACCAGCGCTTCTTCCGTCGCTACCTGCGCCTGGCCGGCATGACCGGGACGGGGCTGGAGGTGGCCCCGGAGATCGGGCGCGTCTACCACCTGTCGGTGTCGCAGGTTCCGCTGCACCGGCCTTCGCGCTGGCGCCATCTGGGTGCCCGCTGCCTGCCCACGTCGGCCGCGCGCTGGCAGGCCGTGGTCGGCAGCATCCAGCGGCATGCCGTCGAGCAGGGGCGTCCGGTCCTGGTGGGCACGCGCACGGTGAAGGCCTCGGAGGAGCTCAGCGCCTGGTTGTCGCAGGCGTGCATCGCCCATTTGGTCCTCAATGCCAAGCAGGATGCGGTGGAGGCCGATGTCGTGGCCCGCGCCGGCCACCGCGGCGCCGTCACCGTGGCCACCAACATGGCCGGCCGCGGCACGGACATCGCCTTGGGGGAGGGCGTGGCGGGACTCGGAGGCCTGCACGTCATCCTCACCGAGTTTCACGACAGCGCACGCATCGACCGCCAGCTGTTCGGCCGGGCCGCCCGCCAAGGCGATCCCGGCAGCGGCGAGGCGATCGTCTCGCTCGAGGACGAGCTCTTTTGCGTGCATGCCTCGCGCCTGACGAAGCTGCTGGCGCCCCTGGCCCGCCGCACGGGGGGGCTGCCGGCACCCGCGCTGGGGCTCCTGCGCCGGGTGGCCCAGTCGGCGGCGGAGTCGACGGGCCGGGTGACCAGGATGGCCAGCCTGCAGTACGACCGCAGGCTGGCCCGGCTGCTGGCTTTTTCGGGAAGGGGGGAGTGATGATGAAGACGGTCTTTCGCGCCGCCGCCGGCGCTGCGGTGGCGCTGGGTGCTGCAACGCATGCCGTGGGCGCGAGCTTCGAGTGCCTGCTCGAGCCGACCCAGGTCGTGGAGGTGAGGGCGCCCGTGGATGGGGTCATCGCGGCCATTGCCGTGACCCGAGGCGACCCCATCCGCCGCGGCCAGAGCCTGGTGGTGCTCCAGTCCGACGCGGAGCGGGCCAGCGTGGAGGTGGCAACGCTGCGGGCGGCCGCCCAGGGGGCCATCCTGGCGGCCCGCAACCGGGTCGAGTTCACCACCCGCAAGCTCGCGCGCCTTGCCGAACTGCGCAAGGAGAACTTCTCGACCCAGCAGGCCTTGGACGAGGCGGCGGTGGAGGTGCAGCTGGCCGAGGCGGAATTGCAGTCGGCGATCGAGGCGCGCGATCTTGCCAGGGCCGATCTGAAGCGGGCGCAGGAGCAGTTGGCGCTGCGCACCATCGCCGCACCGTTCAACGGCGTGGTGGTGGACCGCTTGCTCAACCCGGGGGACCTGGCGGAGTCTGGAAGCGGGCGCAAGCCCGCCCTGCGGGTGGCGCAGATCGACACCTTGCGCGCCGACGTCGCTTTGCCCGCGGCTCTCTTCGCCAGGGTCCGCGCCGGGGCCCGGGCGTCGGTGACGTCCAGTGTGGGGGGCGGCGTCTACCCGGCCATGGTCCGCAGCGTGGACCGCGTCATCGACTCGGCCAGCGGCACCTTCATCGCCCGGCTGGAGGTCCAGAACCCGCTCGGCCAGGTGCCGCCCGGGGCCCGGTGCACGGCATCGATCGACGGCATCACCACCGCCGTGCGCCCGACGGCGGCGCCCGTGCGCAGCGACTGACCTACCCCCAGGGCACACCCGCCCAGGCGGCGCGCCCCGTGCGCGCCTCACGGCGTCGGCATGGGCTCGATTTCGTAATACCAGGTCATGAAGGCGTGCCCGCCGCGGGCGCGGCCGGCCGAGATGTGGCCGAGCGTGCGCCCGGCATGCGAGCTCAGCACCGCCTCGACTGCGGCGCGGCCCAGCCCGAGGCCCTCGGCCGCGGTCACCGCGCAGGGCAGCGCGTCGCCCAGGCTCAGCCGCGCCTTGTAGAGGTTGATGTCATACGAGCGGCGCGGTCCTGTGCCGTCCTCGGCCTCCAGGTAGAGGAAGGTCTCGTGCGGAACTCGCCGCATCGCCATGCCCACCAGCCCCGTGCCGGCGGCCACCAGACGCGGGTCGCCGCCCGCCATCAGCCGCGTCATGCGGCCGATGGCCTCGGCCGGCGAAAGCAGGGGATGGCAGACGTAGTTTGTCAGACCGTGCCGATCCGGGTGTCCAGGCGCCCACTTCACGCCCAGATGCAGCAGGCGCGGTGCGCGCGAGCGGGTCGCGCGCACCTGCCGGCGCACGTCGTCCCAGAACTCGAGGTAGGCCCGCACGGTGGCCCCGCCCTGGCGGGGTTCCAGGCCGAACAGCACCACGCTGGCGCGCGCGTGGGCGTCGCTCAAGACCTGTTCGTACCCGGGCGGCATTTCCAGTTCGCGGCATACCGAGAGCATCGTGTGCTTCGGCATCGCCCCGGCATGAAAGCCCACGAGCACGCGCCCGGTCACGATGCCGGTCGGCTCCAGCTTCACCGAGTCTTCCCGCCCGTACGCGGCGCCCGAGCGCGCGATGGCGGCCATCCAGCGAGACCGAAGATCAGAAGCGAGCATGTGCAACCCCTGGGTGCCGCGGTGGCGCAGGCGACGGCACCTGGCCGCCCTGTGGCGCCGGTGCGGTGCTGCCGACGCCGGCCGATCGGTAGATCTGCAGTTTCAGCGCCGGCACCTGCGGGCATAGGGGGGAGAGCGCAAGGAATTGACGATGGGCCGGCAGTCGGTGGTGTGCCCGACGTACACCCAAGGCTGACGCGCAGACCGCTTGTCGTCTGCCACGAATCCATCCCATTCCTGCCCCAGTGGCGGCACCGCCACGCAAGGAGCTCGCCATGTCCACGAACCTCGCCTCGGTCTTTGATCTGTTCGCGCTGTCCCGCCTGGCGCGCAGGGCCTTCGAAGCCACCCGCGAGGCCCGCCAGCGCCGGGCACACGCCAAGCCGCGGCGGCAAGGACGGGCGCGCCCCTTCGCGCTCGAGCCGATCGAGCAGCGCATGCTGCTGTCCGCCGACATCAGCTACGCCAGTGCGGCGTCGGACTTCACCCTGAAGGCGGTGGCCGGGCCGGGCAACACCGCGGCTGTGGAGCTGTACGACGGCAGCACCCTGGTCGACTCGGTGACGCTCAATGCCGCCGACGACGTCGATCTCCGCCTGGCGCGGGCCGGTGGCGACGCGGCACAGGCCCTGGCCGCGGACACGGTCCGCCTGGACCTGTCGACATTCGGCAACCTCGACAGCTTCGTCAACGCCAACGGGGGCCTGCTGACTATCAATTTCACCGGCGGCAGCCAATACCTCTTCGATGACAGCCTGATCCTGCAGAACGCGGGCAGCATCGGCTACAGCCTGAAGATCGTCTCCGACGCCGATGCGCAGGTGGCCGCCTCCGCCGACCTCACCGCCACCGGCAAGGACGTGACGATCGAGGTCGCGGACTCGACGACCGGCCTGGTGGCCGATGTCGACCCGGCGCAGGACAAGTTCAACTTCTACGCCGATGTCGACGCCACGCTCAGCGTCCTGGGCCGCATCGCCGCCGATGACATCGCGCTCATCGCCCGAGGCACGGTCGATGCCGACAACACCAGCCTCGGCCTGGGCGTGCTGCAGTTCGCGGTGATCTTCGTCGACGCCGGCTCCGAGGTGCTGGTCGGGGCGGACGCACGCCTGGACGCCGGCGGCGACCTGACCCTGCGTGCGACGACCGATGCCAGCGCCGTGGCCTCGATGGCCTCCACCGTGTCGGGCAGCACGTCCAGCGACGCCGCGGTGGCCAGCATCACGATCATCAGTGACAGCACCGTCCGCGTGAACGGCGCCGCCGACCTCGACGCCGGTGACGAACTGGTCCTGTCTGCCCGCAACCTGGTCACCGGCGCGGCGCTGGCCGATGGCTCTGTCGCCGGCGCCGGCGCGACCCTCGGTGTGGCCGTCGTCACCTCGACCACGCAGGCGTCCGTCCAAGGCACAGCCACCGTCGACGCCTCCACCATCCGCATCGACGCCGAGTCGCAGAACACCCTGGCGGCCACCGCCAAGTCGACGCCGGGCGGGGCGACGCAGAACACCGGCAGCACCGGCAACCGTTCGCAGCAGCAGCTCAGTGCCAACCAGGCGGCCACGCCCTCGGGCAGCGTGGACTTCGCCGGCGCGGTGGCCGTGGGCACGCTGGTCAACGGCACGCAGGCATTCATCGACCTCGCCTCGGGCGGGCGGGTCGACGCGGCCGGCCTGCTCGAGGTCAAGGCCACGGCCGCCCAGGCCGCCACCACGCAGGCCGACGGCAGCGCGACGAGCGGCAGCGGCGACAGCGTCGGCATTGCAGTGGGCATCGGCGTCGCCCGCAACGACGTCAAGGCCTTCGTGGACGGCGCGGGCATCGTCGAGGGCGGTACCGTGGGGGTTCAGGCCCTGATGGGCGACCGGGCGATCCGCTTCGACACCGCTGACGTCGACACCGGCTCCGGCGCCATCACCCTGCTGCAGGGCGCGCACGGCCTGAAGACGGGCGACACCGTCGAGTATGAGAACCTGGGCACCGGCAGCGACCTGGGCATCGCCGGCCATGTGCCCGGGACGACCTACCATGTCCGCGTCGACGCCGACGGGCGGATCAGGCTCTTCGCGACCGCCGAAGGCGCGCGCGACAACGTCGGGGCGATCAGCCTCACCAGCGCGGGCACCGGGGACGGACACCAGTTCGTGGCCACGGGCGGCATCAGCCGCCATGTCACGAGCGCCGTCTCGGGAGCCAGCGGCGGCGAGACCTCGGTGGCCGGTGCGCTGGCACTGGGCATCGCACTCAGCGACGCCACGGCCGAGGTGTCCGACGGCACGACGCTCACCGTCACGGGCGCCGGGGCCGCCACGGTCAAGGCGGAGAACCGCCTGAGCAACGACATCAAGTCCTCGGGCCGGCAGACCGACGGCAGCGGCACCGGTGTCGGCGGATCGTTTGCGCTGAACGTGGCTGAAACCGAGACGCTGGCGCGCATCGGCGTCGATGCGGCCGTGAGCGGCGCGGACGACCTCAGTGTCGAGGCCCAGTCCCGCAACGACATGAGCACCGTGGCCGAAGGCGGTGCCAAGAGCAGCCAGACCGCCGTGACGCCGATCATCGGCATCGCCGTGGGCTACAACGACACGCAGGCGCTGCTGGGCAGCAGCACGGCCGCACTCGTCCTGGGCGACGACCTGAGCCTGACGTCCATGCACCAGGGCGGCTCCGACACCCGCGTGGAGGGCTCCACCGAAGCGGGACAGACCGGCGTGGGCATCTCGCTGGCCTTGAACATCGGCGTCGACAGCGCTCAGGTCAGCACGGCGCGCGACATCGACGCCGGTGGCGCTGCGGCCTTCCTGGCCCGCACGGTGACGGCGCAGAAGGGGCTGGCCAAGGCCAGCGTTGCCGGCGGCAACCCCGACGACGCGCCGGCCGACGGATCGGCCGACGCCGAGACCGGTGGTGTGAACAAGCAGGCGCAGGCGCAGAAGGACTTCGCGAGCGATCGCTCGACCGCCAAGGGCGGCAAGGCGGCTCCCGACACCAGCGCCGCCTCGGCCGAAGGCAGCAGCGGCAAGGTGCAGGTGGCCGGCGCGGTGGCGATCACGGTGGCCTCCTCGACCTCGCGCGCGGCGGTGGCCGACGGCCTGGACATCGCCCTGGGCAGCGCCAGCACCGACGGCACGCTGACGCTGCGCTCCGAGAACCACACCGACGCGCAGGCCGTGGCCGACGCCAGCACCACCCTGGAAGGCGAAGGCCCGTCCGGCGGCACCGGCGTGGGCATCGCAGTGGCCGTCAACGTCGCCACGGTGAACAACACCGCGGTGCTGGGCGATGGGACGCTGCAGGCCGACGGCCTCGTGATCCAGGCCGTGATGGCGCCGGGCGATCCGACGCACGACTTCAAGGCCGAGGCGACCTCCGGCGCCAGCGGCGGCGACACCGGGGTCGCCGGCGCGCTGGCCCTCAACGTGGGCATCGCCAAGGCCTCGGCCACCGTGGCGCAGGATGCGGTGGTGACGATCAACGCCAGCGGCACCGTCATGCTGGGCAGCGAGAACCGGGTCACGAATACTGCCAAGGCCGCGGCCAGGCAGGGCGGGGCGGGCGATGTCGGCGTCGGCGCCTCGATCGCCATCAACGTCGGCGAGACGCAGACCACGAGCGCATTGGGCGATGGCGCCTCGATGACGGGTGCCGGTGCCGTCGTTCTGGATGCCGAGTCCGGCAACGCGCTGGCCTCCGAGGGGCTGGGCGGCGCCGCGGGCGCCACCGCCGTCACGCCCATCATCGTGGTCAGCGTCGCCAGCAACGACACCCGCGCCCTGCTGGGCACCGACGAATCGACCCTCGAGCTGGGCAGCCTGAGCGTCAGCGCGCAGCACCAGGGGTCGGCGACGGCGCTCGGCGAAGGCGACACCACGTCCGGCGACACGGGCGTGGGCATCTCGCTGGCCTTGGTCGTGGCCAGCGACGCTGCGCTGGCCACGACGTCGCGCAACGTCATCGCAGGCGGCAGCGTGTCGTTCCAGGCGAAGAACCAGTCGGCGAGCCGGTCCAACGCCAAGGCCAGTGTCGCGGGCGCCGCGCAAGAGGAAGAGGGCGGCGGCGGCGAGGGTGGCGAGGGCAACCAGGTCGACGACAAGGTCACGCAGGAAAAGGACTTCACGAGCCAGCGCGCCACGGCCGCCGGCGCCAAGCCCGCGGCCGACACCAGCAAGGCCAGCGCCGAGACGTCCGAAGGCAACGGCGGCGAGGGCACCAAGGTCAGCGTGGCCGGCGCCGTGGCCGTCACGGTGGCCCATGTCACCGCGGACAGCTCGATTTCGGGCGGCTGGGACATCAGCGCGGGCACGGCCGGCACCGGCACGCTCACCCTGGCGGCCGAGACGAACGCCGACGCCAGTGCCGGTGCCGACGGCAGCGCCACCGTGGCCGGCAGCGGCACCTCGGTGGGTGCGGCGGTGTCGGTCACCGTGGCCAACGTCGACAGCCGTGCCGATATCGGCGCGGGTTCGGTGGTCAGCGCCGACGGGCTGGTCCAGCGCGCGTCGATGGACGAGCGCGACGTGGTCATCACCCCGCAGTCGGTGCCTGTGGTCAATGCCGGCGATGACACCGTCTTCCTCGGGGCCGGCCACGGACTGGAGACCGGTGACGCGGTCGAATACGACAAGGGTGACACCGGCAACACGGAGATCGGCGGCCTGGACAGCGGCACCACCTACTACGTGATCGCTCTGGACGGCGGCCGGGTCAAGCTCGCCACCTCCGAGGCGAATGCCCTGGCCGGCACGGCCATCGACCTCACGGCCGGCGGCACCGGCGCCGGGCACCAGCTCAAGCCCGGATTCCTGGAGTTCAAGGACGCGATCAGCTTCGACGCGGCCGGCAGCGCCGTCGTGCTCACGCTCGGCGCGGACCAGGGCTTCCAGACCGGCGAGGCGGTGCAGTACCGCAGCGCGTCCGGCAGCGCGGACGACATCGGCGGCCTGGCCGACGGCCAGACGTACCACGTGATCCTTCTTGGCGACGGCAAGGCCCTGCTGGCGGCGTCGGTCGAGGACGCCCTGGACGGCAAGGCCCTCACGCTCACCTCGACGGGTTCGGGCACCGAGCACCGCCTCGTCGACACGACGCACTCCTTCGGCGCCTTCGCGCGCTCCGGGGCCGGTGGCGGGAAGACCGGGGTGGCCGGTTCGGTGGTCATCGGCATCGCCGACGTGGACAGCAGCGCGCGCGTGCTCGACGGCGCCACGGTCACCGTCAACGGCAGCCAGGCCGTCGAGATGCGGGCCGAGAACCGCGGCGTGTCGTCCGTGCGCGCCGAGCCGAAGGGCCCGGCCGGCGGCACCGGCCTGGGGGTCGGGGCGTCGTTCGCGCTCAATGTGGTGAGCAGTGACACGCTGGCAGGCACGACCGACGGCGCCACGCTGCAGACCTCGGGCGCCAGCGCCTCCAGCGTCACCGTGCAGGCCCTGTCGTCGCAGCTGACCGACACCGCCGCGCTGGCCGGCGCCAACGCCACCAAGGGCACCGCCATCAGCGGCGCCGTGGCCATCGCCGTCACCGACCACGAGGCCCGGGCGGCGCTCGGCACGGGGACGAGCCTGGCGGTGTCGGGCGCCCTGGACATGGAAGCGTCGCACGCCAACCTGCTGCGCACACATGCCGACGGCGAGGCTGGCGGCAAGGGCACCGGCATCGGCGTGGCCATCGGCGTGGTGGTCGCGGTCGACGCGGCCGATGCTTCTCTGGCCGGCAGTGTGACCGGTGGCACGAGCGCCACCATCGACGCGGCCGCCGTCGTCAGGAGCGACAACCAGGTCAAAGCGTCGGCCAAGGGCGCCAAGGATGGCGACGACCAGAAGACCGCCGACCAGCAGGGCAGCCAGAACACCGACTACGGCAAGAGCAAGACCGAGGCCGACTCGTCGGCCCGGACCAAGTCGGCGCCCAGCCACGAGGCCGCGGTCGGCGAAGGCAACAGCGCGGCGACCGGCGCCGACAGCCAGAACAACGAGAACGGCACCAGCACCACCACGCAGGGCGCCACGGTCAAGGTGGGTGCGGCGATCGGCGTGTCGGTCATCGACGCCAGGTCCCGGGCGCAGGTCCGCGACGCGGCCACGCTGGGCGTCAGCGGCCAGGCGAGCGTGCGCTCGAGCGCGGAACTCGACTCGACGATCAAGGCCATCGGTCTGGCCGTTGCCACCGGCGGCGGAGGCGGAGGCGGAGGGGGCGGAGGCGGCGAGACGGCGGTGGGCGCCGCGGTGGGCGTCAACGTGGTCATCGGCGAGAACCTCGCGCGCATCGGCAACGCCGACATCAGCGCGGGCGCGATCGACGTGCAGGCCCTGACCCCGGCCGGCCAGTCCAGCGACCTCACCACCTGGGCGCTGGCAGGTGCCGGCTCGCAGGGCAGCAGCGGCAGCAACACCTCGGTGGCCGGTGCCGTCGGCGTCAACGTCGGCGTGTTCACGACCACCGCCGAAGTGGCCGACGGCGCCGATCTGCGGGCCTCGCAGGCGAGCGGCATCGAGATCGCCGCCCGCAGCGACCTGGGCGTGCAGAACATCGCCGGCGCGGGCGCGGCCGCCATCGGCGGCAGCGGTGGCGCGGGCGTGGGCGCGGCGGTCTCGGTCAACGTGATGAGCCACACGACGACGGCCCGCATCGGCGCTGCCGACGTCGACGCGGCCGGCGCGGTGGTCGTGCTGGCCGACGCGTCGATGCGCTCGCTGGCGATCGACCTGCCCGACCCCCTGGGCGATGTCGGCGCCGCCGGCGTGGCCCTGGGCGCGGCGGTGTCGCAGTCCGGGCCGGCCATCGGCGGCTCGGTGACGGTGGGCGTCTTCACCGCCGACACGCGCGCCGAAATCGCCGCCAACGCGCAGCTCAACCAGCGCGCCCTGCATGCCGCGACGGCTGCGCAGGACGTGACGGTGCGTGCGATCGACGACATCGACGTCTTCAACCTCGCCGGCGCGCTGTCGGCCAGCGCCGACTCCGCGGGCGTCGGCGCCGCCTTCGACGTGCAGGTGCTCACCCAGACCACGGCGGCGCGTGTGGGTGCCTCGGCCGATGTCGACGCCGGCGGCAGCGTCGTGGTCGAAGCCTGGGCCAGCGCCGACCAGCTGTCGATCGCTGCCAATGCCGGGATCAGCAACAGCAGCGTCGCCGTGGGCGGTGCGGTTGCCATCCTGGTGGACAACTTCAGCACCACCGCCCGCATCGACGGAGCGGCGGTCGTCGATGCCGACGGCAGTGTCGTCGTGCAGGCGGCACACGACAGCGACACCACGGCCGTGGCCGGCAGCGCCTCGGCCAGCCTGAGTTCGGCCGCCGTGGGGCTGTCGAACACGACCTTCGTGCGCAACGACACCGTGCAGGCCTTTGTGGAGGGTGGCGCGAGCGTCACGGCCGATGGCAGCGAGACCTACGCCGTCCAGACGGGCACGCGCGATGCGGGCGGTGCGCGTGAGACGGAGTCGGCGCGTGGCCTGGCGGTCACGGCCACCTCCTTCGACGACCTCAGCACGATCGCGGCCGGCTTCTCGGGGGGCTCGTCCGTTGGCGTGGGCGGCTCGGTCACCGTCAACGTGCTCACCGACACGACGCGCGCCTACCTCGGCCAGGGGGCCTCGGTCAATGCCAGCCTGAGCGGCGCCGACGCCGCGCAGGACGTGCTGCTGCGTGCCACCGATGCCAGCGACATGAGGGCCATCGCCGGCGCGGCCCAGTATGGCGGCACCGGTGGCGTCGGCGCGGGCGTCGACATCGGCGTGATCACCAAGACCACCGAGGCCTATGTGGGCGACACGGCGGTCGTGCGCGCCAAGGACGGCATGCGCATCGAGGCCTCGTCTGACGAGAAGGTGTTCTCGGTGGCGGCCAACATAGGCGTCGGCGGGTTTGCCGTGGGCGTGACCGCGGGCGTGTACCCGGTGACGACGACGACGCGGGCCTATATCGCCGACGACGTGGCGGGCGCGGGCAGCTACGCCGACGTGCAGGTGGGCGGCGACCTCAGGCTCAGCGCCAGCGGCCAGGCCTCGTTCACCCTGCTGGCCGGCAGCGCGGCCATCGGCACGAGCTCTGCCGGGGTGGGCGTGTCCAACACCACGCTGGTGCACACCGACACGGTGGAGGCCTATGTGGGCGCCGACAGCCGTGTGCGTGCCAACGGCGCGATCGGGCTGACGGTCGAGGCCGACTCGAGCGAGGAGCTGCTCACGGTCGTGGCCACCGGCGCCGGCGGGTCCACGGCCGGCGTCGGCGCCTCGGTGCCGGTGCAGGTGATGATCGAGACGACGCGGGCATCCATTCGCGACGGCGCACGCATCAACCAGGACGCTGCCGTGGCGGGGCTGCCGGCGGCGTCGGCAACGCAGGGCGTGAGCGTGCGCGCGGCCGACCGCACGCAGCTGCTGGGCGTCGGCGGCGCGGTGGCCGCCGGGGGAACGGCGGGCGTGGGCGCAGGGGCCGACGTGCTGGCCTTGAACAAGAACACCAGCGCCTTCATCGGCGGCGCAACGGTCGATGCCGAGGGCGATGTCAAGGTCGAGGCGCAGTCCGTCGAGGAACTCGCCGCGGCCGCGCTGGCCGTCGGCGTCGGCGGCACGGCCGGTGTCTCGCTGTCGGCGGGCATCCTGGTCGTCAACGTCGACACGCGAGCGTTCATCGGCGACGACACCGCGACCGATGCCGGCTCGCTCAGCGCCGGCGTGGCCGATGTGCACGCGCGGGGCAACGTCATCATCGACGCCGACGTGAAGACCGAGGTCGACAACGTGGCGGGCTCGCTCGGCATCGGCGGAACCGCGGGCGTCGGCGTGGCGATGCCGATCACGGTGCTGAACAAGACCACCGAGTCCTACATCGGACGCAAAGCGCTGGTGACCGGCGACGGCACGGCGTCCAGCGTTGCCAGCCTCGGGCGCTTCGGCCTGGCGGCCTACAGCACGGACACGGGCTCCTCGGAGTTCGGCGGCCTGGACTCGGACGGCGGCTACGCAGGCCAGCTCGAAGTGGCGCCGCCCGACACCACGGGGACGAGTAACCTGTCGCCGGAGAGTTCCTCCGACAGCGTGGGCGGCGACCAGGTCACGAAGGACCGCAGCGTCGAGCGCACCACGGGCAGCGTGCGCGGCGTGGTGGTGACCGCAACCAACCGGGACAGCGTCGAGACCTTCGGCATCGCGGGCGGCGGCGGCACGGTGGGTGTCGGCGTCACCGGCACGGTGAGCGTGAACAACGCCACCACGAGTGCGTTCGTCGCCTCGGGTGCCGAGGTCAACGCCGACCAGAGCGGTGCCGACCTCGGCCAGAACGTGCTGCTGTCCTCTGCCGACGACTACCAGCACATGACGGTGGTGGCCAGCGTGGCCGGCGGCTATGTCGGCGCATCGGTCAACGCCGGGGTGACGGTGGCCAACCGCAACACCTTCGCCTTCGTCGACGACGACGCGAGCATCGAAGCCGCCGCCGACGTGCAGGTCAGCGCAGATGCCGCGGCCCAGGCGCTCACCTTCAACTTCGCCGCGGCCGGTGGCTTCGTCGGCGTGGCCTTGCCGGTCGGGGTGTTGGTGATCAACAGCACCACCGAGGCCTACATCGGCGACGACGCGGCCAGCCTGGCCGGCGGCGCCGTGGTGGACGCTGGCGGCAGTGTGCGGGTCTTTGCCAACGCGACTACCGACACCTTCGCGATCGTCGGCGGCGTGGCGGGCGGCGCGGTCGGCGTCACCGGCAGCGTGGGGGTGCTGGCGCTGAACAAGGACACGAGCGCCTCGATAGGCAATTACGCCACCGTGGACGCCGACGGCGGGGGTGCGGGCTTCGGCGCCGTCTCCAACGGCACCGTCGACGACGACACGGGTATCTTCGGCCGCGAAACGCGGCGCGGCGTCATCGTCCAGGCCGAGTCCCGCGAGGACGTGTTCGTCATCGGCGCATCGGCCGGTGCCGGCGCGGTGGGCGTCTCGGCTGCGGTCACGGTGCAGTCCTTCGACTCCGACACCACCGCGTCCATCGGCGACAGCGCGCGCATCAACCAGACCGACGGCAACGTCGCCGGCGGCGCCAGCCAGTCGGTCACCGTCTCCGCCTTGAACGAGGCAGAGTCCTTCATCTTCACGGGCGGCTTCGGCGCCGGTGCCGTGGGCGCCGGCGGCGCCGTCAACGTGGGCGTGCTGCGCAACGACACGGCCGCCACCATCGGGCAGGACGCACTCGTGTCGGCACGGCAGAACGTCGACGTCCACGCGCTGGCCAACCGTGACCTGGAGTCGGTGGCCATCGCCGGTGCTGCCGGCGCGGCGGGGCTGGCGGGATCGATCACCGTGTGGAGCCTGGGCGACGCCGTGAATGCGGGTTATGCCGTGGAGCAGCGCGACGACGAGGGCAATGTCACGGGTCAGCAGACGTCGTCGGCCTACGATTCGGCGGCCGTGAACTCCGCGGCGGCTCAGGGTGAGGGCGCCAGCAACCTGTTCGGCGCCGAACTGGACCAGTTCGATGACGGCAGCGCCAGTGCGGACCCGCCGGCGGCCAAGACCCAGCGCAGCGGCTACGAGCAGGAGCGGGTGGCCCAGCTGGCCAAGCTGAGCATCGCCGGCGCGAGCCCGGCGGGCACCTCGGCGTCGGCGTTCGGCGCTGCGGGCGAGGCGGCGCGCTCCGGAACCGTGGCCTCCATCCAGACCGGCGCCGTCGTCGACGCCGGCGACGACGTCAACGTGCGCGCCAAGGAGCGCGTGGAATTCACGCAGTTTGCGGGCTCCTTCTCCGGCGGGGCCGGCGCCTTCGGCGCGGGCATCGGCATCGTCAACCTGGGCAGCAAGGTCGAGGCCTTCATCGGCGACGCCACCGTCACGGCGGGTGCCGGCTTGGACGACACCGTCGCGGTGAGCGCCGGGTTCGTGACCGACATCAGCGGCAAGGCCTGGGGCGGCCAGACCGGTGGCGTGGCCCTGGGTGGTCAGGTCGTCGTGGTCAACGACAACAGCAGCCAGTACGCGCACATCGACAGCGGCGCCGACATCCTTCGTGCGGGCGGGTCGGTGCTGGTCAAGGCGCAGGCCGACCGCTCGGTGCTGGCCGAGGCCGTGGGCGTGCAGGTGGCTTCCGCGGCGGCGGGGGCCTCCGTGGCCGCGATCGACGTCGGCGGGGAAACCAAGGCCTGGGTGAATGGCGACATCGGCCAGGGCGCTGCCACGGTGCGCGACGTGGAGATTTCCGCGCAGTCCGACGCCGGCCTGCGCGCCTATGCCTTCATGGGCAGCCTCAGCGGCGGCTTCGGCCTCACCGGGGCCCTCGCGGCGGCGAATCTCGACCCGCTGGTGTCGGCCGCGACAGGTGCGGGCAGCGACATCAAGGCCAGCCGCAACATCACGGTGTCGGCCACCTCCGCCGCCACGGCCGATGTCGACACCGACGCGGCCGCGGGCTCGCTGGGCCTGGGCGCGGGCGCGTCCATTGCCGTCGCGCTGGTGGCGCCGACGCTGCAGTCGCGGGTGGCGGGCAACCTGCGCACCACCGGCGCCGGCACCACGCGCCTGGAGGCCGATGCCGACGTGAACGCCTATGCCGATGCGCTGGCGGTCGGCGCGGGCCTGCTGGCCGGTGCGGCCGGCGCCATCGCCGTGGCCGATGCCTCGCCCGTCGTCGATGCCCTCATGGGTGCCGGGCGCAGCATCACGGCGGCCGGGGGCGTGGTGATCCACGCCGAGTCGACCAGCGACGCCGTGGCCCTGACCAAGGGCTACGCCGGGGGGCTGGTCGGGCTGGGCGCGAGCCTGAGCTTTGCCAAGGTCGGCGGCAGCACCGAGGCGCGGTCCGACGGCAACGTCCTGGCGGACTCGCTGGAGGTCTCGTCGCTCGTCACGAGCACGGCCGATGCCGACGCCTTCGCCCTGTCCGGCGGCCTGTTCGCCGGCGGCTTCAACCTGGCCGCGGCGGACGTCACCTCGGTCTCGAAGGCGCGCCTGAGCGGCACCTCGCGCAGCAACGTCACCAACGGGACGCTGGTCCAGGCCACCTCCCACAACACCTCGCGCGCCGAGGGCCACGGCGTGACGGTGGGTGGTTTGGCGGTGGGCGCGATGTACGTCAGGGCCGACATGGGCCGCACGGGCGTCGACGAGGTCTTCGCCGGGCTGGACGATGGCGCCCAGGTTCAATCGACCGGCTACATCAACATCAACGCCGTGTCGACCGGCTATGCGCTGGCCGAGGGCGAGGCCGCGGCCGGGGGGGCGGTGGCCATCGGCGGCGCGATCGTCGAGACCCACACCGACCAGACCGCCAGGACCCGGGTCGGGGTCGATGCGGTGATCGAGGCCGACACCTCGGTCGCGGTGCGGGCCGAGAGCGTCATGCGCCAGGACGGCCGGGCCGACGCCCTGAGCATCGCCGGCCTGTCCGGCAGCGGCGCCGTCCTTTACAACCAGGCCACGGGCGACGCCCTGGTCGACATCGGCAATGGTGCCCGGATCACGGGCCTGAACGTCGTCGTCAGCGCCAAGAACGAGTTCGACAAGGACATCGTCAGCGGCGCCAACCTGTCTTCGGCCTCGGTGGCCGCGGGCGGGCTGTCGGTGCTGTCGAGCGCCTCGGATGCCGGCCTCGAGAGTGACCGGCTGCAGGCCCGCGTGGCCATCGGCAGCGCCCAGATCACGTCCACGAGCAACAACGCCAATCCGGGCATCGTGCGTATCGAGGCCCTGACCGATGTCCAGGGCGACGACGCCGTCGAGGGCGAATCGGTCGGCGGCTTCAACATGCTGCTCGGCCGCTCGCGGCTGGATCTGGAGTCCACCGCCGCGGTCAGCCTCGACGGATCGCAGGTGAGCAACACGGCCGGCAAGGTCGATGTCACCGCCCGCTCGGTGGCCGACACACGGGTCGATGCCGACGTGACCATCGCCTCGCTGATCAGCGGCGCGGTGGGTGGCGAGACCTTCACCGGGGTCGACGCGCGCAACCAGCTGACGCTGAACAACGCCTTCATCAAGGGTGGGGAGGTCAACCTGCTCACCGGGCAGGACGCCTACGGCCAGGTCAACCTGATCGACGCCTTCGCCAATGCCGACGTCCAGGCCTATTCGCTGCTGCCCAACATCGGCGTGCCCGTGGCCAAGGTGGTCATCAACGAGGTCAACTCGATCGCCGTCGACGGCACCAGCAAGGTCCAGGCGCTGGGCAACGTGACGATGAACGCGCGCGAGGGCATCGGCGCCGACGAGCGCGGCACCGAATCGGGCGGCGTGCTGTCGCTGTCCCTCATCCCCTATGGCATCAGCGTCGACGACGCCCCGAGCGTCAACTCCACCAACACCGTCACCGTGGCCCCCACGGCCTTGGTGGAGGCCGGCGTCAACAACCAGACCCAGGTGCTGTTGAAGCCGCGCTTCATCGGCGGCAGCGAACAACTGGCGGCAAGCCGGCTCGACACGGCGCTGACCGCCGGCGAGAAGGCGGCGCTGGGCCTGTCGCCCGACGTGGACTATGTGTACGGCCGACTCAACCTCGATGCGATACCGTTCAGCATCAACACCGGCACCGTCATCCACGCGGTGTCCGGGGCCTACGGGCAGGCCACCGAGGGGCACTACTACCGCTGGAAGCCGGTCACCGACAGCTCCACCCCCATCATCCTGGAGACCCAGAACTTCCTCGACACCACGGTCTGGGAAGACCTGGGCAGCACCGAGCCCACCGAGCCCGCGCCGGCGCCCTACGACGCCGCGCTCACGATCTACGACAGCAACGCCACCTTGCTGCTGCGCCAGGCGCTGCAGGACAAGTTCTACGCCATCCGGCCGGTGGACCTGGACTCGCCCAGCTTCGTCTACGAGAACCTCGGCAACGTGCTGCTGGAGCAGCGCGAGCGGGTGTTGTCCTGGATCGAGAGCCACGCCAACAACGCGGAGGCCGTGGCGCGCTACCAGGTGCAGCTCGAGCTGATCGACGACGCGCTCGAGGAACTCGGCTTGCTGACGACGGTCGACGGTGTGCCGCTGGTCAAGCGCGAGCTCGACATCCTCTTCCTGGAGATGCCCGACATCTACGCCTCGCCGGGCTCGGTGTTCGTCCAGGCCGATGGCTCGGTGCCGTCATTCAGCCTGGCCAACGTCAAGGCCCGGGCCGGCGCCAACATCACCATCGACAACGCCACGCCGTTCACGATGACCGTCCATGACGCGGTCATCAAGGACAGCCGCCGGGTGGCGGTGGTCGACGGTGTCTACACCACGCTCACGCCGGGCAACGTGTACTTCAACGACTCGAAGCTGACCGACAACAGCGACACCGACCCTCCCTCGATCAACATCAACCAGGATGCTGCCAACCCCAAGACGGCAGCAGGCTACAACGTCTCGATCGCCCTGCCGACCTACGACCAGGACCTCTACCTGGTGGGCGACGTGATCAACGAGACCGGCAGCATCACGGTCAACAACGACGAAGGCAGCATCACCGTGTCGGGCGAGCTGCGCGGCTCTTCCGTCAACATCACGGCCGCCAAGGACTTCACGCTCAACAGCGACGACTGGTTCCACACCGCCAAGGACCCGCGGCAGTACGTCAACTACGACACGCTGCGGGCGCTGGTCTACAACCCGGCCGGCACGCTCGACACCGACGTCTACGCCAGCGCCGCGGGCGTGAGCGACGGCACCAGGACGCTGCAGCAGGCGATCGACGCACCGGGGGCTGCGATCCTCGCCCAGGGCACGATCGCGGTGTCGGCCCGCTTCCTCAACATCAACGGCCTCATCCAGAGCGGCGCCCAGAACGTGACGCTGCACGTGGACGACACCTTCGTGCCCAACGTGGAGGGCCGGCTGTTCGACGACAGCGGCACGCCGGTGCAGGGTGTGAGCTTCGGCAGCGAGCGCGTGCCGGTGAAGGCCTACTTCGATGCCACCCAGCAGGCCATCGTGGTGGAGGATCTGTTCCCGCAGGGCGGGCGCGTCATCCTCGCCGGCCAGATCATGAGCACCGGCGGCGGCCAGATCAAGGCCGCCTACGGCTACGCCAACGTCGACATCCAGAACACCAGCGCCTACCAGCTGATCGTCAACCGCATCGACACCACCCAGAACCGGGTCGGCAAGATCACGGTCATCGACACCGCGCGCATCGTGGACGGCGCGGCCAACGACCAGTCCAAGTTCGAGTACGAGTTCATCAGCGGCGCCGTCCTGGAAAAGCGCTACGACGGCGACCTGGTCACCACCGTCCAGGGCAGCGACAGCTTCAGCAAGATCGCCTACACGCTGAGCCAGACGATCAACCACGCGCCGGGTGCCAGCGTGAGCTTTGCGCTGCGCGACGGTCTGCACTACCTGTGGACCGAGGGCCAGGAACGCGTGCAGACCACGATCACCAAGTATGAGAAGAACACCTTCAACCTGTTCGGTGGCGGCACCGGCCTGGAGGACTGGCTGTCCAGCGACGACAGCTACAAGTGGCGCACCTTCGTCTTCACCGACGGCGCGCCGCTGCTGGAGTCCGAGGTGCAGGCGCTGGAGCTCAGCGCGGACCCGCGCATCGTCACGCCCGGCTACGCCGCGAACCAGGCCTACACGGTGAGCTACGTGCGCATCGAGGACATCGACGTGCAGGTGTTCACGGACCTGACCCGGGTGCGGTACGTGGCGGCCGATGCGACCAACGTGGCCTACGGCCGCGGCACTGGCGGCATCGAGGGTCGCGTCTACCAGTGGAAGGGCGCGAACGCCATCGACATCGTGCTGCCCTACGAGAACTACGGGGACACCAGCCGCTGGCAGGTGCTCGACGCCTCGGTGACCACGGCCGACTTCGACAGCGACTTCGTCAACAAGCAGTATGACGTCGACCGCTGGGAGACCGGCGGGGGCTGGCTGCGCACCAAGACCTACCACACGAAGATCACCGAGATCGAGGGCCAGAAGGACTACTACACCCACACGCTGAAGGCCGACTACCCGATCGCCATCGGCTTCGTCGGCAACAGCAGTTCCACGATCAGCGTCAGCAGCCAGCTCGACCTCCTGGTCCAGGGGGATGTCACGGTGGCGGAAGGCGGCACGGTGACGCTGAACTCGACCCAGCGCTCGGTGCGGGGTTCGGGCACCAGCGGTGTCTACAACGATGCGCCCGACATCACTGCCGGCCTGGACGCCAGCATCCTGGTCGAGGGTGGTGTGGGTGTGCTCAACGTGACCGCCGGCCGACACATCGACATCACCGCCATCGACGATGGCGGCGGCTCCGACCTGACCCTGGGGCAGGTGCTGAGCACCGGCGGCAGCGTGCGCCTGGTGGCCGATGACGGCCTCGACGCCAGCGACCCCGCGGTCTCTCTGGTCCAGGGCACGCGGGTGACGCTGCAGGCGCAGGACGGCTCGATCGTCGGTGCCGGCCTGCCGGGCTCGACTTCGCCGCTGCGCATCAACAGCGACGTGCTGAACGCCGGCACCGGGGGGCTCGTGGCCGTCGCCGGCGGGTCCATCGACCTGCGCGAGACCTCAGGCAGCCTGCGCCTGCTCAAGCCTGCGGGCTTGGCAGGCGGGCCGTCGGTGCAGGCGGGCGGCTCGGTGCGCCTGGAGGCGACCACCGGCTCCATCCTCGACGGCAACCTGGAGTTGACGACGCTCTTCGACAAGCCCGTCAAGGCAGACGTCATCAGCCTGATCAACGCGAACCAGCCGTCATCGCTGCAGATCACGGCTGACAACTTCAGATATCCGGTGTCGCCGGGCCTGTACAGCTACCTGTACCCGCACGCTGAGTTTCTGGGCCTGACGCCGCCGCAGACGGCCGTCGAGTCCATGAACGTCATCGGCAGTGCCGTCACGCTGATCGCCGACGGCAGCGGCTCGGTCGGCCGCAGCCTGGCACCGCAGGTGGTGGACATGACGGCCGGCTTCACCGGCCTGAGCACGGCCGAGAAGGAGTTGCTGTCCACCGCCACGGTCGCCGACGTCTATGGGGTGCAGCACGCGTTGTACCTGTACACGGGCGCCGGCGAGGCGGGCACGAACCTGAAGGCCCAGAACTTCGCCGACACCACGCGCTGGCAGAAGGTCTCCTACACCGCCACGGGCGCCGACAAGACGGCACCGAACGTGCAGGCGCTGACCAGCGGCGGCTACGTGCTCGTGGAGTTCAACGCCACGAGCTACGGGCTCTACCGCTACGCGGGCCTTGGCGGCGCCGTCGATCTGTCCGCCGAGAACTACGCCAACGCCTCGCGCTGGGAGCGCGTGCTGCCCGATCGCAGCACGGACGACAGCAGCACCAGCGACCTCGCCAACGGTGAATTGGTGCTGAACAAGAACGTGGTCGAGCGCATCGCGATGCAGCTGCGCGACGATGTGGACATCCAGGCCAGCGGCAGCGTCGTGGCCGAGGCTGACGGCAGCGTCGCGCTGTCCACGCCGGGATCCCTGAGCCTGGAGCGGGTGCGTGCCGGCGGCAGCGTGTACGTCACGGCGGGCGGCAGCATCACGGATGCAGGCACCGATGCAGCGGCTGCGATCGCGGCCTTCGGCGACCTCTCGCTCACCGCCGGCGGCACCGTCGGTGCCGAGGCGAGCGCCCTGCGCATCGCGCTGTCGGCCAGCAGCCGCCTGTTCGCGACGGCGCCGGGCGACATCAACCTGTACCAGGAGTCGGGCAACTTCACCATCAACGGCGCCACCCGGGCTGTCAGCAGCTTGTATGTCGACACCGTCATCTCCAACGGCGCGGTGACGATCGAGGTCGAACAGGGCCAGATGACGGTGGAAACCGTCAAGGCGGGCGCGGCGGCGGCGCTCATCGCCCAGGGCTCGATCGTCGACGCCTTCGCCGACGCCCTCGCGCCGACGGTCAACGTCACGGCGGCGGGCAATCTGTACCTGGAGGCCGGCGAAGACGTCGGCTCGGCGGGCAACTTCTTCGACGTCCTGGTGGGCGGCGATCTGTCCGGCCTGGTGGGCGACGACGCCTTCATCAACACGCCGGCGACCCTGAACGTCTCGACCTTCACCTCCACGGGTGGTGACGTCACGATGACCGTGCAGGGCAGCACCAACGTCGGCCTGATCGACGCCAGGAAGGGCGTTGTCAAGATCAACTCGACGGGCGCGATCGTGGACAGCGGCAACGACGCAGATGCCGACATCGTCGCGCGCAGCGTCGACTTGACGTCCGACACCGGCGCCGTCGGTACCGGGGCCAACCCCTTCGACATCGACTCGTCCAACGACGCCAGCGGCACCGTGACGGCGCTCGCCCTGGGCACGGTGTTCCTGATCGAGACCGCCGGGGCGATGCGCGTGAACACCGTGCGCAGCCAGGACGACGACGTCACGCTGCAGACGCTGGCCGGTGACATCCTCGACGCCAACGATCCCTGGGCCAACAACGTCACCGGCCGCGTGATCACGCTCGTGACCCAGGGCGGCGGTGTGGGCACGCCGGGCGACGCGCTCGAGGTCGACACCTCCAACCCAACCCAGGGTGTGCTGAACATCGACGCCAGCGGCAGCGCCAACGTCACCGAGGTGGCCGGCACGCTGTACGCGGGGCAGATCGACTCCGAGGCCGGTGACATCAAGCTCTCGGTGCGCGACAGCGCAGCCGCCAGCGAGGACTTCGTCATGGCCTCCGGCAGTTCGGTCACGGCCTGGGCCGCCGGCGGCGACGTGTTCATCCAGGCGGGCGACAACGTCCACCTGCAGGCCGGCAGCGTGCTGCAGGCCGATGCCTACCTGACGGTGCACAGCGGCTATGGCGACACCGGCAACATCGATGCCATCGGCACGACATTGCTGGCCGAGAACAGCCTCGGCGCCAACGAGATCGAGCTGGCCGGCGAACGGCAGGGCGACACGATCACGCTGCGGCCGCAGGCCGTGGCCGGCCACGTGCGCATGCGCGGCGACACCGACGGCCTGGCCGGCGGCGACGACCTGCTCGTCGTCGACCGCATGACGACGCTGACGTCGAGCCGCGACCGGCTTGGTGACGGTGGCGTCACCGCCCTCGTTCGCGACACGGTGGACATGGACGGGCGCGGCGGCACCGACGCCTACCTCGTGTTCACGCACGGCAGCGTGGCGTCCGGGCCGCACGACTACATCGTGAACGTGCTCGACACCGGGGCCCAGGACGACGGCAAGGACGCCCTGGCCGTCGAGGGCAGTGAGCAGGCCGACGTCTTCCTCTTGCGGCGCGTGCAGGCACTTGCCGAAGGATTCTCGGCGCCAGTGGCCAGCGGAACGCCGGCCTTCGTCGCCTTGCTGCACGGCAGCCTGGCCGATGTGCGCAGCCAGGTGCGGCAGGACGTGGAGCGGATCAACTACGACGAGAACGTCAACTCGCGCCTGATCGTGCGTGGCCTGGGCGGCAGCGACTACTTTGCCGTCGACGACAACGCGTCGATCACCACCCTGGACGGCGGTGCCGACGACGACACCTTCCAGATCGGCCAGATGTACGGCTCGCCGCGTGTGTCGATGCCGGTCGATGACTACGGCACGCCGCCGACGGACTACCCTGCCGCCGTGGCGACCGGCGACGCCTTCGACACCATCGAGACCACCGTGGGTTTCCTCAGCCGCGGCGCCACCCAGGCGCTGACGGCTTTCGGCGGCACCGGTGCCGACAGCTTCACTGTCTACAGCAACAAGGCCGAGCTGCGCCTGGAGGGCAACGACGGCAATGACGACTTCGTCGTGCGGGCCTTCGCGTTGAAGAACCAGCCCGGTGTCTCCACCGAGGGCGACACCCAGGCGATCGGTGGCGATGGCCGGGACACCATCCTCTACAACATCAATGCGCCGGTCGACCTGGACGGGGGCGAAGGCTTCGACAAGGTCATCGTCATCGGCACCGAGTTCGACGACAGCTTCGTGGTCACCGAGGACGGGGTCTTCGGCGCCGGCCTGAGCGTCGGCTACGCCCATATGGAAGCCCTGGAGGTGGACGGCCTGGAGGGCGACGACCACTTCTTCATCCGCAGCACCCAGGCGGGTGTGGTGACGACCATCATCGGCGGCGCAGGCAGCGACACCTTCGATGTGTCGGGTGACGTCACCGAGCCCATCGTCAGCCGGGATCTCGAGGGCCGCAGCGGCGTGCTCAATCACCGGGTGAGCGCCGTCGGCGACGCCGCCTACGACAACCTGCTCGCATCCGGCGTCAACCTGAACATCTTCGATCCGACGAGCGGTCAGGTCATCATCGAGCAGAGCGATGACAGGACCGTCCTCGACGAGCAGGGCGAGACGACCGACAGCTACACCATCCGCCTGGCCACGGCGCCGACGGCGCCGGTGTACGTGAACGTTTCGGCTCCCCGCACGACGCAGCAGGAGGAAGACGGCTCTCCGGCCGGGGATTCCGTGCTGGTCTCGGCCGACAACGGCGCCACCTGGCACCGGTACCTCGTGCTGACGGTCAATGACACGGCCGCACGGACCATCCTGGTCAAGGCCGTGGACGACGGCCGGGCCGAGGGCGAGCGCGTGCACGCCATCAGCCACAGCGCCCACAGCGCCGACGCTGCGTACCACAACGTGGCCATCAAGAACGTGCGCGCGACGGTGCTGGACAACGACAAGGCCGAGATCATCGTCAAGGGCCTGGGTGCCGACAACCGCGTCCTGGAAGGTGATGCGACCACCGCCGTCACCGACACCTACGAGGTCAGCCTGGGTCGGGCCCCCACGGCCGGACAGACCGTCGTGGTGCAGTTGAGCAACGCGGCGGGCCAGGTCACCCTGTCCAGCGCCGACCCGCGGTTCGACGCGGTCGACAACACGCTGACCTTCGACGCCGGCAACTGGGGCACCGCGGCCGTGGTCCAGGTGGCGGCGGTCGCGGACGGTGTCGCCGAGAGCCGCATGCGCACGCCGATCCTGCACACCGCGGCCGGCTATGCCAGCGCGAGCATCGGCTTCACGGTGGTCGATGGCGACAGCGCGGGCCTCTTCGTCGTCGAGAGCGGCGGCCGCACCCTCGTGGGCGACGGCGCCCCGGACACCTACACGGTGCGCCTGACCAAGGCCCCGGAGGTCGGCGCCACGGTGCGCATCGACGTGCTGGACGACGGTCAGACGATCGCCAGCCCCACGCCGCTGTTCTTCGACGCCGCCAACTGGTGGCTGCCGCAGACGGTCACGGTCAGCGTCGATCCGTCGTTCATCCCCGACCCGGGCGCCCAGCCGCTCAAGGCCTTTGCGATCGAGCCGCACGTGGTGGCGAGCATCGAGGGGCCGCTGTTCATCGAAGGCTATGTCGGTGACGGCGCCGACCGCTCCATTGCCACGGCCATCGTCCTGCCGGACGAGCTCAACCCGGCGCTGCCGGACCGCATCGTCGAGACCCTCCCGGAGGAGAAGTACATCGACACCCTCAACGTGCGCGACGACTCGAACGTGTTGAGCGCGACGCCGAGCAACGGTGCGGCGGGTTTCATGCAGGCCGGGGACCCCGCCAAGGCGGCGCCGGTCGGCTCGACCAGCATCACCGGCCTGTCGATGGGCGGCGACCTGACGGTGAACCTGGGCACCGAGGCCGAGCCACTGCTGAAGACCTTCGGCGGCGGCATCACCTTGCGTGATGTCGACGTCCTGGAGGTTCTGCTCGGCCAGGGCGACGACCGGTTCACGATCGACGCCACGCTGCAGACCAGCGCCGAGCATGGCGGACTGACGGTGGTGCATGGCGGTGGCAACACCTCGGGAGGCGGCGACACCATCGTCGTAAACGGCGGCGGCGGGCCGACTTCGCCGCTGGTGGTCTATGGCGACACCTCCCAGGATGGCGCACGCTATGCCGGCGTGTCGGGCCAGGCCTCCAGCCTGGGCATCGCCTTCGACCATGCCGGCAACGACACGATCGACGCCCGCAATGCGGCCAACGCCCTCACCGCCTACGGCGGCGCCGGCAACGACACGATCTGGGGCAGCCAGGCCGGCGACCACCTGCTCGGCGGTTCGGGCGACGACAGCATCCGCGGGCAGGGCGGCGACGACCACGTCTACGGCGATGGCGGCGTCAACCTGGACACCGTGACGCGCGTGCTGACCATGGTCACGGCCGACGCCGGCAGCGCGCCCAACCGCGACGGCCTGGCGGCCGGCAGCGACAGCCTGTTCGCTGAAGCTGGCTTCGACATCGTCCTGGGTGACCACGGCGTGATCGACCAGGCGGCGGGCACGCTGCGCATCCTGACGACGGCCGAGGTCACACAGGCCCGCAGCGCCGAATTCACCAACGCCGTCTCGGACTCGATCGATGGCGGCACCGGCGAGGATTGGCTGCTGGGCGGCGGCGGCGCCGACACCGTCGTGGACCTGTCCGGCGACAACATCGTGTTCGGCGACGACGGTCGCATCGACCGCGTGGCGCAGGATGGGACGCTGACCGACATCGATCTGGTCGAGAGCCTGTCGACGCTGGTCGGCGGTGGCGCCGACACCATCACGGTCGGCAGCGGCAACGACATCCTCATCGGCGGACGGGGTGGCGATACCGTGGTGGGCGGCGATGGCAGCAACCTGGTGTTCGGCGACAGCGCCTTGATCCAGGCCGCAGCCAACGACGGATCCGGCCCCTGGGCCGCCCAGCGCTTTTCGATCGGCAACCTCGAGTCGATCAGCCTGGCGACGTCCGACGGGGGTGCGGACGACCTGACCACGGGGGGCGGCAACGATCTGGTGATCGGCGGCGCGATGGGCGACACCATCGGCTCGGGCGCCGGGCAGGACCTGGTCTTCGGTGACCAGGGCCGAGTCTGGGCGGCCGTCGGCGCCGTGGTCGACAGCGCGGCCTTCCCCCTGGTCGAAGGCGGCCCGATCTTCTTCGAGTCGCTGCGCGCAGACCTCCAGCTCACGGGCTCCTTCGATGACACCATCCGGGCCGGCGCGGGCCATGACATGGTGCTCGGCCAGCAGGGCAGCGACACCCTCCGGGGAGAGGACGGCGACGACGACCTCGTCGGCGGCCACAACGTCGCGGGCGGCTTCGACGCGGGCGACCGCATCGACGGCGGCATGGGCCGCGACGTGATCGCCGGCGACAACGCCGACGTCTACCGAAAGGCCGACCCGACCAGCCTGCGCTTCCGGGCGCTGACCGGCACGCAGATCTACGGCACCACGGGCGCGTCGACGACCAACGGCGTCTTCAATCCGGGCAACGACGGCCAGGCGCTGGTCTCCAGCGCCGCGCAGAACGACCTGGCGCAGGCCGGCGCGGTCCGCGCCATCCGCCTGCTCGACCATGTGACCAATGACGGCAAGGTGGCCACCGACACGCTGCCTAGCACGCCGTCCACGTTGTTCGGCAACGACTTCATCGCCGGTGGCGGCGGCAACGACCTGATCTTCGGCCAGCTCGGCGGCGACACGCTCCAGGGCGACGCCAGCATCGAGGTGAACGCGGCGGCCGTTAGGGCGCCGGGCGAGAACCAGGCGCTGGTGGTCACGGCCTCGGTCGAGAACGACGCCACCGACGGCGATGACTACATCGAAGGCAATGGCGGTGACGACGTCATCTTCGGCAACCTCGGTCAGGACGACATCGTCGGCGGCAGCTCGAACCTGTTCGGGCTGACCGCGCGCAGCCAGCGGCCCGATGGACGCGATCTCGCCTTCGGCGGCGCCGGCACCGACCTCGGGCGCCACGAGGCCGGGGACATCCGCCACGCGCGCGACGCCGACACGATCGCCGGCGACAACGCCAACATCTACCGCCTGGTGGGCATCAACGGCCAGGCCGGCTCGGGCTACCTGAGCTTCAACTACGACAACGCCGCGCTCAACGGCCAGACGGTGGCCGGCACCCTGATCCAGGGCTACGACGCCAACCTGAAGGTCATCCCGCGCGCGGTCGAACTGCTCGACTACACGGCGGGCGGCATGGACTTCGCGCCGGCCCAGGCCGTCAACGACATCGGCGCCGGCGACGAGGTGCACGGTGAGGCCGGCGACGACACGGTCTACGGCCAACGCGGCAACGATGTGGTGTTCGGCGACGCGGGCGATGACGACCTGATCGGCGGCATGGGCCACGACTGGATCTCCGGCGGTACCGGCCAGGACGGCGTGCTCGGCGATGACGGGCGCATCGTCACCAGCCGCAACACCACGGCCGGCGAGCCGCTGTCCGGCGCAGCCGGCATCCCCGCCACGAGCCAGAACCTGGTGATCACCACGCCGGGCAAGATCCAGCAGGCCACGATCAACATCACGAACGACCTCAGGAAGACGGTCAACCTGACGCCGTTCTACGCCACGACGGCGGGCAATTCGCTGTTCGACGCCGCGGATGCCGATGACCTGATCTTCGGGGGTCTGGGCGACGACTTCCTGCACGGCGGCGTGGGCGACGACGGCATCTCGGGCGGCGAGGCGCTGGCGCTGTCCTACGCGTTGAACGCCACCTTCACCGGGGTGGTCCGAAGCGACTTCGACCGGCCGTTCAACCCGGGCGACCTGCTGCGCTACGACGCGACCGGCTACGACGAGCGCCGTCCCGACCGCACCGGTCGGGCGGGCGAGTTCGCGATGTATGACGAATACAGCCCGCGCGGCCGTCTGTTCGTCGATGCGGTCAGCGGCCGTTCGACGCTGACCGACAACGGCTACGAGTGGCTGTTGAACCCCTCGGCGACCGAGGGTTCGAGCGTCGGTGTCGGCATCTTCTCGGACGGCGACGACGCCATCTTCGGCGACCTTGGCAATGACTGGCTGGCGGGCGGGACGGGCCGTGACAACCTGTACGGCGGCTACGGCAATGACCTGTTGAATGCCGACGACGATCTGCGCACGGCCGATGTGCCTGACACGAGCGCCAGCTACGAAGACCGCGCCTACGGCGGTGCCGGCCGCGATGTGCTGATCGGCAACACCGGTGGTGACCGCCTGATCGACTGGGCGGGCGAGTTCAACAGCTACGTGGTGCCCTTCTCGCCCTTCGGTGTGGCGACGGTCAGCCGCGCGCTGGCGCCGCAGATTCCAGAGTTCCTGCAACGCCTGTCCGCGAGCGACGGAGCCGACCCGACCCGCAGCGGCGACGCCGGCGGTGATCCGCTGCGCAACGGCGAGCCCTACGGGGAACTGGGCCTGGTGATCCAGCGCGATGCCGATTGGCGCGAGCAGACGGGCGCGCCGGCCGACGTGCAGCCCGGCAACATCCCGGGCGGCGCGCGCGACGTGCTGCGCTCGGCCGACTTCAACAACGGCCAGTTGCAGGGCTTTGCCACCGACAGCGGCACCTTCAGCGTCAGCGGCGGGCGGCTCGGCATCTCGGCCGTGTCCACCAGCGGCGATGCCGTGGCCGTCAGCCACCAGCAGCAGAACCTGCCGGCGTACTACGAGCTGGCGGCGACGGTCAATGTCACGCGGCCGACGGCGGGCTGGAAGGCCAACGCCTACCTGGTCTACGACTACCAGAGCGCCACGGACTTCAAGTTTGCGGGCCTGGATGTGGCAACGAACAAGGTCGTGATCGGTCGACGCGACGCCTCGGGCTGGGTCGTCGAAAGGCAGGGCGTCGTCACCGGCGGCGTGAGGGCCGGCGTCGACTACAACCTGCTGCTCGCGGTCAACGGCACGACCGCCACGCTGGTGGTCAACAACGCCAATGTGCTCACGCACACCTTCGGCTCCCGGGTGGTCAACGGCGTGACCGTCGGCCTGAACTACGGTCTCGTCGGATTCGGCTCGGACCGCTCGCGAGGCGAGCTCGACAACTTCCGCGTGCAGGTGCTGCCGCCGACGGCGACCTACCAGTCGACGTCGAACTTCAACAGCGGCGTCGGCACGGTGTTCGGTGCCAGCACGCTGGGCGTGTGGAACGTCTCCGGCGGCACCTACACCGGGACCCCTGCCACAGGCCAGAACCGCGCGATCAGCCTGGCCAGCATCGGTGTGCCGACGCTGCAGGCCAATGCCTGGCTCGAGGTCGGCGGCAAGGTCAGCACCTCGAGCGCCGCAGGTTTCGTGTTCGACCGCTACTCCGACAGCGACTTCAAGTTCGTCGCCATCGACGTCGTGGCCGACCGGATCGTGATCGGGCACCACACGGCGAAGACCGGCTTCGTGATCGATGCGAGTGCGGCGCGCACGCTGGATGCCGGGGTGCAGTACACGCTGGGGCTGACACTCAAGGGCTCGACGGTCGGCGTGACGGTCAACGCAGCCGCCGGGCCGAGCTTCGCCTTCAACGCGTTGACGGTCGACGGTCGCTTCGGCTTGCTCGCGCGCGGCGGTGCGGCGTCCTTCGACGACGTCACCCTGAAGACGGACGACGCCGCGCTGCGCGCCGCCGCGGTGCAATCGCTCATGGCCAGCACGATGGGCGAAGCCCGGCAGGCGGGTCCGGCGCTGCAGCCCGGCGAGGTCCAGGCGCTGGCCGATGCGGCGCTGCAAAGGGGGACCTTCACCGACCTGCAGCGCACTGCGCTGCGCAGCGTGACCATCGAGATCGCCGACCTGCCGGGCCTGCAGCTGGGCGAGTACCGCGACGGCCGCATCCTGATCGACACCGATGCGGCGGGCCACGGCTGGTTCATCGACCGCACGCCGGGCGATGACCACGAGTTCAGGGTGAGCGACGGTGTCCTGCTGGCCAAGACCGCAGCCGCCGGTGGCCGCATGGACCTGCTCAGCGTGCTCGCGCACGAGCTGGGCCATGCGGCGGGCCTGGAGCACGCGGAAGATGGCCTCATGGATGCACAACTGGCGGCGGGTACCCGCGTGGCGCCGGCGCCCGCCACGGCCGAGGACGCGTCCGATGCGCTGCCGTTTGCCAACGGGCCCCAGGAGGGCCGGCCTGGGCAGGCGCTGGCGCCTATCGTCTGGACGCTGCCGGTCAGGGCGGCCGACCTGCCGACGGCCCGCAAGGCCGCCAGCCCGGCCGACTGGCGCTCGGCCTTCGTGAACTGGGCCGGCGAGGGCCCGGCGCGGCACGGGCTGAACACCAGCCTGCGCATCGAGCTGGCTTCCGGCGAGCGGGAGGTGCGTCTGTGAGCCGCGGCAACCGTCATCCGCAGGAGACGCCGACATGAGCACCCAACTGATGTTCTACGAGACGGCGGTGCCGCTGTCCGCCGGTCGACATGGGCGGTGTTCGGTCGAGACCGACCGGGGCTATGGCTTCGCGCGGGGGGTCAACTCGGTGCCGTTGACGGCCGTCGAGTTTCCCCTGGCGGCGGCCGAATACCCGATCGTCTTCGCCCGCACGGGCGGGCAGGTGCTTCCGGTGGCTGTGCTGGGTGCCCGGCGCGGCGAGAACCTGTGCCTCGGCCCCGACGACCGGTGGCTGCCGCGCTACGTGCCCGCGTTCGTGCGGCGCTATCCCTTCGTCTTCGCCCACAGCGACGACGGCAAGGCCCTCACGCTGTGCCTCGATGAAGCCGGCCCGGGCGTCAACTTCGAGGGTCGCGGCCAGGGCTTGTTCGGCCCGGACGGCCAGCCGGCGGCCTACGTGCACGGCGTGCTGCAGTTCGCCCTGGACTACCGGGCGCAGTGGCAGCGCACGCAGGCCTTCGGCCGGCGCCTGCACGCACTGGGCCTGCTGGAGCCGACGCAGGTGGAGTTCGAGGTCGACGGCGCGGGGCCTGTGCGGCTCGGTGGCTTCCTGGTCATCGGCCGCGAGCGCCTCAAGGCGGTGGCCAGGGCCAGGCTGGAGGAGATGCTGAAGTCCGACGAGCTCGAGCTCGCCTACCTGCACCTGCAGTCGTTGCGCAACTTCGGCACCCTGCGAGAACGTCTGTGCGGCGCGCAGGGGGATGACATCGCGTCGGCGTCGCGCGCGCCTGCGGGTGCTCCGCAAGCGGTTTGATCAGCCCGTGTTGCGCAAGCCTGCCGCCAGGCCGTTGATGGACAGGTGGATGCCCCGCTGCACGCGCTCGATCTGCGGGTCGCCCTCGCTGCGCTGGCGGTAGCGGCGCAGCAGTTCGACCTGGAGGTGGTTGAGCGGGTCGAGGTAGGGGATGCGCTGCTCGAGCGAGCGCGCCAGGGCGGGGTTGGACTGCAGGCGCTGGGTCTCGCCGGTGATCAGCGCCAGCGCCTGCGCGGTGCGCGTCCACTCGGCCTCGATCAGCGCGAAGATGCGGCGTCCGGCGCGCCGGTCCTCCACCAGCGCCGCGTAGCGCTCGGCCAGGCCGAGGTCGGTCTTGGCGAGCACCATGTCCAGGTTGGACAACAGGGTGCGGAAGAAGGGCCACTGGCGGTGCATGCGTTGCAACAGCGCGATGCGCTCGTCGCGGCCGGTGCCCTGGCCCTCGGGCCCTGCCAGGAAGGCCTCCACCCCCGAGCCGAAGCCGCACCAGCCGGGCAGCGCGAGCCGGCACTGGCCCCAGGAGAAGCTCCAGGGGATGGCGCGCAGGTCCTCGATCGCGCGCGTGGCCTTGCGCGAGGCCGGTCGCGAGCCGATGTTGAGCTCGGCGATCTCGCGGATCGGCGTCGCGGCGAAGAACCAGTCGGTGAAGCCGGGTGTGCCGTAGACGAGCTGGCGGTAGGCCGCATAGCCGGCGTCGCTGAGCGCCTGCGCCGCGTCCAGGAAGCCCTTGGGCGCCGCCCGCGTGGGGTGCAGCAGGGTGGCTTCCAGCGTCGCGGCCACCAGCGTCTCCAGGTTGCGGCGGCCGATCTCCGGGTTGGCGTACTTCGAGCCGATGACCTCGCCCTGCTCGGTCAGGCGGATCTGCCCGCGCACGGTGCCGGGCGGCTGCGCCAGGATGGCCTGGTAGCTCGGCCCGCCGCCGCGGCCCACCGTGCCGCCGCGGCCGTGGAACAGGCGCAGGCGGATGCCGTGCGCCGCCTGCAGCTCGTCGAACAGGCGCACCAGCGCGGTGCCGGCGCGGTAGAGCTCCCAGTTGCTCGTGAAGACGCCGCCGTCCTTGTTGCTGTCGCTGTAGCCGAGCATCACGTCCTGCTCGGCGCCGCCGCGCACCACCATGGCGGCGATCCCGGGCAGGGCGTAGAAGTCGCGCATGATGGGTTCGGCGCGGCGCAGGTCGGCGATGGTCTCGAACAGCGGCACCGGGATCAGCTCGCACCAGGCGCCGCCTGCGCCGCCGGCGTCTTGATCCACCGTGCCGTGCAGCAGGCCGCATTCCTTCTGCAGCAGCAGCAGCTCGAGCAGGTCGCTCACGTCTTCCGTGTGCGAGACGATGCTGTGGCGCAGCGCCTCGCGCCCATAGCGCTGGCGCAGCTCGCGCGCGGTCTCGAAGATCTCGAGCTCGGACTGCGTGAGCGCGCCGTAGGTGGCGCCGCGCACGCGCAGCGGCCGCGCTTCGCCCAGCAGCCGCAGCAGCAAGGCGCGGCGGGCGTCCTCGGGCAGGGCGGCGTAGTCGGGCTCGACGCGCGCCACGCGCAGCAGCTCGGCGACCACGGCCTCGTGCTGGTCGGAGCTCTGCCGGATGTCCAGCGTGGCCAGGTGAAAGCCGAAGACCTGGGCCGCACGCCGCAGCGGTTGCAGCCGCGGCGCCACCAGCGCCTGCGCGTGGTGCAAGCGCAGGCTGTCGGCGATGACGTCGAGGTCGGCGATGAACTCCTCGGCGTTGGCGTATGGGTCCTGCGGCGCGACGGCGTGGCGCAGCGCCTCGGTGCCGGTGAGCGCGTGCAGCGTGGCCGCCAGCCGGGCGTAGATGCCGGCCAGCGCCCGACGGTAGGGCTCATCCACCCGGTGCGCGTTGCGGTCGGGCGAGTGCTCGGCGAGCGCCTGCATCGCCGCACTGACCGGCGCCAGCGACTGCGACATCGACAGCTCGGTACCCAGCGCGTGCACCTCGGTCAGGTGGTGGCGCAAGGCCACCTCGCTCTGGCGCGCGAGCGCGCGCCGCATCGTCTGCGCCGTGACGTTGGGGTTGCCGTCGCGGTCGCCGCCGATCCAATGGCCCATGCGCAGGAAGGGTGCGATCTCGTGGCCCTTCAGGGCGTGCTCCAGGTCGGCGTACAGGCGCGGGATCTCGCGCAGGAAGGTCGTCGGGTAGTAGCTGAGTGCGTTTTCGATCTCGTCGCCCACGGTGAGCTTGGTCGTGCGGATCATGCGCGTCTGCCAGAGCTGGGTCACACGGGCGCGCAGCAGCGCCTCGTTGTCCTCCAACTCGCGCGGCGTGGCCAGCGCGTCGCGCGCGGCCACCAGCTCGGCGATCGCGCGCTCGGCGTCGAGGATGCTCTTGCGCTGCACCTCGGTGGGGTGGGCCGTCAGCACGGGCGAGATCCAGGCCTGGCGCAGCGCGGCGGCGATGTCGGCGGCGCGGAAGTCGGCCGCGTGCAGGCGCTCCAGCGCCAGCGCCAGCGAGCCGTCCTGCACCTCGCCGCGGCGCTCGTGCGCCAGGCGCCGGCGCACGTGGTGGCGGTCCTCGGCGATGTTGGCCAGGTGCGAGAAGTAGCTGAAGGCGCGGATCACGGTCACCGTCTGGTCGCCCGAGAGGTTCTTCAGCAGCCGGTCGAGCGCGCGTCCGGCCTGCGCGTCCTTCTTCAGCCGGAAGGCCACCGCGAGCTGGCGCACGCGCTCGATCAGGTCGAAAGCCTCGCGACCCTCGTTCTCGCGGATCGTGTCGCCGAGGATGCGGCCGAGCAGGCGGATGTTCTCGCGCAGCGGCTGGTCCTTGTCGGCGTCGGTCCCGCGGCGCTCGGCGGCGCCCGGGCGCGCGCGGGTGCGCGCGGCACCGGTGGAGGCAGGGGCGTCGCCGGCTTGGACGTCGGCAGGGCGGGCGGTGCGGGGCATGGGGCGGGCTTCGGATGGGAGGTGGGCGAGATCGCCGGGTGGCAGTATGCAAGGTCCGTACCCGATAACTGTCGCCCGTCATTGACGATAATGCCTGTCAACCGGCCTGGGTGCGGCCCCCTCGGTCCCCCGAATGGCCACACACCGCACCGGCGCAGGACGGGCAGGCAGCGTACCGGAGGGACTCTTGAGCACACGCACCATCATTGCCACGCGCGAGAGCCGCCTGGCCCTGTGGCAGGCCGAGCACGTGCGCGATCTTCTGCGCCAGCGCTTCGGCCACGAGGTCGATCTGCTGGGCATGACGACCCGCGGCGACCAGATCCTCGACCGGGCGCTCAGCAAGGTCGGCGGCAAGGGGCTGTTCGTCAAGGAGCTCGAGACCGCCCTCGAGGAGGGCCGTGCCCATCTGGCCGTGCACTCGCTGAAAGACGTGCCGATGGACCTGCCGCCGGGCTTCGTGCTGGCGGCCGTGCTCGAGCGCGAGGATCCGCGCGACGCTTTCGTCTCCAACCACCATGCCGACCTCGCAGCGCTGCCTCCAGGCGCCTGCGTGGGCACATCGAGCCTGCGCCGCGTCGTGCAGTTGCTGGCCGAGCGGCCCGATCTGCGCATCGAGCCGCTACGCGGCAATCTCGACACGCGGCTGCGCAAGCTCGACGAAGGCCAGTACGACGCCATCGTGCTCGCCGCCGCGGGGCTGAAGCGGCTGGGCCTTGCGGCGCGCATCCGCGCCGTCTTCGACGTCGAGCGCATGATCCCGGCCGCGGGCCAGGGCGCACTCGGCATCGAGGTGCGCGAGGACGCCGCCGCCTTGCGGCAGACCCTGGCCCAGCTGGTCGACACGCCGACGTGGCTGGCCGCGCATGCCGAGCGCGCCGTCTCGCGCTCGCTGGGCGGCAGCTGCAGCATGCCGCTGGCCGCCCACGCCGTCTGGAACGGCCCCGTGCTGTGCCTGCAAGCTGCGCTCGGCGACGCGCAGCAGCTCACGAGGCCCCTGCTGCGCGTGACGGTCGAGGGCGCACCCGCGGACGCGGCAGCGGCGCGCGCGCTCGGCGAATCGGCGGCGGCCAGGCTGCAAGCCGCAGGCGCGGGCAGCTACCTCGCACCGGCTTGAACCGTGGCCGCGGCGCCCGCTGCCGCCGGCGCGCTGCCCGATGACGCCGGCGCGTCCCCCGCTGCCGGGAGCGGCCTGCGCGTCGTCGTCACCCGCCCGGCCGCGCAGGCGCAGCCCTGGGTCGAGGCGTTGCGCGCGCGCGGGGTCGATGCCGTCGCGCTGCCCCTGATCGAGATCGGCCCGCCCCCCGACCCGGTTGCGGTCGAAGCGGCTTGGCGCGCGCTGCCGGGCTGTGCCTTCGTCATGTTCGTCAGTGCCAATGCCGTGCAGCAGTTCTTCGGCTTGCGGCCGCCCGGTCTGGCATGGCCTGCCGCGCTGGAGGCCGGCTGCACCGGGCCCGGCACGGCGCGCGTGCTGCGCGCCGCGCTCGCCGAGGCCGGCGCGGCGCAGGCCCCTGTGGTCGAGCCGGGACCCGGCGACGCGCTGGAGTCCGAATCCCTGTGGCGCCTCATCGGCGGGCGTGCCTGGCAGGGCCGGCGGGTCCTTGTCGTGCGCGGCGAGCAGGGCCGGGACTGGCTGGCTGCGCAGTGGCAGGCCGCCGGCGCGCGGGTGGACTTCGTCGCCGCCTATGCACGCATGGGGCCGGCGCTCGACGGGGCGGGGCAGGGGGTGCTGCAGGCTGCGCGGGCCGAGCCGCAGCGGCACCTCTGGCATTTCGGCAGTGCCGAAGCAGTCGCCCACCTGAAGGCGCTCGATCCCGGCGCCGATTGGACGGCGGCCGTGGCGCTGGTGACCCACCCGCGCATTGCGGCGGCGGCACGGGCGTCGGGTTTCCTGCGCATCCGCGTGGTCGAGGCTGGATGGCAGGCGGTGCTGGACGCGGTGGCCCGCCTAGAATCCGAGCCCTTGTGAGCGCCCCGCAGAACGCCGTTCCTTCGTCCCCGGAATCCAACGCCGCGCAGGCCCTGGACGCCCGACCGCAACCCGTGGTCCCGCCGGCCGCGCCAGCGTCTGCCGGTGCGGCCCAGCCGTTGACGCGCCCGTGGGTCTTCGGTTTCGGCGTCACGGCCGCCCTCGCGCTGGTGGCGCTGGCGATGGCCTGGAGCGGCGGCCGGCGGCTGGAGACGAGCGAGAGCGAGCTCGTCAAGCGGCAGCAGGATGCCGCCACCGTGGCTGCCGAGACACGCACGCTCGCACGCCAGGCCGAGGCCTTGACGCGCGAGTCGGCGGCCAAGCTTGCGCTGCTGGAAACCCGCGTGGCCGAGACCTCGCTGCAGCGCACGCAGCTCGAGGAGCTGATCCAGGCGCTGGCGCGCTCACGCGACGAGAACCTGCTCGCCGACGTCGAGGCCGCGGTGCGCGTGGCGATGCAGCAGTCGGCCATCACCGGCAGCACCGATCCGCTGGCCAACGCCTTGCGCCAGGCCGACGAGCGCCTGGCCCGGTACCCGCAGCCGCGCATCGAGCGCGTGCGGCGCGCCATCGTCCAGGACCTCGAACGGCTGCGCGCCGCGGGTCTTGTCGACCTGCCTTCGCTGACCATTCGCGTCGACGAGGTCGTGCGCCAGATCGATGACTTGCCGCTGGTGGCCGGCATCGACCGCAGTGGCGCTAGGCGCGAGCCCGCGGCGGCCGCGGCGCCAGCTTCCCAGGCGGCCTCCGCGCCGGCCAGTGCCGCGTCGGCGCCGTCGGTGGCCTGGCCACGCTGGATCGACGCAGGGCTGCGCCTGCTCCTGACCCAGGTGTGGGCCGAGGTGCGTGATCTCGTGCGGGTGACGCGGGTGAACGACCCCGAGGCGCTGCTGCTGGCGCCCGAGCAGGCATTCTTCCTGCGCGAGAACCTCAAGCTGCGGCTGCTCAACGCCCGTCTGGCGCTGCTGAGCCGGCAGTTCGACGTGGCCCAGGCCGACCTGCGGGAGGCGCAGCAGACCTTGGAGCGCTACTTCGACCGCAGCTCGCGCCGTGTCAACCTGGTCATCGACCTGTTGCGCCAGACGGCGGCGCAGGCGCGCCAGGTGAACCTTCCGCGCCCGGACGCGACGCTGGCCGCGCTGTCCACGGCCGCGGCGGGCCGCTGATCCCGCGCAAGCTGCAGTCCTGCCATGCGCGGCGTACTCTGGGTCGTCCTGCTGTTCGCGGTGGCCGTCGTCGCCTCGATGACGCTCGGCACCAACGACAGCCTCGTCACGCTGAACTGGCGCGACTGGCGCGTGGACCTGTCGCTGAACCTGTTCGTGCTGCTGCTGGTGGGGGGCTACTTCTTCCTGGCAGCGACGCTGCGCGGCATCGAGGCCCTGGTGAGCCTGCCGCGTCGCGCGGGCGAATGGCGGCGCCTGCAGCGCGAGCGCGCCGTGCACCGCCACCTGCGCGAGGCGCAGTTCGAACTCGCCGCTGCCCGGTTCGCGCGGGCGCGCAAGGCGGCCGAGCGTGCGCTGGGTCTTCTCGACATCGGCCAGCCCTTGGACGAAGCGGCAGAGACCGGGGTGGCCGCCCGTCTGCTCGTGGCCGAGGCGGCGCACCGCCTGCAGGATCGCGAGGCGCGCGACGCCGCGCTCGGCGCGGCGCTGGACCAGGCCACGACGCGCGGTCTGCGCGTGGCAGCCGAAGGCGCGCGCCTGCAGGCCGCTGCCTGGGCGCTGGACGACCGCGACGCCGAGCGCGCGTTGCAACTGCTGGGCGGGCTGCCGGCGGGTGTGTCGCGCCGCACACAGGCCTTGCGGCTGCGCCTGCAGGCCGCACGCCTGGCGCAGCGTCCGGTCGAGGCGCTGCAGACGGCACGTCTGCTGGCCAAGCACCAGGCGTTTTCTCCCGGGGCGGCTCACGGCCTGTTGCGTTCACTGGCCGGCCAGGTGGTGGACGCGGCGCACGACGCCGACCAACTGCGCCGCGAGTGGCAGATGCTGGACCCCGCAGACCGTCGCGACCCCATCGTCGCGGCGCATGCGGCGCGACGCGCAGCGGCGCTCGGTGCCCCCGGGGACGGTCGCTTCTGGCTCCTGCCGCACTGGGAGCGGCTGGCCGAACTGGCGGCCGATGAGCGCGAGGCCGTCGCCACCGCGCTCGTCGACGTGCTGCCGGGCCTGGGCCCGGAATGGCTGCCGCTGGCCGAACGCGCGCTCGAGAAGCTG
Source organism: Rubrivivax sp. (assembly GCA_027491255.1). Taxonomy (GTDB): domain Bacteria; phylum Pseudomonadota; class Gammaproteobacteria; order Burkholderiales; family Burkholderiaceae_C; genus Rubrivivax. The sequence continues at coordinate 7,958 of JAIXWM010000187.1, read as the reverse complement.
CGGCGCGAGGCGCTGGTGGAGGCCGTGGTCGGCATGGTCTTCGCCGAGCGCGAACTCTGGGGCAAGGCGCGACGCCCCTTGGAGAACGCTGCCGCGTCCGCCACGCTCGTCGCCGCGCTGCGCCGCCGCGCCTGGCGCCTGCTCGCCCAGGCCGCGCGAGGTGCCGGCGACGAGGCGCGCGCCATCGAGTGCGAGCAGGCCGCCGCTGCCCTGGATTGACGTATTGCACGCGGCCAAGGGCTGACGAGGCCTGCAGCCCCTGCTATACTGTGCGGCTCGGCGGCTGTAGCTCAGTTGGATAGAGTACTTGGCTACGAACCAAGGGGTCGTGGGTTCGAATCCTGCCAGCCGCGCCAACAAAATCAACGGGTCAGTCCTCACGAGGGGCTGACCCGTTGTGCTTTGTGGGCTGCGGGGAACGTTCGCCCCACCGTCAGCCCCCGCAGTGGAGGCCCCGCGCCGCCCCGCATCCGGTTTGCGGCGGGTGTTCAGTCCACGATGGCCTGGTAGACCAGCTGGCGCAGCAGGTTGCGGTGATAGAGCCGCTGCGCGCCCGGCGACTGCATCATCATGACTGCCACGAGCTGCTCCTTGGGGTCGATCCAGAACACGGTGCCCGCGTAGCCGCCCCAGTTGTAGTCCCCGGCCGTGCCGGCCGAGAAGGACAGTCCGTCACCCCTGCGGACCGCAAAACCAAGGCCGAAGGTGTAGCCGGGCGCCGGCTCGCCGGTGATGCGCGGGCCGTGGTGGTCGGACGTCATCCAGCGCACCGTGGTGCGCGACAGGATGCGCTTGCCGTCCAGCGTGCCGCCATCGAGCATCATCTGCGCGAAGCGCAGGAAGTCGGGGGTGGTCGACACGGCGCCGGCACCGGCAGAGTCGTTCGCCGGGGGCTTGGAGACGTCGATCAGCTTGAACGGGTTGCCGGTCACCGGGTCCTTGTCGAAGGGCTGGGCCAACCGGCCCATCTTCTCCGGGGCCACCGCGAACGCGGTCTCGTTCATCTTCAGCGGCTTGAAGAGCCGCTCGGCCATGAAGTCGCCCAAGCGCTTGCCGGAAGCGGCCTCGACAACGCGGCCGAGCAGGTCGGTCGACAGCGAGTACTCCCAGGCCGTGTTCGGTTGGTGCAGCAGCGGTATCTTCGAGAGCCTGTCCACCATGTCCGCGGGGCTCAGGTCGCGCACGTCGAAGTCGATGACGCCGGGCTTGTACAGGCCGGCCTTTGCATAGGCCTCCTTCACCACCGGGTTCTGCGTGATCTCGCCGTAGCCGATGCCCGAGGTGTGGCGCATCAGGTCCTGCACCAGCATCGGGCGCGCCGGCACCTCGCCGTTGGGCGTGACCACCTTCATGTCCTTGAAGGCCGGGAAGAACTTCGACACCGGGTCCGAGATCTGCAGCTTGCCCTCATCGACCAGGATCATGGCCGCCACCGTCGCCATGGGCTTGGTCATGGAATAGATCCGGAAGAGGGTGTCCATGGCCATCGGGTCGGCCTTGCCAGGCTCGCGCACACCGAAGGCCTTCGCGTAGACGACGCGCCCCTTGCGGGCGACCATGATGTTGACGCCCGGCAGGGCCTTGTCGGCCACCTCCTTCTCGAAGGCCCGGGTCAGCAGTTCCAGCCGTTCGGCCGACATGCCAACGGCTGCGGGCTTGGCCGGCGCCAGCGAGGGCGCGGAGCCGTGCCGCTTGTGCAGCGGCTGTGCCTGCTGCGCCAGCGCGGTGGTGGCCGACGTGAGCGTCGCGAACGCGACGCAAGCCGCCCAGGCGGCGATGGCTGCGGCCCTCGGGGCACAGCGGCGAATGCGTGGTGAGTTCATGGGGTCTCGCTCCTCGTGGTTGGGGTTGGGGACGGTCCAGTCTAGTGCAGCGTTTTGCGCTGCGCAGCCCATGAAACCACGTATCTGCCACCCTGGTGCCCTTGCAAACCCTCGCGATGCCACTGCATCGCTGTGCCTTGCAGGGATTCACCCTTCCCGCCGCGCCAGACTTCGCGTCTTGCTAGCGCTTCTTCTGCCACTCCTCGGCCGACAGCGGCGCGACCTCCTTCAGGACCGAGAACTCGCGCTTGAACTCGCGCGGCTCGGAGCGCTCGTCCAGGCCGGCCGAGAAGGAGAGGCGGTGGATTTCGTGACCGTCCTCCGTCTCCAGGATCACCCGCCAGTCGCCGGGCTTCAGGCTGGATGTGGTGGCGAAGTAGCGGTATCCGCCGTCGGCCCCGTTGCTGCTCACGGTGGTCAGGAAGCCGTTGCCCATGGCCGTCCAGCCCTGCGCCGGGTGGTCGTGGTACCAGCGCACGCGCACCTTGTAGGGCGCGAAGCCCTTGGGCGCAAAGATGCGGAAGAAGTAATGCGGCTTGTCGCCCGGCCGGATCAGGAAGTCCGGGCCGAACCACGTGGCGGGTTTGTACCAGACGACCTCGTCCACGGAGGACAGCTGGTACACGTCCGGCCGGATGCGCTTCACGTCGTGGTAGATGCCGGCGAACGGCACATTGACCGGCAGCGGTGGAATGACGCCCACCAGGTACAACATCAACAGCGCGCCCTGCACGCCGAAGCCGGGGATCGCGACCTTGCGCACGAGGACCTTGGCGTCGGGGTGTCTGCGCTCGATCAGCCGCATCAGCCCGAAGATGGTCAGGCTGGCCAGGGCCACCGCCAGCAGAAACACCCAGAAGCCCATGCGGCCGATCAGCACCGGCAGCAGGCAGATCAGGTACATGGTCACGCACAGGCTGAGCAGGACGACGCGGATGACGGGGCCCGCCGCGCGGAAGCGCGGCAGCTCGTTGGCCACCAGCAGCGCGAAGAGGCTCGCCACGAACAGGTACGGCATGACGCCGGACGTGCTCTTGAACAGCAGCAGCATGAAGACGCTGAGCAGGCTGCCGAACAGGAAGTGCACGCACCCCTCGCGCCAGTGCCACACGCGCGCCAGCAGCTTCGGCGGCTCGGTGCCCTGCGGGTAGCGCTGCTCCAGCAGCAGCAGCCCCGACAGGACGAGCAGGTACAGGAAGTTCTGCACCAGCGTCATCGTGTCGTCGATGCGGCTTTGCGACAGGACGTCGTAGATGAAGCCGCCGAAGAAGAAGAGGGCCATCTCCCACTTCTCGTGGCGGGCGCGGAACGCCTGCACCTTGGCCACGAGGGTGGCCGTCTTCGCCGCGTCCATCGGATGGCCCGAACCCACCGGCGCGGCCGGAGCCCCGGCCGACGGCGCGATGTCCCTCGGCGCTGCGGCTGCATGCGCCTCAAGGGCTGGTGTCGCCCCTTCGGTCGTGCTTGAAGGGGCGTGGCCGATATCTGACTGTTTTTCGGGAAGGCTGGTCATGGGGACCGCGGTGGATCTTTGCGCCAAGACCGAAAAAATTCTATCCCCCGCGGGGCAGGGTGAGGCAGCCACACCGGGCGGATGGTGGCGCACACGGGATCACTGTGATTCCGTCCAGATCACCTGGTGAGCGACCCCCACCAGATCATGAGGCTTCAGCCACCCTCATGACCTGGGAGAACACCCTTGCCGACACCCCTGCTGCCCGCCAGCCTTCGCATCGGTCGACACCGCTACACCGTTGAGGTGGTGCGGCGCATGCGCGGCCGGCGCATGGGCTCGATCGACTACCGCCAGAGGCTGATCACCGTCGGCACCGTCAGCACGGTGACCGCACGGCCCTACCGCCCGGGCGAAGTTCGCGATACCTTCTGGCATGAGGTGACGCACGGCATCCTTCACGAGATGGGGCATGCGCTCTCGAGCAACGAAGCCTTCGTCGGTGAGTTCGCAACGATGCTGACCCGGGCGATCGAGACGGCGCGCTTCGACGCAGCGAGCGGGGCGGGGCGCCAGCCACCGCGGCCGCGATGCTGATGCGGCCGGACGGGAACGCGCGGGGCGAGACTGTCGAAGTGACCGAGCCGATCGAAAACCCCGCACGGCACGCGCATAGAGCCCCGATGAATCAAGAGCGTGGCCACGGTCGCGAAATCCATCGTGCCCTGCGCACGGCCTTCTGGGTGCTGGCCGTGGCGATCGGGCTCTGGGGTCTGTACCTCGCGCTGTCCGAATGGCGGGCCTTCCCGGCGTGGAGCCTGCTGCTGGCCGCGTACCTCCTCGTCGCCGGCCCTGGCGCCGTGGCCTGGTGCTGGCGACAACTGGCCCGCCTTGTGGGCCGGGACCCGGACAAGGTGGCCCCCGATTGGCTCGGGGATGGCCCGCTGCCCAGCCTCGACGAATTGGGCGAGGACGCCGCGATCGTGCTCGAGTGCGACGAGGACCTGCTGGAAAGACCCTTCGAGCGGCGGCCGCACCACACGGCGCTGGATCTCGTGATCCGGATGTATGCCCACGACCGCTGCGACTGGTTTGCTTACGTGCTGCGCGAGGCGACGGGCTGGCCGGTGGTGGAGGCGGCCTCGCCGCGCAAGCCTTCTGCGCACCGCTTGAACCGCGACCCGCAGGGCCGCCTGGTGGACGCCTACGGCCACGTCACGCTGGACGACCTGCGCCAGCGCTACGGCATCGGCGACCTGGAGATCGTCGAGGACGCCGTCATCCGCAGAGACTTCGCGCCGGACCGGCGGTACCTGGCTCGCCTGGGCTGCGCGATGCTGTACCTGCCTTGGGAGCCTTTCGCCTCGATGCGCGGGGCGTTGGAGGCGTGGGTACGGCATGGTCATGTCGCTTGCGCGGCGCCGTCGGCCGTCGTGCAGCCACCGACGACCGGGCGGACATTCGACTGAAACCTGGCCCCAGTCAGGCTCGCCCTGGCACGTCCGCACCCGCGCACACGCACACGCACGCGCACCCCAAGGCTCATGGTCACGATGCCCGGGCTCTGAAGGGCGGCTTGGAATCGTTGCCGCGGCACGGAGGGTCATACGGCACTGAGGTTCCGTCCAGATCACCTGGTGAGCCACACCGTCGTCAGACTTCCATGAAGCGCCAGCCCACGCCCCGCGCCGGCGCCGCCGCGATTCAACCCACGAGCACCATGCACCGCAAACCTGTCACCCACCCCCTGCTGCTGGTCCTGCTGGTTCTCCTTGCCGCCCTGGCCACCACCCCGGCCCACGCCGACTACGACCCCGGCGTCACCTGGCTCGAGCGTCTGGACGAACTGCACGTGAACGCCGACGCCACGCACGTGAAGACGACTCAGCTCCTGCTGCGCATCGACAACGAAGCTGCGGTGGAGGGAAACGCCGAGCGGCGCATCCGTTACAGCGGCTCCCTCGAAACCCTGGACGTGCTGGAGGCCTGGACGATCACGCCCGACGGACGCCGGGTCGTCGTCGCGCCCGACCGCATCCGCACCATGGAATCCACCGACAAGGGCCAGGCGGAGTTCAGCGACCAGAAGGTGCGCGTGGTCATCTTCCCGGCCGTGACCGCCGGGGCCCTGCTGCACCTGCGCTACCGCATCACGGTGCACACGACGCACTTCCCCGGGCACGTGACCTGGAGCCTGCACTATGCGCCCGGCATGCGCTACGACGACGCCCGTGTCCGCATCAGCCACGACCGCGCCATCGCGCTGAAGGTGGGTACGAGGCAGGTTGCGGGCGGCCCGGTGGCTGCGCTCGACACCGACGCGCCAGGCACCGTGCGCTACGCCTTCACCTTCCGCCAGCCGCAGGCCCACCCACCCGAGACCGGGCGCGTGGAGGCGAAGGACTTCGCCCCCTTCGTGCATGTCACCAGCTTCGCCGACCGCGCCGCGCAGGCTGCCGCCTACCAGGCTGCCGCGCGGCCCAAGGCCGAGCCCACGCCGCAGATCCGCGCCTTGGCGGCCGAGATCACTGCCGGCGCGAGCACCGAGCCCGAGAAGGTGCGCCGCCTGTACCACTGGGTCAGCCGCAACATCCGCTACGTGGCGCTGACCATCGATGTCGGCGGCTTCGTGCCCCGGCCGGCGCAGGCCGTGCTGGATCACCGCTACGGCGACTGCAAGGACCATGTCGTGCTGCTGGAGGCGCTGCTGCGCGCGGCCGGCATCGAAAGCAGCCCGGCGCTGGTCAACGCGGGTATGGCGATGAAGCTGCCCGAACTGGCGATCTGGACGCCCTTCAACCACGTCATCCTGCACGTCACCGGGCTGGACCTGTACCTGGATTCCACCGCCCGGTTCGCGCCGGTGGGCACGCTGCCGGACTGGGTGATGGACAAGCCCGTGCTGCTGACGGCCAGCGGGCGCCTGGCGCGCACGCCGCGCACCACCCTGAAGGTGAACCAAACGCTCACCCGGGTGTGGATGGATCTGACCCCGGAAGGCGGGGTGCGCGGCCGCTCGGTGGCCGTGATGCAGGGGCCCGAGGAGGTGGACTCGCGCTCGGCGCAGTACGACCACATCGGCATCTCGCCGCAGGACACGGTACGCGAATACCTGCAGCGCTTCGGCGAAACGGGTACGGGTCTCGTCGAGGCTGGCGACCCGCTGGACCTGGACACCGCGTGGGCAGTCCGCGCCACCTTCCAACTGGACCCGGTGGTCAACGTGCCCGGCCCGAGTGCGATGACCATCCCGGTGGGCGTCACACCGGGTCTCTTGCGTGCAATGGCCACATCCAGCCAGCCCGTCCTGCGTCGCTTCGACCGCTATTGCCTTTCCTGGCAGCACCGGGAGGAGATCGAGCTGCGCCTGCCGCCGCAGGTGCGCATCGACCGGATCCCGGCCGGCACCCGCTTCCAGCGCGGCCCGCTGCGCTACAGCGCCACCTACCGTCGCACCGGCCAGGTGGTCACGATCAACCGCGAACTGGCCGCCGATCGCACCAGCCACACTTGCAACGCCAGCGACGACGCCGACTGGACTGCCCTTCTGCGCGTGCTGCAGCGGGACTTGCGGGGGCAGGTGTTCCTGCGGTGATGAATACGTGCGTGTTCTTCGACCAGACGAGCGGGGCGAAGGATTGACCGCACAGATCGGCGAGTACCTGCGCTGCCAAGGTGAGGGCGTGTGCATGGCCACCGAGCCGCTGGAAGTCTTCTTCGCCAGGGGGGGCCACCGCCCCAGGTTCCTGCCCAGCCACACGGCGCTACGCCGTGGCAACGTGGGCGGCTGGAAGACCGCCCCGCCGGCCCTGCTGACGAGGACGTGCGCCTGGGCGTCAATCGGCCAGCATCTCCAGCGCAGCCCGCGCGGTCACGATGCGCGTCTGCCCGTGCCGCACCAGCGAGAGCAGGTCTCGCTTGTCACCAGTCACGAGCAGGTCTGCCATGCCGGCCTGAGCGATGGCCAGCAGCACGTTGTCGTCCGGGTCAGGCGAAGAAGCGACGATGGGAAGATCCTCCAGGCACACTGCCATTTCGCGCATCTGTGCGACAAGCTCGCCGAAGAGCACTGGAGTCACACGCCTTCGGATCTTCGGGTACTCGGCCACCCGCAGGACCTCGTCCAGTTGCGCCACGGCCGTTACGAGGGTGAAACGGGCATCCTCTCCCCAGAGCCCGAGCAACTGCCCAGGCGGGCCTTTGGCGCTGAGCAAGCCGCTGACCAGCACGTTGGTGTCGAGCACGACACGCACGGTCAGGAACGGGTGGCCGACACCGCCTCAGTCACAAGGTCATCGACCTCTTCGGCCGAGAGGTCTGCAAAGGCCTCCTGCACCTGGGCCCGCGTGGCGTTGAGCATCCGCCAGCGCACGGCCTCCTCGATGAACTTCGAGATGTCTCCCTTGCGCATTCCACGGTTGCCGAGGAAGGCGCGCAGCGCCAAGTCGGTCTGCTTGGAGACGGTGACGGTCCAGCGGGTGGTTTCGGGGTCGGCCATGGCGGACTTCCTCTCTGGACGGGAATTTAGCAGCATAAACATCTATGCGCTTATCCGTCTAGGCGCAGTCTTGTCCAACGAGGTATGAGCCTGGAGCGGGGCGCCAGATTCCACCGAGGAGTGAGCCTGGCGGCGACCTGAGGTCGTCGATCTGGGGGCTGGCAGGCAGCTCGCCGCAGGCGCG
>JAIXWM010000157.1 GCA_027491255.1 Rubrivivax sp. | reverse complement strand
CCGAGCGGGCTGTCATCGGCCGCGATGGCAAGGCGCGAACCGCAGCCATGGCCTGTGCCATGGCGAGGATTCGCAACGCCGCCAGCGTGGTCGAGGGCAGCTCGATCGGGTGTGCAGCGCCGTCACCCTAGTGGTGAGGCTGGTCGTGGCCCGAATCTCCCGATCCGGCAAGTACTTGCTCGCGGAAGAAAGCGGTCAACTGCCGAATCTAGGTTCAATCGGAGTCCGGCGCGAGCCACGCGCCTGGCAGTCGCAGCGTGATGCGCGCGCCGCCGAGCGCGGCGCTGCGGCCGATCTCGAGTTCGCCACAGAGCGCGTCGACGATGTCGCGCACGACGGCCAGCCCGATGCCGTGGCCTGGCGTGGCCTGGTCGGCACGCACGCCGCGCTGCAGCACGGCCAGGCCCATCGCCTCGTCGATGCCGGGGCCGTCGTCCTCGACGTCGAGCTGCAGCGCGGTGCCACGGCCCACGCCGGTCACATGCACGCGGTGCGCGCACCACTTGCAGGCGTTGTCGAGCAGGTTGCCCAGCAGCTCGGTCAGATCGCCCTCGTCGATGCGCACGCGCGCCTCGGCAGGGATGTCGAGCACCCAGCCCGGCGCCTTGTCGGCATGCACCTTGGCCAGCGCGGCGCGCAGGCGGTCCACGAGCGGGCGCAAGGGCAGCGGCGGCGCGAGCGCGCTGCGGCCGGCGGCGCCGGCACGTTGCAACTGGTGGTCGACGACACGGTCCATGCGCTGCACCTGGTCCTCGAGCTGCGCGCGCAGGGCCGGCGCGACGTCGCCGCGGCGCAGCTCGGCCCGCACCAGTGCCAGCGGTGTCTTCAAGCTGTGCGCCAGGTCGGCGAGCGCGTTGCGGTAGCGTGTCTGTTGTGCGCGCTCGCGCGCGAGCAGTGCGTTCAGGTTGTCGGCCAGGCCCTGCAGCTCGGCCGGGTGCTCGCCCTCCAGGCGCGCGTCCTGGCCTTTTTCCAGCCGCGCCAGGGCCAGGGTCAGCTCACGCAGCGGGCGCAGGCCCCAGCGCAGTGTCGCGGCCTGCGCCGCCAGGAGCAGCAGCGCCATCGCGGCGAGCCAGCCCCACAGCGTGCGTCGGTAGTCGGCCAACTGTTCCTCGTAGGGCGCCAGGTCCTCGGCCACGGCAAAGGTGAAACGATGGCTGCCCGAACGCGTGGTCCAGCTGACGCCGAAGTGCTGCACGAAGTGCGGCGCGCCGGCGGCGTCTTCGATGCGCTCGAAACGCCGGGCTCCTGGAGTCAGTTCGGGGGGCACCGGCAAGGCCGCAGCGCCCAGTGACGACCGGGAGCGCCAGGCCGTGCGGCCCTGGGCGTCGGCCACCAGGCCGACCAGACCGGAGCCGGGGGTTTCCAGCCGCGGCTCGGCCAGCGGACCCTCGATCGACAGCCGGCCGTCGTCGTCGACCTCGGCGGTGGCCAGCAGGAGGTAGACCTGGGCCTGCAGCCGCTCCTGCCTGGCGTTGCGTGCGCCATCGCGCAAGGCTCGCTCGAGCGCGACACCGACGAGCACGATGAAGACGGCGAGGACCAGCCCCGCCGCGAGCGCCATGCGCGCGGTCAGCGAGCGGCGCAGCATGGCTGTCGCGCGGCGGGGGCTGCCGGCGCCCTGGGGCAGGGCAGGGTGCGGCGGCGCGGACGGCGCGCCGCACCGCCGGCCGTGACCTCAAGCGGCTTGGCCATCGCCCAGCGTGAACCGGTAGCCGCGACCGCGCAGCGTCTGCAGGGGCTGAAGCGCGCCGTCGGGGTCGAGCTTGCGGCGCAGACGGCCCATCAGCACCTCGATGACATTGCTGTCGCGTTCCTCGTCGCGCGGGTAGAGGTGGGCGGCGAGTTCGTCTTTGCCGAGCACACGGTCGCGGTGCCGCACCAGATGCTCGAGCAGCCGGTACTCGAAGGAGGTCAGTTCGACGGCGACGCCACGCATCGCCACCTGCTGCGTGGCGGGGTCCAGGCGCAGCGGGCCGAAGTCGAAAACCTCGCGCGCGGCGCCGGCGGCGCGCCGCAGCAGCGCCTTCAGGCGTGCCAGCAGTTCCTCGGGCTGGAAGGGCTTGGTGAGGTAGTCGTCGGCGCCGGCCTCGAGCCCCTGGACCTTGTCTTGCCAGCGCCCGCGTGCCGTCAGCACCAGCAGGGGCAGGCGGCTGCCCTGCCGACGAAGCCGCGCGATCACCTCCAGGCCCGGCATGCCTGGCAGTCCCAGGTCGACGATCGCGGCGTCGAAGGGGTACTCGGTGGCGAGGTACAGCGCCTCGGCCCCGTCGCCGCAGCTGTCCACCGCATAGCCCTGGCCCTGCAGTTCGTCGCGCAGTTGCTCTCGCAGCGCGGCTTCGTCCTCGACGACCAGGATGCGCATCGGGGGTGGTCGTGGGTTCAGGGTCGGTGGCTTGCGGTCGCCGTGCGGCTCACGTCGGTGGCGGCGTCAACGCATGGCGCCGCTGCGTGGGTCGACGAGGACGATGCGGACCTCACCGCGCGGTGTCAAGACCTTGATCCGATAGACCCCGCCCGCATCCCGCGCGTCGAGCACGCGGCCGCCCGTGGACTGCTGCACCCGGTCGACGGCCTGCTCCAGCGTCATCCGCCCGGCCTGGCTCAACAGTACCGGGGGCGTCTGCGGCAGCGGGGCCGGGTTCGGGCCGGCGACGGCACTGGCCGTCGCCGCAGCCCACAGCATGGCTGCCATCCAGAGTGGGGAAGCTGCGATCACGGGGCGTTGACGGGGCATCATGGTGTGCTGCGGTCGGTGCCGGGCCGGAGTGTCCCATGCGCGCCTGTCGTAGGCCCGCGTGGGGATCTCAGCGCCAGCCGTCGCCGTCCTGTCCCCGCCACGGCGCGCGTCCGCGGCGCTCGCGTTCGTGATCCGGCGTCACCGACACCTGCACGGCCAGCATGGGACCTGGATCGTAGGGCAGCACGGTGGTGTGGACGCGGCCGGCGTATTCGTACGTGACGCGGTAGCCGCTCAGACGGCTTTCCCATTGGTCGACGTCGCGGCAGCGCTGCACCTCGCGGTGGTGGATCTCCTCACGCGCGGGGCCGCGGTCGGACAAGGCCTCCCCCGTGATGGCGCCGGCCATCGCACCCACGGCCGCCGAGGCGACGCGGCCTTCACCGCGCCCGAACTGTGAACCGACCAGCCCGCCGAGGATGCCGCCGACCAGGGGCCCGGCCAGGTTGCGATCGCCGCGCTCGACGCGGCGTTCGGGCACGAGCTCGGTCCGGCATTCGCGCCGCGGCACATTCACGCGCTCGTACTGCGGCTGCACCTCGCGCACCGTGGCGCGGTCGTCGAAGCCGATCCCCGAGCCTGCCGCCCAGGCACCAGGGCCGGCCATCGCCAACCCGGCGCTGCCCATCAGTGCGCAGGCCACCATTGTCTTCGCCGCGGTCTTGTTCGTCGGCTTGTCCATCGTCTTGCCCCTTTCCTTGCGACGCCAGGCCCACCTGGCTTGCGCACAGCTTAGGGCGGCGACGCTGAACGGTGGCTGAACCGATTCGCCACAAGCAGAAAAGAATTTGCCGATCCGCCGCGTGGCTCCTTGCCTTCGTCGCCGTGGCAGGCCGGGCACCACCGGGCCCTTGGGGGTGCCGTCAGTCGGCGGTTGCCGTCCCATTGCCGTTGCCGTTGCCGATGCCGTACTCGGCCGCGAGCAGGTGCCAGGCCTGCTCGGCCGTCTCGACGAAGTGGAACAGCTGCCGGTCCGCAGGCGCGATCATCCCGGTCTCGACAAGGTGTTCGAAGTCGATCAGGCGCTCCCAGAACGCCCGCCCGAACAGCAGGATCGGCCGGCGCCTGATCTTGCCCGTCTGCTGCAGCGTCATCACCTCGAACAGTTCGTCCAGCGTCCCGAACCCCCCGGGGAAGCACACCAGCGCGACGCTGCGGATCAGGAAATGCATCTTGCGCATCGCGAAGTAGTGGAACTGGAAGCATAGCTGCGGCGTGATGTAGGGGTTGGGTGCCTGCTCGTGCGGCAGCACGATGTTCAGCCCGATGCTCTTGCCGCCGACCTCGTGCGCGCCGCGGTTGCCGGCCTCCATGATCCCGGGCCCGCCGCCGGTGCAGACGTAGATCGGGGTCTCGAGCTCGCGCGTGCGCTCGGTCACGATCGCGGCGAAGCGGCGCGCTTCGTCGTAGTAGCGGCTCATCGCCAGCGCAGTGCGTGCCGAGGCGATGGCCGCGGCGTCGCCCTCGGCCTGCGCGGTTGCGACGCGGCGGTCGGCTTCCTCGGGCGGCACGATGCGGGCGCTGCCGAAGATGACCACCGTCGACTGCACGCCGTGCTCCTGCTGCACGAGCTCGGGCTTGAGCAGTTCGAGCTGCATGCGCACGGGGCGCAGTTCCTCGCGCAGCAGGAAGTCGGTGTCGGTGAAGGCCAGTCGGTAGGCGCTGTCGGGCCCGGCGTAGCGGGCCACGGCGGCGGTGGCGCGCGCCTCCTGCTCGGCGCTGGGGAAGTTGCGTGCGGTGAGGTCGGGCGTGTCGGGGGCTTTCATGAACGCGAGCGTAGCGTCTCGTCGGCCCTCGCGGGCTCGAAGGGCCGCAAAGCGGTCTGATGCCCCCGAGCGCGCCGCCATCCGCTCGCGCTGGCGCGGGTTTGCCCCATTGAGTCCGCGGTCGCGTCGAAACTAGCATCGCCGGTTGGTTTGTCCCTCAGATGCTGCGCCACGTTCCCCCCCTGCTGACCCCGGATGCCCTGCACGCACTGGCGAGCATGGGCCACGGCGACGAACTGGCCATCGTCGACGCCTTCTTCCCTGCCGCGCGACTGGCGCGCGAGGGGGGTGCCCGCCTCGTGCACCTGCCCGGGGCCGACATGCCCGGCGTGCTGCAGGCCGTGCTGGCGCTGCTGCCGCTGGACGACTTCGGCCCTGAAGCCGCCTGGACGATGGCCGTGGTCGGCGACGCCTCGGCGGTGCCGCCCGCGGTCGTCGAAGCCCAGGCGGCGCTGCGCCACGCCGGGCAGGCGCCCGCCGCCGCGCTCGAGCGCTTTGCCTTCTACGACCGCACGCGCCAGGCCTTCGCGATCTTCGTCAGCGGCGAAGCTCGCACCTATGGCAACGTGCTGCTGCGCAAGGGGGTGTTGAGAGCCGCCGGCGCGGCGTCACTTTCCGGAACCTCTTGATGACCACGAACACCCCCTCAGCGATGAACGCGCAGGTCGGCCTGCCCGGCCTGTTTCCCGCCCTGATGACGCCGCTGGACGCGGCCGGTCGCATCGATCGCGAAGTCTTCGTCGCGCATGCGCAGTCGCTGCTGGCGCGCGGCTGCGCCGGCCTCACGCCTTTCGGCAGCACCGGCGAGGGGCCGTCGTTCTCGGTGGCCGAGCGCTGCATCGCGCTCGAGGACTTGGTGCAGGGCGGTGTCCCCGCCTCGGGCCTGCTCGCCAGCACCGCCTGCGCGGCCGTCAGCGACGCCGTGACGATCGCTCGCCACGCGCAGGACATCGGCGCCTGGGGCGTGATGCTGATGCCGCCCTTCTATTTCAAGGGCGTGCCCGACGAGGGCGTTCTCGACTTCTTCGAGCAGGTGATGCAGGCCTGCGCCGACCGGCCGTTGCGCGTGGTGCTGTATCACATCCCCCAGGTGACGGCGGTGCCGGTCTCCCACGGCGTCGTGGCCGAAATGTTGCGCCGGCACGGGCCGCGCATCGTCGCGGTCAAGGACAGCGCGGGCGACCTTGCGCACTCGGTGTCGCTGGCCGAGCGCTTCATGCCGCCGGTGGGCGTGCATGTTGGCCACGAGCCGCACCTGCCCGAGATGGCGCGCCGCGGCAGCCGCGGCGCGGTCAGCGGGCTGGCCAACTTCATGCCGCGCACGGTGCGCCGGCTGGCCTGCGAGCCCGACGCGTCCACGCTGTCGACCGACCTCGCCCGCATCGACGCGGTGCTGGCGGTGCTGGCGCGTCATCCGCTGTTCCCTGCACTGAAGGCGGTGATGGCGCTGCAGACTGGCCGCGCCAGCTGGCTGCGCCTGCGGCCGCCGCTGTGTGCGCTGGATGACGCGGCCCTGCAGCGGCTGCGCAACGATCTGGCGCCGCTGGGCTTGGACCCGGCCGTTGATTGAGATCGCGCGAGCGGTGAGCCTCGCAGCTGCGCGACGGCCACCGCGTCCATACAAGAAAGGAGACACCATGAAGCAACGATTCCTTGACATCACATCCCCCGCCTGCACGCGCCGGTCGGCGCTGGCCACGCTGGCCGCAGGCGCCTGGGGCGCCACGGCACCTGGGGCCTGGGCCCAGGGCGCGTGGCCGGCGCGGCCGGTGAAGATCATCGTGCCCTTCCCGCCGGGCGTCGGTGTCGACGTCGCGGTGCGCATCATCGCGCCCAAGCTCGGCGAGCGGCTCGGCCAGTCCTTCTTCATCGAGAACAAGCCCGGGGCGGGGGCCAACATCGGCATCGAGCAGGCGGCGCGCTCGGGCGGCGACGGCTACACGCTGCTGGGCACGGCCAGCAACTTCACGGCCAACCCCAGCCTGTACAGCAAGGTCAACTACGACCCGCTGCGCGACTTCGCGCCGGTGGCCGGGTTGATCCGCACCTCGGCGGTGCTGGTGGTGGCGGCCGACTCGCCGGTGAAGACGGTGGACGGCCTGCTGGCAATGATCCGTGCCAAGCCGGGGGGCTTGAACTACGCGTCCGGCGGCAGCGGTTCGATCGCGCACTTCGCGGGCGAACTGTTCCGCACCGCGATGGGGGTGGACGCCGTGCACGTGCCCTACAAGGGCGCGCCCGACATCATCAGCTCGCTCGTCGGCAAGCAGACCGAGTACTCCTTCCCGGTGCTGGTGAGCGCGCTGCCGCACATCAGGTCGGGCCGGCTGCGCGCGCTGGCGGTGACGTCCCGGCAGCGCAGCACCCACCTGCCTGACGTGCCCACGATGTACGAGGCCACCCGCGCCGGTTTCGAGATCGAGTCCGAGAACGGTTTGGTGGCGCCGGCCGGCACGCCGGCCGACATCGTCAACCGGCTGAGCGCTGAGATCGGCCGCGTGCTGCGCGACCCGGCGATCTCGAGCCAGTTCCTGACCGGCGGCTTCGAGATCGTCGGCAGCACGCCGGCGGAATACGGCGAGCGTCTGCGCGCCGAGGTGGCGCTGTACGCGAAGGTGGTGAAGATCTCCGGCGCCAAGGCCGACTGAGCCGGGAGCCGCCCATGAACCCGACCCCGCAGGGCCCGGGGGCGCCGGAAGGCCCCCGGATCGGTCTCACCCGCGACACCTCCACCCCCTGGTGGCCGCCGCGCCCGGCGCGGCGCGAGCACGGGCCCAATGTCGTGATCGTCTACATGGACGACATGGGCTGGTCCGACCCGGGCTGCTTTGGCGGCGAGATCGACACCCCGCACCTGGACGCGCTGGCCGGGCGCGGGCTGCGCCTGAACCACTACACCACGCACCCGATCTGCTCGGCCGCGCGCGCCGCCCTGCTGACGGGCATGAATGCACACGCGGTGGGCACGGGGTGGCTGGCCAACAACCACGCCGGCTTCCCCGGCTACAGCGGCGAACTCGCGCTCGACGCGGCCACGCTGGCCGAGACGCTGCGCGCGGCTGGCTACGCGACGATCGCGGTGGGCAAGTGGCACAACACGCCCACCGAGGAGACCACGCCCGCGGGCCCGCGCCATTCGTGGCCCACGAGCCGGGGCTTCGACCACTTCTACGGCTTCATGGAGGGCGAGGCGCATTTCTTCTTCCCGGCGCACCTGATGAAGGGCACCGAACTGGTGCCGGTGGACCTGTACCCGCGCGACTACTACAGCACCGACGACTGGACCGATCAGTCGATCCGCTTCGTCAAGGAACTGCGCGCCTCGGCGCCGCGCAAGCCCTTCCTGCTGTACCTGGCCCAGAACGCGGTGCACGGCCCGCTGCAGGCCAAGCCGGCCGACCTGGCGCGCTACCGCGGCCGCTACGACGCGGGCTGGACGGCGGTGCGGCAGGCGCGGCTGCGCCGGCAGATCGAGCTCGGCCTGGTGCCCGAGGGCACGCAGCTGCCGGCTTCCGACCCGCGCGTGCCGCGCTGGGAGGACACCGACCCTGCCGACCGGCCGCTGCTGGCCCGCCACATGGAGGCCTACGCGGCGATGCTCGACTGTGTCGATCAGAACCTGGGCCGGTTGGTGGACTTCCTGCGCCAGATCGGCGAGCTCGACGACACCATCATCCTGTTCGCCTCGGACAACGGCGGCACCGACGCCGGCGGGCCGGTGGGCATGTTCAACAACTACCGCCGCTTCATGGGCCTGCCGATGCCGCCCATCGAGTCCGAGCGCGCCAATGCGCGCGACCTGGGCGGGCCGCGCAGTGCGTCGCTCTACCCCACCGGCTGGGGCGAGGTGTCGAACACGCCCTTCCCCTCGTTCAAGACCTACACCGGCGGCGGCGGGCGGCGCGTGTCGTGCATCGTCTCGTGGCCGGCGCGGCTGGCCGCGCGCGGCGAGATCCGCACCCAGTTCGCGCACGTGATCGACGTGATGCCGACGCTGCTCGACCTGTGCGGCGTGGCGCCGCTGGCCGAGGTCAACGGCCGCCCGGCGCGGCCGATGCAGGGTGCGAGCTTCGCGCCCCTGCTCTTCGATGCACAGGCCGCTCCGGCGCGCGGCGAGCAGTACTACGAGTGCTGGTCCAACCGGGCCTACTACCGCGACGGCTGGCTCGCGCGCTCGCTGCAGAAGCGCGGCGAGCCCATCGACCTGGACAACTGGACGCTGCACGACCTGGGCAGCGATTTCTCCGAGGCGCTGGACGTCGCGGCGCAGCACCCGCAGCGCCTGCAGGAATTGAAGGCCGCCTTCGACGCCGCCGCCTGGCAGCACCTGGCCTACCCGCTGGACAACCGCGACCGGCGCGGCAAGTTCACCGACGCCGCGCCCGATGCAAGCGACCGCTGGGACCGGCCGCGCACCTACCTGCCGGGCATGCAGACGGTGCACCGCGCCGACCTGTTCCCGCTGATCGCCAACCGCAGCTACCGCATCGCCGTGCGCTTTGCGCAGCGCGCGGGTGACCAAGGGATCCTCTGGGCCATCGGCGAGCCCAACGGCGGCATCGTCGTCTGGACCGAGGGCGGCGCGCTGCACGCCTACTACAACGCCTTCGGCGACCACGCGCAACTCACCGTGCCGGCGCTGCCGCCGGGGGCGCACGAGGTGGTCTTCGACTACGAGGTGACCGCGCCAGGGTGCGGCCGAGGGCGCCTGCTGCTGGACGGACAGGAGGGCGCGCCCTTCGTCGAGATGTCGCCGCCTATGGTGCCCTATGGCGTCTTCGAGGGGCTGGACGTCGGCCTGGACCGCCGTGGTCCGGTCCACTGGGACTTGTACGACCGGCATGGCGCCTTCCCGTACACGGGCGAGATCGTCGACGTGGTGATCACGCCAGGGCCGCGGGCGACGTGAGTTCCCCGAAAGCTGCGCGCCCGGGCGGTCGGGCGCGCAGGCGCAGGTCGGGCCCCACCATCGCGCAGTCGACGAAGCCGAACTGCAGCGCGTCGGCCAGCCGCTCCAGCGGCCCGAACGCGGCCATCCCGCGGCCCGGGCCCAGCAGCCGCGGCGCCAGGTAGACCAGCAGCTCATCCACCAGATCGGCGCGCAGCAGCGAGCCGTTGAGCTGGTGCCCGGCTTCGACGTGCAGTTCGTTGACGCCGCGCCGCGCCAGGTCGGCCAGCACGACAGCGAGATCGGTCTTGCCGCGCTCGTCGGCCGCCACCTGCACGAAGCGGGCATGCGGGTGGGTGGCTTCGACCGCGCGCGCCGGCGCGCCGGCGGCGGCTGCGGGGTTGGCGTAGACGAGCACCGCGCCGGGGGGCTGCAGGATGCGCGCGCCGGGGGGAATCTCGGCCCGCGAATCGACCACCACGCGCAGCGGCTGTAGCGCGGTCGGCACCAGGCGCACGTCGAGCCGGGGGTCGTCGTCGCGCACGGTGCCGATGCCGGTCAGCACCGCGCCGGCGCGCCGGCGCCAGGCGTGGCCGTCGGCGCGCGCGGCCTCGCCGGTGATCCACTGGCTCTGGCCGTTGGCCAGCGCGGTCTGCCCGTCCAGTGAGGCGGCAATCTTCATCCGCACCCAGGGGCGGCCGCGCACCACGCGCGACAGGAAGCCGATGTTCAGCTCGCGCGCGGCCTCGGCCCACTGCAGGCCCTGCGGGTCGGCCGGGTGGCCGGCAGCGAAGTCGCGCGCGAAATCGCCGCTGAAGGCGCCGGCCAGCTGCACCTCGACGCCCGCCTCGAGCAGCCGCTGCAGGCCGCGGCCGTCGACCTGGTCGAAGGGGTCGCGCAGCGCGACGACGACACGCGCGATGCCCGCGCGCACCAGGGCGTCGCAGCACGGCGGCGTGCGGCCGTGGTGCGCGCAGGGCTCCAGCGTCACCCAGGCGGTGGCGCCGCGCACGTCGCGGCCGGCGGACGCGGCGGCACGCAGTGCCATGACCTCGGCGTGCGGCCCACCCGCCTGCTGGGTATGGCCTTCACCCAGCACCGAGCGCCCGTCCGGGGCCACAAGGACGCAGCCCACGCGCGGGTTCGGTTCAGTCAGGCCCATGCCGAGGCTGGCGAGGTCGAGGGTTCGGGCGCAGAGTTCGGCAGGGTTCATGGCGGCAGGTTCAGGGCGGCTCAAGGCTGGAGCGGGCTCGTGTTGTAGTAGATGACGATACCGCTTTGCGAGCCGACGTTCAGCGTGTCGTCCGGGCAGGTGCGGGTATTGCGGATCACGAGATAGTTCTGCCCGCTCAGCGGCCCCTGGACGCCGCTGTAGGAGGCAGGATGCTCGGCGTTGCTGTCGTCACGGCCGTTGCCGTCGCTGTCGTGGTAGCGGCATACGCGGTAGCGCGCTGTGGCTCCGCTCAGCCAGCCCGTCGGGCCTGTCAGGCGGGCCGTGCCGCTCCAGCGAGCGTCGCCGCTGCCGGCGACGTAGATGGCGCAGAAGTACCCGGCGGTGAACTCGGTGCCCAGCGTCGCGGCGGTTGCGGCATCGGTGTAGCACTCGTGAAGCAGGGCGGCGCTCCCGCTGCCGCTGACCTGGAGCGTGAGCCCGAGGAAGGGCTTGACGTTGGCTGTGGTCGGGCAGCTGCCCGTGCCTGGAGAGGTCGATGAACCGGTCACGAAGCCCAGTGTGGTGTGGTTGTTGATCCCTTCGTGCCGGATGCCGTTGGCGTCGACCAGCGCGCCGGCTTCGATCTGGACGGAGTACTCGGCGCCGGCCACCAGGTCGGCGGCCGGGTCCATTGTCAGCGTGGCGGTGCCCAGCCCCGTCAGCGCACCGCCGCTGCCTCCCGCGCCGCCGATGACGTTGAAGCTCTCCACTGCGTTCCAGGTGTTGCCGTTGCCGCGCTTGAACAAGGTCAGCACGCCGGACCGGCCGAACACCGGGCGGTCGAAGCTCAGCGTGATCGGGGCGCCAAGAGAGGCCGCCTCGCCGCCCGCGGCTGGGACGCTGGAAGCCAGCGTCGGGCCCGAGCCGGTGCTGAAGGTCAGCGTGCCTCCATCGAAGGTGTCGTATCTCGAAGGGTTGCTCTTCAGGCGCAGCGTCGCGGCCGGGATCACGAGTTCGTACACCGTGGACGGCGCGAGCGTGGCGCCAGGGTTGACGACGATCGATGCGCCGCTGCGGCTGATGGTGCCGCCCGCAGACCCCGTGGCGCTGGCTCTCGGATTGGACGAGGATGCGCTGGCGGCTGCGAAGTTCTCGACGGTTGCGCCACCGCGCACCCGCAGCACGATCGGGGATGCCGAGAAGAATTCGACCGAGTTCACGGGGTTCAAGGTCGACGAATTGAAGCGCACCGTCAGGTTCTGGCCCGTGGCGACATTCGCTGCCCCATCGGTCGGGTTGCCGGTGGCGGCGATCGTCACCACTGCGGCGCGGACCTCGCCCGCCAGGCGCGGCATCAGTGCGAACGGATCCTGGCTCAGGCTCGCAACGCCCAGCGGCGGTGCCGAGCTGCCCAGCAGTCCGGCCGACTGCAGGTCGCGGTAGTACTCGCAGACCGTGGAGCCAGGGCTGATGGCGCTGACGTTGTTGCGCAGGTCGAAGCTGACGAAGCCGCTGAGCAGGCTGCCCTTGAGCGTGGTGCAGCCACCGCCAGCCTTGGCGCTGGCGTAGGCCGCGGCCGATGGCGTGCCGCTGCATTTCTCGATCAGCGTGGCCTGCGTGTTGTCGATCACGAAGTAGATGTCCTGGCTTCCGTCCGCGGGCAAGCCCGGAGGGCGGAAGCCGCTCTTGCCGTCGCCCAGGTCGACCGCGCTGGCGGGAATCTGCAAGTTCCGGTCGAAGGGCAGTCTTGCCGGACTGGTGGCTGGCTGCACCGAAAGCTGGCCCACGAGCGATGCATCGGCGCGGGCGATGACGGTGCGCAGCGTCAGCGATTGCGCCTGTCCCCTGCGGTCGGTCCAGTCGACGGTCACGCTCACGATGCGAGCCCGCGTGGCTGCCGCCTCGTCCACGACGCGCGACAGCCTGTAGACGGTGTTGGTGTCGAGCGCCTGGACCTCGGTCGGTCCGGCCGCGACGACGGTACTGTCGTAGTCCGAGATCGTCGTGTAGTCGCGCAAGCTCTCCAGATCCTGCTGGGCGATGCGCACCGCCTCGGCGCGCTGGCGGGTGATGTCGGCCTCCAGGCGCAAGCCGGCCTGGGCGCGAATCAGGGCCAGCAGGCCGACGGCCATGAGGGCGAAGGCGACCAGCGCCTCGACGAGCGTGATGCCGCGACTGCGTCTTGACCAGTGCGCCTGGGCCATGGCGATCAGTAGTCCCGCCAACTGCCTGGCAGCCGGGCGAAGGTGCCGGCGCCGCCGCTAGTGAGCCTTCTCAGGACGAGCGGGTCGAAGTAGAAGTCGGCCGACCCGTTGGCAGTGAAGCTGTTTTCCGACACGACGGCGCCGCGCAGCAGCGCCGAGCCACCACCGGTGTTGTCCCAATCGGTGGCATAGACCATGCCAAAGAGGTTGGCCGTACCGCGCATGAGCATCTTGCCGTTGACGACGATCACCGCTGGCCGATCGGCGCTGCCGATGGAGGTGTTCCCCTGGATCTCCAGGTCACCTTCGACCCAGATGCCCTGGGCGCCAGAGGCCACGGCGGCCTGCAGCGCGCTGGCGCAGTCCGTGGCGCAGGTGATCACGGTCGCCAACTGGCGCCAGGAATCCTTGGACATGCCGAAGAAACTGGTGAAAAGCGCATCGGCGTCCAGCCCCGACAGCGTGCCGTCGTTGGCCACGATGGACTGTGCTGCGGGCGTGCCGGGCATCGAGGTGACGCGCGCCTTGCTCGCATCGACGTCGCCGCCGGCGCGGATGGTGATGCCCTGCGTGGCGGCGTCCGTGTTGAAGATGCCGACGGCCGCGCCGCTGCCTTGCCAGGTCACGTTGCCCGCGAGGGTCACCGGCGCGGCCGGCGCGGTGCCGAGCATCGGCAGCAGCGCGTACAGGGCCGTGACCCGCGCACGCGCGTCGGCGCGGCCGTCGCCACCTGGCAGGCAGGCCGGATCCTTGGCCGCCACCCCGGTGGAGGTGCACCCGGTGACGGTCACGCGCAGGACGCCGGGTCGGGCGGGCGAGGGCGCTTCGAAAGTCACCAGGAAGTTCTCGCCGATGTCGGTGGCGCCGAACGTCGGCAAGCCACTGCCCGGGCAACTGCAGCGCAGCCCGGAACTCGTGAACACGCAGGCGGCCCTGAGGTAGGTGCCGGGGTTCGCGCTGTCGGCGCGCAGCGAGATCAGCCCCGTCGTGCTGTCGAAAGCGAGAAAGCGGTCGCGGAATGTCTGCGTCGCGCTCGTATCCTCGAGGCAGTCGGCGCCCACCGGGGTGATGCTGTTCAGCATCGATCCGGCCCACTCGAGGCCCGCTTCAGCCACCTCGAAGGCCTGGGTCGAGCGGGCCTGGTTGGCGGCGGTGCGCTGCTCGAACACCAAGCCGCGGTTGGCGTACAGGCCCATGATCGCCAGCCCGAGCAGGAGTATCAGCACCACCGGCACGGTGGCGATGCCGCGGGCGGCTGGTGGGCGCGCTCTGCGGCAGGATGCTCGTCGACGGCGTCCGCGGCCGCTGCATGGCTTCGAGATGATGGAGGTCCTCACGGGCAAGCCCCGCTGAGCGCGTCGTTGCGCAGCCGCACCGTGGCCTGCAGCGTGCGTTGGATGACCGGGTCGAAGCTCGCGCGTGCCGTCAGGCTCAAGTCGTAGCGGCGTACCTGCAGGGTTGGACAGGCCGGGAGGGAGCCGCTTCCGCAGCGCCCCGGGCAGGACAGCGCCACCGGCGCGGCATTCCTCGGCTCGACGCTGAAATTCCGGACGTCGGTGATTGCCGGGTCGGTGAGGTCCTGGTAGCTGGTCGCCCCGGCAAGGCGGACCTGAAGGCGCCCCTTGCCCTGCGCGTCCGGCTCGAGGCGGAACTCGAAGGTCTCGTCGGATTCCGCCAGGTCGTCCGCATCCTGGGCGATTCGCAGGCTGACGGCGGACGCTGCGGTGCCGGCCGGAGTCACCTCGGCATACCCCGTCGACGCATAGCTCGTGATCGAGCCGTCGGCACCTCGGGCGCCGGCCTGCGCATTGCCCCAGTATCCGGCGCGGCGGAGGTGGCGCGTGACCATGTCCATGGTCGCGCGCATGTCCTGGTTCAGACGTGCCTCCAGCAGCACCCGGCGGTTCGATTCCGTGAGCTGGACGGCCGACACCAGTGCCGCCGCCGCGATGAACATGCCCACGGCCAGACCGACCATCAGTTCGACGACGGACAGGCCCTGTGCGGCCCGGGCGGCTCGGGCACGGCGCCTGTGCGCGAAGGGTATGACGACCGTCCGGTTCACGGGGGGCAGTTCGGTATTCCAGGCAACGGCCCGCCTGCGCTGACGCAAGCCGAGGCCCGGCCACCCAAGTTGACTTGAACCCGCACGAGGAGGGTGCCGCTCGCATTGCTGACCTGCCACGAGGCCGACTCGCTGCCCGGTGCCGTGCCGGCGAAGGAGGCCGTGGTTCCCACAGGCTCGAAGACCATGCCGGTCAGCCCCCCCCTGAGGCTGGACGTCAGCGGCAGGCATGGAGTCCTGGATGACGGATTTCAACAGAGCTGATGCCGGGGACACGTCGGCGCCGCCACGGGTGCACGTGGCACTGGCGTTGGCGGCATGGATGACGTGACATCCGGCAGCCGTGGTCACGGCGACGGCCTCGTTGCGCTGAGCGGATTCGCTGCGCGCGTACTGCAGGTCACCAAGCAGTTGCAGCGCCACGCCTTCCACGGCGCGGCGCGCCAGGTGCTCCATCAGCGAGGGCAGCGCCACGGCCGCCAGCACGCCGACCACCGCCATGACGACCATCCATTCGACGGTACCGAGACCGCGAGCGCGCCCTGTCGGTCGTGGGGGCTGCAGTCTGTGGCGTCTCATGCCCTTGGCCGCGACTCAACTGCCCCAGCAGGCACGGTTGGCCGTGGCGTCGTTGTCGACAGCCGCCGTACGCCCTGAGGCCTGCATCACCTGGCCGCCGTCGATGCGCAATTGCAGCACCTGGCAGGGGCTGTCGGCTGCCTGGCCGCCCTTGGCTTGGGCCTGGAGCAGGTAGCCGGTGGCCGAGGCGTCGGACAGGCTGACCGAGTACATGCCCGAGGCCAGGTCGTAAGCGGTCGCTGCCCCGGCCGCGTCGGCGGTGCCCACCCCGGCGAGGGCCGTGCCGCTGACGAGCAGGTGCGTGGCGTACTGAGGACTGTTCGCGCGGTAGCGCTCCTGCAGCAGCATGGCCTGCTGCAGCGCGGTGATCGCGTCGGCGCGTCGCGCCCGGCGCATGCTGTCGAGGTAGGCCGGCACGGCGACGGCGGCCAGGACGGCCGCGATCGCGACGGCCACCATCAGTTCGACCAGGGTCAGGCCTCGCTGCGGCAGCCGATGATCTTGCAGCTTGCGTCGCGGATACATGCCCCATTGTCTGCCGGCGGCGGGTTTCGGTTACGTACACGGTTTCAGCACGGGCGCCAACCGGGCAGGCGGCCGGAGGGCGTGCAGCTGCGCACCCGGGCCATGATGTTCACTACGTGCCTGATCTCCCGGCCGGCGCGGTCGCTCAGGCGCAGGGTGCCTCCCGGCGTGCTCGTGCCCAGGCGGGGGTCGACCATGATCGAGCGGACGTTGCTGAGCAGCGTCACCCCTTCTGCCGCCGGCATGCCGACGCTGCGCAGGGGCGACAGCGTGGGGCTCGTGCAGCGGGCGCTGCCGTCGCTGGCGCACACGCAGCCTTCTGCCGCAGCAGGGTGCAGGACGTAGCAGGTGCCGCCCGCGTCGCTGCCGAAGCTGATGCGCATGGCTTCGTTGCGCGACACGGCCTCGCTGCGCAGGTATTGCAGGTCGTTCGACAGTTCCGCGGCGCGTCCCTCGAGCCGGCGCTTGGCCAGGTGATCGGCGAGGGACGGCAGCGCAAGGCCCGCCAGGACCGACAGCACGGCCAGGACGGTGCAGGCCTCGATCAGCGAAACGCCGCGGCAGGCGGCGCCGAATCGCGCGTGGACTCTGCGATCGATTCGGCTGCGTCCGGCGCCTTGGAGGGCTGCTTGCTGCATCTGGGTCTCCCCGCTGGGGCAGTGGCCCCGATGCAGCAGATTCTTCGAAAACACCTGCCGGTGCGCATCCCGCAAACGGGTCACCCGGATGGGGGATGCCGGGTTCGGCGGATCGAACCAGGGCGGGCCGCGCCAGACCGGTGGTGCCGGCCTCAGAGGCCGCGGCCTCTCAGATCCCCCGGATCAGCTTGCGGAACTCGTCGACGTTCTCGAAGCTGCGGTAGACGCTGGCAAAGCGAACGTAGGCGACCTTGTCGATCTTCTTCAGCTCCCCGAGCACGAGCTCGCCCAGGCGCGAGCTCGGGACCTCGCGCGCGCCGTCGGCGAGCAGCTGTTCCTGGATGTGCTCGAGCGCGGCGTCCACCTGCTCGACCGCCACCGGACGCTTGCGCAGTGCCAGCATCATCGAGGTTTGCACCTTGGCCGGGTCGAACTCGGCCCGACCGCCGTCACGCTTGACGACCGCCGGCAGCGCGATCTCCGGGCGCTCGTAGGTGGTGAAGCGGCGGTCGCACTGCAGGCAGCGCCGCCGCCTGCGCGTGAAGCCCTCATCTGAATCCCGGGTCTCGGTGACCTGGGTCTCGGGGTGGGCGCAGAAAGGGCAGCGCATGGCCCGGCGGGTTCAGCCGTAGACCGGGAAGGCCCGGGTCAGCGCGGACACCTGCGCGCGCACGGAGGCAATGGCGGCCTCGTCGTGCGGCCGGTCCAGCACGTCGGCGATCAGGTGCCCGGTGCGACGTGCCTGCTCCTCCTTGAAGCCGCGCGTGGTCATCGCCGGGCTGCCCAGGCGGATGCCGCTCGTGATCATGGGCTTCTGCGGGTCGTTCGGAATGCCGTTCTTGTTGCAGGTGATGTGCGCGCGTCCGAGGACAGCCTCGGCCTCCTTGCCGGTCAGGCCCTTGGGCCGCAGATCCACCAGCATCACGTGGCTCTCGGTGCGGCCCGAGACGATGCGCAGGCCACGCTCGATGAGTGTTTCGGCGAGCACGCGCGCATTGGCGACCACCTGCTGCTGGTAGGCCTTGAACTCAGGCGTCAGGGCCTCTTGGAAGGCCACGGCCTTGCCGGCGATGACGTGCATCAGCGGCCCGCCCTGGATGCCGGGGAAGATGGCGCTGTTGACCTTCTTCGCGACGTCGTCGTTGTTGGCAAGGACGATGCCGCCACGCGGTCCGCGAAGGCTCTTGTGCGTGGTCGAGGTCACGACATCGGCGTGCGGCACGGGATTGGGGTAGACGCCGGCGGCGATCAAGCCTGCGTAGTGCGCCATGTCCACCAGGAACCACGCGCCGACATCGCGCGCCACGCGCGCGAAACGCTCGAAGTCGATGTGAAGGCTGTAGGCGGAGGCGCCGGCGATGATGAGCTTGGGCCGGTGCTCGTGCGCCAGTCGCTCCATCGAGTCGTAGTCGATCGCCTCGTTCGCATCGAGCCCGTAGCTCACCACCTTGAACCACTTGCCGCTCATGTTCAGCGGCATGCCGTGCGTCAGGTGCCCGCCTTCGGACAGGCTCATGCCCATGATGGTGTCGCCGGGCTGGAGCAGGGCGAAGAAGACGGCCTGGTTGGCCTGCGAGCCGGAGTTGGGCTGCACGTTGGCGTGGTTCGCGCCGAACAGGCGCTTGAGCCGGTCGATCGCGAGTTGCTCCACGACGTCGACGTGTTCGCAGCCGCCGTAGTAGCGCTTGCCGGGGTAGCCCTCGGCGTACTTGTTGGTCAGCTGGCTGCCCTGGGCGGCCATGACCGCCGGCGAGGTGTAGTTCTCCGAGGCGATCAGTTCGATGTGCTCTTCCTGGCGCCGGTTCTCGGCCTCGATGGCGGACCAGACCTCGGGGTCGGTGCGGGCGATGGTGTGGTGCTGGCGGTCGAACATGGTTCAGGAGCGGTTGCTGTGGGGGTTGAGGCCGCTATTGTCCGTGGTCGGCGTCCAGATCACGTCCAGGGCACGCCCCCGTGCCGCAAACCCGACCTCGCTCGAATGGCGAGGCGGATCAGCGCTGGCCGGTGAGGGCCAGGCGCTCGCCCGGCACCGCTGGCATGCTGGACGATACCTGTTCACCCCGGGCCACGCGCTCGAGAAGCTCATGCTCGGCCAGGACCCGGGCTGTGTAGCCGCCGTCGTCGGGCAACTGGCTGGCGCCCACGTAGTAGCGTAGCCCGTCCTCCAGGCTGCCTGCGCGCTGGATGCAATCCTTGAGAACCTGGACACCCACGCGCAGATTGGTGACGGGGTCGAAGGCCGAATGCAGGCCTCCGAATGGCGTGTACTTGTCGTCGTGGACGCGCGTGAGCACCTGCATCAGACCCTGGGCACCCGCCGAACTCTGTGCGAAGGGGTTGAAGCTCGATTCCACGCCCATGACGGCCAGGATCAGTGTCGGCGCGAGCCCCGCGCGCTGGCCGATGGACCACGCCTCCTGGACGAGCCGCCCCACGGGCTCCTTGGCCACCCGGTAGCGCCGCGAGATCCATTGCGCCACTGCAGCCTGCTGCCGTGTCAGTTGCGACGGGTCGATCGCCGTCGCGCGGGCCACCGCCTGCGGCTCGGCCATGGTGGCCAGGAAGTTGCCCGCCGCGTCTTCGCGGGCTTCCTGCCGCATCTTCAACCAGCCCAGGGCTGCGCCCTCGGCCTGCGCCAGGACGGCGGGGTTGCCGCCGACAAGGATCGTCGCGGTGATCACTGCAAGACCAATGGCCGCGAGCGAGTTGTGGCTGATCTCGAGCAGCCCGTGGGCCACGTCACGCGTGAAGAGGCCCGCCGCGCGCAGCGCGGATTGCGACCGGTTCCGCCATCGGAAAGTATTCATGGACCTCCATTCGACGAACAAGCCCTGGCGCGGGATCCCCCGGCACCGCTGTTCGCAGGTGTGCGGGAGATAATGCGAGGTTGGGCGCGCTCCCGACAGCTCAATCTCGGATACGTTCGGTCCCTTGACGGGCTTCACATCCGAACTATCGGGTAAACCCTTGGTTCTAGGCGACGGGAGGCGGATTCTAGGAATCGCATTTCCGCCCGTCAAGTCGACCCTCAAACGTTTCTTGATCGTCTGCAGCCGTGAAGTATCGAGACTTACGTGATTTCATGGCCCAGCTCGAAACCCTCGGCGAGCTGCGCCGGGTGGGCGACCCGGTCTCTGCGCGCCTGGAGATGACGGCGCTCGCAGACGCCGTGCTGCGTGCCGGTGGGCCGGCCCTGCTGGTCGAGCGACCCGCCGGTCATGCGATGCCCTGCCTGCTGAACCTGTTCGGCACGACTCGGCGAGTCGCCCTGGGCATGGGTGCGGATTCCGCCGAGGAGTTGCGAGACGTCGGCCGCCTGCTGGCCGCACTTAAGGAGCCCGAGCCGGTGCGCGGCCTGAAGGACACCGGCAAGCTGCTGCACCTGGCCAAGGCGGTGTGGGACATGAAGCCGGCGACGGTGCGCCGCGCCCCCTGCCAGGAGGTGGTGCTCGAGGGCGCCGACATCGACCTCGCCCGGCTGCCGGTGCAGACCTGCTGGCCTGGCGACGCCGGCCCGCTGATCACCTGGGGCCTGGTGGTGACGCGCGGGCCCCAGGGCGTGGCCCAGCCGCGCCGGCGTCAGAACCTGGGCATCTACCGCCAGCAGGTGATCGGCCCGCGCCAGGTCATCATGCGCTGGCTCGCGCACCGCGGCGGGGCGTTGGATTTCCGGGAGTTCGCGCGCGCCAACCCGGGGCAGGCCTTTCCGATCGCCGTGGCGCTGGGTGCCGACCCGGCGACGATCCTCGGCGCCGTCACGCCGGTACCCGACACGCTGTCGGAATACCAGTTCGCGGGCCTGCTTCGCGGGGGCCGTACCGAGGTCGTCGACACCGGGGTGGGCGAGGGCGGGCTGATGCTGCAGGTGCCGGCCAGCGCCGAGATCGTGCTCGAGGGCTGCATCCCGCTGGCGCCGGCCGGCTTCGAGGGTCACAGCGAGGCGGGGGTGCCGCTGCGCGAGCGTGGCGGCTACCTGCACGCACTCGAGGGGCCCTTCGGCGACCACACCGGCTACTACAACGAGCAGGACTGGTTCCCGGTGTTCGAGTTGACGCGTCTGACGATGCGGCGCGATGCGATCTACCACTCCACCCATACCGGCAAGCCGCCGGACGAGCCGGCGGTGCTGGGCGAAGCGCTGAACGAGGTCTTCGTTCCCATCCTGCAGAAGCAGTTTCCGGAGATCGCCGACTTCCACCTGCCGCCCGAGGGCTGCAGCTACCGGATGGCGGTGATCTCGATCCGCAAGGCCTACCCGGGCCATGCGAAGCGCGTGATGTTCGGGCTGTGGAGCTTCCTGCGCCAGTTCATGTACACGAAGTTCATCGTCGTTGTCGATGACGACGTGGACGTGCGGGACTGGAAGGAGGTGGTGTGGGCCATCACGACGCGGATGGATCCGGTGCGCGACACCACGCTGGTCGACTCGACGCCTATCGACTACCTCGACTTCGCCTCTCCGGTCAGCGGCCTGGGCGGCAAGATGGGGCTGGATGCGACGAACAAGTGGCCCGGCGAGACCACGCGCGAGTGGGGCCGGGCGATCACGATGGACAGGATTGTCCTAGACCGAGTCGCCGGGTTGGTGCAGCGCGTCCTGGCATCGCCATCGCCCTAGACCCCACCGAGACGCGGGGAAACCCGCGCGGAGTGGCGAGTCGCGTACTTCTAGAATCTCCGCTGCTTGCAGTGTTTGCGGGCAGTAATCGCTCGTCCTCTTCCCTTTTCCACCTCAGGAGTTCTTCGATGGAACGTCGTTCATTTGTCCAAGGCGCCGGGATCGCCGGCGTGCTGGCTGCTGGCGTCGCGCCAGCCGTGCATGCCCAGGCCAACATCCGCTGGCGCCTGACTTCAGCCTTCCCGAAGGCGCTCGACACCATCTATGGTGCGGCCGAGGTCTTCGCCAAGGCGGTCAATGACATGACCGGAGGGCGTTTCCAGATCTCCGTCCACCCCAACGGAGAACTGGTCGGCGGTTTCAACCAGGTTGATGCCCTGCAGGCCGGCACGGTCGAGATGTCTCATACCGCCCCGTATTACTACTTTGGCAAGGATCCGACGTTTGCGCTCGGCTGCGCGATTCCGTTCAGCCTGAACTCGCGCCAGATGACCTCGTGGATGCTCGACGGCAACGGGCTGAAGCTGATGCGCGAGTTCTACGCCAACTACAACATCATCAACTTCATCGGCGGGAACACCGGCGCGCAGATGGGCGGTTGGTGGCGCCGCGAGATCAAGTCGCTGGCGGACCTCAAGGGCCAGAAGTTCCGCACCGGTGGCTTCAGCGGCCGCGTCTTCGAGCGCTTGGGTGGCGTGCCTCAGAACATTCCTGGCGGTGAAATCTACCAGGCCCTGGAAAAGGGCACGATCGACGCTGCCGAGTGGGTGGGTCCCTACGACGACGAAAAGCTCGGTTTCTACAAGGTTGCGCCCTTCTACGCCTACCCGGGCTGGTGGGAAGGCGGGCCCCAGCTCGACTTCTACGTGAACACCCGCGCGTTCAACAGCCTGTCGGCCGAGAACAAGGCGATCATCGAAGCGGCCGCCGGCCACGCTCACAACGTGATGCAGGCTCGCTACGATGCCCGCAACCCCGCGGCGCTGAAGCGGCTGGTGGCCAACGGCGCGAAGCTCTTCCGCTTCCCCCGCGACATCATGGACTCGGCCTTCAAGGAGAGCCAGGCGCTGTACAGCGAACTGTCGGGGACGAACCCGGCGTGGAAGAAGATCTACGAGGACATGGCCTCGTTCCGCCGCGATGCCAACCTCTGGTTCCGCTTCTCCGAGGCCGGCTTCGACGACTTCATGCAGGCGCAGCGTCTGTGATGCTGACGGGCGCAGCCTCGGTGGCAGCGCCCGGCACGAAGCAAAAGGCCCCGCATCGCGGGGCCTTTTGCTTTTGGGTTCCGACGCCGCGCCAGCGCAGCGACGCTACCGCTGCATCACGCGGAATCCCTCACTTGTTCTTCTTCAGCTGATCTTCCTTCAGGGCTTCCAGAAGCCCCTTCATCGGATCGTCGGCTGCCTGGCCTGCTGAAGGCGCAGGCGAAGGCTCGAGCGCAGACCCCGTGGGTGCCGTGCCCGGCGCCGACGCACCACCGCCTGGCTGGAGCATCGAGGCCGGATCCGATGGCGGTGATGCGCCGGTGTCCTTCTGGATCAGTTGCTCCAGTGCCTTGTCGACGTCGACCTTGGGCTTGCCGTCATCCAGCCCGTCTATGACCAGTTTCGGGTACGCGATGACCGCGGCCACCATGATCAGCTGCAGGATGATGAAGGCGATCGAGCCCTTGTAGATCTGCCCGGTCGTGACGGCGGGAATGGTCTGCTGCGTGACGCGGTCGCGGTAGTCCTCCTTCGGTGCGACGCTGCGCAGGTAGAACAGCGCGAAGCCGAAGGGGGGCGTGAGGAAGGAGGTCTGCAGGTTCATCGCGATGATGACACCGAACCAGATCATCACCGCATCCTCGGGCACGCCCGGGAGCAATTCCGGAAGGATCTTCGCGGCCACCGGGGCGAGCATCGGGATCACGATGAAGGCGATCTCGAAGAAGTCGATGAAGCAGCCGAGGATGAAGACGAGGACGTTGACGACGACCAGGAAACCGAGTGCACCGCCGGGCAGCTGGTCGAACAGGTGCTCGACCCAGACGTGGCCGTCCGCAGCGTTGAAGGTGAAGCTGAAGACGGTCGAACCGATCAGGATGAACAGCACGAAGGTCGAGAGCTTGGCAGTGCTGTCCAGCGCCTGGCGGGTGAGTTTCAGGTCCAGGCGCTTGCGCGCGAAGGCCATTGCGAGGGCGCCGACCGCACCCATCGCTCCACCCTCGGTGGGAGTTGCCACGCCAAGGAAGATCGTTCCCAGGACCAGGAAGATCAGCACAAGCGGCGGGATCAGCACGAAGGTGACGCGTTCGGCCAGGCGCGACAGCAGGCGCAAGCCCAGCGCCTTGTTCAGCAGTGCGATCAAGAGCGCCAGCAGCGAGGAGATCGTCAACGACAGGATGAGGATTTCGTCGCCGGTGGCGGGGTTCGGCCGTTGGATGATGCGGCTGAGCATGCTGTCATGGATCGTGGACCAGCCGTACCCTGCGATTGCAACCGCAATCAGCAGCACGATCAGAGACTTGTGCCCGCTCGCACCGCTGCTCTCGCGGTAGATCCGTGCCTCCAGGGGCAGTGCGGGAACCCAGGATGGCCGAACGATCGCAACGGCGAAGACGAAGAGCAGGTAGAGCCCGACGAGCAACAGACCCGGAATCAGTGCGCCTGCGTACATGTCACCGACCGAGCGGCCGAGTTGGTCCGCCAGCACGATCAGGACAAGCGAAGGCGGGATCGCCTGGGCCAGCGTGCCTGAGGCCGTGATCGTGCCGGTGGCGATGGTGCGGTTGTACCCGTAACGCAGCATGATGGGCAGCGAGATCAGGCCCATCGAGATGACCGCAGCGGCAACGACACCGGTGGTGGCGGCGAGCAGCGCGCCCACCAGGATGACAGCCACCGCCAGGCCACCCCGCATAGGCCCGAAGACCTGACCCACGGTCTCGAGCAGATCCTCGGCCATGCGGGAGCGTTCGAGGATGATGCCCATGAAGGTGAAGAAGGGGATCGCCAGAAGCGTGTCGTTCTGCATGATGTTGAACACCCGCAGCGGCAGCGCTCCGAACATGTTGGCCGGGAACAGCCCGACCTCCATCCCGATGAAGCCGAACAGCAGGCCCGTGGCCGCCAGCCCGAAAGCCACCGGGATACCCGTCAGCAGGAAGAAAAGCAGCCCGCCGAAAAGCAGGGGCACGAAGTTCTGGGCGATGAAGGCAGTCATCTCAGTTGGCTCCCGCCAGCTTCTTCTGGGCCTCGGCCGCGAGTTCCTCGGCCAGCAGTTCCTCGTCGGATTTCTGGGCCTCGACGCTGAAAGGCTCGTCTCGCCGCCCCGTGAGGAAGGCAATGCGCTTGATCAATTCAGAGGCAGACTGCAGCAACAGGATCGAGAAGCCCACGGGAATCAACAGCAGCACCGGCCAGCGGATCAATCCTCCGGCGTTCGAACTCACCTCGCCGGAGATCCACGCCCGCTCGAAGATTGGCCAGGAAAGCTCTATCAGAATGACCGACAGCGGGATCGTGAAGACCACGATGCCGATGGCGTCGATCAGCGCGTTCGTGCGCTTGCTCAGGCGCGACGAGATGAAGTCGATGCGCACGTGCGCGTTCTTCAGCATCACGTAGCCCACGCCGAGCATGAAGACCGCAGCGAACAGGTACCACTGGATCTCGAGGTAGGCGTTCGAGCCGATATTGAAGGCCTTGCGCATGATCGCGTTGCCGGAACTGATCAGCACGGCGGCGAGCACGAGCCACATGACCACCTTGCCGACCCATTCGTTGAGTCGGTCGATGACGGCGGAGAGTTTCAGCAAGGCTTGCATGAGACGCCTCGTGGGAATTCGGGCAGAGCGGCCCGGTAGCGCACCGGTCGAGATTGTCCCGTAAATCGGTCTTGGCCGGAGGCCGAGTGGCGTCCGGGCGGAGGCTTCAGGCCTCGAGGGACAGTTGGTACAGCCGTGCCGACCGCGCGCCCGAGCGGCAGAACATCAACAACGGGCGAGGCAGTTCTGCGAGTAGCCGGACCATCGCAGCGGCATCTTCTGGCGACTGGTAGGCGCCCGAGACCGGCAGGTACCGGTACTCGAGCCCAGCGGCGCGGGCCGCGGCCTCGATCTGCGCGTTGGTGGGCTGGTCGGGGCCGCCTTCGAAGTCCGGGCGGTTGTTGACGACGCTGCGGAAGCCCGCGCGCGCTGCCTCGGCCATCGCCTCGGGGCTCAACTGGGGCGCGACGCAGACGCCAGCTGCAATCTGCTGGGTGGGCAGGGATGGGGACACGGCGGACTCCTCAGCCTCTCAACGGGACAGGCATTGCTTTACGGCGGCAGACACGAGGCTCATCTCGGCCTGCCCGGCCAGGCGCGACTTGGCCGCAGCCATGACCTTGCCCATGTCGCCAGGACCGGCAGCACCGAGCTCGGCAACGATGGTGGCCACGACTGCCGCGATCTGCTCGGCGTTCAAGCGCTGGGGCAGGTAGGCTTCCAGCACCGCGACCTCGGCGGTCTCCTTGTCGACCAGGTCGGTGCGCCCGGCCTGCCGGAAGGCCGCGATGGAATCCTTGCGCTGCTTGATCAGCTTGTCGACGATGCCGACGACGGCGGCGTCGTCCAGGACGATGCGCTCATCGACTTCACGCTGCTTGCAGGCCGCCAGCAGCATGCGGATGGTCGAGAGGCGGTCGGCCTCCTTCGCGCGCATGGCCGCCTTCATGTCGTCCTGGATGCGTTCTCTCAAGCTCAAGATGTTCCCCCGCTCACGAAAAAAGCCCGCGCTGGTCACCCGCGCGGGCTGTCGGGTATGACCGACCTTGCGGTGTCAGTAGAGCTTCTTGGGCAGCTGCATGCTGCGCACGCGCTTGAAGTGGCGCTTGACGGCGGCCGCCTTCTTGCGCTTGCGCTCGGACGTGGGCTTCTCGTAGAACTCGCGCGCGCGCAGTTCGGTCAGCAGGCCGAGCTTCTCGATGGTGCGCTTGAACCGGCGCAGGGCAACATCGAACGGCTCGTTTTCCTTGACGCGAATGGTGGTCATATCAGGTGCAGGTCGTCACACAAAGACAATGATTATAGCGTCGAAGAGCAAGGCGCAGCAGCCTGTTGCGAGAACGAGGTGTCCGGCGTGCTGGAAGACCGCATTCCTGAACCCTCAGGGAAGTTCAGGTGGGCGAGGTCAGCAAGACTTCGGGTTCGTCTGACGCGAGACGATCACGCCCGCCTCGCGATGTTCCAAGCCCTGGCTCAATGAGCATCGGTTCAAGGAAATACTAAGCCTTCCAACCCGCCGGACGCCGCCATTATGGCGGTCTGCGCGCGTTCGGACCTGTGGCTCAGATCAAATGCCCGTCACTGCTCAGTGCCGAATCGATACGTGAGATCAGCGCTTGCCAGGCCGGGTCTGTGCCTTCGGACGCGGCCCGAGCCGGACCGGGCGGTGCGATGGCGGGGGGGCTGGCCGCGGCCTGTCTCTGCGCGCGCGCGTCCGCCTGCACCCGGTCCGCAAGTTGAAAAGCGATGTTCAGCGCGGCGAGCACCGCAATGCGCTCACGCGCCTTGATCCGGCCGGCATCACGGATGGCCGTCATCTCGCGATCGACGGTCGCCACCGCGGCTTCCAGTCTGGCCTCACTGCCTTCCGGGCAGGCGAGCAGGTAGCCCTGCCCGAGGATGGTGACTTCGACCTGGTTCATGACTCACCTGTGGCGGGTGGGCTGGTATCGGGAAGCCGCTCCAGCAGCGCGTCGACCCGCGCCCGCGCCGTGTTCAGCCGCAGCTTCAAGCTGTCCCGCTCTGCCGTGACGGCGGCCAGCTGGCGCGTCAACAGGTCGTTGGTTCGCTTCAATTCCTCGTATCGCAGCAGCAGCCGCTCGACACGCTCGACGACCGGGGTGGGATCGTTCATGAAGCGAAATCAAGTTAAAGCCGCAATTCTAGGCGGCGCGCGTGCGGCGCCCTGGCGCGGCGTCACACCAGCGGCTGACGCCGCAGCGGGCACAGTCTGGCTGGCGTGCCTTGCAGACGTAACGACCATGCAGGATCAGCCAGTGGTGCGCGTCAGCGCGGTAAGCCGCCGGCACGCGCCGCAGCAGAGCCCGCTCGACCTCCAGGGGGTTGCGCCCAGGTGCCAGCCCGGTGCGGTTGCCGACGCGGAAGATGTGTGTGTCCACGGCCATCGTCTCTTCACCGAAGGCGCAGTTGAGCACGACGTTGGCGGTCTTGCGGCCTACACCGGGCAAGGCTTCGAGCGCATCCCGAGAGCGCGGCACGCTGCCCTCGTGGCGCTCGATCAGCAGGCGGCAGGTCTCGACGAGGTTGCGCGCCTTGTTGCGGTACAGGCCGATCGTGCGGATGTGGGCCTCCACCCCCTCCACGCCAAGTGCGAGCATGCGTGCCGGTGTCGGAGCCTGTGCGAACAGACCGCGGGTGGCCTTGTTGACGCTGACGTCGGTGGCCTGCGCCGACAGCAGCACCGCGGCCAGCAGTTCGAAGACGCTGGAGTACTGGAGCTCGGTCACCGGTTGTGGGTTGGCTGCCTTGAGTGTGGCGAAGAAGGGTTCGATGTCGGCGGTCTTCATGGCAGGGCGGGCTGTGACTGGAGGTGCGCAATCATCCCCCAGCCGGGCCCCGGCGCCGGGCGCGGGCGCGCTCGAGCGCCGCCTCGACGACGGCGCGCTTGCGTGCCAATGCCTCGGGGTCGGTGATCTGGCTCGCCGATGCCAGGTCGGCCAGCTTGGAAGCGGCCTTTGCGGCCAGCCGCTCGTCCTGTTCAGCCCGTTCCCGTTCGACGCGCAGCCGATGGAAGGCGTAGCGCTGCCGCGCCGTGTCGGCCTGGGCCGGGCTCCAAGCGGCCCAGCCGCTGAGCCCGGGGGTGACCGTCTCCAGGCTGATGCAATCGACGGGACAGGCCGGCAGGCACAACTCGCAGCCCGTGCACAGCGGCTCGATGACCGTATGCATGGATTTCGGCGCCCCGACGATGCAGTCGACGGGACAGGCCTTGATGCACAAGGTGCAGCCGATGCACCAGGTCTCGTCGATCACGGCCAACTGCCGCGGTCCTTCGGTCCCATGCGACGGGTCCAGTGGAACCACGGGAAGGCCCGTCAACGTGGACAGGCGCTGCACGCCCTCCGTCCCCCCAGGGGGACATTGCGCGATCCCGGCCTCGCCGCGCGCGATCGCCTCGGCGTAAGCGCGGCAGTCCGGGTAGCCGCAGCGTGTGCACTGTGTCTGCGGCAGTGCAGCCTCGATGCGGTCAGCCAGGGTCGCCGACGCTGCCATGGCGGACGGGCCGCGAGGGCGAGGTCAGCGGCGGCGCGCCGGCACGGGGGCCGAGTGCTGCGCCCGGTGGCTGGAGATGAAGTCGCGTACCCGCGGGTAGACCATCTCGCGCCAACGCCGCCCCGAGAAGATGCCGTAGTGCCCGGCGCCCGGCACGTCGTAGTGGAAGCGCCGGTCGGCGGGAACGCCGGTGCACAGGTCATGCGCGGCACGTGTCTGTCCGGCGCCGGAGATGTCGTCGAGCTCGCCTTCGACCGTCAGCAGGGCAGTCGAGCGGATGTCCTGCGGCCGCACGAGCTGGCCGCCGACGTCCCAGGTGCCGTTCACGAGGGCGAATTCCTGGAACACGGTGCGTATCGTGTCGAGGTAGTACTCCGCCGGCATGTCGAGCACGGCGTTGTACTCGTCGTAGAACTGCCTGTGCGACTCGGCGCTGCCCTCGTCGCCGCGGATCAGGTCGAGGAAGTAGTCGTAGTGCGAGGACAGGTGCCGGTCCGGGTTCATGGCCACGAAGCCGGTGTGCTGCAGGAAGCCCGGGTACACGCGGCGCCCGGCGCCTGGGAAGTTCAGCGGCACGCGGTAGATGACGTTGTTCTCGAACCAGTCATGGCTCTTGTTCGTCGCCAGGTTGTTCACGGCGGTTGGGGAGCGGCGGGCGTCGATCGGCCCGCCCATCATCGTCATGGTGCGCGGCGTGGGCTCGTCGGAACTGGCCATCAGCGAAACCGCGGCGAGCACCGGCACCGTGGGCTGGCACACCGACATCACGTGCATGTCGGCGCCGATGTGGCGGATGAACTCCTGCACATAGGCGATGTAGTCGTCGAGGTGGAAAGGCCCCGCCTCCACCGGCCCCATGCGCGCGTCGGTCCAGTCGGTGATGAAGACCTTGTGGTCCTGCAGCAGGCTGCGCACCGTGTCACGCAGCAAGGTGGCGTGATGGCCCGACAGCGGCGCGACGACCAGCACCGTGGGCTGGTTCTTCATCCGGGCCAAGGCCTCCGGGTTGTCGGTGAAGCGCTTGAAGCGCAACAGACGGCAGAAGGGCTTGTGGACGGCAACCTGTTCCTGAACCGCGACGTCGATTCCGCCGACATTGACACCCTGTATGCCGAACTCGGGTTTTTCGTATTCCTTGGCCAACCGGTGCATCAGGTCCAGGCCGGCGGCCATGCGCTGCGCCATCGGCGCGTGGGCGAAGGGCGACAGCGGGTGCGTGTAAAGCTTGGCCGATGCGCTGGCGAATTCGGCAAACGGCGACATCATCGCCCGCTGTGCTTCATAAAACTGGTAGAGCATGTCGGTTCCGGTCGCGGTGGCCTTGACACCCAAAAGCGTGATGTCAGATTGACGATGCGCAGGAATGTGCCACGAAAGCTGCTGCACTGCAGCAGAAAATGCGACGAAATGTAGTGGCTTCGTGCAACCTGAGGCTCACAGATGGCGCGCGTCGACGGCGGTCGCGCGTAGCGCGGTCACATGACGCTGACGATGGCACGAACGACCGTGCCCAGATTGCCGTGGTTCAGCGCCGCCACGCAGATGCGCCCTGAATCGACGCCGTAGACGCCGAATTCACTGCGCAGCCGCTGCATCTGCTCCTTGCCCAGCCCGGAGTAGCTGAACATGCCTTTCTGGCGCGTGATGAAGCCCATGTCCTGCTGCACGCCCGCGCCGGCCAGACCGTCGACGAGCGCCTGCCGCATCTCGCGGATGCGCCTGCGCATGCCCGCCAGCTCGCTTTCCCACTGCGCGCGCAGCTCGGGCGAGTTCAGCACCGTGGCGACGATCTGTGCGCCATGGGTCGGCGGGTTGGAGTAGTTGGTGCGCACCACGATCTTCAACTGCGACAGCACCCGCGCGGCCTCGTCGGCGCTGGCGCAGACCACGCTCAGCGCTCCCACGCGCTCGCCGTACAGCGAGAAGCTCTTGGAAAACGAGGTGGCGACGAAGAAGTCGATGCCGGCGTCGAGGAACTGGCCGACCACCGCGCCGTCTTCGGCGATGCCGTCCCCGAAGCCCTGATAGGCCATGTCCAGGAAGGCGACCAGCCCGCGCTCGCGCACCGCATCAACCACCTGGGCCCATTGGCCGGCGTCCAGGTCGCAGCCGGTGGGGTTGTGGCAACAGGCATGCAGCACGACGACGGTGCCGGGTGCGGCAGCCTGCAGCGCCGCCAGCATCTGCGGGAAGCGCACCCCGCGCGTGGCCGGATCGTAGTAAGGATAGGTCTCGACCTGGAAGCCTGCATTCGTGAACAGCGCACGGTGATTTTCCCAGCTCGGGTCGCTGATCAGCACCTGTGCGCCCGGGTTCAGCCGCTTGAGGAAGTCGGCACCCAGCTTGAGGCCACCGGTGCCGCCGAGCGCCTGTACCGTGGCCACGCGGGCCTCGCGCACGGCTGCGGACCCGGCGCCGAAGACCAGCCCCTGGACCGCCTTGTCGTAGGCGGCGATGCCGTCGATGGGCAGGTAGCCGCGCGGCTTGCCGGTGGCCACCAGCGAACGTTCGGCCTGCGCCACGCACCCCAGCAAGGGCAGCTTGCCGTCCGCGTCGAAGTAGACGCCCACGCCCAGGTTGACCTTGCCCGGCCGCGTGTCGGCAGCAAACTGCTCGTTCAAGCCCAGGATCGGGTCGCGTGGGGCCATCTCGACGGCGTCGAACAGGGACATGGTCGGTTTCCAGATTCAGGCTGAGGGGTGTCGGGAGCCGGCGCGCTGCGCCAGGCTGAGGTACGCTGGCGGACGGTCTGCGCGTTGGCGCGGCAGTGCGAAAAACCCAATATTCTAGGACCCTGCCCATGGCCAAGACGCCCTACAAGACGCCGACAGACCCGTCCCCGGTGGGCGTGGCGGGCGCTGCGGCGTCTGGGGGCCGGGCAGGGCCGGCGCTTTCTGTCGTGGACGAAACGGCGCCTGCGGGCGAGGCGGCGCCGGGGCAGTTCGTTTCCTTCCCGGACTCGCCCTTCCAGCTCTTCCAGCCCTACCCTCCCGCTGGCGACCAGCCCGCAGCGATTGCTCAGCTGGTCGACGGCGTCGAGGCGGGGCTGAGCTACCAGACCTTGCTGGGCGTGACAGGTTCGGGCAAGACCTTCACGATGGCCAACGTGATCGCGCGCCTGGGCCGCCCGGCCATCGTCTTCGCGCCCAACAAGACGCTGGCGGCGCAGCTCTACAGCGAGTTCCGCGAGTTCTTCCCGAA
This sequence comes from Rubrivivax sp., assembly GCA_027491255.1. Classification (GTDB taxonomy): domain Bacteria; phylum Pseudomonadota; class Gammaproteobacteria; order Burkholderiales; family Burkholderiaceae_C; genus Rubrivivax. The sequence goes on along the minus strand of JAIXWM010000157.1, from coordinate 79,622 downwards.
GAACGCGGTCGAGTACTTCGTCAGCTACTACGACTATTACCAGCCTGAGGCCTACGTCCCGCAGCGCGACCTCTTCATCGAGAAGGACAGCTCCATCAACGAGCACATCGAGCAGATGCGCCTGTCGGCCACCAAGAGCCTGCTGGAGCGCCGCGACGTCGTCATCGTGGCCTCGGTCAGCGCCATCTACGGCATCGGCGACCCGGGCGATTACCACCGGATGGTGATGACGCTGCGCGTGGGCGACCGGCTTGGCCAGCGCGACGTGATTGCGCACCTGATCCGCATGCAGTACAGCCGCAACGAGACCGATTTCTCGCGCGGCACCTTCCGTGTCCGAGGCGACACGATCGACGTCTTCCCGGCCGAGCACTCGGAGCTTGCCATCCGCATCGAGCTGTTCGACGACGAGGTAGAGGCGCTCCAGCTGTTCGATCCGCTGACGGGTCGGATCCGGCAGAAGATCCCGCGCTTCACGGTCTACCCGGGCAGCCATTACGTGACCCCGCGCGAGCGTGTGCTCGGCGCGATCGAGTCGATCAAGGCCGAGTTGCGCGAGCGCCTGGCGGAATTCGTGGGCGCCGGCAAGCTCGTGGAGGCGCAGCGCCTGGAGCAGCGCACGCGCTTCGATCTGGAGATGCTGCAGGAGGTGGGCCACTGCAAGGGCATCGAGAACTACACCCGTCATCTCTCGGGCGCGCGACCGGGCGAGCCGCCGCCCACGCTGGTGGACTACCTGCCGCGGGACGCGCTGATGTTCCTGGACGAGAGCCATGTGCTCATCGGCCAGCTCGGCGGCATGTTCAACGGCGACCGCGCGCGCAAGACCACCCTGGTCGAGTACGGCTTCCGTCTGCCCAGCGCGCTGGACAACCGGCCGCTGAAATTCGACGAGTTCGAGACCAAGATGCGGCAGACGGTCTTCGTCTCGGCCACCCCCGCAGCCTACGAGCAGACCCACGCCGGCCAGGTCGTCGAACAGTTGGTCCGGCCCACCGGGCTCGTCGATCCCGAGATCGAGGTCCGGCCCGCAGTCACCCAAGTGGACGATGTGCTGCAGGAGATCCGCGATCGCGTCGATTCGGGCGAGCGCGTCCTCATCACGACGCTGACCAAGCGCATGGCCGAGCAGCTGACCGACTACCTGGCCGACAACGGCGTCAAGGTGCGCTACCTGCACAGCGACATCGACACGGTGGAGCGCGTGGAGATCATCCGCGACCTGCGCCTGGGCGCCTTCGACGTGCTGGTGGGTATCAACCTGCTGCGCGAGGGGCTGGACATCCCCGAGGTGTCCCTGGTGGCCATCCTCGACGCTGACAAGGAAGGCTTCCTGCGCGCTGAGCGCAGCCTGATCCAGACCATCGGGCGTGCGGCGCGCAACGTGCATGGCAAGGCCATTCTGTACGCCGACCAGATGACCGAGTCCATGCGCCGCGCCATCGGCGAGACCGAGCGGCGGCGCGCGCGCCAACTCGCCCACAACGCCGCACATGGCATCGTGCCTCGAAGCGTGACCAAGCAGGTGCGTGAACTGATCGACGGCGTGGTGTCCGACAAGACGGCGCGCGACGACCTGAAGGCCGCGGCTGCGGCCGCCGAGGTCGAAGTCCTCGGCGAGAAGGACCTGGGCCGTCGTATCCGTCTGCTCGAGAAGCAGATGCTCGAGCACGCTCGCAACCTGGAATTCGAGAAGGCGGCACGCCTGCGCGACCAACTCGCGCTGCTGAAGGAGCAGGCCTTCGGGGCCACCGGCACGGACAGCGCCATCGTGCCGCTGGTGGGGCTGGCGCAGCCGCGGGGACGCTGAGGTTTGTCCTGGACAAAATTTGGTGTGCAGCGGAGCTATGTCGACCAAAACGCTCGACTTCTGTTAAAGTTGAGTCTTCTTGTAGGGATCGACTTGTGCGGGGTGGGCCTAGGGTCTACCGAAGTCCGGTTCGAAACCCGCTGATGTTTACCTGTCGTTCTCACCAACGCCGCGCCAGCGGCCAGGAGTCCTCCGATGCGTTTGACCACCAAGGGCCGATTCGCCGTCACTGCGATGATCGATCTCGCCCTGCGTTCTCACAACGGGCCGGTTGCACTGGCTGCGATCAGCCAGCGACAGCAGATTTCGCTGTCCTACCTGGAGCAGCTGTTCGGCAAGCTGCGGCGCCACGAGCTGGTGGAGAGCACCCGCGGTCCGGGCGGCGGCTATTCGCTTGGCCGCAGCATGGCCGAAATCACCGTGGCCGACATCATCGTGGCGGTTGACGAGCCCATCGATGCCACGGGCTGCGGTGGCAAGGAGCATTGCATGGGCGAGGACACGGGCAAGTGCATGACGCACGACCTGTGGACCAGCCTGAACACCAAGATGATCGAGTTCCTCGATTCGATCTCGCTCAAGAGACTGGTCGACGAGCAGATCGCCAAGGGGGTTTCGATCGAGGAAGCGCCTGTCAAGCGCGCCATCTCGACCCAGCCCGTGGTCAAGCCCATCAAGGTGACGGCGCCGAACTCCGTCTTCGCTCTGGGCAATGCTTTCTCGAAGTGACGCGCCGGAGCCGATGGACATGACCCCGCATTTCCCGATCTACATGGACTACGGCGCGACGACGCCGGTGGATCCTCGCGTGGTTGACGCGATGATTCCCTGGCTGCGCGAGCATTTCGGCAATCCGGCCTCGCGCAGCCACGCCTGGGGTTGGGAGGCCGAAGAGGCCGTGGAGAAGGCGCGCAGCGATGTCGCCACCCTCATCAACGCCGACCCGCGCGAGATCGTCTGGACCTCCGGCGCGACCGAGAGCAACAACCTCGCGCTGAAAGGCGCGGCGCATTTCTATGCCTCGCGCGGCAAGCACCTGGTGACGGTCAAGACCGAGCACAAGGCGGTGCTCGACACGATGCGCGAGCTCGAGCGCCAGGGCTTCGAGGTCACCTACCTCGACGTGCAGGAAGACGGCCTGCTCGACCTCGACCGCTTCCGCGACGCGCTGCGGCCCGACACCATCCTGGCCTCCGTGATGCTGGTCAACAACGAGATCGGCGTCATCCAGGACATCCCGACCATCGGCGCCATGTGCCGCGAGCGCGGCATCGTGCTGCACGTCGACGCGGCCCAAGCGACCGGCAAGGTCGCCATCGACATGGCCACGCTGCCGGTCGACCTGATGAGTCTGGCCTCGCACAAGACCTACGGCCCCAAGGGCATCGGTGCGCTGTACGTCCGCCGCAAGCCCCGGGTCCGCCTGGAAGCTCAGATGCACGGCGGTGGGCACGAGCGCGGCATGCGCTCGGGCACGCTGCCCACGCACCAGTGTGTGGGCATGGGCGAGGCCTTCCGCATCGCCCTGGCAGAGATGGGCACCGAGAGCGAGCGCGTGCGCATGCTGCAGCGGCGCCTGCTGGCGGGCATCGGCCAGATCGACCAGGTCTTCATCAACGGTCACCTCGACAAGCGCGTGCCGCACAACGTGAACGCGTCCTTCAACTTCGTCGAGGGGGAGTCGCTGATCATGGGCATCAAGGGCATCGCGGTGTCCTCAGGCTCGGCCTGCACCTCGGCCAGCCTGGAGCCCAGCTACGTGCTGCGCGCCCTGGGCCGCAGCGATGAGCTCGCGCACTCCAGCCTGCGCATGACGATCGGCCGCTTCACGACAGAGGCCGACATCGACTACGCGGTCAGCACGCTGCAGGACAGGGTGGCGCGCCTGCGCGAGCTCTCGCCGCTGTGGGACATGTACCGCGACGGCATCGACCTGAACAGCATTCAGTGGACGGCGCACTGAGACGCCGCATTCGAGAGAAAAGCACCGAGGAGGTCCTTCCATGGCATACAGCGACAAGGTCATCGACCACTACGAGAACCCCCGCAATGTCGGCAGCTTCGACAAGGGGGATGACAGCGTGGGCACCGGCATGGTGGGCGCCCCGGCATGCGGCGACGTGATGCGCCTGCAGATCAAGGTCAACCCGGAGTCCGGATTGATCGAGGACGCGCGCTTCAAGACCTACGGCTGCGGCTCGGCGATCGCGTCGAGCTCACTCGTCACCGAGTGGGTCAAGGGCAAGACGCTCGACGAGGCGATGACGATCAAGAACACCCAGATCGCGCAGGAACTGGCGCTTCCGCCGGTGAAGATCCACTGCTCGATCCTGGCCGAAGACGCAATCAAGGCCGCCGTCAGCGACTACAAGTCCAAGCACGGCGAAGCCGCGCCTGCCGCCGCCGCGGCGCATTGAGTCGGAGTCCAGGCTCATGGCGGTGACGATGACCGAGTCCGCAGCGCGCCACGTGACGCGCTACCTGGCTCGCCGGGGCAAGGGCGTTGGCGTGCGCCTGGGTGTGAAGACCACAGGGTGTTCAGGCCTGGCCTACAAGCTCGAGTACGCCGACGAGGTGACGCCTGACGACGTCGTCTTCGAGGGGCATGGCATCAAGGTGCTGGTCGACCCCAAGAGCCTTCCCTACCTGGACGGCACCGAGCTCGACTTCGTGCGTGAGGGCTTGAACGAGGGCTTCAAGTTCCACAACCCGCGCGAAAAGGACCGCTGCGGCTGCGGAGAGTCCTTCCGCGTCTGATGCCGCAGATCGGGTTCCGCGGGCGCGGCGCGGCTGTGCCGCGCTTCTCCTTACCAACTCGCCGATGAAACTCGACGACGACGATTTCACGCTTTTCGGCTTGCCGCGTCGGCATGCGCTGGACCGGGCGGAACTCGACGTGCGCTGGCGTGCCTTGCAAGCCGAGGTACACCCCGATCGTTTTGTCGCCCAGGGCGCCGCGGCGCAGCGTCTGGCCATGCAGTGGGCTGTGCGCGTCAACGAGGCCTACGGGCGCCTGAAGGACCCTCTGCGCCGCGGCGTCTACCTCTGCGAACTCGCCGGTGTCGACGTGGGCGCCGAGCGCAACACCGCGATGCCGCCGGATTTCCTGCTCGAACAGATGGCCTGGCGAGAGGCCTTGGACGATGCGGGCGACGGTGCAACTGTGCACACGCTGGACCGCGAGGTGGCCCAGCGTGAGCGCGCGCTGCTGGAACTGCTCGGGCGCGAGATCGACGAGCTGGGTGACGCGCGGGCGGCCGCGGCAACGGCGCGCGCGCTGATGTTCGTGGGCCGATTTCGCGAGGACATCCACCGCCGGCTCGAAGCCCTCGACGCCTGAGAGGCCGGGAGTCTGTCCCCCATGCTCGTCTTGCGCGCCCAAGAACCTTGGCTCTTCGCTGGAATTCTTCGGCATGGCCGCAGCCATGGCTGTGGTTTGCGCCTTGATCCGCGGCCTTTTGACGTGCCTCTCCAGCACCGCGGAACAACTCTCAGTCTCTGAGCACAGGAATCATCCCGCCCCATGGCCCTACTGCAGATCTCCGAACCCGGCGCCACGCCCGATCCGCATCAGCGGCGTGTGGCCGTGGGTATCGACCTGGGCACCACCCATTCGCTCGTGGCCGCGGTGCGCCACGGTGTGGCCGAGTGCCTGCCCGACGCGCACGGTGCGGTCATCCTGCCATCGGTCGTGCGCTACCTGGGCGATGGACGGCGCCAGATCGGGGCGGCCGCGCGTGCGGCGCAGGCCGAGGATGCCGAGAACACGATCGCATCGGTCAAGCGCTTCATGGGGCGCACCCTGGCCGACATCCCTGGCCACGAGAAGCTCCCCTATCAATTCGTCGACCGTCCCGGCATGGTGGCGCTGGCCACGCGCGAGGGCGAGAAATCGCCCGTGGAGGTCTCGGCGGAGATCCTGGCGGCCTTGCGGCAGCGCGCCGAGGACACCTTCGACGACGACATCTTCGGCGCGGTCATCACCGTGCCGGCCTACTTCGACGACGCACAGCGCCAGGCGACGAAGGATGCGGCGCAACTGGCCGGTCTGAACGTTCTGCGCCTGATCAACGAGCCCACGGCCGCAGCGGTGGCTTACGGCCTGGAAAACGGCAGCGAGGGCTTGTACGCCGTCTACGACCTGGGCGGGGGCACGTTCGACATCTCGCTGCTGCGGCTGACGCGCGGGGTTTTCGAGGTCGTGGCCACCGGAGGCGACGCAGCGCTCGGCGGCGATGACTTCGACGATGCGCTAGCCCAATGGGCGCTGGCCCAGGCCGGCCTGCAGGCCACCAGCCCGCGCGACCGCCGGGCGGTCCTGGTGGCGGCCCGGGCGGCCAAGGAGGCGCTCAGCAGCGCCGGGCAGGCGAGGCTGGATGGCGTGGTCGCAGGCCGCGCGCTCGACCTGAGCGTGAGCCGCGAACAGTTCGAAGCCCTGACACGGCCGCTGGTGGAGCGCACGCTGGCCAGCGTGCGCAAGGTGCTGCGTGATGCCCGGGTCGCTCGCGACGAGGTGCAGGGCGTGGTGCTGGTCGGGGGCTCGACGCGCATGCCCTGCGTGCGCGCGGCGGTGGCCGCACAGTTCGGCCGCGAGCCTCTGACCGACGTCAACCCGGACGAGGTCGTGGCCATCGGCGCCGCGCTCCAGGCCCACGCGCTGGCGGGGCATACCCGCGACGGCGGCATCCTGCTGCTGGACGTGATCCCGCTGTCCCTGGGCCTGGAGACCATGGGCGGCATCGTGGAGCGCGTCATCGAACGCAACACCACGATCCCGGTGGCCAAGGCACAGGACTTCACGACCTTCCAGGATGGCCAGACGGCCATGGCCATCCACGTCGTTCAGGGCGAGCGCGATCTCGTGTCCGATTGCCGCAGCCTGGCGCGCTTCGAATTGCGCGGGATCCCGCCGATGGCTGCTGGTGCCGCCCGCATCCGCGTGAGCTTCCAGGTCGATGCCGATGGCCTGCTGTCGGTTTCCGCACGCGAACTGGGCTCAGGCGTCGAGGCCAGCGTGGCGGTCAAGCCCAGCTACGGACTCGGCGACGACGAGGTCGCACGCATGCTGCGCGAGGGATTCGCTCACGCCGAGGACGACATGCATGCCCGCAAGGTGCGCGAGTCCCGGGTCGAGGCCGAGCGCATGGTGCTGGCCACGCGCTCGGCGCTGGCTGCCGACGGCGACCTGCTCGATCGTGAGGAACTGGCCGGCATCGAGGCCTTGCTGCGGGCGGCGACCGAAGCTGCGCGTGGCGAAGACGCGCAGGCCATCGATGCCGCTGTCCAGGCCCTGGCGCAGGGCACCGAGGCTTTCGCTGCCGCGCGCATGAACCGCGGCATCCGCGCGGCTCTGGCCGGGCGCCGCGTCGACGAGGTCTGAGAGGCTGAGAGGCTGAGAGCCTGAGACGTCACGCGCACCCATCTGCAACCCCGCCACACTGAACTTGCCCATGCCGGTCATCCGCATCCTGCCCCACGCCGAGTACTGCCCCGAGGGTGACACGATCGTGGCGCCGCGCGGCGATTCGGTGTGCGAGGCCCTGCTCGACAACGGCATCGCCATCGAGCATGCCTGCGAGATGAGCTGCGCCTGCACCACCTGCCATGTCATCGTCCGCGAGGGCTACGCTTCGCTCGGCGAGCTCGACGAGGTCGAGGAGGACCTGCTCGACCGGGCCTGGGGCCTGACCCCGATGTCGCGGCTGTCCTGCCAGGCCATCCTGTCCGACCGCGACATCACGATCGAGATCCCCAAGTACACGATCAACCATGCGCGCGAGAAGCACTGAACCCCCGCCGTCGCGGCTGCGTACGGCGGCTGGGCTTGGTGTGATGCGGTCGGCGCCCCAGTGAAGGTCCTGGGCGTCGAGTCGTCCTGCGACGAGACCGGCGTCGCGCTGGTGGAGTGCGCCGAGGTGGGCGTGCCGCGTCTGCTCGCCCATGCGCTCCACAGCCAGGTGTCGATGCACGAGGCCTACGGCGGTGTCGTGCCGGAACTCGCCTCCAGGGACCACATCCGGCGCGTGATCCCGCTGACGGAATGCGTGCTCGCCGATGCAGGGTGCGCGCTCGCCGACATCGATCTCGTGGCCTACACCCGCGGCCCCGGTCTGGCCGGCGCCTTGCTGGTCGGCGCAGGCTACGCGGTGGCGCTGGCGGCGGCGCTGGAGCGGCCGACGCTCGGCGTGCACCACCTCGAGGGGCACCTGCTGTCGCCTTTCCTGTCGGCCGATCCTCCGGAGTTTCCCTTCGTCGCGCTGCTGGTCTCCGGCGGCCACACCCAGTTGATGCGGGTGGACGGGGTGGGGCGCTACGAACTGCTGGGCGAGACGATCGACGATGCCGCCGGCGAGGCCTTCGACAAGTCGGCCAAGCTCATGGGGCTGGGCTATCCAGGCGGGCCCGCGCTGTCGCGCCTGGCGCAGCGCGGACGGCCCGACGCCTTCCCCTTGCCGCGGCCGCTGCTGCACAGCGGCGATCTCGATTTCTCGTTCGCCGGCCTGAAGACGGCGGTGATGACGCAGCATCGCAAGCTCGGTCCGGCGCCGGCGTCCGAGGCGCTGGCCGACCTCGCCGCCGCGACGCAGGCCGCCATCGTCGACGTGCTCGCGGCCAAGGCCATGGCCGCGCTGCGGCGTACCGGTCTGCGGCGGCTGGTTGTCGCCGGTGGCGTGGGCGCCAACGCCGAACTGCGGCGCCGCCTCGGGCAGGCGTGCGGCCGGGCCGGTGTGCGGGTTCACTACCCTGAGTTCGAACTGTGCACCGACAATGGCGCCATGATCGCCTTGGCGGCGGCGATGCGCGTGCAGGCCGGCCTGGCGCGGGGGCAGGCGGCCGAAGCTTTCGACGTGCGGCCGCGCTGGCCGCTGCAGGACATCCACTGAGGGGGCCGAGGCCCGAAGATCCATGCGAGCAGCTATCCAGGCCCTGCCCGGGTCCCAGATCCGCGACGTTGCCAACGCGGCCATGGGCCGCCCCGACGTCCTGGCTTTCTGGTTTGGCGAAAGCGACGAGGTGACACCGCTGCCGGTCCGTGAGGCCGCCGAGCGGTCGCTGCGCGACGGCGAGACCTTCTACGCCCACAACCTCGGCCTGCCCGCGCTGCGTGCCGCGATCGCCGGCTACGTCGGCGGGTTGCACCCGGCGGTGGACGTCGGCCGCGTGGCCGTGACTTCCTCGGGCGTGAATGCGCTGATGCTGGCGATGCAGATGCTGGCCAGTCCAGGCGACGAGGTGGTCGCCGTGACCCCGGTGTGGCCCAACCTGACGGCGCAGCCGCTGATCCTGGGTGCGAGCGTGCGGCGCCTTGCGCTGCGGCCGCACGACGGTCGCTGGGGACTCGATCTCGACGAACTGCGCGCGGCGGTGGGCCCGGGCACCCGGGTGCTGCTTTTGAACGCGCCGAACAACCCCACCGGCTGGACGCTGCGCCGTGACGAGATCGAGGCCATCCTCGCGCACTGTCGGTCCACCGGCACGTGGATCGTCTCCGACGAAGTCTACGAGCGTCTCTATTACGGGTCCGATGGGGCGGCGCCCAGCTTTCTCGACGCCGCCACGGCCGAGGACCGCGTCGTCGTCGTGCAGAGCTTCTCCAAGAGCTTCCTGATGACCGGATGGCGGCTGGGCTGGATGGTCGTTCCGGATGGGCATGCCGACGCGCTGGGCAAGCTGCTCGAGTTCAACAGTTCCTGCGCCCCGGTGTTCGTGCAGCGCGGCGCGATCGCGGCCCTTGACGACGCCGCCGCGTCGGTGCCGCGCCTGCGCGCGCACATGCAGTCCTGCCGCGACCGCCTGATTTCGGGCCTCGCGCGGCTGCCCGGGGTCACGGCGGCATCGCCCGAAGGTGGGATGTATGCCTTCCTGCGTGTCGAGGGCGTGAACGATTCGCTGGTCTTTGCGAAACGGCTCGTGGCCGATCATGGCCTCGGTCTGGCACCCGGGGCGGCCTTCGGGCCGGAGGGGGAGGGCTGGCTGCGCTGGTGCTTTGCCTCGCGTGATCTCGCGCGCCTGGACGAAGGCGTGGGCCGACTGGCTCAAGCACTGCAGCGTCTCTGAGCTAGAATCTCAATGCTTTCCGATGTGCGCGGCGCGTGAGTTCCGCGCACTTGCGGGAAGCAACGCAGCACGGCGCGGGTTGGTTTCACCTGCGTTCGCAAGTCAGGACGCCGCAAGGCACCGGAAACCGCGCCGCTGGTCCCCCCTTGGGACCGCGTCATCGCGGCCATCCGGCCCCACCAGGAAATCGCGATGACGATGGACATCTCCCAGAAGGCTGAAGTGATCAAGGCGCACGCCCGAGGCGCCGCCGACACCGGCTCACCCGAAGTGCAGGTCGCGCTGCTGACGGCGCGCATCAACGAGCTCACGCCGCACTTCAAGACCCACGTCAAGGACCACCACGGGCGGCGCGGTCTGCTCAAGCTGGTCAACCAGCGCAAGAGCTTGCTGTCCTACCTGAAGGCCAAGGACGCCGAGCGCTACACGGCACTGATCCAGAAACTGGGTCTGCGCAAGTAAGTCAGCCAAATACCGATCATGGCGTCCCGGTGCGTGCTCTTGCCAGCCGTGCCGGGCGCCTCGGAGACGATGAGGGCAGGGGCAACTGCTGTGTCATTCCAGGGCGGCTCGACCGCGCGCTGCAGTGCGCGCGCCGAAGGTCGGTCGCGCTGGAATGGCATTGTTGCCGTCGCCCGACGCCTCCACCCCGAAGGCGCCGGGTCTGCGCGCGCCGACACCACGGAGTCAATGCCATGAGCATGTTCAACAAGGTCGTCAAGACCTTCCAATGGGGCCCCCATCGCGTCACGATGGAAACGGGCGAGATCGCGCGTCAGTCCACCGGCGCCGTCCTCGTCGACATCGAGGGCACGGTCGTGCTCGCTACGGTCGTCGCGGCCAAGAACGCCAAGCCGGGGCAGGATTTCTTCCCGCTGACCGTCGACTACATCGAGAAGACCTACGCCGCCGGCAAGATCCCGGGCAGCTTCTTCAAGCGCGAGGGTCGCCCGAGCGAGCTCGAGACGCTGACCAGCCGCCTGATCGACCGTCCGATCCGCCCGCTGTTCCCGGACGGTTTCTTCAACGAGGTGCAGGTCGTCGTCCATGTCCTCAGCCTGAACCCGGAGGTGCAGGCCGACATTGCTGCTTTGATCGCCTCCAGTGCCGCGCTGTCGGTCAGTGGCATCCCTTTCAACGGGCCGATCGGCGCCGCCCGTGTGGGCTACGTCAATGGCGAATATGTCCTGAACCCGGGCAAGGCCGAACTCGCCAACAGCAAGCTCGACCTCGTGGTGGCCGGTACCGAGGCTGCGGTGCTGATGGTGGAGTCCGAAGCTGACCAGCTCACCGAGGAGATCATGCTCGGCGCCGTGGTCTTCGGTCACGACCAAGGCAAGGTGGCCATCGACGCCATCCACGAACTCGTTCGCGACGCCGGCAAGCCGGAGTGGCTGTCTGCGGGCACCTGGGCCCCGCCGGCCAAGGACGAGGTCTTCATCGCCAAGGTGAATGCGCTCGCCGAAGGGTCGCTGCGCGCGGCTTACCAGATCCGCAGCAAGCAGGCGCGCACCCAGGCCTGCCGCGAGGCGTACGCCGCGACCAAGTCGGCGCTGAAGGCCGAGGGCGCCGATTACGACGAGGTCAAGGTCGAAGCGCTCCTGTTCGAAATCGAGGCGCGCATCGTGCGCAGCCAGATCCTCGCGGGCGAGCCTCGCATCGATGGGCGCGACACGCGCACCGTGCGTCCGATCGAGATCCGGACTTCGGTGCTGCCACGCACGCACGGTTCGGCGCTGTTCACGCGCGGCGAGACCCAGGCGCTGGCGGTGGCTACGCTCGGCACCGAGCGCGACGCGCAGCGCATCGACGCGCTGGCGGGCGATTTCGAGGACCGCTTCATGCTGCACTACAACATGCCCCCGTTCGCCACCGGCGAGACGGGCCGCGTGGGCAGCCCGAAGCGGCGCGAGATCGGCCACGGCCGCCTTGCCAAGCGCGCCCTCGTGGCTGCGCTGCCTTCGAAGGAGGACTTCCCCTACGTGCTGCGCGTGGTCAGCGAGATCACCGAGAGCAATGGCTCGTCGTCGATGGCCTCGGTCTGCGGCGGCTGCCTCGCGCTGATGGACGCTGGCGTCCCGATGAAGGCGCACGTGGCCGGCATTGCGATGGGCCTGATCAAGGACGGCAACCGGTTCGCAGTGCTGACCGACATCCTGGGCGACGAGGATCATCTCGGCGACATGGACTTCAAGGTGGCGGGCACCACCCACGGTGTTACCGCACTGCAGATGGACATCAAGATCCAGGGCATCACGAAGGAGATCATGCAGGTGGCGCTCGCCCAGGCCAAGGAGGCGCGCATGCACATCCTCGGCAAGATGGTCGAGGCCATGGGCGAGGCGAAGACCGAGGTCAGCGACTTCGCGCCGCGTCTGTACACCATGAAGATCAACCCCGAGAAGATCCGCGACGTGATCGGCAAGGGCGGGGCCACGATCAGGGCGCTGACCGAAGAGACCGGTTGCACCATCGACATCGGCGAGGACGGCACGATCACGATCGCCTCCACGGACGCCGGCAAGGCCGAGTTCGCCAAGCAGCGCATCACCGAGATCACGGCCGAGGCCGAGGTCGGCAAGGTCTACGAAGGTCCGATCACCAAGCTGCTGGACTTCGGCGCTCTGGTCAACATCCTGCCGGGCAAGGACGGCCTGCTGCACATCAGCCAGATCGCGCACGAACGCGTCGAGCAGGTCAGCGACTACCTGTCCGAGGGCCAGGTGGTCAAGGTCAAGGTGCTCGAGACCGACGAGAAGGGCCGCATCAAGCTGTCCATGAAGGCCTTGCTCGAGCGTCCCGAGGGTGCTGTGGACGACGAGCGGCCGCGGCGCGAGGGTGGTGACCGGTCGGAGCGGGGGCCGCGTCGCGATCGCGGCGACCGCGGCGATCGCGGCGACAGAGGGGATCGGGGCGATCGTCCGCGCCGGGAGCCTCGCGAGGCCCGCGAGCCCCGCGAGGGCGGCGATGCGGCCGCGGCGGGCGGCAGCGGCGCAGTCGAGGCCGCACCGGCACCGGCGCCCGTGCCGGCGCCATCGGAGCCGAGGCAAGGCTGACGTGCAGGTCACCGGCGCTGTGTGGTTCGGGACTCCCGTGTCCCGACCGCGCAGCCCGGGCCCAGCCTCTTGATTTCTGCAGGAACCGAACTGAGCATGAGGGCGATCGAGATCCAGCAACCCGGCGGGCCTGAGGTTCTGCGGGCGTGCGAGCGTCCGCGTCCTGTGCCCACGGCGGGGGAGGTGTTGCTCGAGGTTGCCGCGAGCGGCGTGAACCGGCCTGATGTGCTCCAACGCATGGGTCTCTACCCGATGCCGCCTGGCGTGTCCGACCTGCCCGGGCTCGAGGTGGCCGGCACCATCGTCGAGGGGGACGCCGCGGAGCTCGCGGCCGCTGGCCTGAAGCTCGGCGACCGCGTCTGTGCCCTGGTGGCGGGCGGCGGTTACGCGCAGTTCTGCGTGGCGCCGGTCGGACAGTGCCTGCCCGTGCCCGTCGGGCTGGACGACATCGAGGCTGCGGCGCTGCCCGAGACCTTCTTCACCGTCTGGCAGAACGTCTTCGAGATCGCGCGCCTGCAGCCCGGCGAAACCCTGCTTGTCCAGGGGGGCTCCAGCGGCATCGGTGTGACCGCCATTGCGCTGGCGAAGACGCTGGGTTCACGCGTGTTCGTCACCGCCGGCAGTGACGAGAAGTGCGCAGCGTGCGTTGCCCTGGGCGCCGAGGCTGCCATCAACTACCGCACGCAGGATTTCGTCGTCGAGGTCCGGCGTCTGACGCAGGGTCGCGGGGTGGACGTCGTCCTCGACATGGTGGCTGGGGACTACCTCGGCCGCGAACTGCAGTGTGTGGCCGAGGGTGGCCGCATCGCCGTCATTGCGGTTCAGGGCGGAACCACGAGCGCCATCGACTCCGGTGTGCTGCTGCGCAAATGGGTGACGATCAGCGGCTCCACGCTGCGTCCGCGATCGGTGGCGTACAAGACGGCTCTGGCGCGCGCGCTGCGCGAGCGTGTCTGGCCCTTGATCGAATCGGGCCGGATCCGGCCGGTGATTCACAGCGTGTTTGACGCTTCTGATGCGGCGAAGGCCCATGCGCTGATGGAGTCGAGCGCGCATGTGGGCAAGATCGTGTTGCGCTGGAGATGATGCCCATGATGCGCCGCAAGCTCGTCGTCGGCAACTGGAAGATGCACGGCAGTCGTGCTGCGAACGCGGCACTGCTCCAGGGGCTGCTGCATGCGCGCCCTTTCGGCTGCGATGTCGCGGTGTGCCCGCCGTTTCCATATTTGGCCGATGCGGCATCGAGCTTGGCTGCCAGCGATCTGCGTTGGGGCGCGCAGGACTGCTCGGTCCACCCCCAGGGTGCCTACACCGGTGAGGTGGCTGCGGCCATGCTGGCCGAACTGGGCTGCCGCTATGTCATCGTCGGTCACTCGGAGCGGCGCACGCTCCACGGTGAGAGCGACCAACTCGTAGCCGACAAGGCCAAGGCTGCGCTGGCCTGCGGTGTGACGCCCGTCGTCTGCGTGGGTGAGACGCGTGCCCAGCGTGAAGCGGGCCAGACCGAGGCGGTCGTCAAGCGTCAGTTGTCCTGCGCCATCCACGCGCTGGCCCATTGCGCGAGCGAGATGGTGGTGGCCTACGAGCCGGTGTGGGCCATCGGCACCGGGCTCTCGGCCAGCCCCGAGCAGGCGCAGGCGGTGCACGCCTTGCTGCGTCAGCAGTTGCGGGCGGCCACACCGCGGGCCGATGGCATGAAGATCCTCTATGGGGGCAGCGTCAAGCCTGAAAACGCGGCGGCGCTGTTTGCTCAAGCCGACATCGACGGGGGTCTGGTCGGCGGTGCCTCACTGAAGGCCGCCGACTTCGTCGCGATTTGCCGTGCGGCGGGATGAGATTGCGCGCCACGACCTCCCGTTCCAATCAATCTGACTACGAGCCTCCTGCGGAGCGACCGGACCATGCAACTCTGGATGACCCTGCTACTCGCCGTGCAACTGCTGTCGGCGCTGGTGATGATCGGCCTGGTGCTCGTGCAGCACGGCAAAGGCGCAGACATGGGGGCGTCGTTTGGCACCGGCTCCTCGGGCAGCCTCTTTGGTGCCACTGGCAGTGCCAACTTCCTGTCGAGGTCGACGGCGGTCTGCGCGACCTTGTTCTTTGTCTGCACGCTGGGCTTGGCCCTGATGTCTGGCAAGCCGGTCGGTCAGGCAGCCGGGGGTGGGAGCGTTCTCGACCAGCCCGCTCCTGCGGCGGCTGGAGCGGCCAGCGGCGTTCCTGCGCCGGCGGGTGTCATTCCCGGGGCGATCCCGGCGCCGGCCGCCGCCCCGTCGCCGTCGGCGGCTGCCTCCAAGTAAGGGGGAGCCTCGCGAAGCGCGATATCTAGGGCACGCCTGTCTTTTTGTACGTCGAGAGCAGGGGTTTTCCAGATAGAATCATGGGCGCTGCGCAGATGTGCGAAGACACAACTCGCGGCGCATGAACAGCGAGGAAAGCGATGCCGCTTTCCATCACGCCGACGTGGTGAAATTGGTAGACACGCTATCTTGAGGGGGTAGTGGCGAAAGCTGTGCGAGTTCGAGTCTCGCCGTCGGCACCAAGAATCAACGAACGATCGCGCTCGGGGGGCGTTCCGGTCCCGAAGCGTGGCCCCTGCACAGTAGGGCGGGGAGGGAGATCGCAAGCCGCTGCGGCGAAGGTGCTGCGTGCGTGCAGATGCGACCGTTCGCCATGTCCGGCACATCAGGCGCTGCATGAACGGTCGATGAGATGAACCTGCAAGAGTATCTTCCGGTCATCCTCTTCATTCTGGTGGGCGTGGCTGTCGGTGTCGCGCCGCAGGTCCTGGGGTTCCTCCTCGGGCCCAACCGTCCGGATGCGGCCAAGAACAGCCCCTACGAATGCGGTTTCGAGGCCTTCGAGGACGCGCGCATGAAGTTCGACGTGCGCTACTACCTTGTGGCCATCCTGTTCATCCTCTTCGACCTCGAGATCGCCTTCTTGTTCCCCTGGGCTGTCGCGCTGCACGACATCGGCGCCGCGGGCTTCTGGGCCATGATGGTGTTTCTCGGGATTCTGGTGGTCGGCTTCGTCTACGAGTGGAAAAAGGGCGCTCTCGACTGGGAGTGAGGCGAGGGCAAGCGCATGGGCATCGAAGGCGTACTCAAGGAAGGCTTCGTCACCACGTCGGTGGACAAGCTGATCAACTGGTCCAAGACGGGCTCGTTATGGCCGATGACCTTCGGCCTGGCCTGCTGCGCGGTCGAGATGATGCACGCGGGCGCCGCGCGCTACGACATCGACCGCTTCGGCATGCTGTTCCGTCCCAGCCCGCGCCAGAGCGACCTGATGATCGTCGCCGGCACCCTGTGCAACAAGATGGCGCCGGCACTGCGCAAGGTCTACGACCAGATGGCCGAGCCGCGCTGGGTGCTGAGCATGGGCTCGTGCGCCAATGGCGGCGGCTACTACCACTACAGCTATTCCGTCGTTCGGGGCTGTGACCGCATCGTGCCGGTCGATGTCTACGTGCCCGGTTGCCCGCCGACGGCCGAGGCACTGCTCTACGGCATCCTGCAGTTGCAGGCCAAGATCCGGCGCGAGAACACGATCGCGCGCTGAGCCCCGGAGCGACCCCCGCATGAGCACCCGACTCGACATCCTGCAGGCTGCGCTGCAGACCACGCTCGGCGACACCGTGCGCGAGTGCCGGCTCGAGCGCGGCGAGCTGACGCTCGTCGTCGGCGCTGCCGACTACGCGCGCGTGGCGCTGCTGCTGCGCGACGACCCTACCCTGCGCTTCGAGCAACTGATCGACCTGTGCGGCGTGGACTACAGCGATTACCGCAATGCGCCCTGGGACGGCCCTCGGTTCTGCGTCGTCTCACACCTCCTGAGCGTCACGCACAACTGGCGTCTGCGCTTGAAGGTCTTCGCGCCGGACGACGACATGCCTGCGCTCGCATCGGTGACCCCGGTGTGGAACTCGGCCAACTGGTTCGAACGCGAGGCCTTCGACTTCTTCGGCATCGTCTTCGAAGGCCACGAAGACCTGCGCCGAATCCTCACCGACTACGGCTTCATCGGCCACCCGATGCGCAAGGACTTCCCCGTCACGGGCCACGTCGAGATGCGCTACGACCCCGAGGCCGGGCGCGTGATCTACCAGCCGGTGACGATCGAGCCGCGCGAGATCACGCCGCGCGTCGTGCGCGAAGACCGTTACGGCGGCCTGCACTGACCAGCCCCATCCCGACATGGCCGAGATCAAGAACTGCGCCCTGAACTTGGGCTCCTTCACCGAAGTTCAGCGCGACCCAGAGGCTCGCAAGGGAGTCTGCGGTGGCTGAGATCAAGAACTACACGCTGAACTTTGGCTCCGGCCGGCCGCTGCGCGGCCTTGACTTCGCTGAAGCGAAGTCAGCCTTCACCGAAGTTCAGCGCGACCCAGAGGCTCGCAAGGGAGTCTGCGGTGGCTGAGATCAAGAACTACACGCTGAACTTTGGGCCGCAGCATCCGGCGGCGCATGGTGTGCTGCGCCTGGTGCTCGAGCTCGACGGCGAGGTGATCCAGCGCGCCGATCCGCATATCGGGCTGCTGCACCGCGCCACCGAGAAACTGGCCGAGAGCAAGACCTACATCCAGTCGCTGCCCTACATGGACCGTCTCGACTACGTGTCGATGATGGCCAACGAGCACGCCTACTGCCTGGCGATCGAGAAGCTGCTCGGCGTGGAGGTGCCCGAGCGCGCGCAGTACATCCGCGTGATGTTCGCCGAGCTCACCCGCATCCTGAACCACCTGCTGTGGCTGGGCTGCCACGGCATGGACTGCGGGGCGATGAACATCCTCATCTACTGCTTCCGTGAGCGCGAAGACATCTTCGACATGTACGAGGCGGTCTCGGGCGCGCGCATGCACGCGGCCTACTTCCGCCCGGGCGGCGTCTACCGCGACCTGCCGGAGTCGATGCCCCAGTACAAGGCCAGCCGCATCCGCAACGAGCGCGCGATCAAGGCCCTGAACGAGAACCGCCGGGGCTCGCTGCTGGACTTCATCGAGGACTTCTGCCGTCGCTTCCCGAAGAACGTCGACGACTACGAGACCCTGCTGACCGACAACCGCATCTGGAAACAGCGCACCGTGGGCATCGGCGTGGTCTCGCCCGAACGCGCGCTGAATCTGGGCTTCAGCGGCGCGATGCTGCGCGGCTCGGGCATCGCCTGGGACCTGCGCAAGAAGCAGCCCTACGACGTCTACGACCGCATGGACTTCGACGTGCCGGTGGGCGTCAACGGCGACACCTACGACCGCTACCTGGTGCGCATCGAGGAGATGCGCCAGTCCAACCGCATCGTGCAGCAGTGCGTGGACTGGCTGCGCGCCAACCCGGGACCGGTGATCACCGACAACCACAAGGTGGCCCCGCCGTCGCGGGTGGAGATGAAGTCGAGCATGGAGGAGCTGATCCACCACTTCAAGCTCTTCACCGAAGGCTTCCACGTGCCCGAGGGCGAGGCCTACGCCGCGGTCGAGCACCCGAAGGGCGAGTTCGGCATCTACATCGTCAGCGACGGCGCCAACAAGCCCTATCGGCTGAAGATCCGCCCGCCGGGCTTTGCCCACCTCGCGGCACTCGACGAGATGAGCCGCGGCCACATGATCGCCGACGCGGTGGCCGTGATCGGCACGATGGACATCGTGTTCGGCGAGATCGATCGATGATGCAACTGTCCGACGCCACGCGCGCGCGCTTCGACCGCGAAGTCGCCAAGTACCCCGCCGACCAGAAGCAGTCGGCCGTGATGGCCTGCCTGTCCATCGTGCAGCAGGAGCAGGGCTGGGTCTCGCCCGAGGCCGAGGAGGCCGTGGCCGACTACCTGGGCATGGCGCCGATCGCCGTGCACGAGGTCACGACCTTCTACAACATGTACAACCAGCAGCCGGTGGGCAGCTACAAGCTCAACGTCTGCACCAACCTGCCGTGCCAACTGCGCGGCGGCCAGAAGGCGCTCGACCACCTGTGCCACCAGCTCGGCGTCGAGCCCTACGGCACCACCGCCGACGGCGCCTTCACCGTGCAGCCCAGCGAATGCCTGGGCGCCTGTGCCGACGCGCCGGTGATGCTGGTGAACGACCGCAAGATGCTCAGCTTCATGAGCGACGAGCGCCTGGACGACCTGGTCGAGACCTTGAAGGGGCTGCGATGAACGCACGAGTCGACCCGCTGCTGCTGGACCAGCTCGCCCGCTTCCAGGCCACCGGGCAGGAGACCTGCTTCCACGAACGCCACATCAATCCGCAGATCTACGCCGGCCTGAACGGGAGCAACTGGCGCCTGCAGGACTACGTGGCGCGCGGCGGCTACTCGGCGCTGAAGAAGATCCTGGGTGCCGACGGCGGCCCGGGCATGACGCCCGAGCAGGTGATTGCCGAGGTCAAGCTCTCGGCGCTGCGCGGCCGCGGTGGCGCAGGCTTCCCCACCGGGCTGAAGTGGAGCTTCATGCCGCGCCAGTTCCCCGGCGCGAAGTACCTCGTGTGCAATTCCGACGAGGGCGAGCCCGGCACCTGCAAGGACCGCGACATCCTCGCCTACAACCCGCACATCGTCATCGAGGGCATGACGATTGCTGCCTACGCGATGGGCATCGCGGTGGGCTACAACTACATCCACGGCGAGATCTTCGAGGTCTACGAGCGCTTCGAGCAGGCGCTCGACGAGGCGCGCGCCGCCGGCTTCCTGGGCGAGCGCATCCTCGGCTCGAACCACAGCTTCCAACTGCACGCGCACCACGGCTTCGGCGCCTACATCTGCGGCGAGGAGACGGCGCTGCTCGAGTCGCTCGAGGGCAAGAAGGGCCAGCCGCGCTTCAAGCCGCCGTTCCCGGCCAGCTTCGGCCTGTATGGCAAGCCCACGACGATCAACAACACCGAGACCTTTGCCGCGGTGCCGTGGATCATCAACCACGGCGGCCAGGCCTACCTGGAATGCGGCAAGCCGAACAACGGCGGCACCAAGATCTTCTCGATCGTCGGTGACGTCGAGAACCCCGGCAACTTCGAGATCCCGCTGGGCACGCCGTTCTCGAAGCTGCTCGAGCTCGCCGGCGGCGTGCGCGGCGGGCGCGCGCTGAAGGCGGTGATCCCGGGCGGCTCGTCGGCGCCGGTGCTGCCGGCGAAGATCATGATGGACATCACGATGGACTACGACGCCATCGCCAAGGCCGGCTCGATGCTGGGCTCGGGGGCGGTCATCGTGATGGACGACACGCGTTGCATGGTGCGCAGCCTGCTGCGTCTGAGCTACTTCTACCAGCACGAGAGCTGCGGCCAGTGCACGCCCTGCCGCGAGGGCACGGGCTGGCTGTGGCGCATGGTGCACCGCATCGAGCACGGCCAGGGCCGGCCTGACGACCTGGCGCTGCTGGATTCGGTGGCCGACAACATCAAGGGCCGCACGATCTGCGCGCTCGGTGACGCGGCGGCGATGCCGGTGCAGGGCATGCTGAAGCACTTCCGCGACGAGTTCGCGCACCATGTCGAGCACAAGCGCTGCCTCGTCGGCGCGACGGCCTGAGCGAGCGGGACACGACAGATGGTTGAGATCGAACTCGACGGCAAGAAGGTCAGCGTGCCCGAGGGCAGCATGGTCATGCATGCGGCCGACGCCTCAGGCACCTACATCCCTCACTTCTGCTACCACAAGAAGCTCAGCATCGCGGCCAACTGCCGCATGTGCCTGGTCGACGTCGAGAAGGCTCCCAAGCCCATGCCAGCCTGCGCCACGCCGGTGACCAACGGCATGATCGTGCGCACCAAGAGCGACAAGGCGGTCAAGGCGCAGAAGTCGGTGATGGAGTTCCTGCTCATCAACCACCCGCTGGACTGTCCGATCTGCGACCAGGGCGGCGAGTGCCAGCTGCAGGACCTGGCGGTGGGCTACGGCGGCTCGGCCTCGCGCTACCAGGAAGAAAAGCGCGTCGTCTTCCACAAGAACGTCGGCCCGCTGATCTCGATGGAGGAGATGAGCCGCTGCATCCACTGCACCCGCTGCGTGCGCTTCGGCCAGGAGATCGCCGGCGTGATGGAGCTGGGCATGGCCCAGCGCGGTGAGCACTCCGAGATCACCACCTTCGTTGGCCGCAGCATCGATTCCGAGCTGTCGGGCAACATGATCGACGTCTGCCCGGTGGGTGCGCTGACGAGCAAGCCTTTCCGCTACAGCGCCCGCACCTGGGAGCTGTCGCGCCGCAAGAGCGTCAGCCCGCACGATTCCACCGGGGCGAACCTGGTCGTGCAGGTCAAGGCCCAGCAGGTGATGCGTGTCGTGCCGCTCGAGAACGAGGCCGTCAACGAGTGCTGGATCGCCGACCGCGACCGCTTCAGCTACGAGGCCCTGAACAGCGAGCAGCGCCTGACCCAGCCGATGATCAAGCAGGGCGGACAGTGGGTGGCCACCGATTGGACGACCGCGCTGGAATACGTGGCCAACGGACTCAAGCAGATCGTCGCCGAGCACGGTCCGGCGGCGCTGGGCGCGCTCGGCTCGCCGCACAGCACGGTCGAGGAGCTGCACCTGCTGGCCAAGCTGGCGCGCGGGCTCGGATCGCAGAACGTCGACCACCGTCTGCGCCACGCCGATTTCCGGCGTGACGGCGCGCCGGCCGGCTCGGCGCGCTGGCTCGGCCTTCCGGTGGCCGCGCTGTCGACGCTGCAGCGCGTGCTGGTCGTCGGCTCCTTCCTGCGCAAGGACCACCCGCTGTTCGCGCAGCGCCTGCGCCAGGCGGTGCGCCACGGCGCCAAGCTGATCAGCCTGCAAGCGGTGCACGACGACTGGCTGATGCCGGTGGCGCAGCGCCTCACCGCCGCCCCGGCCGACTGGGTGCAGGCGCTGGCCGACATCGCCGCCGCGGTGGCGCAGGCGCAGGGCGTGGCCGCGCCCGCCGCCGGCCAGGCCACCGAGGCCGCACAGGCTGCCGCGGCGACGCTGCTGTCGGGTGAGCGCAAGGCGGTCCTGCTGGGCAATGCCGCGGCGCAGCACCCGCGCGCGGCCGAACTGCTGGCGCTGGCGGGCTGGATCGGCGAGCGCACCGGCGCCTCGGTCGGCTTCCTCGGCGAGGCGGCCAACAGCGTGGGTGCGCAGCTGGTCGGCGCGCTGCCCGGTCCGGGCGGCCTGGACGTGGCCGGCATGCTGGTGCAGCCGCGCCGCGCGCTGCTGCTGCTGAACGTCGAGCCCGTGCTCGATCTGGCCGACGCACAGGCCGCGCATGCCGCGATGCAGCAGGCTTCGATGGCGGTGGCCTTCACCAGCTTCCGCGACGCGGCGGTCGAAGGCGCCGACGTGCTGCTGCCGATCACCCCCTTCACCGAGACCTCTGGCACCTTCGTCAACTCCGAGGGCCGGGTGCAGGGCTTCCACGGCGTGGTCAAGCCGCGCGGCGACGCGCGTCCGGCCTGGAAGGTGCTGCGCGTGCTCGGCAACCTGCTCGGCCTGCCGGGTTTCGACTTCGAAAGCGCCGAACAGGTGCGCGCCGAGGCGCTCGGCGACGAATCGACGATCCCGTCCCGGCTGTGCAACGCCAGCACGGTGCCGGTGTCGGCCGGCGCCGCCGCGGCCGGCAGCGGCCTTCAGCGCGTGGCCGAGGTGCCGATCTACGCCACCGACGCGCTGGTGCGCCGCGCCCCGGCGCTGCAGCAGACGGCCGATGCGCGGCCGCCGCAGGTGGGCGTCAACGCCGCGCTGTGGGCCGAGCTGGGCCTGCAGCCGGGCGACCGCGTGCGCGTGCGCCAGGGCGCAGGCAGCGTGGTGCTGCCGGTGCGTGTGGAGCCCACGCTGGCCTGGGGCTGCGCGCGCGTGCCCGCCGGCCACGCCGACACCGCCGCGCTCGGTGCGATGAGCGGCCGCGTCGAGCTCGAGCGCGTGGCGGCTCCGGCTGCGGTTCCCGCGCCTGCGCCCGCAGGAGCCCTCGCATGATCGACCAACTGAACGCCGCCGGCTCGGCGCTGCTGGGCCCAACGCTGTGGCTCGTTGTCTGGAGCCTGATCAAGATCGTTGCCGTCCTGCTGCCGCTGCTGGGCTGCGTGGCCTACCTGACGCTGTGGGAACGCAAGGCCATCGGCTGGAGCCAGATCCGCCCGGGCCCGAACCGGGTCGGCCCCTGGGGTCTGCTGACGCCGATCGCCGACGCGGTCAAGCTGATCTTCAAGGAGATCATCCGCCCGACCGCGGCCAACAAGGGCCTGTTCTTCCTCGGGCCCATCATGACCATCATGCCGGCGCTGGCGGCCTGGGCGGTCATCCCCTTCGGCCCCGATGTCGCGCTGGCCAATGTCAACGCCGGCCTGCTGTTCCTGATGGCCATCACCTCGCTCGAGGTCTACGGCGTCATCATCGCCGGCTGGGCGTCGAACTCCAAGTACGCCTTCCTGGGCGCGCTGCGCGCGTCGGCGCAGATGGTCTCGTACGAGATCGCGATGGGTTTCGCGCTCGTCATCGTGCTGATGGTCTCGGCCAGCATGAACATCACCGACATCGTGATGTCGCAGGGCAAGGGCAGCTTTGCCGACATGGGCCTGAACTTCCTGTCCTGGAACTGGCTGCCGCTGCTGCCGGTGTTCGTCGTCTACTTCATCTCGGGGCTGGCGGAGACCAACCGTCACCCCTTCGACGTCGTCGAGGGCGAATCCGAGATCGTCGCCGGCCACATGATCGAGTACTCGGGGATGTCGTTCGCGATGTTCTTCCTGGCCGAGTACGCGAACATGATCCTGGTGTCGACGCTGTGCGTGCTGATGTTCCTCGGCGGCTGGCTGCCGCCGGTGGAGGCGCTGTCCTTCATCCCCGGCTGGATCTGGCTCGGCATCAAGGTCTTCGTCGTCGTCACGATGTTCCTGTGGGTGCGGGCGACCTTCCCGCGCTTCCGCTACGACCAGATCATGCGTCTGGGCTGGAAGATCTTCATCCCGGTCACGCTGGTGTGGCTGGTGGTGGTGGGCCTGTGGATCCAGACCCCGTTCAACATCTGGAAGTGACGCGCGAGGCCAGACGATCATGGCAGTGAAAGACGTCCTGCAGAGCTTCATGCTCACCGAGCTGTTCAAGGGCCTGGCCCTGACCGGCCGGCATTTCCTGTCGCGCACGATCACGGTGCAGTTCCCCGAGGAAAAGACGCCGCAGTCGCCGCGCTTCCGCGGCCTGCATGCGCTGCGTCGTTACGAGAACGGCGAGGAACGCTGCATCGCCTGCAAGCTGTGCGAGGCCGTGTGCCCGGCGATGGCGATCACGATCGAGTCCGAGGTGCGCGACGACGGCAGCCGGCGCACCAAGCGCTACGACATCGACCTGACCAAGTGCATCTTCTGCGGCTTTTGCGAGGAGAGCTGCCCCGTGGATTCGATCGTCGAGACCCACATCTTCGAATACCACGGCGAAAAGCGCGGCGACCTGTACTTCACCAAGGACATGCTGCTGGCCGTGGGCGACCGCTACGAGAAGGAGATTGCCGCCAACCGGCAGGCTGACGCCAAGTACCGCTGATGCCGTGCGGGCCGCTGCTGCGGCCTGCCGACTGCATGGCGTGGTCACGCCGCGAGCGACACCTCATCCATGAACACCATCACCGCACTCTTCTACGTCTTCTCGGCGGTGCTGCTGCTGGCAGCCTTCCGGGTGATCACCGCACGCAGCACGGTGCATGCCGCGCTGTTCCTGGTGCTCGCCTTCTTCAGCGCGAGCTGCCTGTGGATGCTGCTGTCGGCAGAGTTCCTGGCCATCACGCTCATCCTCGTCTACATCGGCGCGGTGATGGTGCTGTTCCTGTTCGTCGTGATGATGCTTGACATCAACTCCGACAGTTTCCGCGAGGGTTTCTGGCAGCACTTTCCGCTTGCAGCGCTGGTCGGGGCGGTGATCGCGGTGGAGATCGGGTTGGTGATGTTCTCGAGCTTCGATGTCGGCGTCGCGCCGGTGGACCCGGCGCTGGCCAAGCTGGGCAACACCAAGATGCTGGGCATCGAGCTGTACACGAACTATCTCTATCCGCTGCAGGTGGCGGCCGTCATCCTGCTGGTGGCGATCATCGCGGCGATCGCGCTCACGCTGCGCCGGCGCAAGGACAGCCGCGCCATGGATCCGGGCGAGCAGGTCAAGGCTCGCAAGGCCGATCGGGTGCGCCTGGTCAAGATGGCTCCGGTCACCGGCAGCGAGGCTGCGCCGGCGCGTGGCCCGGGGGAGGCTTGAACATGGGCGCCCTCACTCTCGGCCACTTCCTCACCCTGGGCGGCATCCTGTTCGCGTTGTCGGTGGTGGGTATCTTCCTCAACCGGCGCAACCTGATCGTGCTGCTGATGGCCATCGAGCTCATGCTGCTGGCCGTCAACATGAACTTCGTCGCCTTCTCGCACTACCTGCCGCTGGAGGCTGACCGCCTGGCAGGCCAGATCTTCGTCTTCTTCATCCTCACCGTGGCCGCGGCGGAGTCGGCCATCGGCCTGGCCATCCTCGTGGTGCTGTTCCGCAACCGGGCCACGATCGCCGTCGACCAGCTCGACGGGCTCAAGGGTTGACCACGATGTCTGCCACGCTGTCCCAGAACCTGCTGCTCACCATCGCGCTCGCGCCGCTGGCGGGTGCCATCGCCGCCGGCCTGTTCGGCCGGGTCGTCGGCCGCCGCGGGGCGCACGTGCTCACCATCCTCGGCGTCACCTTGTCCTTCGTGGGCTCGGTGGTCGTCCTGGTCGACGTGATGGGCGGCGCGCGCTTCAACGCCACCATCTACGAATGGATGGTGCTGGGCGGCCTGAAGATGGAGGTCGGTTTCCTCGTCGACGGCTTGACGGCGATGATGATGTGTGTCGTCACGTTCGTGTCGCTGATGGTGCACGTCTACACCATCGGCTACATGGCCGACGACCCGGGCTATCAGCGCTTCTTCTCCTACATCAGCCTGTTCACGTTCTCGATGCTCATGCTCGTCATGAGCAACAACTTCCTGCAGCTGTTCTTCGGCTGGGAGGCCGTGGGTCTGGTCAGCTACCTGCTGATCGGCTTCTGGTTCAAGAAGCCCACGGCGATCTTCGCCAACATGAAGGCGTTCCTCGTCAACCGGGTCGGCGACTTTGGCTTCATCCTCGGTATCGGCCTGCTCGCGGCCTACGCCGGCACCCTGAACTACGGTGAGACCTTTGCCAAGGCGGGCGAGCTGTCCAAGCTCAGCTTCCCCGGCACCGACTGGGCGCTCCTGACGGTGGCCTGCATCTGCCTGTTCATCGGCGCCATGGGCAAGAGCGCGCAGTTCCCGCTGCACGTGTGGCTGCCTGACTCGATGGAGGGCCCGACGCCGATCTCGGCCCTGATCCACGCCGCAACCATGGTGACCGCCGGCATCTTCATGGTGGCGCGCATGTCGCCGCTGTTCGAGCTGTCGGACGCGGCGCTGAACTTTGTGATGGTCATCGGCGCGATCACGGCGCTGTTCATGGGCTTCCTGGGCATCATCCAGAACGACATCAAGCGCGTCGTCGCCTACTCCACGCTGAGCCAGCTGGGCTACATGACGGTGGCGCTGGGCGCGTCGGCCTATTCGGTCGCGGTCTTCCACCTGATGACGCACGCCTTCTTCAAGGCGCTGCTCTTCCTGGGCGCCGGCTCGGTCATCATGGGCATGCACCATGACCAGGACATCCGCAACATGGGCGGCCTGCGGCGCCATATGCCGCTGACCTGGATCACCTCGCTGCTGGGCTCGCTGGCGCTGATCGGCACGCCGCTGTTCTCGGGCTTCTACTCCAAGGACAGCATCATCATGGCGGTCGAGGCGAGCCGGCTGCCGGGCGCGCACTTCGCCGCCTTCGCGGTGGTGGCCGGCGTCTTCGTGACGGCGTTCTACTCGTTTCGGATGTACTTCCTCGTCTTCCACGGCGAGGAGCGCTTCCGCCACAAACCCCATCCGCCCGAGGACGACCACGCGCACGACGACGACCACGGCCACCACGGCGCGCACGAGCCGCACGAGTCGCCCTGGGTCGTCACGCTGCCGCTGGTGCTGCTGGCGATCCCGTCGGTCGTCATTGGCTACCTGACGATACAGCCCCTGTTGTTCGGTGATTTCTTCAAGGACGCGATCTTTGTCGACGCTGCCCGCCATGGCGCGATGAAGGAACTCGCCGCCGGCTTCCACGGCGCGGCCGGCATGGCGGTGCACGGCCTGCAGACGCTGCCGTTCTGGCTGGCGCTGGCCGGTGTCGTCGTCGCGTGGTGGTTCTACCTCAAGCAGCCCGCAATCCCTGCGGCCATCGGCCGCTCGCTTGCGCCGCTGGTGCGGGTGCTCGAGAACAAGTACTACATGGACTGGTTCAACGAGCACGTGCTGGCCGCTGGCGCGCGCGTGCTGGGTCGCGGCCTGTGGAAGGGTGGCGACGTCGCGCTGATCGACGGCGTGGTGGTGAACGGCTCGGCGCGGGCGGTCGGCGGCTTCGCCGGCGTCGTGCGCCGGGTGCAGACCGGCCTGCTGTCGTGGTATGCGCTGGCGATGGTGCTGGGTGTCTTCGGCCTGCTGACCTGGCAGCTCTGGCCCTACCTGTTCAAGGCCTGACAAGAGGCGCGGAGAAGTTTCGATGGGTCTTCTGAGCGTGGCCATCTGGCTGCCGGTGGCGGTGGGGGTGCTGCTGTTGGCGGCCGGCCGTGACGAGCACTCGAACGCCGTGCGCTGGGCGGCGCTGCTCGGGGCCGTCGCGGCCTTCCTCGTGACGATTCCGCTGGCCACAGGCTTCGACACCTCGACGGCTGCCATGCAGTTCGTCGAGAACCTGCCCTGGATCGAGCGCTTCAACGTGCGCTACCACCTCGGCGTGGACGGCATCTCGGTGTGGTTCGTGCTGCTGACGGCCTTCATCACCGTCATCGTCGTGATCGCCGGCTGGGAGGTCGTGACCGAGCGCGTGAACCAGTACATGGGCGCCTTCCTGATCCTGTCGGGGCTGATGATCGGCGTCTTCAGCGCGCTCGACGGCCTGCTGTTCTACGTTTTCTTCGAGGCCACGCTCATCCCGATGTACATCATCATCGGCGTCTGGGGCGGCCCGCGACGCGTCTACGCGGCGTTCAAGTTCTTCCTCTACACGCTGCTCGGGTCGCTGTTGATGCTGGTGGCGCTGGTCTACCTCTACGTCAAGTCCGGCGGCAGCTTCGACATCCAGGCATGGCACAAGTTGCCCTTGCCGCTGTCGGCGCAGACGCTGCTGTTCTTCGCCTTCTTTGCTGCCTTCTCGGTCAAGGTGCCGATGTGGCCGGTCCACACCTGGCTGCCCGACGCGCACGTCGAGGCGCCCACGGGGGGCTCGGTCGTGCTGGCGGCCATCATGCTCAAGCTCGGCGCCTACGGATTCCTGCGCTTTTCGATGCCGATCGCCCCCGACGCCAGCCGCGAGTGGGCCTGGTTCATCGTTGCGCTCAGCCTCGTGGCGGTGATCTACATCGGCCTGGTGGCGCTGGTGCAGCAGGACATGAAGAAGCTCGTGGCCTATTCGTCGATCGCGCACATGGGCTTCGTCACGCTGGGCTTCTTCATCTTCAACGAGCTTGGCGTCAGCGGTGGCCTGGTCCAGATGATCAGCCACGGCTTTGTATCGGGCGCGATGTTCCTTTGCATCGGCGTGCTGTACGACCGCGTTCACTCACGCGAGATCGCCTCCTACGGCGGCGTGGTCAACACGATGCCGAAGTTCACGGCCTTCGCCGTCTTCTTCGCGATGGCCAACTGCGGTCTGCCTGCGACTGCCGGCTTCGTCGGCGAGTGGATGGTCATCCTCGGCACGGTCCAGGCGAACTTCTGGCTCGGTGCGCTGGCGGCCACGGCCCTGGTCTTCGGCGCCGCGTACACCTTGTGGATGGTCAAGCGCGTGTACTTCGGTGAGGTCGCGAACGACGACGTGCGTTCGCTGGACGACCTGAACGCGCGCGAATTCCTGATGCCCGGGCTGCTGGCCGTGGCGGTGCTGGCCATGGGTGTGTACCCCAAGCCCTTCACCGACGTGATGCACGTCTCCGTCACCGAGCTGTTGCGGCACGTGGCGGCGAGCAAGCTGCCCTGATGCGCGCCGCGCCCAAGACGAGAACCCCGCGATGAACTGGCCCGTCGTCCTGCCCGAGATCGTCATCCTCGTGATGGCGTGCGTGATTGCCGTCGTCGACCTCTGGGTGCGCGACCCTGCGCGCCGCCCCACGTTCTGGCTGACCCAGCTCACGATGGCCGTCGTGGCGGCGCTGCATCTGCTGCATGCCGACTCCGGCGCCGTGCAGTCGGCCATGGGCGGCATGGTCGTCGGCGACCCGCTCGGGCATCTGATGGCCTTCTTCGCCTGCCTGGCGATGATGGTCACGGTCGCCTACGCCCAGCCCTATCTGGCCTCACGCGAGATGCTCAAGGGCGAGTTCTTCACGCTCGCGCTGTTTGCGCTGCTGGGCATCCTGGTGATGTGCTCGGCGCATCACTTCCTCGTGCTGTACCTGGGCCTGGAACTGATGAGCCTGTCGCTGTACGCGCTCACGGCACTGCGGCGCGACCACGCCGTGAGCACCGAGGCGGCGATGAAGTACTTCGTGCTCGGCGCCCTCGCCAGCGGCTTCCTGCTCTACGGCCTGTCCATGCTGTATGGCGCCACCGGCACGCTAGAGATCCCTGCCGTGCTGGAGCGCATTGCCGGAGGCCAGACCGCGCGCGGCGTGCTGGTGCTGGGCGTCGTGTTCGTCGTCGCCGGGCTCGCCTTCAAGCTGGGCGCCGTGCCTTTCCACATGTGGGTGCCCGATGTCTACCAGGGCGCGCCCACCGCAGTCACGCTGATGATCGGCGGTGCGCCCAAGCTCGCGGCCTTCGTGATCACGATCCGCCTGCTCGTCGAAGGCATGGCGCCGCTGGCGGTGGATTGGCAGCAGATGCTGATCGTGCTGGCGGTGGGCTCGCTGGCGCTGGGCAACCTCGCTGCGATCGCGCAGACCAACCTGAAGCGCATGCTCGCCTACTCGACGATCGCGCAGATGGGTTTTCTGCTGCTGGGACTGGCGGTGGGGGTGGTCGGTGGCAAGGCCGACGCGGCGGCCAATGCCTACAGTTCGTCCATGTTCTACGTCGTCACCTACGTGCTGACGACCTTGGGCACCTTCGGCCTGATCATGTTCCTGTCCCGCGAGGGCTTCGAGAGCGAGGAGATCAGCGACCTCGCCGGCCTGGCACGCCGCCGGCCCTGGCTGGCCGGTGTGATGACCGTGTTCATGTTCTCGCTGGCGGGCATTCCCCCCATGGTGGGCTTCTTTGCCAAGCTGGCGATCCTGCAGGCGCTGGTGTCCACGGGCGTCACCGGCCACGTCGTGCTGGCTGTCGTCGCCGTGCTGTTCTCCCTGGTCGGGGCCTTCTACTACCTGCGGGTGGTCAAGGTGATGTATTTCGACGAGCCGCTGCAGACGGCTCCCGTCCTGCAGAGCCCGCGCCTGAGCGGCCTGCTCGCGCTGAATGGCGCGGCCGTCCTGGTGCTGGGCCCGCTGTCGGGCGGCCTGCTGGAGTGGTGCCGCACTGCGATCGTCACGGTGCTCGGCGCCTGACGGCGCAGACCGCCCACTTCGCTGTCCACGGCCTTCCCCGATGTCCTCACGGCTCGAGTTGGTCGAAACGCTCGTCGAGCCGCGCACGCTGCTCGACGGTGGTTTCCTGACCGTGCGCAAGGACACGGTGCGCCTGCCCGACGGCGCCACGGCCACGCGTGAATACATCGTTCACCCGGGGGCCGTGGCCGTCGTGCCGCTGCTCGACGATGGTCGCGCGGTGATGGTGCGCCAGTACCGCTACCCCTTGCAGAGGCTGCTGCTGGAGTTCCCGGCCGGCAAGCGCGATCCGCACGAGACCGTGCTCGGCTGCGCGATGCGCGAGTTGCAGGAGGAGACCGGCTACCGGGCTCGGCAATGGGCACGGGGCGGCATGTTCCACAACGCGGCCGCCTATTCCACGGAAGGCATCGAGATCTGGTTCGCGCGTGGCCTTGTCGCTGGCGACCAGCGCCTGGACGAGGGAGAGTTCGTCGAGGTCGTCGAGATGGGTGACGAGCACCTCGCGGCCCTGGCCCGCGACGGTGAGCTGACCGATGCCAAGACCCTGATCGGGCTGAACTGGTGGCAGCTTTGGCGTCAGGGTTGCTGGCCTTTGGAATGGCAGGCTGCAGACGAGCGCACGCTGCACCCATAATCGGTCGATGAATCGACGCACACCGGTGGCGCCGCGGTGAAGGTGCTGAATCTGCGCTGTGGGAACGGCCACGGCTTCGAAGGCTGGTTCGGGTCGGAGGAGGACTTCCTCGACCAGAACGGGCGCGGCCTGGTGGAGTGCCCGCTGTGCGCTGACCGCGTCGTCACGCGCATGCCCAGCGCTCCGCGCCTGAACCTTTCCGGCGCACGCGAGCCTGCGCCGCCTGCCAAGCCTGAGAACCCTGCCAAGAGCCCGGCCGCCACCCCTGGCGATCTGCAGGCCCTGTGGATGCAGGTCGTTCGCCACGCGATCGAGAACACCGAGGACGTGGGTCAGCGCTTCGCCGAAGAGGCACGCCGCATCCACTACGGCGAGAGCGAATCCCGCGGCATCCGCGGCCTGGCCTCGCCCGAGGAGCGTGAGGCCCTCCATGAAGAGGGCATCGAGGTGATGGCGCTGCCCATTCCCGCCGCCTTGAAGGGGCCGGTCCAGTAGCGTCAGCCGGGCGGGACGCTCAGACGACGTGTCCGGGGTTCATCAGGCCCTGCGGGTCGAGCGCGAGCTTGATGCTGCGCATCATCTGCAACGCCGCAGCCGGCTTGCGATGCTGCAGTTCCTCGCGCTTCATCTGCCCCACACCATGCCTGGCCGAGATCCAGCCGCCGAAGGCCTGCACCGCGTCGTCCCGACTTCCGCGCCTTTTCCAGAGCTTTCGCTGTCTTGTCTTTATGAATCGACCACTTGCCATCTCTGGGCACTACGTTATTTGGCGCTGGAGGGGTTCTGGCAGTAGTGCCTGAGTGGTGTGGCGGTGGGGTATCAGCTCAGGTCGATCTGCACGTCGAGGTTGCGCTTGATGCCGAAGGCCTTGTAGATGCAGATGCGGGAGGCCGCGTGGCTGACGGCGCTGGGTAGGCAGTATTTGGCCTGGGTAGTCTTGTGCTGCACGATGCCGGCCTGCACGCCGTGCAATGCGGCGCGTATGCGCTGCTGGGCGTGGCGCGTGAGGGCGAAGGCGAGTTGGCACAGCCCGATGCGAGCTTCGAGGCGCTCGGGCTTGAAGTGATAGATCGGGCGTACGGCCAGGCATACGGACAAAGAGCTGGCGCCCCCCACCGCCGCTCGAGCATGCGGATCTGGTTGCTGACCGTGGTGGCACTGACGCCCAGCTCCTCGGCGGCATCCTTGAAGCTTTCCAGCCGCACGGCGGCCTCAAAGGTCCGCAGGGCGGTCAAGGGCCGTCGCTGGTGGGCAGACCGCGCCCAACCCGCACCGCAGGGATGGGGGGAGGCGGCCACGGCAGGAGCGCGCAGTGGGCGGGTGACGCCCAGTGTCAGGAGTGCCCCAGATGCCGCTCTGCCAGCACCTGCGGTCCGACCTCCCGCCACGCGCTGCAGCCCAGCTGGGCCAGGGCAATGCCCATGTCTTCAAGCAGCGCCTGCACCAGCGCCTGCACGCCGGGCGCGCCTGCGCTGGCGCTGGCGTACAGCCAGGGCCGCCCCAACATCACCAGATCGGCGCCGCAGGCCCGGGCCTTGACGATGTCTTCACCCGATCGCAGGCCGCCGTCGAGCACCAGCGGATAGTCGGGGCCCACGGCGTCACGGATCGCACGCAGGGCCTGCAGCGTGGCGGGCGCGGCGTCCATCTGGCGCCCGCCGTGGTTGGAGACATAGACGGCGTCTGCCCCCAGCTCGCGGATGCGCATGGCGTCGTCCGGGCAGACCACTCCCTTGACCACCAAGGTGCGTTGCCAGCGCTGGCGAAGTCGCTGCAGGAACTCCCAGTCGGCGCCGCGCCGGGCGGCGGTGCGGTCGTAGCCGCCGGCCGAGGCCCCGCTGTAGTTGGCCATGCGCGGCACACCGGCACGCAAGGTGCCAAGCGACCAGCGCGGATGGAGGGCGAAATCGAGGAGGTGCCGGGCCTGCCAGCGCAGCGGCGTGCGAAAGCCGTTGCGCAGATCGCGCGGCCGCTTGCCCAGCCGAGGCACATCGACCGTCAGCACCAGCGTGCCGATGCCCGCTGCCTCCGCCCGATCGACCAGAGACAAGGCGGCTTCGATCGAGCCGGTGACATAGAGCTGGAACCAGGCATGACCCTCGGACATCTCGGCCAGGCGCTCCAGAGGCGTCGAACTCGCTGTCGAGATGCACAGGGGAAAGCGCCAGCGCGCCGCGGCGCGGGCCAGGGCGGCGTCGGTGCCCGGCCCGGCGAGGTCGCACATCCCCATCGGTGCGCAGCCAAAGGGCAAGCCCAGGGGCTGTCCAAGCACGTTGCTTGTCAGATCCGCCTCGCGTGGATCGACCAGCACACGCGGCATCAAGGGCAGGTCCCGAAAGGCGGACTCATTGCGATGCAAAGCCGCCTCCTCGCCGGCGGCGCCATCGATGAAGTCGAAGATCAGGCGCGGCAAGCGGCGGCGTGCCGCGCTTCGCCAGTCGGCATACAGCGGCAGGGGGTCGATGGTGCGGGCGGTAGAGCTCATGGTTGGCCGTCAGGCAGGAGATGAACGCAGGTGCGGGTGTGCCAGCGGCAGACGGGCGGCTTGCAGGGCACCGGGTGTACCCGCAGGGCCCTCAGGTCGCACCGCGGCGCCCCTGAACCGCCCGCTTCTCAAGCGAGTTCGGTCACCACACGGGCGCCGCTGTCGGTCAGGCGCTGATGCAAGTGGGCGATGTGCTCCGGGCCCACCTCGCAGCATCCGCCCAACAGGCGCGCACCGGCGCGCCACCAGCCCAGCGCGTGTTCCGCGTAGGCGGCTGGATCCAAGTCTTCGCGTGAGCGCAGCATCAGGCGCGTCTTGCCGGGCATGAAGGCCTTGGGAATCTGCGTGAAGCCGTTGGCGTAGCCGCCGGCAGGCAGGCCCTGCGCCACCAGGGCCGGCATCGCCAGCGTGATGGCCTCGGGAGGACAGCAGTTCACCAGCACCGCCGCCACGCCCAGCCCCGACAGGGCCTGGACAGCCTCGTCTACAGATTCACCTGACCTCAGCGCGGGGCCCTCGTCCTGCAGCGTGAAAGCCACCCACACCGGCTTGCCCAGGCCCGCCACCGCACTGACCGCCGCCCGGGCCTCGTCGGCCGAAGACAGGGTCTCGCACAGGAACAGGTCGACATGCGGCGCCTGCAGCGCGGCCAGGCGCTCATATTCGGCGCGATTGGTCTCGAAGTCCCGCACGCGGTCAGGCCGGTAGCTGCCGTTCAGCGGTGGCAGGCAGCCGGCAATCTTCACCTGCGCGCCGGTCGCACCGGCATCGTCGCGTGCCCCCAGCGCAAGCTCGCAGGCACGCCTCTGCATCAGGGGCACGCGCTCGGTCTCGCCAACCATCTCCATGCGGGTGTAGGACGCCGAATAGGCGTTGATGGTGATGACGCGGGCGCCGGCGTGGATGTAGTCCCGGTGCACAGCACGCACCAGGTCCGGCTCGCTCAGCAGGTACTGCGCCGACCACAGCCGGGGGGTCTTGTCGCTGGAGCGACGCAGCAGTTCCATGCCGGTACCACCATCGAGCAGCACCACATCCTGGGGGTCGTTGTTCATAGGCAAAGGTGCGGGCTCGCTCATGCCGCGCGCTGAGTGAGGGGGTTGGAAGCTTGCAGCTCGCGGGCGTCGACGCCCAGTCGCTCACCCAGAGCGCACAGAGATTGCAGCGTTGCTGGCGGCACGGGGATGCCCTCGCGCAGGCGATGCTCCCGCAGGGCCGCCTCCCGTTCGCCGGGAATCTCCACCCGGTCAAAACCGGGCGCCGGCGGGCAGTCACGCAACTCCTGAAGGCAGGCCTCGGCGGCCGCCCGGTAAGCGCGCGGCGCCCGAAAACGCGACAGATCCACCCCAATGGCGATCCAGTTCATCCCGTCCATGGCCTCGCCCAGGATGGCCTCACCCAGCAGTTCAGCCACCAGCGCCATGCCGTAGCCCTTGGGTCCGGCCATGGGCAGCAGGGCCCCGCCGTTGAAATAGTCCTCGGGGTTGATGGAGGGGCGGCCGTCGCGATCGACGATCAGCCCCTCGGCCAGGGGCCGTCCGGCCATGCGCGCCGCATAGACCTTGCCACCGGAGGCGGTGGCGGTGGCGAAGTCCACCACCACCGGCCCGCGCTCGCCGGCCGGAATACCGAAGGCATACGGGTTCGTGGGCAGGACCGCCCGCGCCCCGCCGTAGGGGGCGACCTGACGCCAGTCCCTGCGCGAGCCGCCGCCGAACAGCAGCGTCATGCAGCCCGCCTCGGCCCCCTGACGAACGAAGGCGCCCAGTCGGCCCGTGTGGTCGACATTGGCCACGCCGACGGCGGCGACTCCGTCCCGTCGCGCCCGCAGTACGACGTGGTCGGTGGCCAGTCGAAACGCCGGCATACCCAGTCCATTGCCGCCATCCACCAGGTCGGCACCACCTTCGGCCCGGCGCAGATGCGGCTCGGCCCCAGGGGCGAATCGGCCGGCCTGGGCACGCTCGGCGTACCAATCGAGGCGGAAGACGCCATGCGAGTACACGCCACACAGGTCGGCGTCGACCAGGTGTTCGGCAATCTCACGCGCGATGGCTGGTTGGCACCCGACGGCCTGCATCACGCCCGTGCCGAAGCGCGCGAGTGCATCCGCGGCAATCAGGGGGTCGTCCTGCGCAATCACGGCCGGGGCTCCACAGGGGGCGAGGTGAGCCCCAGCGCAGCGATGGGGATGTGACAGCGGATGCGGTGTCCTGGCGTCGACGCGTCCTGCCAGGGCGGAGTCTGTTCGTCACACACCGCGCCCAGACGCTTGGGGCAGCGCCGCTGGAAAGGGCAGCCCCGCGCGGGCGGCGCCGACTCGACGATGTCCTGCGCGAGCAGCGTCGGCGCGTGGTCAGGGTCGGGCTCGAGGACGGCGCCCAGCAGCACTTCGGTATAGGGGTGCGAGGGCGCCGCGTACACCGCCGCGGCCGGCCCGATTTCGCACAGGCGCCCCTGGTAAAGCACCGCTACGCGGTCGGCCAGGGCGCGCACGACGGCGAGGTCGTGCGAGACGAAAAGGTAGGCGGTGCCGCGCTGCTGCTTGAGCGTCTGCAGCACCTCCAGCACGGCGGCCTGCACCGAGACATCGAGCGCCGAGGTGACCTCGTCGCACAGCACCAGGTCGGGCTCGGCGGCAAAAGCGCGGGCGATGGCCACGCGCTGCTTCTCGCCACCGGACATCTGCCCGGGCAGGCGGTCGAGGTAGTGAGCCCCAAGCCGCACCCGTTCCAGCCATTCCACGCTGCGCTGGGTCAGGGCCTCGCCCTGCAGTCCGAAGTACAGCTGCAGCGGTTGCGCCAGCAGCGTGGCCACCGAGTGGCGCGGGTTCAGGCTGTCGTCGGGGTTCTGGAACACCAACTGCGCCAGACGCAGCTGATCGCGGCTGCGCTGGGTGGCGAGCGCAGGCAGCGTCTGCTCTCCCGCCGCCTGCATCGTGCCCGCCGCGGGCGGCAGCAGTCCGGCGACCGCCTTCAGGATCGTGGACTTGCCGCTGCCCGATTCCCCCACCAAGGCCACGGTTTCGCCGGCGCCGATCTCCAGATCCACACCATCCACCGTCAGCGGCCCATCGGGCGGGCGGCCACGCAGCGACTGCCACCAGGTCGGCCTGGCGTAGCGGATGCCCAGCCCGCGCAGTTGCAGCGCCCGGGTCGTTTCGGTTGTCTTGGCGGCGGGGGCCGAGGCCGGCGCAGGCTGCAGCGCGAGCGAGTCCTCGGCGCGGTGGCACCGCACCAGGGTCTGGGCGTCCAGCGGCCGCAGAGGGGGCCGGCTGTCGCGGCAGCGGTCCTCGACCAGCGGGCAACGGGGGGCGAAAGCGCAGCCTGGCCCGGCCTCGCCCGGGGCCGGGGGCCGTCCCGGAAGGGCCGCGGGCAGCCTGGGCTGGGACAGGCGAGGGATCGATGCCAGCAGGCCACGCGGGTAGGGGTGGGCGGGCTGCCGCAGGACATGGCGGATCGCGCCCTCGAGCACCACCTCACCGGCATACAGCACATCGACACGGTCGCAGACGCGGGCAATGGCACCGAGGTCGTGGCTGACGTAGACCATGGCCGTGCCGGTGCGGCGGTTGATGTCGCGCAGCAGGTCGAGCACGTGGGCCTGGGTGGTGACGTCCAGGCCCGTGGTCGGCTCATCGAGCAGCAGCAGGCGCGGCTGGCCGGCCAGCGCCATGGCGATCGCCACGCGCTGCTGCTGCCCGCCCGACAGTTCATGCGGGTAGCGGCGCGCCAAGACCTCGGGCTGCGGCAGCCGCACCTGCTCGAGCAGTTCCCGCACGCGCGCCTGACGGGCGGCTGGCTCAAGGTCGCCATGCAGCCGAAGCGACTCTTCGATCTGGTCGCCCACGCGGGTGGTGGGCGTGAGGGCCTGCCCGGCGTTCTGCGGCACCAGGCCGATGACGCCACCGCGCAGGCGCTGCAGAGCGGGCAGCGGCAAGGCGAATAGGTCCTGGCCGTCCAGCCGCACCTCGCCGCCGGTGCGCTGCAGGCCGGGCTTGAGGTAGGCCATCGCCGCCAGCGCGAGCGTGCTCTTGCCCGAGCCGCTCTCCCCCACCAGACCGAGGGTGCAGCCTGGCTCCACGCTCAGGTCGATGTCGCGCAGGACCTCGCGCACCCGTCCCGACCGATCGGTGAAGCCGACACCCAGGCCGCGAATCTCCAGCAACGCCATCAGATCGGCGCCTTCTGCGCGCGGTCCACGCCCACCGCCTTGGCCAGCGCATCGGCTGCCAGGTTGATGCCGATGATGAGCGAGCTCAGCGCCACGATCGGGAACAGGCCCGCCCATGGCGCGATCGGCAGGTAGCTGCGGGCGTCGGCGATCATCAGTCCCCAGTCCGGCGTCGGCGGCGACACGCCGAAGCCCAGGAAGGACAGGGAGCTGAAGGCCAGCAGCATCCACGACCAGCGCATCGCGCCTTCCACCATGAGGGCGTCCAGCACATTGGGCAGAAGTTCACGCCGGATGATGGCGCCTGGGGTGTGACCGCGGGCGCGCGCCGCGAGGACGAAATCGCGCGCCACCACGTTGTGGGCCGCGGCGCGGGCGACGCGAATCACCGGGATGCCGTAGAAGAAGGCCAGCGTCGGGATCAGCACCGCGAGTCCGGTGCCGAAGGTCACGATCAGCAGCAGCATCTTCAGGATCCAGGGCAGCGACAGGAAGGCGTCGACCAGGCGCATGAGCACGTCATCCAGCCGCCCGCCGACCAAGCCCAGGTAGATGCCGAGCAAGCCGCCCCACAGCACGGCGAGCGGTGTGGCCACCAGTGTCACGAGGAGGGCCTCGCGACCGCCCAGCACGGTGCGCGAGAAGACATCGCGCCCGAGGTGGTCGGTGCCGAACCAATGTGCGGCGTCCGGCGCCGTGAGCATGAGCGTGGGGTCGACAGCCTTGAAATCATGGGTCGCGATCCAGGGGCTGGCCAGGGCGAGCAGCACGTGAAAGGCCACCAGACCGAGGCCGACCGCCCCGGAGGGCCGCGACAGCACGTCGCGCAGCACCTGCACGGCGCGAGCCCGCGGTGAGGGGCCGAGGCGGATGCTGCTGGCCGTCATGTCGAGCGGGCGACCGCCGTGCGCAGGCGGGGGTTGGCCGCCAGGGTCAGCAGATCGGCCACGAGATTGATGACCACATACAGCGTCGAGACGATGAGGGCGATGGTCTGAACCACCGCCAAGTCGCGCTCGGAAATGGCCGTGACCGTCAGGCGGCCGAGCCCGGGATAGTTGAAGACGGTCTCGATCACCACCACACCGCCGAGCAGCCAGGCGATCGTCAGCGCGACCACGTTGATGGCCGGCAGCAGGGCGTTGGGCAGCACGTGTCGCCACACGCGCTGGCCGGCAGGCACCCCTTTGAGCGTGGCCATGCGGACGAACTCGCTGTCCAGCACCTCGATCATGCTGGAGCGCACCGTGCGCAGGATGTGCGCCGTCATCACCATCGCCAGCACGATGACGGGCAGCAGGATCTGCGGGAAGAAGCGGGTCCAGTGCGCGTCAGCCGACACCGTGACGATGCCGGGCAGCCAGCCCAGCCAGGCGCTGAGGACGAGGATGAGCACGGTGGCCGAGACAAACTCTGGAATCGTCATCGCCGCGATCGCCGTCGAAGAGACCATCACGTCCAGCGGCTTGTCGCGGCGCAAGGCCGCGACGACGCCCAGGCCGAAGGCCAGCGGCAGGCCGAGCGCCAGGGCGCATCCGCCCAGCAGCAGGGAATTCGCGAGCCGGTCGCCCACGATCCCGGCAATCGGTTTGGCGCCATGGGTAGACAGGCCGAGATCACCGCGCAGCAAACCGCCCACCCATTGCCCGTAGCGCTGCCAGGCCGGCTGATCCAGCCCCAGCTCGGTGCGGCAGTTGGCCAGGCGCTGGCCACTGGCGTCCTGCTGCAGGATGGCCGTGCAGGCGTCTCCTGGCAGGGCCTCGACCGCGCCGAAGATGATCAGCGAGACGAGGCCGACCGTGGCCACGCCCAGCAGCAGGCGGCGAAGGATGAGCTTGAACAAGCCGCGTCCCGTCGGTCAACAACACAAGACAGGTGCGCCGAGGCCACGGCCCCGGCGCGTCGAAGATGGCGGAGTCAGTCCACCGTGATCTTGTGCCAGCGGATGCTGAAGTTCTCCACCGCGTCCAGGTTCTTCACCCGGGACGCCGCACCGACCAGCAGGTTGACGTGGAAGCCGACGATGGTGCCGCCGTTCTCCCAGAGTTGTTCCTGCGCCTCGACGTACTTCGCACGGCGGCGCTCGAAATCGAGCTCCGAGCGGGCCGCATCCAGCGTGGCGTCGAACTTGGCATCCTTGAATCCGCTCTCGTTCCAGCGCACGCCGCTGCGGTAGACCTCGTTGAGGATGCCATCAGCCGGACGGTCGTTCCAGCGCGTCATGGTGGCAGGCCGCTTCATCCAGACGTTGTTCCAGTAGCCGTCCGTGGGCACCTGGGTGATCTTGACGCGGACCCCGGCAGCTGCCACCTGCTGCTGGAAAGCCTCGGCCATGGCGGGCCAGACGGCCTCGATGGTGGCGACGTTCAATTCCATGTCCAGGCCGTTGGGAAAGCCGGCCTCGGCCAGCAAGGCCTTGGCGCGGGCGATGTCCGGGGCGCAGGTCTTGGTCGAGCGGTACATGTCGCGCGGGCCGACCGGGGTGTCACAACCCACGGTGCCCGCCCCGCCTGCGGCCAGGTTCAACATGGCCCGGCGATCGACGGCCAACCGCACGGCCCGACGCACCCGCACGTCATCGAAAGGCTTCATGTCGGTGCGCAGCACGATGCCGCGCCAGTTACCGGTGGGGATCTCCTGCAGCGAGTAGCCCCCCATGCGCTCCAGCAACGTCTTCTGCTGGGTGGTCAAGCCTTGCATCATGTCGATCTGCTTGCCCATCAGTGCCTGGAAACGGGCCTGCGCGTCAGGAATGCCGATGATCTCCATCCGCGCCACGCCCGGCGCCCCGTCGTAGTAGTCGGTGTTGGCCACCAGGACCGACGTCCCCTGGGCGTCGAACTTCTCCACCTTGAAGGGACCAGTACCGATGCCGGTGGTCTTGATGGTGTCGCCCGAGCCGTCGGGAATGATCATCAAACGGTAGTCGGTGAGTATCAGAGGCAGGTCGGCGAACGGCGCAGCCAGCGTCAGCTTGAGCGTCGCCGCGTCGACAACGTCGATCTTGCTGACCATGCTGATGGCCGAGCGCACGGGCGAGTCGAGCTTGGGATCCTGCACGCGCCTGAGCGAGTAGGCCGCGTCTGCGGCTGTGAACGGCTTGCCGTTGTGAAAGCGAACACCCGTGCGCAGCTTGAACGTCCACTCGGTGGCGTTGGCGTTGGCACTCCAACTCACCGCCAGGTCTGGCGCGGGCTTGCCGTCCAGGCCCGGGCGGACCAGACGGCTCATCACCTTCTCGGTGACGTGAAAGACGCGCCCGCGCGAGATCGGATCCAGGTCGGAAGCGCTGCCGAAACCCACCTCATGCGCCTGGCGAAAAGTGCCCTTGGGCTGAGCGACGGCTGTCATGGCGACGCCCACCAGCAAGGAAGCCAAAACGCCGGAAATCTTGTTCATGCGATGTCTCCTGAAAAAATCACGGCCTGCGGTCTGAGCGAGGGTCGGCATGCGTCTGTCCTGGCCTCTTCCCCGAGTACAGAAAGCCCGCACGGAGTATCACTGCAGCCTCTTTGCGAAACAAACGACAAAAGGGACCCAGACGGATAAAAAATCGGTTATTCATGGTCGGGTTATCCCCAGCCCAAGGGGGGCTGGGGCGGCCATCCAGGGGGCTCATCCATCGCGGACCGGTGGCCTGGGGCGAGCCTACGCAGCCTTTCATGGCCGGTGGTCACAGCGTCTGAGCTGCCTCCGCTTCGATCCAGGCGCAGACCGCATCGACTTCACGCAGCGCGCGACCGCCAGGTCGGGTCAGCAGGTGGTAGGCACGCGGCGGGTGCAGTTCCAGGGTCAGCGGTCTTGCCAGCCGCCCGCTGGCGATCTCGGACTCGACAAAGGGGAAGGTTCCCAGGACGACACCCTGGCCCTCGAGGGCAGCCTGCAGCGCATGGTTGGAGTCTCGCATGATGGTCTCCTGCGCGAATTTCAGGTCAGCCGCCCCGGCTTGCCGCAGCCACGCGTTCCACTCTTCCCGGTCCCATTGATGGATGACCGGAAAGTTGGCCAGGTCTTGAGCCACCCGAATCCCGCCGCGCTCGCGCAACAAGGTGGGACTGACCACGGGCGAATAGCGGATCGCGAACAACCGTTGCGCCTCCAGCCCGGCCCAGTCCCCGGTGCCCCAGTCCACCGCGATCATGGTCATCAGCTGCTCGGCGTTGGTGATGCGCGGCCCCTGATGCAGCACCAGCTCGATCTGCGGGTGCATGCGGTAGAACTTGGACAGGCGTGGTACCAGCCAACGCGAGCCGAAGATCGGACCGACGGCCACGGTAACGGCCTTGCGGCTGGTGGTGATGTGGTTGTCAACCTCGATGCGGATCTCGTCAAAGGCTCGGCTGACCACCCTTGCCAGCGAGCGTCCGGCATCGGTCAGCAGCACCTTGCGCGTCTTGCGCACGAACAGCTGACAGCCCCAGTCGCGCTCGAGCTGCCGGATCTGGTTGCTCACACTGGTCGGCGTGACGCGCAGTTCCTCGGCTGCGTCCTTGAAACTGAGCAACCGGGCCGCGGCTTCGAAAGACCGTAATGCGGTCAGCGGCAGGCGGGCTCGGGAGGGCGGCATGGGTACAGGCACAACGTTTCGAGCATATCGCAGCGGTTCATGCATCAACAACCGTTGATGCATGAACAGGAAATGATCGCTTGTCCGCAGGACGCGCCCAGCCCACACTCATCCCCGGTCCGCCCTTGACGCACAACATTTCCTTCCATCTGCAAGCGCCGAACGGAGCTCACACCATACCCTGCGCCCCCCAGCCGCGCGCCGCAGCCGGTCTGGCGGAAGCATCTGGCGCGCAGACAACTTCACCGCGAGGAGACGAGCTTGAGCGAATCCCCCCCACGCCGCCTGCGCGGCGGTAATCTGCTGGCGCGGGCCCTGCTGGAAAAAGGCGTTGAGCACGTCTTCACGCTGTCCGGCGGCTTCTGCAATCCGGCGCTGGAAGGCTTCATGGAATGCGGAATGCGGGTCATCAACTGCCCGCACGAACAGGTGGCCGGACATCTGGCCGACGCGCACACCCGCATCACGCGCAAGCCGGCGGTCTGCCTGGTCGGGCCGGAGGGTTTTGCCAATGCGGTGCCGGCCATGATGGAGGCCTGGGGCGAGCGCTCGCCAGTGATCTTCGTCACCGGCTCGAGCACACTCAAGCGCAAGGGCGCCGGCGGCTTCAAGGAGATCGACGACGTCGCCATTGCCACGCCGCTGACCAAGCACAGCGTGGGCATCACCGACGGCACGCGCATCAGCGAATGCGTGGACCGCGCCTGGAAGATCGCCACCAGCGGCTACCCCGGTGGCGTGCACCTCAGCCTGCCGGTGGACATCATGTTCTCATCCTTCGACGAGGACGCCGGCCGTGCGGAGAGACCCTACGTGCGCACCGCGAGCCCGCCGCCGCGGGCCTGGCCAGACCCTTCCGCCCTGGAGCCCGTGCTGGCGCTGATCGCTTCGGCGAGGCGCCCCATCATCATCGGCGGGCACGGTATCTGGTGGTCGGGTCAAGAGAAGAAGCTCGAGGCGACGGCACGCGCGCTGAACATTCCGGTGTTCAACATTCCTTACCACCAGAAGCTGCTGGGCGAGGACTGCGAGGTCTACATGGGCCTTGCCGACATCCACCAGTACCCGCCGTCGGGCCAGGCGCTGCAGGCCTGCGATGTGGTGGTCATGGTCGGCGGCCGCCTCGACAACCAGATGAACTTCGGCAATTCGCCGCTGTTCCCGGACACGCTGCAGCTGGTCTGCGTGAACGGCTCGTTCGAGGAACTGGAGATGAACCGCTCAGCCGACCATGTGCTGCTGAGCGACCCCGGCGCCTTCTTCGATGCACTGCTTGACCTGAAGGCGCGCGGCGCTTGGAAGCTTGACCGCAGCTGGTTCGACACCAACCGCGCATGGCGCGGCGAGTGGGTCGCCAAGACGCTCGCGGACCTTGCGCCTGACACCGAGGCCGCTGCGCGCACGAGCGGCAAGATGCACCCGCTGCAGCTCTCGCTGGACGTGCAGGCTGAAATGGGCGAAAAGGACTGGCTGGTCTTCGATGGTGGCAACACGCATTTCTGGTCCGAGATTGCCGTCAACCTGGCAGGTTGGGGCGGGCAGAAGCTGGCCGGCATCCTGCACCCCGGCACCTTCAGCATGCTGGGCGTGGGAGTGTCCATGGCCGTGGCTGCCAAGAACACGCATCCCGAGGCGACCGTGGTGCTGATCAGCGGCGACGGCGCCTTTCTCTCAGGGGGGCTGTCGATCGAGGCTGCCTTCCAGGAGAAGCTGCCGATCGTGGTGGTGATCGACAACAACGGCGGTCTGGACTGCATCTCTCAGCAGCAAGAGCGGCTGTTCGCCAACGGTAAGCATTTCGCGACCGACTTTCGCGACATACCCTTTCACACCATGTTCGAGGGCATGGGCGGCCATGGTGAGCTGGTGGAGCGGCGCGAGCAGCTGGGCCCGGCGATCCGCCGCGCCATCGCCAGCGGCAAGACGGCCTGTGTCAACGTCAAGGCCAAGGGCGTCATCAGCCCGATCGTGCTGGCCACCACCAGCAAGCGCGACAAGGCCTCGATCGAATAGGACTCCCCATGGCCACACTCAGCACCCATACCCTGAATTCAGTGGACGGC
Organism: Rubrivivax sp.; assembly: GCA_027491255.1. Taxonomy (GTDB): domain Bacteria; phylum Pseudomonadota; class Gammaproteobacteria; order Burkholderiales; family Burkholderiaceae_C; genus Rubrivivax. The sequence goes on along the minus strand of JAIXWM010000157.1, from coordinate 35,239 downwards.
ACCCACGCGGGACATGTCGGTGTATCGCTGGTGCGCGTCGCGCCCGACGGTCGGCGCGTCACCGTGTTCGCGAAGGAGACCGATGCCGGCGGCCGGCTGACCGAGCGCATCCAAGCCAGCGAAGTCGATGTCGCGGCCGACTACGAACTGGTGTTCCAGACGGGTACCTACTTTGCCTCCCGTGGCCTGACGCTGCAGGGCCTGCGCATCCAGCAGGAGGTGGTGGTGCGGTTTCGCATGCCCGACCCACTGGCCGCGTATCACATGCCCCTGGTGATGGCACCCAATGGCTACAGCGTCTGGTTGTCGAGCTGATCATGAACAAGACCTTCCAATTCAAGACCCGCATCCTGGCCGCAGCGCTGCTGTGCTTTTCGTGGGCGGGCCTCGCGGCCGCCCAAGACGTCTACCCAAGCCGCAGCATCCGAATGATCGTGGCGCAACCGGCTGGCAACTCGGCCGACCTGATCGCCCGGCTGATCGGCGAGCGGCTCAGCCGGGCCGTGGGGCAGCCCGTGGTGGTGGACAACCGACCGGGCGCGAGCGGCAGCATTGGCGTGGCTGCGATTGCGTCGGCGCCGCCTGATGGCTACACGATCGGCATCGGCGGGATCGGCCAGCTGGCGCTCAACCCCAGCCTCTATGGCAAGCTGCCCTACGACGCGCAGAACGGCTTCAGCGTGATCTCGACGGTCTACCGCGGCCCGATGCTGTTCCTGGTCGACCCCGCATCACCGATCACCAGCCTCAAGGATCTGGTCCAACAGTCGCAGGCGCAACAGGCCGGGCTGTACTTCGCCTCGGCAGGCGCCGGGTCCATCATGCATCTGGTGGGTGAACAGTTCGCTGTGACGACCAACGCCAGGATGTCCCACGTGCCCAACCGCGGGACCGGTGCTGCGGCCATGTTGGTGCTGGGCAAGCACGCGTCAGTGTTGATCGAGAACGTCACAGCCAGCATGTCCTATGTGCGTTCCGGCCAGTTGCGACCGCTGGCCATCACGAGCGCCCAGCGGCACCCCTCGCTGCCCAACGTGCCCAGCATGGCCGAGGCTGGCTATCCCGGCCTGGTCACCGAGGGCTGGCTGACATTGGTCGGTCCGGCCGGCTTACCCCCCTCGGTGCGCAATCGGCTTGCCGACGAGGTCCGAAAGATCCTGGCGCATCCGGACGTCCAGGCCTGGATCACCTCGAGCGGAGGCACGGCGGAGCCGACAACACCGGAGCAGTCGGCGGCCTACGTCCGCGCCGAGGCGGCGCGGTGGTCTGCACTGATCCGTTCGATCGGCCTGAAGCTCGATTGAATTCGTTTTCCGTGACCCGGGAGCGTCGCTTGTCCACCAACGGATTGAATATGTCGCGCCGCATACGGCGCACGCCCTATACAGACCGCGTCGAGCAGGCCGGCGTGCGGGGCTTTTCGGTCGTCAACCACATGCTGCTTCCGAAAGCGTTCGCCCCCACGGTGGAAGAGGACTACTGGCACCTGCGCGAGCATGTGCAGATCTGGGACGTGTCGTGTCAGCGGCAAGTGCAGATCCAGGGCCCCGACGCCGCACGCCTGGTGCAGTGGATGACACCGCGCAACATCAGCAAATGCCTCGTCGGGCAATGCATGTACGTGCCCATCGTCGATGACCAGGCCGGGCTGCTCAACGACCCGGTGATGCTCAAGCTGGCCGAAGATCGCTACTGGCTCTCGATCGCCGACTCCGACCTGCTGCTCTATGCCAAGGGGCTGGCGATCGGGGCGGGGATGGATGTGCGCGTGGACGAGCCGGACGTGAACACGCTCGCTGTGCAGGGGCCCAAGGCCGAAGACCTGCTGGTCGACGTGTTCGGGCCTGGCATCCGCGATGTGCGCTTCTTCCGCTTCGGCTGGTTCGACTTTGCCGGAACGCGGCAACTGATCGCCCGCGGTGGCTATTCAAAGCCAGGCGGATTCGAGATCTACCTTGACGACAGCGCCTTGGCCGAGCGGCTGTGGGACACGGTCTGGGCCGCGGGCCAGCGCTACCAGATCACGCCAGGATGCCCCAACATCATCGACCGGGTCGAGGCAGGACTGCTGTCCTACGGCAACGAGATGACGCGCGAGAACAACCCGTTGGAGATCAGCCTGGCCAAGCACTGCTCGCTCGACGGCTCGGTGGACTACATCGGGCGCGCGGCGTTGCAGGCCATCGCGGCGCGCGGTGTGCAGCGCGAGATCCGCGGCGTGCTGTTCGACGGCGACCCCTGCCCCACCTGCGCCAAGCCCTGGCCGGTGATGGTGGGCTCGCACAAGGTCGGTCAGGTGACCACCGGGATCTGGTCGCCGCGGCTCAAGCGCAACATCGGCCTGTCGCTGATCGAGCGGGGATTCTGGGAGCCGGGGCAGCGGGTCGAGGTGTTGACCGCCGACGGCCTGGTGCGTCCCGGCGAGTTGAGCGCCTTGCCCTTCGCCTGATGTACGCCGTCCGAAATTGGTCGGTGCGCCACGCACGGGGCCTGGAGGCTTTCTACCATCGCTTCGAGCGCTTGCTCGTGGCTCTGCATCCACTGTGGAAGGCGATCGGCTACGAGCGCCTTGAGCGGCCGGTGGCCGCGCTCGAGCGTAGGGTCAAGGGCTTCCTGTTCGACTGCAGGATGTGTGGACATTGCACGCTCAGCGCGACCGGCATGTCGTGTTGCATGAACTGTCCGAAGAACCTGCGCAATGGGCCCTGTGGAGGCGTGCGCGCCAACGGCCACTGCGAGGTCAAGCCCGAAATGCGCTGCGTCTGGGTCGATGCCTACGACGGCAGCCAGCGCATGGTCGCCGGACGAGAAGCCATCCAGGTGGTCCAGATCGCCGTCGACTGGCGCATCGGTGGCCGATCGAGCTGGCTGAAGGTGGCGCGCGACAAGGGCGAGAAAGCAAGGGGCCGATGAGTGGGGACGGGCGGGTGAGCCACGCGCAGGAAAGCGTGCCGGGCTATTCGCTGCCGATCCTGAGCGGCCACACATCGCCCGGCCGCCTGGAGCGCGTGCTGCGCGCGGGCGGTTTTGCGATCACGGCCGAACTCGAGCCGCCGGATTCCGCCGACCCCGAGGAGGTCTACCGCCGGGCCCGCATCTTCGACGGCTGGGTGGACGCGATCAACGCCACCGACGGCAGCGGTGCGAATTGCCACATGTCCAGCCTGGCAGTGTGCTCGCTGCTCACGCGTGTGGGCTATTCGCCGGTGATGCAGATCTCGTGCCGCGACAAGAACCGCATCGCGATCCAGGGCGACATCCTGGGCGGTGCGGCCATGGGCGTGTGCAACATGCTGTGCCTGACCGGCGACGGCGTGCAGGCCGGCGACCACCCCCAGGCCAAGCCGGTGTTCGACCTCGACTGCGTGTCGCTGCTGGAAATCGGGCGCGGCATGCGCGACGAACAACGTTTCCAGAGCGGGCGCAAGCTGACCTTCGCACCGCGCGTGTTCCTCGGTGCCGCCGCCAACCCCTTCAGCCTGCCCTTCGAATGGCGCGCCGAGCGCCTGGCCAAGAAGGTGGCTGCCGGCGCCCAGTTCGTGCAGACGCAGTATTGCTACGACGTACCGCGCCTGCGCGAGTTCTTGAAACGCGTGGAAGAACTGGGCCTGCGGGGCCAGGTCTTCGTCCTGGTGGGGGTGGGCCCGCTGCGATCGGCCAAGTCGGGCGAATGGATGCGTACGAACGTTCCCGGCGTCCGCATTCCCGACGCCGTTCTCAAGCGCCTGGCCGGTGCCCAGAATCAAGCGGCCGAAGGCCGCAAGGTGTGCATCGAGATCATCCAGGAAGTGCGCGAGATCAAGGGCGTGTCAGGCATTCACATGATGGCCTACCGCCAGGAAGACTCCGTTCCCGAGATCATTGATCGCTCTGGCGTGCTCGCCGGCCGCGTGCCGTGGTACCCCGGGCTCGGATCGACGTGATCGCCCGCATCCCGCAGACCGACAAACTCGCCATGCCTGATGCGTGAGGCCAGAACGACGGTGCGGCGCTCCGACAGAGAGCCGCAACGACAACCCGCCTTCCGGGCGGCCGTCAACGATGGCCTGATGCCACCGGGCCTGGCGGTGGATGATGGGGTCGCGGTGCTGATCACGCTCGCCGGCCCCCAGGCCCTGTGCAGCGCCCGTCCGGCCGCTGCCGCCCGCGGAGTTCGTGCGCAGGATGGCACGGTCATCGAAGAGCCCTTGCAAGTTCTGCAGCACGGGCGCGCTTGGAGTCGGGCGCCAACACCATGACGCGGGGAATGACGAGGTCGCGCAGCACGGCCGTGGCGCTGGCGCCCAGGATCTTGTCAAAGTGCAGGTAGTCGAACAGGTGACCCAGAACCTCGTGGGGCCCTTCCACACGGCGCCCCACTTCGACCACTTCGCTCAGGCGCACCCCCCTCGGGCCCGGCCACCGAGCCCAGGCGCTGGCGAGGCGGGCGGCTCACGCGGGCCACGGGCGGGGAGTCAAACAGCGACTGCGCGGTCAGCCGCTCGGCCACGGTGCGGGAGATTAACTCCTCGGCCATGGCACGCAGCCTGGTCTCCTCCTCGGAGTCCAGGGCGATGGCCACGTGGCGCACGATGCGCTGGGAAACCCGATCGCCCATCCGCGAGGACTCCACCACCTGCACGCTGCGCCGGGGGAGTTGGGGGCGGACTTCACACGAACGAACACAGGCGCAAGCGCAGGGTCGGGGCAGCGACCAAGGAATAGTCATATGCCGTTTACCGGGCACTACGAACAGAAAAATCAGGCCGCCACCCCTGAAAAACCGCTGCCCCTCAGGTCAAGACCGCGGAAGTCGGGAGGGGCCGGTCCAGTGGCGTCAGCCGGGCGGGACGCTCAGACGACGCGCCCGGGGTTCATCAGGCCCTGCGGGTCGAGCGCGAGCTTGATGCTGCGCATCATCTGCAACGCTGCGGCCGGCTTGCGATGCTGCAGTTCCTCGCGCTTCAACTGCCCCACACCATGCTCGGCCGAGATCGAGCCGCCGAAGGCCTGCACCGCGTCGTAGACGATCTCGTTGACCTTGGGCTCGTGGTCGCGCAGGAAGGCGCGCGCGTCGCCGCCTGCAGGCGCCTGCACGTTGTAGTGCAGGTTGCCGTCGCCGAGGTGGCCGAAGTTCACCAGGCGGACCCCGGGGATGTGTGCGTCCAGCGCGGCATCGGTGCGACGGCAGAACTCGGGGATGGACGACACCGGCAGCGCGATGTCGTGCTTGATGTTCAGGCCTTCCTCGGCCTGGGCCAGTGGGATGGACTCGCGCAGGTGCCACAGCGTCTTGGACTGCGCCAGGCTTTCGGCGACCACGGCGTCACGGACATGCCCGGCCTCGAGCGCGGCTTCCAGCAGGGCCTCGAAGCGCTTTCGGGCGGTCGCTTCGCCCTCGGGGTCGGACTGCTCGAGCAGCACGGTCCAAACCGCGCCTGGCAGCGGCCGGGGCAGGGTGGGGAAGTGCCGAGAGACGAGTTCGAGCGAGAAGGCGTTCATGACCTCGAAGCCCGTCAGCCCGGCATCGAGCCGCGCGCGCGCGAGCGCGAGCAGACCGGCGCAGGCCTCGAGGGAGTCGCAGGCGGCCAGGGCCGTCGTCACTGCGGCCGGCTGGGGAAAGACCTTGAGCGTGGCCGCCGTGATGATGCCCAGCGTCCCCTCGCTGCCGACGAACAGGCCGCGCAGGTCGTAGCCGGTGTTGTCCTTGCGCAGACCGCTCAGGCCGTCCCAGATCTCGCCCTGGGGCGTGACGACCTCGAGCCCCAGGCAGAGGTCGCGCGCGTTGCCGAAGCGCAGCACCTGGGTGCCGCCCGCGTTCGTGGCGAGGTTGCCGCCGATGGTGCAACTGCCCTCGGCTGCCAGGCTGAGCGGAAACAGCAGGCCCTGTGCCGCAGCGGCTTCCTGCACCTGCTGCAGCACGCAGCCGGCTTCGACCGTCATCGTCAGGTTGGCGGCGTCGATCTCGCGCACGGCCGCCAGGCGTCGCGTCGACAGCACGACCTGGTCGCCTCCCGCGCCGGGCACGCCGCCGCCCACGAGCCCGGTGTTGCCGCCCTGGGGCACGACGCTCGTGGCGTGGCGCGCGCAGGCGCGCACGACCGCCGCCACCTCGGCCGTGCTGGCGGGGCGCACGACGGCGCGGGCCCTGCCGTTCCAGCGCTTGCGCCAGTCGCGCTCGTACGCCGAAAGGTCCTCGGGCGGAACCAGCACGTGCGCCGCGCCCACGGCGGCGCGCAGTTCGTCCAGCAGCAGGTCGGTCATGCTTGTTCCTTGCCCGGGGCTTTGCGCAGGCGCCAGCGCACGTGCAGCGCACAGGCGGCGAACAGCACGAGGCACAGCAGCACCTCGACCAGGGCGAGCGCCTGCGAAAGCCCGGCCTCGCTGGTGGCACGCACCGCGCCCTCCAGAAAGTACAGCCACACGAGCAGGCTGAGCCAGCGGAAGGTGTACATGCGGTGCCGCCAAAGGCCCGGCAGCGGCAGCAGCAGCGGCAGCACCTTCAGCGCCAGCGTGCCCGAGCCCGTGCGGGCCAGCCACAGTTCCCAGGCCAGGCCGAGGACGATCAGCGCGATCACGCTGCCAAGCGCGAGGAGGCGCGTCATGCGCACGACAGGGTCTGCCGCAGCACCCGGCTCGATGCCGCTTTGCGCGGGCGCAGGGACCGGTTCGTCGAGGTTCGCATCCATGCTGGCATGATAGCCAGCATGGATGACCCGACCTCCATGCCCACACTGGGCTCGGTACGCGCGGCGCTGGGCGCACGAGCGGCTTGCGCGGTGTCGGCATCGCCCACCGCCACGCGTGCCGTGACGGCCTGGCAGCGCCGCCGCGGTCCGCTGGCCGAGGGCTGGCGCTTGGCCTCGACGCGCTTTCGCGAGGACCGGCTGGGCGTGACCGCGGGCAGCCTGACCTTCATGACCTTGATCGCGCTCGTGCCCCTGCTCACGGTGATGCTGGCGGTGTTCTCGGTCTTCCCGATGTTCGCCTCGTTCCAGGGCGCGCTGGAGCGCCTGCTGCTGCAGAACCTCGTACCCGACGCGTTCGCGCGGCCGGTGCTCTCGGCGCTGACGCAGTTCGCCGCCAAGGCCAGCCGGATCGGCACGCTCGGTCTGGCGGCCCTGCTGGGCACTGCGCTCGCGTTGATCTTCACGATCGACCGCACGCTCAATGCGATCTGGCGTGTGCGCCGAACCCGGTCTTTCGCTCAGAGGTTGCTCGTCTACTGGTCGGCGCTGACGCTGGGTCCGCTGCTGCTGGGCGCCAGCCTCACGCTGACCTCCTACGCGCTGTCGGCCTCGCGCGGGTTGGTCGGCGCCATCCCCGGGGGCTTCGGTTTGCTGATCGACGCCGTGCAGTTCCTGCTGCTCGCCGCCACGGCCACAGGTCTGTTTCGCTTCGTGCCCAACACCGATGTCCGCTGGGCCCATGCCACGGCGGGCGGGTTGTTCGTGGCCGTCGGCATCGAGGTGGCCAAGCAGGCCCTGGGCTGGTACGTCTCGGTGATGCCGACCTTCAGCTCGGTCTACGGCGCCTTCGCCATCGTCCCCATCCTGCTGCTCTGGGTCTACCTGCTGTGGGTGGTGGTGCTGCTTGGGGCCGTCGTCGCTGCCTATGCGCCTTCGCTGCTCCAGCCCTGGGCACCCCGCGTCGTCGGCCCCGGCGGGCGCTTCGCGCTCGCCCTGGAACTGATCGGTCTGCTCGAAGCCGCACGCCGTGCGCCCAGCCAGGGTCTGACCGCGACCGAACTGGCTGGCGCGCTGCGCCTGGATCTGCCCGACGTCGAGCCCCTCGTCGACCTGCTCGTCGGCCTGGGTTGGGTGGCGCGCCTGGACGAGGAGAGCCCGGCGCGATGCGTGCTGCTGGCCGACCCGGCCTCGACCCCCGCCGCGCCGCTGGCCGACCAGCTGCTGCTCGTCCCGTCGGCCGCGACACTGCGCTTCCGGCGCGAGGCGGCGCTGGACCGCGCGACGCTGTCTCAGTGGCTGCAGGACGACAGGCTCGGGACGCCTTGAGAACGTCTTCGAGTGCTGCGCGCCGCCCGTCCCGCCCCGCGAGGGGGCGCAAGAAAACTTGGGACGGCCCGCAGTAAGCTGCTGACGACCACTGCCTTACGCGCCAGCCTGCAGCACCTCCCGTAGCGCATCGAGCAGGGCGTCGGGCGCCTCGCCCATCAACGCGTGGCCCGAGGGCAGGGTGATGACGCGGGGCGTGAGTGCCTTCACCAGTTCGGCCGTGGCTTTGGGTGGCGTCATCTGGTCACGCGCGCCCAGCACCAGCGTCACCGGGCAACGCACGCGCGGTGCTGCCTGCGCGAGCCCGGCGTACGCGTCGCAGGCGGCGAAGTCGGCGTGAAAGAGGTTGCCTGCGCGGTGGCCGGCGTGGGTGCGGCGCATCAGCGCCAGGTTGCCGCCATGCAGCGAGAACCCCGGCCCGGGGTGCGAGGGCTTGCTGGCATGGCCGGAGATCGAAAGCTGATTCACCAGCTTCATGCCGCGCAGCGGGTCGTCCAGCGCCAATTGCAGCAGTGCGGCCGAGACCTTCATCGGGTAGGCGGTGCCCACCATGGCCAGCGCGCTGGCGCGCTCGCCCAGGCGTGCTGCCGCTTCGAGCGCGATCAGCGAGCCCAGGCTGTGGCCCACCAGCGCAACGCGACCGAGCCCGCAGGCCTGCACCAGGCGCGCCACCCAGTCGCCTGCAGCCTCCACGCCCAGTGGCGTGCCGCCGCTGCGGCCGTGCGCCGGCAGGTCGACTGCCAGCACGCTGTGCCCGTGGTGCGCGAGGTAGCGGCTCTGCTGGATCCAGACGCTGTGGTCGTGCAGGGCGCCGTGCACGAAGACGATGCCCGGCAGCGCGGCGTCGAAGGGCCGACCGCCGGTGTAGGCGTAGGCCGCGTGGCCGTCGAGCTCGAGCTTCATCGCGCCTTCTCCGCCGCCTTCAGGGCTCGTCCGAGGTCGTCGAGCAGGTCGTCGGCGTCCTCCAGGCCGATCGACAGCCGTATCGTTCCCGGCCCGATGCCGGCCCGGGCGAGTGCCGCGTCGTCCATGCGGAAGTGCGTGGTCGAGGCGGGGTGGATGACGAGCGAGCGGCAGTCGCCCACATTGGCCAGGTGCGAGAAGATCTTCAGCGCCTCGATGAAGGCGCGGCCCTGGGCACGGCTGCCGCGCAGGTCGAAGCTGAAGACCGCGCCGCAGCCGCGCGGCAGCAGGCGCCGCGCGAGGGCGTGGTCGGGGTGGGACTCGAGCTCGGGGTAGGCCACGCGCTCGACCATGGCGTGCGTGGCCAGGAAGTTGACGACCTTGCGCGTGTTGGCGACGTGGCGCTCCATGCGCAGCGGCAGCGTCTCGATGCCCTGCAGGATCAGCCACGCGGTGTGCGGGCTCATGCAGGCGCCGAAGTCGCGCAGGCCTTCGCGCCGCGCCCGCAGCAGGAAGGCGCTGGTCGTGCTCTCCTCGGCGAAGACCATGCCATGGAAGCCCGCGTAGGGCGCGGTGAGTTCGGGGAAGCGGCCCGAGGCTTCCCAGTCGAACAGGCCGCCGTCCACCAGCAGGCCGCCGACCACGGTGCCATGGCCGCAGAGGAACTTCGTGGCCGAGTGGTGCACGAGGTGGGCGCCGAGTTCCAGCGGCTTCATCAGCCAGGGCGTGGTGAAGGTCGAGTCCACCAGCAGGGGCACGCCGGCCTCGCGCCCGATTTCGCCCAGCGTGGGGATGTCCAGCACGTCCAGCCCGGGGTTGCCCAGCGTCTCGCCGAACAGCAGCCGCGTGTTCGGGCGGATGGCGGCGCGCCACGCGTCCACGTCACGCGGCGGCACGAAGGTGGTCTCGATGCCGAAGCGCGCAAGCGTGTAGTGCAGCAGGTTGTGCGAGCCGCCGTACAAGGCCGCCGACGCGACGACGTGCGAGCCCGCGCCGGCGAGTGTGGCGATGGCCAGATGCAGCGCCGCCTGCCCGCTGGCGGTGGCGATGGCGCCTGTGCCGCCTTCGAGCGCAGCGATGCGCTCCTCGAGCACGGCGGTGGTCGGGTTGCTGATGCGGCTGTAGACGTGGCCCGCGCGCTCCATGTTGAACAGCGCGGCGGCGTGGTCGCTGCTGTCGAAGACGAAGCTCGTGCTCAGGTGGATGGGCAGCGCACGCGCGCCGGTGGCGGGGTCGGGCGCGGCACCTGCGTGCAGTGCCAGGGTGTCGAAACCGGGGTCGGACGCGCCGGCCATGGGGGGGCTCCAGGGGGTTCTTCCGCGCGGGATTGTGGGCTATATTGGTTTGACAGGCATCGATGGCCTCCCCGGGTCCGGGGTGCGCCCAGCCTGCCCCCCGAGGGGGTCGAGACAACTTGGAGCGGCCGTGCATTTCCTCGGGGGGCGGCCGCTGGAGGAGTGCACGATGAAGGTCAGCGACATCCTGCGCGTCAAGGGCAGCACCCTGTACACCATCCGCCCCGACCAGCCGCTGGCGCAGGCGCTGGCCTTGATGGCCGAGATGGACATCGGCTCGCTCGTCGTCATGGAGCACGGCGACCTGGTGGGCATGCTGACCTTCCGTGAGGCCATCTTGGCGATTGTGCGAAACGGCGGCAGTGTCGGCACGACCATCGTGCGCACCGTGATGGACGACGCCCCGCTGACCTGCACGCCCGAGACCGAGATGGACGAGGTGCGCCGCATGATGCTGCAGCGCCACGCGCGCTACATGCCCGTGATCGAGAAGCGCGCGCTCATGGGCGTGATCTCCTTCTACGACGTGGCCAAGGCCGTCGTCGACGCGCAGGATTTCGAGAACCGCATGCTGAAGGCCTACATCCGCGACTGGCCTGCCGAGGCCGAAGCACCTGCTGCCAAGCCCTGACCGGTCGGCGGGCCCACGGCACGCCCCGGGGCCGGCTGCGCGTTCGATAATCGCGGGATGTCAGGTTCGACCTTCGGCGCGCTGTTCCGCGTCACCAACTTCGGCGAAAGCCACGGCCCGGCCATCGGCTGCGTCATCGACGGGTGCCCGCCCGGGATGGCCCTTTCGGTGGCCGACATCCAACCCGAGCTCGACCGCCGCCGGCCGGGCACGAGCCGCCATGTGACCCAGCGCCAGGAGGCCGACCAGGTCGAGATCCTCTCCGGCGTCTACGAGGGCCTGAGCACCGGCACGCCGATCTGCCTGCTGATCCGCAACACCGATCAGCGCAGCAAGGACTACGCCAACCTGCTGGACACCTTCCGCCCCGGCCACGCCGACTACAGCTACTGGCGCAAGTACGGCGTGCGCGACCCGCGCGGTGGCGGCCGCTCCTCGGCGCGTCTGACCGCGCCCACGGTGGCTGCCGGCGCAGTGGCGCGCAAGTGGCTGCGCGAGCACCACGGCACCACCTTCAGCGGCTGGATGACGGCGCTCGGCGAGATCGAGATCCCGTTCGAGGACGAGCGCCACATCCCGGACAACGCCTTCTTCGCGCCGAACGCGACCATCGTCCCGCAACTCGAGGCGCACATGGACGCCTTGCGCCGCGCCGGCGACTCCTGCGGCGCGCGCATCCGCGTCGTCGCGCGTGGCGTGCCCGCGGGGCTGGGTGAGCCGCTGTACGACCGGCTCGACGCCGACATCGCCTACGCGATGATGGGGCTGAATGCGGTCAAGGGTGTGGAGATCGGCGACGGCTTCGGCGTCGTCGCCCAGCGCGGCAGCGAGCACGGCGACGAACTGCTCCCCGAGGGCTTCGCCAGCAACCACGCCGGCGGCGTTCTGGGCGGCATCTCCACCGGGCAGGACCTCGTCGTGACGATCGCGATCAAGCCGACGAGTTCGATCCGCACATCGCGCCGCTCCATTGATCGCGAGGGCCGGCCCTTCGTGGTGGAGACCGTCGGCCGGCACGACCCCTGCGTGGGCATCCGGGCCACGCCCATCGCCGAGGCGCTGCTCGCGCTGGTGGTGATGGATCACGCGCTGCGCCACCGCGCACAGTGCGGTGATGTGCGGCTGCCCCTGCCGCCACTGCCAGCCCAGGCCTGAAGCCGCGGACATGGCAAGCCCGCGATCGCCGCTGTCGGCCTTCGCGCTGGTGTCTTTCTGTTACTTCACAACCGCCGGACTGTTCAATCCCTATGCGCCGCTGTGGTTCAAGGAACTCGGCCTGAGCACGCTGGCCATCGGCACCATCACCTCGCTGCAGGCGTGGACGCGTGTGGTGCCGCCGTATGCCTGGGGTTGGCTGGGCGACCACACCGGCCGCCGCGTGGACATCATGCGCTGGACCAGTCTGGGCTGCGTGGTTTCTTCGCTCGCCTTGTTCAGTGTCACGGGCTACTGGGGCGCCGCTGTGGCGACGCTGCTGCTGTTCGGCTTCAACAGCGCGCTGATGCCTATGCACGACGCGGCGCTGGGGCGCCTGCTCGCCACCGAGCGCGGATTCGACGCCGGGCGCTACGGACGTGTGCGCATGTGGGGCTCGATCGGGTTCATCATCACCGTGGTCACCTGCGGCGCCTTGCTCGACGCCACCGGCGTGGGGCTCTTTCCCTGGCTCGTGGTGTTGTTCAACGGGGTCATGCTCCTGGCCGTGCTGCGCTTGCCGCGCCTGCGCACGCCTGTCGTCCAGGGCGAGCCGACGCCGCCGGTGCTGCCCATGCTGCGTCAGCCCGAGGTGGCCTGGTTCTTCGCCTCGGCCTTCTTCACCGTCACTGGCCACGGGGTCTTGTACGCCTTCTTCTCGCTCTACCTGGTGAGCCTGGGCTGGGGCAAGGCGACCGTGGGAGCGCTGTGGGCTCTGGCGGCGGTGGTGGAGGTGCTGTTCTTCTGGCGCCAGGGCGGCTGGTTCCATCGCCTCAGCCTGCACCGCTGGCTCGAGATCGCCGCGGGCGTTAGCGTGCTGCGCTTTGCGCTGATGGCGATGATCGGCTGGATGCCCGCTCTGGTGCTGGTGGCGCAGCCGCTGCATGCGATCACCTTCGCCGCGCACCATGCGACCTGCATCGCGATGGTGCACCGCCTCTTTCCCGACCGCCTGCGCGGGCGCGGGCAGGCGCTGTACACGGTGCTCGGCTACGGCCTGTCGGGCGTGGTCGCCGGCATCGGCGGCGGCTGGCTGATCGACCGCTGGGGGTACGCCGCGGCGTTCTGGGCGGCCAGCGGGGCCGCCGTACTGGCCTGGGTCTGCGCGCGCCAGTCGGCGCGGCATGCGACAGCCGCCGCGACCGGCTGAGCGAACCAAGCAACGCAGGCGCCCACTCGTCGCCGAGCCGCGGCGAGCTGATGGCGCCAAGAGCGCCGGCCGCGGGCGCTCAGCCGCCGCCTGGCGTCTGCTGGGCGTATTCCTGCACCGGCACGCAGCTGCAGAACAGGTTGCGGTCACCCCACACGTTGTCCACGCGCCCCACCGGGGGCCAGTACTTCTGGCGCCGCAGACCGGGCACGGGGTAGGCGGCCTGCTCGCGGCTGTAGGGGCGGGCCCAGTCGGCGGCCAGCAGCGCGGCGGCGGTGTGGGGCGCGTGCTTCAGCGGGTTGTCGTCGCGCGGCCAGGCGCCGGCCTCGACCTGCGCGATCTCCTGGCGGATGGCGATCATCGCGTCGCAGAAGCGGTCCAGCTCGGCCAGCGGCTCGCTCTCGGTGGGCTCGACCATCAGCGTGCCGGCCACCGGGAAGCTCAGCGTCGGGGCGTGGAAGCCGTAGTCGACGAGGCGCTTGGCCACGTCTTCGGCGCTGATGCCCGAGGTCTCCTTCAGCGGGCGCAGGTCGAGGATGCACTCGTGCGCGACGCCGCCGCCTTTCAGGCCCGGCACACCGCTGCTGAACTGCACCGGGTAGTGGTCGGCCAGGCGCGCGGCCACGTAGTTGGCCGACAGGATGGCGGTCTCGGTGGCTTCCCGCAGGCCGTCGGCGCCCATCATGCGCACGTACATCCAGCTGATCGGCAGCACCGCGGCATTGCCCAGCGGCGCGGCCGAGACCGCGCCCACCGACTGCGGCCCGCCAACGCCGCCGCTGGCGTGCCCGGGCAGGAAGGGCGCCAGATCCTCGACCACGCACACCGGCCCGACGCCCGGGCCGCCGCCGCCGTGCGGGATGCAGAAGGTCTTGTGCAGGTTCAGGTGGCTGACGTCGCCGCCGAACTCGCCCGGCGCGGCCACGCCCACCAGCGCGTTCATGTTCGCGCCGTCGACGTAGACGCGCCCGCCATGGGCATGCACCAGCTCGCACAGCGCCTGCACGCGGGTCTCGAAGACGCCGTAGGTGGAGGGGTAGGTGATCATCACCGCCGCCAGGCGCTGGCTGTGCTGCTCGCACTTGGCGCGCAGGTCGTCGAGGTCGACGTTGCCCTGCGCGTCGCACTTCACGACGACCACCGTCATGCCCACCATCTGCGCGCTGGCCGGGTTGGTGCCGTGCGCCGACTCGGGGATCAGGCAGATGTCGCGGTGGCCCTGGCCGCGCGCGCGCTGCCAGGCGCGGATCACCAGCAGCCCGGCGTACTCGCCCTGCGAGCCCGCATTGGGCTGCAGGCTGATGCCGGCGTAGCCGGTGGCCTGGCACAGCCAGGCCACCAGCTGCTCGGCCAGCGCCTGGAAGCCGGCGCGCTGGTCGGCCGGCGCGAAGGGGTGGATCTGCGCGAACTCGGGCCAGGTGACCGGGATCATCTCGCTCGTGGCGTTCAGCTTCATCGTGCACGATCCCAGCGGGATCATCGTGCGGTCGAGCGCCAGGTCCTTGTCGGCCAGGCTGCGCAGGTAGCGCAGCATCTGCGTTTCGCTGTGGTGGGTGTTGAAGACCGGATGCGTGAGGTAGGCGCTGCTGCGGCGCAGCGCGGCCGGCAGCAGCGGCTCGATGCCGGCCTCGTGCGCGGCGACCTCGGGCAGGACCTGGCCCGGCGCGGCGAACCACGACCACAGCGCGGCCAGGTCGGCGCGCGTGGTGGTCTCGTCCAGCGTGATGCCGAGCACGGTGTCGCTGACGCGGCGCAGGTTGGCGCCGCCGTCCAGAGCGCGCTGCAGGATCTCGGCCGTGCGCGCGCCGGTCTCCACGGCCAGCGTGTCGAAGGCCTGCGCGTGCAGCAGGCGGTGGCCCATGGCCTGCATCCCGCGCGCCAGCACCGCCGTGTAGGCGGCCACGCGCTGCGCGATGCGCTTGAGCCCCTGCGGGCCGTGGTAGACGGCGTACATGCTGGCCATCACCGCCAGCAGCACCTGCGCGGTGCAGATGTTGGAGGTGGCCTTCTCGCGCCGGATGTGCTGCTCGCGCGTCTGCAGCGCCAGGCGGTAGGCCGGGTCGCCGTGCGCGTCGACGCTGACGCCCACCAGCCGCCCGGGCATCGAGCGCTTGAACTCGTCGCGGCAGGCCAGGTAGGCCGCGTGCGGCCCGCCGCCGCCCATCGGCACGCCGAAGCGCTGGCTGGTGCCGACGACGATGTCGGCGCCGCACTCGCCCGGCGGCACCAGCAGCGTCAGCGCCAGCAGGTCGGCGGCGACGATCAGCGCCGCCTGGCGCGCGTGCGCGACCTCGGCCAGTGGCTTCAGCTCGCGCAGGCGGCCGGTGGTGCCCGGGTACTGGGCCAGCACGGCGAAGCACTCGCTGTCGGCCAGCAGCGCGTCCAGGTCGCCCACGCGAACCTGCAGCCCCAGCGGCTCGGCGCGCGTGCGCAGCACCTCGATCGTCTGCGGGTGGCAGTCGTCGGCGACGAAGATCGTGTCCGACCGGCTCTTCACGCTGCGCCGCGCCAGCGTCATCGCCTCGGCCGCGGCGGTGGCCTCGTCGAGCATCGACGCGTTGGCGATCGCCATGCCCGTCAAGTCGCAGACCATGGTCTGGAAGTTGACCAGCGCCTCCATGCGGCCCTGCGAGATCTCGGCCTGGTAGGGCGTGTAGGCGGTGTACCAGGCCGGGTTCTCGAGGATGTTGCGCAGGATGACGCCCGGCACGTGCGTGCCGTGGTAGCCCTGGCCGATGTAGTTCTTCAGCACCCGGTTGCGCCCGGCCAGCGCCTTCATCTCGGCCAGGGCCTGGGCTTCGGTCACCGGCGCGGGCAGGGCCATCGGCCGGCTGCGCGCGATCGCGCGCGGCACCACGGCCTCGATCAGCGCCCGGCGCGAGGCCGCGCCGATGACCGACAGCATGTGCGCCTCGTCGTCGGGCGTCGGGCCGATGTGGCGGGGGACGAACTCGTCGGCGCGCTCGAGCTCGGGCAGCGGGGGGTGGGCGTGCATCAGCATGGCGGCTGGGGCGGGAGGTGGATTGGCAGGGGACTCAGAGCGTCTTCAGGAGCGCGTCGTAGCCCGGCGGGTCCATCAGGCGCTCGAACTCGGCCATGTCGGCCACGCGCACCTTGAAGAACCAGCCCGCGCCCATCGGGTCGCTGTTGGCCAGCGAGGGGTCGGCGCGCAGCGCCTCGTTGACCTCGACCACCTCGCCCGAGACCGGCATCTTGACGTCGGCCGCGGCCTTGACCGATTCGACGACGCCAGCGGTGTCGCCCTGCTTCAGCGTCGCGCCTACTTGCGGCAGGTCGACGAAGACCACGTCGCCCAGCGCATCCTGCGCGTGCTGCGTGATGCCGACGACGGCGGCTTCGTGGTCCTCGAGGTTGATCCACTCGTGGTCAGGGGTGAACATGGTCGTCATGGTGTGGGGCTCCTGGGGTGCCGGCGGGCGGCGGGTTCGGTCAGGGTGAGGATTCTGTGGGGTGTACGGGCAGGGGGAGGGCAGGGTGAGGCCACGGGCCTCAGCCCCGCACGTAGCGGTGCGGCACGAAAGGCAGCCGCGCCACCCGCATCGGCAGGCGACGGCCGCGCACCTCGGCCCACAGCGCGGTGTCGGGTGCGCCCAGCGCGGCCTCCACGTAGCCCATCGCGATGGGCTGCTTCAGCGTCGGGCTCGAAGTGCCGCTCGTCACGCGGCCGATGGTGCGGCCGCTGTCGTCGAGCAGCGGCGCGCCTTCGCGCACCGGGGCCTTCTCCAGGCCCAGCAGGCCGACGCGGCGGCGCGCGGGGCCGGCGGCCAGTTGCGCGTCGATGACGGCCGCGCCCGGGTAGCCCCCGGCGCGCGCGCCGCCGGCGCGGCGCACCTTCTGGATCGCCCAGGACAGACCAGCTTCCGCCGGGGTGGTGGCGGTGTCGATGTCGTGCCCGTACAGGCACAGCCCGGCTTCCAGCCGCAGCGTGTCGCGCGCGCCCAGGCCGGCCGGGCGCACCTCAGGCTGGGCCAGCAGCGCGCGTGCCAGGGCCGGCGCGGCTTCGTCGGGCACCGAGATCTCGAAGCCGTCCTCGCCGGTGTAGCCCGATCGCGTGACGTAGGCTTCCGAGCCGGCCAGCGTGAACGCGCCACCGGTCATGAAGCGCAGCGCCGCCACGCCCGGCGCCAGCCGCGCCAGCGCTTCGACGGCGCGCGGGCCCTGCAGCGCGAGCAGCGCGCGCCCGGGCAGCGGCTGCACCTCGCAGCGGGCGGCCAGATGCTGCTGCAGGTGCTGCACGTCCTGCGCCTTGCAGGCGGCGTTGACGACGAGCATCAGGTCGTGCTCGCGCCGCACCACCATCAGGTCGTCGAGCAGGCCGCCGGCCTCGTTGGTGAACAGGGCGTAGCGCTGCTGCCCCACGGCCAGGCCGGCCACGTCCACGGGCACCAGCGCCTCGAGCGCGGCGGCAGCGTCGGGCCCGCGCAGCAGCACCTGCCCCATGTGCGAGACGTCGAACAGCGCCGCGCTGTCGCGGCAGGCGGCGTGCTCGGCCAGGATGCCGGCCGGGTACTGCACCGGCATCTCGTAGCCGGCAAAGGGCACCATGCGGGCGCCGAGTTCGAGGTGCAGCGCGTGCAGCGGGGTGCGGGCGAGGGCGTCGGTCAAGCGTGGTCTCCGGCAAGGTCAGCTCCGCCGCCGGTTGCCCGACGGCCCTGACCCCGCTGTCCGCTTTACCTGAGAGATTGGCGGCGCCGCTGCGAGCCGGCACCGCTTGCCCCTTCGGTGGACGC
Organism: Rubrivivax sp.; assembly: GCA_027491255.1. Taxonomy (GTDB): domain Bacteria; phylum Pseudomonadota; class Gammaproteobacteria; order Burkholderiales; family Burkholderiaceae_C; genus Rubrivivax. Next base: position 17,321 of record JAIXWM010000157.1, on the reverse strand, counting down.
CGTGCCGAAACACGGCGGCTCTCTCCAGTGAGGTGACGCCCCTGGGGGCGCTCGCCAGTCCTTTTGCCTGAGCGTTACGCGCGGGCCTCGCGACCTGCGCTCGCCTTCGGCGGCCGTTGCTCGGGGCTGCCCCCTCCAACGACTCTCTCCTGACGGTTTCAGTATAGCGAGCGCCTCCAACCCCAGGGCTCGTTTCGGTTCTACTTCTGCCGATCCGCACCAACCTCTGCCAGCGCCGCGCCGCTGAGGGCCAGATCGCTGCCGCTGCCTAGACAGACCGGCGCGGCGCGCATCGCTGCCGGCTGGCGCTCCGGAACCGCTGGGAGGTTGAGGAGCAAGTCGCCCAAGCCGTCTGCCCAGCGTCCTTCGGCTTCGCTCAGGACAAGCTTGCCGAAGGGCGCGAAAGCCTGGGTGCTCCGCCGGGGTTTCGACAGGCTCAGCCCGAACGGGGATGACTTGTTCGACCGGAAGAAGAGCCGTTGGCTTGCAAGAAAGACACGTTCGCGCTTGGCTTGAACAGAGCCGTTTGTTCTGAAAAATGAAATTGGGCTCCTGAAGCGGGCCAAGGGGGCATGAAGAAACGGCCCCATGAGGGCCGTGTGCTGGTCCGCTGTAGCGCGGCGGGTCAGGCGCGGTCGTGCCGCTCAGGACAGAGCTTGGCAAATGTCCACCTGCCTCCCGCTGGAGCTCTGCACCACGGTGAAGTTGGTGCTCGAATTCGGGTCGTAGGTGAAGACCAGCTGGCCGACATACAGCACCGTGGTGGGCCCGGGTGGCGAATCGGTCGGGAACATGATCAGCACGACGTGTCCGGTGGTCCGACCCAGCATGGTGCCATCCGCCTGGGGATTGTAGAGCATGTTCGCGCCGTTGCCCTGCAACGTGAGCGAGGCCCCGGTGTAGGCGTTGGTCAGCGTCAAGGCCGGCCCGGTGCCGTTGTTGATCATCCGGACGAGGTTGTCGTTGCGGTCGTAGAAGCTGCGCTCCACGCGATGGCCGCTGCCGTCGTCCGAGATCGTCAGCGGGAAGGTGCAGGCGATGCCGGCCGGGTAGGTATAGCCGCCGTTGGCGAGCGATGCCGAGGCTGCAGCCCCGAGCGCCAGGGCGGCCAGCGCCGCTCTCTTCGCCTTGCGGCGGGGGCGGGTGACGTTCTTCATGATGTGAACTCCTGGTTGCGTGGGCCTTCGTCGGTGAATGACAAGTACAGTTTGGGCACCGGATGCCGATCGGATTCGCGCGCGCGCCGGGCCTGCCGGGGCCCGGCGCGCGCGGGGCCATCTGCCCGGGCCGTGGGCCGAGCGCCGAGGCCCCGGCGCGCGTCGACTACGATCCGATCTCGTGCCGGGCCTGGCCCGGCTTCGGCGGTTCTGCCCGTCGCGCGCTCGCGCAACGGGCTTGTGCAAGTGGTGCGCGCGGTGGTGGATGCCCTGGTTGCTGAGGATGGTCGCAGGCCTGTTCGAGGTGGCGTGGGCCATCGGGCTGAAGTGCACCGAGGGGTTCTCGCTGCGGTGGCCGAGCGTGCTCCCGGTCGGGTTCACGGAGCTCAGCGTCGCGCTGCTGAGGGTGGCGAGAAGTCGCTGCCAGTCGGTACCTCGCATGCGGTCTGGTAGGGATGTGCGCGATGCCACCGGCTTTGTGGCCCTGGGGCCGTTCGGTGAGCCGGCCACGCTGGAGCGGCTTGTCAGCCCCGCATCGTCGCGGCATCATCGGCTTGAAGCTGGCTGGCACCGCCTGAGCCCCCGGGAACCGGAGCACCTGAGGCCCTGAGCACCTGCGCCCCTGAGTACCTGAGCACCTGAGCACCTGAGCACCTGAGCACCTGAGCACCCGACCGCCCGACCGCCCGACCGCCCGACCGCCCGACCGCCCGACCGCTTTGCCCGGACAACGCCCGCACTCCACACGCATGCCACCGACCGGCGCAACCGCGCGCCCTGCGCTGAGCCGCGTGGAAGACCGCCGCCTGCTCACCGGCGCCGGCCGCTACGTGCACGACATTGCGCTGCCCGGCCTGCTGCACGCCGCCTTCGCGCGCAGCGCCCATCCGCATGCGCGCATCGACGGCATCGACAGCGCCGAGGCGCTTGCGGTTCACGGGGTCGAGGCGGTGCTGACCGCGGCTGATCTGCCCGGCATCACCATGCCACCGCCCAACCCGCTGGTGCCCGGCCTGCAGACGAACGACTTCCCGCTGCTCGCCACCGGCGAGGTGCTGCACGTCGGCCAGCCGGTGGCGCTGGTGCTGGCGGCCACGGCGCAGGCGGCGCACCGCGGGGCCGAGGCCGTGGTGCTGGACGCCGAGCCACTGCCGGCCTGGGGCGACCACGACCCGGCCGCCCCCGAGATGGCGCGCATCGCGCACCGCAGCGGCGATGCGCCGGCCCGGGCGCCCTGCGTGGTGGGCATGAGCCACGCGCAGCCGCGCGTGGTGGCGCTGGCGCTCGAGCCCCGGGGCGTGGTGGCCGCCTGGGCCGAGGCCGAGCAGCGTCTCGACGTGTGGCTGCCCACGCAGACGCCCTGGCGCGCGCGCGCCGACCTCGCCCGCGCGCTGGGCCTGCCGGCGGCGCAGGTGCGCGTGATGTCGCCCGACGTCGGTGGCGCCTTCGGCGCGCGCTCCTCGCTCGGGCCCGAGGAGATCGCCGTCGCCTGGGCCGCGTGGCAGCGCCGGGGCGCCGTGCGCTGGGCTGCCTCGCGCGCCGAGGAATTCACCGCCGGCATGCACGGCCGGGGCCTGCGGCTGGCAGGCGAGCTCGCGTGCTCGGCCGAAGGCCGCTTCCTGCACCTGCGCGCGCGCCTGCAGGCCAGCGCCGGCGCCTGGCTGCCTTTCAGCGCCGTGGTGCCGGCACGCAATGCCGCGCGCATCCTGCCCGGTCCCTACCGCGTCGACGGCGTCGACATCCAGGCGAGCCTGCGGCGCTCGCACACCGCCCCGGTGACGATCTACCGCGGCGCCGGCCGCCCCGAGGCCGCGCTGCTGATGGAGCGCCTGGTGGAGCGCGCCGCGCGCCGCCTGGGCTGCGACCCGCTGGAGCTGCGCCGCCGCAATCTGGTCGACGCCGCGCAGATGCCCTGGCGCACCCCCACCGGCGAGATGCTGGACGCGGGCGACTACCGCGCCGCGCTGGACGGCGCGGCCCGGCATTTCGGCTACGAGGCCGAGCGCGCGCGCCAGGCGCAGCGGCGCGCCGCCGGCGAGCTGGTGGGCATCGGCGCCGCGCTCTACGTGGAGCCCTGCGGCCAGGGCTGGGAGAGCGCGCGCGTGACGCTCCACGCCGACGGCCGCGCCGAGGTGGCCAGCGGCTCGTGCGCGCAGGGGCAGGGCCACGAGACCAGCTATGCGGCCATCGCCGCGCAGGCGCTGGGCTGCGCGCCGCAGCAGGTGACGGTGCGCCAAGGCGACACCGCCCACGGGCCCGAGGGCATCGGCGCGCTGGCCAGCCGCAGCATGGCGATCGGCGGCAGCGCGGTGCTGCGGGCCGCGCAGGCCGTGGCCCGCCGCCGCGCCGCGGGCGAGCCGCTGCCGATCAGCGCCGAGGAGATCTACCACGCGCCGGCCGAGGCCTGGAGCTACGGCTGCGTGATCGCCCGCCTGGCCATCGACCGCGAAACCGGCCGCCCGCGCGTCGAGCGCATCGTCTGGGTCGACGACGCCGGGCACGTGGTCTCGCCGCCGCTGGCACGCGGCCAGCTCGTCGGCGGCCTGGCCCAGGGCCTGGGGCAGGCCCTGCTGGAGCGCATCGTCTACGACGACGAGGGCCAGCTGCTGACCGGCTCGCTGATGGACTACGCCGTGCCGCGCGCCGACGACCTGCCGGCCGTCGAGCTGCACAGCCTGCACCAGCCCACCGCCGCCAACGCGCTGGGCGCCAAGGGCGTGGGCGAGGCCGGCTGCATCGGCGTGCCGGCGGCGCTGCTGAACTCCGCCGCCGACGCGCTGTCGGCCTTCGGCGAGCCCGAGCTCGAATTCCCGCTCACTGCCGAGCGCCTGTGGCGCGCGATGGCAGGAGGCCCCACCACGGAGTGAGACCATGACCGTTCCTTACCGCAAGCACGACGCCAAAGCCTACGCGCGCGAGCATTTCCGCGGCGTCTGGGCCGCCACGGCCACGCCCTTCGCCGAAGACCTGTCGCTCGACGAAGCCGGCCTGCGCCGCAACCTGCGCCACTGGATCCGCGACCTCGAGCTGGGCGGGCTCTTCGTCAGCGGCAAGCAGGGCGAGTTCTTCTCGATGTCGGTGGCCGAGCGCAAGCGCACCTTCGAGCTGGCCGTGGAAGAGGCCGCCGGCCGCTGCGGCATCGTCACCTCGTGCTCCGACACCCACCTCGACGTCGTGCTCGAGCTGGCGCGCCATTCGCAGGCCATCGGCGCCGACTACATCGTCGTCCACAGCCCGGTGCTGCACTTCCACCACCGGCCCGACGAGACGGTCTACGAGTACTACCGCCACCTGAGCGAGCAGCTCGACATCGGCATCGCGCTGTGGAACCACCCCGACTGCGGCTACGTGATGAGCCCCCAGCTGTGCGCGCGCATCGCCGAGCTGCCCAACATCGTCGCCATCAAGTACAGCGTCGACCGCGCGCTGTACCGCGAGCTGACCGCGTTGGCCGGCGACAAGATCCTGGTCAGCACCGCGTCCGAGGAGGACTGGCTGGACAACATCATCGAGCTGGGCTGGCGCCTGTACCTGTGCTCGACGCCGCCCTTCCTGCTGCAGACCAAGGTGGACCGGCGCATCAACGAGTACACGCGCCTGGCCTTCGAGGGCCGCCACGCCGAGGCGCGCGCGGTGCGCGACAGCCTGGAGCCGGCGCGCCAGGCCTTCCGCTCGGCCCGGCCCTCGGGCACGCCGCAGGCCTGCACCAAGTACTGGCTGGAGCTGCTGGGGCAGGCCGGCGGGCCGGTGCGCCGGCCGCTGCTGAACCTGAGCGAAGCCGAGAAGGCCGCCACCCGCGAGGCCTTCGCCCGCAGCGGGCTGCGCCTGGCCTGAGCCCGGGGCACGGGGTACGGGGCATGGACGAGCCGCTCGAACTCAGCGTCAACGGCCGCCCGGTGCGCTGCCGCGTGCCGGCCGAGCGCCTGCTGGTGGCACTGCTGCGCGAGGACTTGGGCCTGACCGGCACGCACCAGGGCTGCGACACCGCGCAGTGCGGGGCCTGCACCGTGCTGGTGGACGGCGCGCCGGTGAAATCGTGCAACCTGCTCGCGCTGCAGGCCGACGGCAGCCAGGTCACCACGATCGAGGGCCTGGCGCCCGCGGACCAGGCCGACGGCACCCTGCACCCGATGCAGCAGGCCTTCGGCGAGCACCACGGCCTGCAGTGCGGCTTCTGCACGCCCGGCATGGTGCTGCGCGCGGTGGCGATGGCGGCCGAGGGCGTGCCCGCCGAGCCCGCGGCCGTGCGCTATGCGCTGTCGGGCAACCTGTGCCGCTGCACCGGCTACGAAGGCATCGTCGCGGCCGTCTGCCAGGGCCTGCGGCAGATGCGGGGGGAGGCGGGTTGAGCCCCTTCGAGTACCGCCGCGCCGCCCAGGTGGCCGACGCCGTGGCAGCGCTGCGCGAGAACCCGGAAGCCCGGCTGCTGGCCGGCGGCCAGAGCCTGCTGGCGGCGATGAAGCTCGGCCTGTCGGCGCCGCCGGTGCTGATCGACCTGGGCCGCGTCGCCGAGTTGCGCAGCCTGCGCGCCGACGGCGACGGCCTGTGGATCGGGGCGATGTGCACGCACGCCGCGGTGGCCGCCGCGCCGCTGGTGCGCGAGCGCCTGCCCGGCCTGGCGGCGCTGGCCGGTGGCATCGCCGACGCGCAAGTGCGCCAGCGCGGCACGCTGGGCGGCTCGCTCGCGAACGCCGACCCCGCGGCCTGCTGGCCCGCCGGCGTGCTGGCCGCCGGCGCGACGTTGGTGACCGACCGGCGCGAGATCGCCGCCGACGACTTCTTCACCGGCCTGTTCGCCACCGCGCTCGAGCCCGACGAGGTGCTGGTGGGCGCGCGCTTTGCCAGCCGCCAGGCGCTGCACTACGCGAAGGAGGAGCAGCCCGCATCGCGCTTCGCGCTTGCGGGCGTGGCGGTGGCCCGGCAGGCCGGCGGCGCGGTGCGCGTGGCCGTCACCGGCCTGGGCCAGGGCGTGTGCCGCTGGGCCGAGGCCGAATCCCGGCTCGCGCAGCGCTTCGCGCCCGAGGCGCTGGACGGGCTGCGGCCCGACGCCGGCATCGCCCACGGCGACCTGCACGCCAGCGCCGACTACCGCTGCCACCTGGCCGGCGTGCTGGCACGGCGCGCCGTGCGGCGCTTTGGCGGCGCCGCGGCCTGAACCCTTCGAGTACCCTCTGGAAAGGAGACTCCCGATGCGTCGACCGATCAACTTCGCGCGCTGGATCGAAGAGCACCAGCACCTGCTGAAACCGCCGGTGGGCAACCAGCAGGTCTGGAAGGACTCGGACATGATCGTCACCGTGGTCGGCGGCCCGAACCAGCGCACCGACTTCCACGACGACCCCTACGAGGAGTACTTCCACCAGTTCAGGGGCAACGCCCAGCTGCTGGTGGCCGACCGCGGCAAGTTCGAGCGCATCGATCTGCGCGAAGGCGACATCTTCCTGCTGCCGGCGCACGTGCTGCATTCGCCGCAGCGCCCCGAGCCGGGCAGCCTGTGCACCGTGATCGAACTGCCGCGGCCGGCCGGCGTGCTGGACGCCTTCGAGTGGTTCTGCGCCCGCTGCGGCACCTCGGTGCACCGCAGCGAGCTGCAGCTGGCCAGCATCGTCGAGGACCTGCCCGTGGTCTACCGCCGCTTCTACGACGCCGACGAGGCCGCCCGCCGCTGCCCGCACTGCGGCACCGTGCATCCGGGCCGTGACTGGCAGCGCTGGCACGCCGATCTGGCGCCAGCTCTGGCGGCGGCGCGCTGAAGCCGGCGCAGGCTCAGGCCGCCAGCGCCTCGGGCGAGGCCTGCACTTCCTCGGTGGTGGCGCGGCGCAACTCGCGGCGCTCGGCGAAGTCGAACCAGCGGCCGCGGTGCACGGTGGTGGTGTTGTCCCACATCACCAGGTCGCCGACGGCCCAGCGGTGCTGGTAGACGTGCTCGCGCCGCGTGGCGTGTTCCAGCAGGTCGGCCAGCAGCATGCGCCCTTCGGCCAGGGTCATGCCCGGGATCTCGCAGGCGTGCACACCGACGAAGAGCACGGTGCGCCCGCTGCGCGGGTCGGTCTGCACCAGCGGCCATTCCACCGGCGGCATGGCCGCCCGCTGGGCCTCGGTGTAGTGCGTGGCGCCCAGCATGAAGCGCGAGTGCAGCGCGTAGTGCACGGCGCGCAGGCCGCGCACGCGCTGCTGCAGCCAGGCGGGCAGCGTGTCCCAGGCCAGGCGCAGGTCGGCAAACTCGGTCTCGCCGCCGAAGCCGGGCACCACGACGGCGTGCAGCATCGAGTACTTGGCGCGCGGGCGCTGGAAGCTGGAATCGCTGTGCCACAGCTGGTTGGCGACGTTGCCCACGATCTTGGGGTCGTCGCGGCCGGCGATGCTGCCGTCGGCCTTGACGTTGGAGATGTCGGCCAGCTCGTCGTAGGCAAAGCGGTGCGCTCCGCCGCCGGTGATCTTGCGCAGCCCCAGATCCAGCGGCCCCAGGCTGCGCGCAAAGGCGATCTGCTGGTGCTGGTCGATCTGCTGGCCCGGGAACACCAGCACCGCGTGCTCGTCCATCAGCTGCTCGATGCGCCGCACCTGCGCCGGCGTCAGCGGCTCGCGCAGATCCGGCCCCTCGACGCGGGCGCCCAGCGGGCCGACCGGGGTGATCTTCCAGTCCATCGGGGCCCCCTCAGTCCAGCTTGATGCCGGCCGTCTTGACGACCTGCGTCCACTTGGCGATCTCGGTGCGCACGATCGCCTCGTATTCGGCGGAGGTGGAGCCGACGGGCTCCATGCCGAGCTGCGCCATCCGGGCCCCCATCTCGGGCGATCGCACGGCCGTGCCGATGTCGGCGGCGATACGGTCGACCAGCGGCCGTGGCGTCGCGGCCGGGGCGATCACGCCGATCAGGCTCATCGCGCTGAAGCCTGGCAGCGTCTCTTCCATCAGCGGCACCTCGGGCGTCAGCTGGGCCCGGCGCGGGCTGGCCAGCGCCAGCAGCTTCAGGCGGCCTTCGCGCACGAAGGGCATGGCCGAGAACTGCACGTCGAACAGCAGCGGCACCCGGCCGGCGATGACGTCCTGCTGCGCCGGGGCGCTGCCGCGGTAGGGCACGTGCACCATCTGCACGCCGGCCAGCGATTGCATCAGCTCCCCGGCCAGGTGCGTGCCGGTGCCGACCCCGGGCGTGGCGTAGGACAGCTTGCCCGGATTGCGGCGCGCGTAGGCGATCAGCTCGGGCATGTTGCGCGCCTCCAGCGAGGGGTGCGCGAACAGGCCGAAATGGGCCTGCCCGATCAGCGCCACCGGGGCCAGGTCCTTCAGCGTGTCGTAGGGCATCTTGGGCTGCAGCGCCGGGTTGATCATCAGCGCGCTGATCGCCATACCCAGCGTGTGGCCGTCGCCGGGCGCCCGCGCCACCAGCTGCGTGCCCACCATCGTGCCGCCGCCCGGCTTGTAGTCCAGCACCACCGGCTGCTTCCACTGGGCCTGCAGCCGCTCGGCCAGCATCCGCGCCACCGTGTCGGTGGGGCCGCCCGGCGCAAAGGGCACCACCAGCGTGACGGGCCGCGTGGGCCAGGGGTCGGACTGTTGCGCCGCGGCGGGCAGGGCGCCCATCAGGGCGGTGGCGGCGCACGCGGACAGGGCGAGGCGTCTCGGGATCATCAGGATGGTCTCCTTGGTTTGGCCTTCTCCGAAGTGATTGTGCGCGGGCCTCGACCCCGGGGCAATACCGAGGCGGGGTCGCCTGGGGGCCCCTACGATGACCCGGCAGCGACCCGTCGCGCCACGCATGCTCAGCGGGCGTTTTCGGCGTGATCCCGTCATCTGGAGGAGACCTGCCCCATGCCTGACCACCACTACTTGTTCACCGCCCCGGCCGAAGTGCGCGGGCTCGAGCTGCCGCTGATTGCCGGCGCGCTGCCCGAAGGGCTGCGCGGCACGCTGCTGCGCAACGGCCCCGGGGTGCAGCACGCGGGCCGCACGCCGGTGCACTTTCTGGACGGCTATGGCACGGTGGCCTCGGCGTGCTTCGACGGCGGGCGGGTGGTCTACCACGCCCGCCACGTGGACCTGCCGCTCGCACGGCGCGAGCAGGCAGCCGGCCGGCTGCTGGGCCGGCGGCCCTTCACCAACCGGCCCGGCGGGCGGCTGGCCAACCTGGGGCGCATGCAGTTGTCCACCGGCGCGGCGCACGAGGTCTATGCCTGGGGCGGGGCGGTGGTGGCGTCCGATGCGGACGGGCATCACTGCCTCGATGCCCAGACGCTGGCCACCACGGGCCCTGCGCCGCTCAATGCCCTGGGCGGCGGGTTGACCCAGGTGTCGGCGATGCCGCGCTTCGACCCGCACAGCGGGCACCTGGTGGCCTACGCGATGACGCCGGGCGTGCTGGGCAGCGACAGCGTCACCTTCGTCGAGTTCGACGCGCAGTGGCGCGAGCGTGCCCGCGTCAAGCGCTCGCTCGGGGTCAAGGGCGCGCTGCTGCACGACACGGTCGCCACCGAAAACCACTACGTCGTCGTGCAGTTGGGCCTGCTCGACGTGCCGCGCTTCGCGCTGGGCGGCATGGTGCCGCTGGACACCGTGGGGCTGCCGCCCGGCGCCTCGCGCGTGCTGGCGGTGCCGCGCCGAGGCGAGGGGCCGGTGCGCGTGATGCCGCTGCCCGACGGGTGGCAGAGCTTTCACGTGGCCAACGCGTACGAGCAGGACGGCCGGCTGGTGGCCGACACCACCACCTATCGGGGCCTGCTGGATTTCGACTGGCTGAACCCGCCGGGCCTGGGGCGCGGGCATCGCGCGGCGGTGGGCCCGCAGGCCGAGGTGGGGCCGTTCCTGAGCCGGCACGTGCTGGACCTGGGCAGCGGCGCGCACCAGGTGACCGTGCACCACCACGCTGGCGGCGAGGCGCCCTGCATCCGTGAAGACCGCACCGGGCGCCGCCACCGCTGGGTCTACGTCTCGGCCCAGGGCAGCCGGGGTGACGAGCCGGTGGAGAACGCCTACTACTGGTACCACGCGGTGGCCAAGCTCGACGCCGACTCGGGCCGCACCGACAGCCTGTGGGACGCCGGCCCGCGCGTCTACGTCACCGCGCCGCAGTTCGTGCCCCGTGGCGAGGCCGAAGACGACGGCTGGCTGCTGGCCTGGACGCATGACGCCGCGCAGGGCTGCGGCGAACTGGTGGTGCTGGACGCCACCCAACTGGCCCGGGGCCCGGTGGCGCGGCTGGCCCTGCCCGCGCCGCTGCCGGCGGCCAGCCACGTGGGCTGGATGGCGTACTGAGCCTGGGCCCTAGGGCAGGGTGCAGTGGGCAGGGCACCGGCCGGTGCGCGGCCCCCCGATCCGAATGGAAGACCCGAGCAGAAGGCTCGGGAATCCCCAGAACTGTCTTGAATCACAGCACTGTATGCGTGTACAGTCTTCCGAAAGGAGACCGACATGCACATCCCCCTGCGCCAGCACTACCGTCCCGAAGCCGACCGCCTGCCCGGCTGGCTGCGCCGCATCTGGCTCTGGTTCTGAACCCGGTTTCAACAGGCTTGGGCGAGGCCGGTCGCCAGCGGCCAAGCGACCGCCACTGTCCTTCTCGACCTTCGCACGATGTATTGTTAACATGCAATACAAGAAGGCCGTTCTGCTTGCGCGAACCAAGGAAGTCCGCGATGACGGTGCGATCGTGGAGGTCGTGATCTGGCGGCTGCCTCGGCCCCTGCCGCCGAGTACGCACGATTTCAAGTTCCGACTCTATTTCGGCTGCGGCGGGATCGACCGGGTCAGGTACGACAACGAGCGCGGCAAAGGCGATCATCGGCATGTCAACGGACAAGAACTGAGCTACGAGTTCGAATCCGTCGACAAGCTCCTCGATGATTTCGAGCGGGATGTCGACAACTGGAGGGCGCCATGAAGGCCATCATCGAGGTCGCTCGCAGAGGGTCTGCAGTGCGGTCTGCCCGTGCCCAACTGGCAGCGTCGCAGCGTGGAGTACCTGCGGACTTCAGGCTGAGCTTCGAGTCGGCCAGAGCTCTGTTCTCAGAGCTGACGCCTGCACGCGTGGACCTTCTGGACACCCTGCGCCGTGTGGGCCCCTGCAGTGTCTATTCCCTTGCCAAGGCGGCCGAGCGAAACTATTCCAATGTCCACACAGACATCAACCGCCTGGAGGAACTCGGCCTCGTTGAGCGGACCGAGGACAACCAGGTTTCGGTGCCCTACGAATCCGTCCAGATACTGGTTCCTCTTTCTCAGGTGGCCTGACAGCGCCGACTCCGACCCACCCTCAGCCCCCACGCCCCGGGCCACCCGCGGCCGGGAGCGACCACCGCATCCACACCAGCGCCAGCAGGCCGAAGGGCGCGCCCACCCAGGGCAGGTACTGGGGCTCCAGCACCGTCAGCGCCAGACCGCCCAGCGCGCCGCCGGCGGCAGTGCCCAGGTAGATCATCGAGGTGTTCAGCGACAGCGCCAGCGCGGTCTGCGGGCCGGCGATCAGGGCCAGGCGGGTCTGCTGCGCTGCCATCATGCTGAAGCCGGTCATGCCCCAAGCCATCATGATCCCCATCATCCATGCCGGGTGGCGGGCGGTCAGGGGCAGCAGCAGCAGACAGATCACCAGGCCGCTCAGGCCGAAGGTGAGGGTGGCGCGGGGGCCGCGGCGGTCGGTGAGCCGGCCGCCAAGCAGCGTGCCTGCGACGGCGGCCACACCGAAGGCCGAGATCGCCAGCGACAGCGTGTTGCGGTCCATCGGCACGATGTCGGTGAGCACCGGGCCGATGTAGGCGAACACGACGAAGATCGCGATGAAGTAGGTGAAGGTCAGCGAGAACACCGCCAGCGCCGCGCGGTCGCGCAGCAGGCGCGCAAAGCCGGCCAGCGCCGGGCCCGCCGCTGAGGGAGTGTCGCGCGGCACGGCCAGCCACAGCGCCAGCCCCGACACCGCCGTCAGCGCCGCTGCCGCCCAGGTGGGCACGCGCCAGCCCCAGCCCAGCCCCGCCCAGGCGCCCAGCGGCAGGCCCACCACATAGCTCAGGCTCACGCCCAGGAAGACCAATGCCAGCCCGCGCGCCCGCCGCTCGGGCGGGATCATCATCACCGCGATGCCGGCCATCAACGGCGTGGCCACCGAGCCCAGGCCCATCAGCACGCGCGCGCCCAGCAGCGTGGCCAGGTCCTGCGCCACCGCCGTCAGCACATTGCCCGCGGTGTACAGCCCCATCGCCAGCGCCAGCGCGCCGCGTTGCGGCAGCCGCCCCAGGCTGGCCAGAAGCAGCGGCGCCAGCAGCGCCACCGATACCGCGTAGACCGTGGTCGTCTGCCCCACCGCCGCCACGCTGACGCCCACCGAAGCCGCCATCGGCTCCAGCAGGCCCGTGTTGACGAAGGCGGCCGAGCCGATGACCAGGTTGACGAAGGAGAAGAGCAGCAGCAGCGGGGGCAAGGGCAGGGGTTCCGCAAGGGGGTAGGGATCGATGCGCGCGTGCTGGAGCTTGCTCGCAGAGCATCGCGGTGGTGCAGGACGGCCGCAGTGTCGGTCATCTGCCTCGACTGGGGTCCATGCCCTGCTACCGAGCTTTGGCGATCAAGAGCTTGAAGACCGCATCGTCACGCCGGCAGACACCGGGCTTCGGCTCGCCTTCGAGTTCAATGTCGCACGGCTTGTCACCGTGCTTTGATGTCGATGCCGAAAGTTAAAGCGTGCTTTAACTTCGGTCAAGAAGTCAAAGCGTGCTTTCAATGCCCCGGTCCACCGGCACCTGCGTCACCACGACCACGCTGGGCGAGCCGATTCGCGCCTTCGTGCCGCATCCGCTGCCCCCGGCGGCCCCGCCGCTGGCGCCGACCTGCTTCGTCGATCTGAACCGACAGGCCGAGTTGGCCTTGGCGCGCCTGGCCGGGGTGTCGGGCCTGGTCGCTTCGGTCGACTGGCTGTTGTACAGCGCCATTCGCAAGGAAGCCCTGCTCACCTCGCAGATCGAGGGCACCCAGGCCACGCTGACCGACCTGTTCGACGAAGAGGCGGGCCTCGAGGTCGGCAACATCGACGACGTCGAGGAGGTCACCAACTGTCTGCGTGCCTTCCGCTGGGTGCAGGGGCAACTGCGCGACCCGCAGGGCTTGCCGATCAGCGTTCGCCTGCTTTGCGAAGCGCATCGCCTGCTGCTCGACGGCGTGCGCGGCGCCGGCAAGCAGCCTGGCGAGCTCCGCCGATCGCAGAACTGGATCGGCGGCACGCGCCCGGGTAACGCTGCCTTCGTGCCGCCCCCGCCGCAGCAAATGGCCGATCTGTTGACGGACCTGGAGCGCTTCATCCACGCCGCCGACGCTGACTTGCCGCCCCCGCTGGTGAAGGTGGCGCTGATCCACGTCCAGTTCGAAACCATCCACCCCTTTCTGGACGGCAACGGGCGCATCGGCCGCCTGCTGATCGGCGCCTTGTTGGAACACTGGGGCCTGCTGCAGCAGCCGCTGATGGTGCTGAGCGGCTACCTCAGGCGGCATCAAGCCGAGTACTACCGGCGCTTGTCCGCCATCCGCACCGAGGGCGACTGGGAAGGCTGGGTGTCCTTCTTCCTGGAAGGCGTCGCCGTGGCCGCCGCCGATGCCGTGCGCAGCATCATCGAAGTGGCCAGCCTGATCACAGCCGACCGCAAGCGCCTGCTGGCCTCCACCAAGGCCGGGCCGGTCAGCTACCGCCTGTTCGAACTTCTGCCGATGATGCCGCGCTTCAGCGTCGCGCTCGTCCGGCAGCGCCTGGAGACAACGTTTCCGACCGCCAGCGCCGCCATCCATCTGCTGGAAGACCTGGGCATCGTGGCCGAGATCACCGGCCAGAAGAAGAATCGCGTCTACAGCTACCAGGCCTATGTGGAACTGCTGTCCAGGTGACGGGGGTCTGCGAGCTTGGGCTGTGCTGCTACCTGTCATGCGCTTGCCGGCCTGGGGGTATTCGATCGAGTCGAGAGTTCCTCGAGCGAGCAAAAATCGGCCCATGAACACGATGACTCACGGTGGTCACACGGCTCGAATTGAATTCGACGAGCGCGACGGCATCTTTGCCGGTCGCGTCCTCGGCCTGCGCAGCATCATCAGCTTCCACGGCGAAACCGTCGCCGAATTGCGCCGGGAGTTTGCCGTCGCCGTCGATGACTACCTGCGCGACTGCAACGAGCAAGGTCTGGCGCCTGAGAAGCCCGCCTCGGGCCGGCTGCTGCTGCGCGTGTCGCCGGAAGTGCTCAGCCGCGCGCCCCGGCGCAGGCTGCGGGGCGGTGCCTGATCCTGGCGGCCGACGGCATCAGCAACATCCCGATGGATTTACGTGGTTATCTCGACCGGCTGGGCGACGATCACCGCCTGGAGCGCGAGCGCATCCACCTGCTGCTGATCGACGATGCCCAACGCGGCCTGGCCGACATCGAGGCCGGCCGCACCTGCGGGGCGGATGCCGCCATCGCACAGCTTCAGCAGCGCCGCGCAGCCGCCACCGCGGGCCAGGCCGCCAACATCCGTGGCTGAGCGGCTGTACGGCACCACCGCCAGCCTCAAGATCCCGCCTGGCAGCGCACTGGAAGCGCTGAGGGATGATCGCAAGGGGCAGCACAGCATGCGCATCCATCAGCAATGGCGTGTCTGCTTCGTCTGGACCCCGGAAGGCGCCGCGAACGTCGAGCTCGTCGACTACCGTGACGGCCGACACCGACCTTCGGCTGTGCCGCTACTTCGGCCTGAGTGACGGTTGGTGGCTGCGCGGGCAAGCTGCTTACGACACCGCCATCGCCAGAGAAGCGCTGCAGAAGGAACTGGCTGCCATTCAACGGTGTTCGCTCCTGTCTGCCTAGCGGGTGGCCCCGAAAGCCCGGCTGCCCCGTGTCCCGCCCATGGCACAGTCCAAGAGCAGCGCGTTGGTTGGATGCGATCCACCCTCAAGGTACGATTCCAACTTCCAATTCTTACGATCGAGGTTGCGATGCTCGTCACCGAGAAGGGGCAGGTCACCATCCCCAAGCACATCCGTCAAGCTGCGGGCGTCGCCCCCGGCAGCGAGGTCACCTTCAGCCTCGAGGGTGGCAAGATCGTCATCACGCCGGTCGGCACCAGCGTCAGGGAGGATCGCCGGGCTCGGCTCGAGGCTGCCGCGGCGCGCGTGCGCGGCAGCTTCAGTGACGAGTTTGCGCAGTTGGGTGCCGACGAGATCATGCGCTTCATCCGCGGCGAAGACCCCCCGCAGCCCCAGGTGCGCCGTGGCTCCCGCTAGTCTGGCCCGCTACGACGGATCGGCCGGCGTGCTTGTTGACACCAACGTCTGGGTGGACTGCATCGACGAAGGCAGCGCCTGGCATCACTGGGCGATCGACAAGTTGCAGATGTGCAGCGAGCGAAGCCCCTTGCATGTCAACATCGTCATCTACACCGAGCTGTTGATGCCGGGCGCCGATGCCCGCGCCCTGGACGAGATGCTCGACGTCTACGAAACCCTGCGGTCGCCGTTGCCCTGGGCCGCGGCTGCCTTGGCCGCAGCCGCCTATGCAAGGTATCGGCGGCAGGGTGGTGCCAAGACCAAGCCGTTGCCCGACTTCTTCATCGGCGCCCATGCGGCCGTTTCGAACCTGAGTGTGCTGACGCGGGACCCACGCCCCTATCGCAGTTACTTTGCGAGACTCGAAGTCCTCGCGCCGTGAGCCTGCTACCACCGCCTGGAGCGCGAGCGCATCCACAAGCTGCTGATCGACGATGCCCAACGCGGCCTGCCCGACATCAAGCCCGGCCGCACCTACGGGGCGGATGCCGCCATCGCACAGCTTCAGCAGCGCCGCGCAGCCGCCACCGCGGGCCAGGCCTGACGAAGTACCGACTGGCCGAGGGCATCGGTGTGCCCGCACAGCGGGTTGGCGACATCGTCGGCGGCAAGAGTCCGTTGACGGCTGGCAGACACCGAACTTGGGCTGTGCCGCTGCCTCGGCCGCAACCCGCGGCCGCAAGTGACGAGGCGGCGGTAGTAGTGCCTCGATTCAGGTGCGGGAGGTGTGTCCGCCGCTCTTGCGCGGAGGGTTCACGAAAGGTAAGCTGCGCCCGTAACCGGATAGTGGCGCGAAGTTGACGTGCTAACCGGATACGGGCGCAGGAGTGCGCCCTAGAACAAGTTAGGCATCACATTCGAGCACCGGCAACCCGCAACGTTCCGAGGCTAACATGCGAGTACATGTCAACGGTGTTCGACTCTTCTTTGAGACGGAGGGGACCAAGCTTCGAATCGCTGACAATTCGATGCAAGAAGTTCCTACGATACTTCTCTTGCACGGAGGACCCGGAGTAGATCACTCGATTTATCGGCCAGCATTCTCGGCACTATCTGACGTAGCTCAGATCATCTATCTTGACCACCGCGGCAACGGCAGAAGTGACCGTGGCTCGAAAGAATCGTGGAACCTCGGCCAGTGGGCCGATGATGTAAAGGCGTTCTGCGACGCGCTAGACATCGAGAAGCCCATTGTTTATGGTGCCTCCTTTGGCGGCATGGTCGCCATGGCCTATGCCACTCGCCACCCTACACACCCTCAAGCACTGGCTCTTGTAAGTACTACTGCGCAGGCGACCTCACACACAGCGGCAAAAGTTGCAATGTTTGGTCGCCTCGGCGGTCGGGAGGCGGGCGAACTTGCACATCGCAGGTTCGTGTTGGGCGACACAAGCCCCGAAGTTCTGGGGGCATGGCTGAAGGTCGCGTTGCCGCTTTACACGCGCAGAGGTCCACAACCCGGCGCGATGGAACGCGTCGTACTGAACCGGGACGCAACAGCTTGGTTCAACAGAGTTGGTGGTGAAGGCCGCGAGTTCGACATGCTGGCAGACCTGCCAAGAATTCAATGCCCTACTCTCATCCTAGGCGGCCAGTTGGATCCGATGCTACCGATCGAATGCCAACGCGATATAGCGAACGCATTGTCGCCCAACCTTGTAACGTACCGTGAGTTCGAAGACTGTGGGCATGGTGTCATTCCAGACGAACCGGGCGAAGCACTACCACTTCTGCGCGAGTTCATACTCAAGCACACCAGTCCGCAGTCGCGCGGTGATGCCTCTCAAGAAACTCCCCATAAGTGACTGACGTACAAGTGATTTTTCAAGCCGCCTGCGCCGCTGGAGCGGTTGCCACCAGCGTCATGCCCAACTGTTGCGCCCGCCGGTTGAGGTTG